>JBBPIC010000016.1:0-106746 GCA_038040525.1 Acidobacteriota bacterium | reverse complement strand
TGAAAGCCAATGCAGTATATTGAGTGCTAGTTGTCGGTTGTCTATCCCAGGATAATCCAACCACCACCTACGAAATTTTTGCCCCGGTCGCGGCCCCTGGCCCGCAAGCATGGCCGCTTCACCGAGCACGACCACGCGACCTTTGCCGAACTTGAAGGCAATCCCTTGCGATCGGCCGGCGGCGGAGATTTTCTTTCCGCCGGGGAGCTCGTCATAAGCCGTATCGGCCAGCTTTAGGAATGAGATACTCCCTGGTGGACCCTTCAGAGATTGGCCAACTCCATTCTCGATTCCGCGAATCCGCTCCACCGAATCGCGTCCACGAGTGATGGCGTGATCGCCGAGAAGTCCGTTCTCACGCGTAAAGCGCATACACCCGTTGCAACCCTTCATGTAGTTCTCGGGAGAGCTGTCCTTGGTGGTCCCATCGCTCATGTCCACCCCGAAGCGCTTCGCAAGATTCCGTGCGGCCGCGCCAGTGGGTTCGTGATCAGTGATTAGCAGTAAACTTCCACCGCCGCGCACCCAATCCTTGACCACATCGCATTCGTCTTCAGTGAATGCTGGATTGCCCGCCGCCTCGGGGTTGATCTCTCTGTTCGCACCCAGCGCGGAGACAATCACGAGAATATCAACCCCTTTAAGGTTCTTCGCCTCAAACTTCTCTTTATTGGGAACCACTCGGTAGCCGTCTTTTGTGATGAGATCGGCGAACGCTTTTGAGCGATCTCCGCTGGTGTGAACGTTGAAATGAGCTTCGTCAAAGAGCACCTTCGGGTGACTTTTTACATACGCAGGTCGGGCGACTGTTATGTCCGGGTCTGGAGTAGGATCCTGCTGACCGAACGTAATAGCCCTTGCAGACGACATGAACAGGACGGCGATAGCTGGAATGGCGACCACAAAGAATTGCTTCATGTGTTTACCCCTTAACTCTCAACGAGGTGTTGGGCGATCGCTCAACATATGATCAATGCTTACTACGCGGCACCTCACTGAGAATTACGGATATCTCCGAGGGCGGCGGGAGTGAATTCATTTCGTAGTAGTCCCTGATTCCTCGCAACACTGACTGGGCCCCGTCAGCGCTCCGAAGTCTCCGGTCGTTGTGAATTGCGAGCACTATACCGGGCAGGTTGGCTTCGGCACGCTTTTGTAATTCACTCTGCCTGTTAGTTCTCAGCTCCCAGGCGATATGGGTTTGTTCTCTGGCACTCATCATATAAAAATCCTGGTACGTGAGATAACTGAGTTGGCCCATGATGATGAAGGTCGATAGCGCGCCCACAAGCAACCCGCCAACGAATATCAGCGCCACTCTGATTCTGTTCTTCATAACCCACCTCCTGTTTGCGGGCCCCCACGCCCGTCAGCCGAGGGAACATGATACGACTAACGTTGCAGATGCCGTGAGGAAATGGAGAGTAATCCCCGCGGAGCGATTTCATTAACACCGTGGCTTCAGCCCGGTGATCAGTCAGTTGGCGAACAGTCCTGAACCGTTTCTAACGGTTTCTCATGGTCCCTACCACAAAAACCGTTGAAACGGTTTCTTTATCAAACGAAGATCCTGATTCACCGGGCTAAAGCCGCGGTGTTAATGAGATCGCTCCGCGTTAGCAAAAGGCAACTCGAGTCGGTTGGAATTACTGAAGGGCCGCCGGTTGAGATCGTCCCCTCACCTTGCGGGTGAAGGATTGATCACCAATCATAACCAATGACTGATGGGGTGGATCGTTGACTTCATCAACATCCGATATGCCGGCAGAACTCAGACTTCCGTCAGCATTGAGCGTTACATAGCTACCCATCAGTCCTTTGTACTTGTCCTGATAGCCGCCCCAGCCTTCACCAAAGTAAGCGATCGTGCCAGCGTCAGCCTCGCTATATCCTTCCCAATCTTCCTTCCGATACTTATCATCATCAACCCACTGGTAATTCTCATTATCCTTCGTCAACCAGATCAAACCCGACGGATCAATAAGATTCACTGGATCATTGATGCAATAGCTATAGCGATTCCAATTCTGCGGTTCTGAAGCGTATGCACGTAACATCCCGGCTCGTTCCCGCGCATTTCTTCCTCTTTTCATCTCAAAAAAGATGACATACGCATCGGGACTAGTGAATCTTCCCTGCGTCGGCGACTGATATCGCGCCTGTGCGAAGTTCAGTCCCGTCTCGCCATCTTTCTCGTAGCCCGTGAAGCCCTGACGCACGCCGTCCGGCTGCGAATATCCTTGCGCCATCGTCCTTCCCCCTGTGCCGGCGAAGAGTTCCTCACCGAACGGCAAGTAGTCGTGGCGGCTGGCAACACCTGCCGATGAGTTTGTTACGACGCGCGGGGAACCGAGATGATCTGAAGTTGTGTAGCGCGTGCCGTTGGCATTGACTGCTGGGGGTTCAATCGTCGCAACCAGGCCGCTCGCGCCGTAGATGTATTCCTTCATGAGCAAACCGCTATCGCCGTGGAACTCCGCGATCTGTTCGCCCCCAATTCCGTAAATGAAGCGAAGATTCTCATTCACCAACTTTCTGACCCGCTGGCCTTCGCCGTCATAAACATACGCCGAAAGATTATCCACCTTGGTAATCTTGTTCTCAGCGTCGAAGGTGTACCAGTGAGCAGTGTCATTGGTCAGATTTCCCACCGCATCGTAACTGTAGCCTGCGTTGGTGATGCGATTGTTGCTGGCACTAAAGGTCAGTGCACCGCCCACGATCGAACGATTGCCAAACGGGTCATAAGAGTTTGTCTGCGACCAACTGGCACCCTCCTGCGAGGTAGTCAGCCGATTCAACTGGTCGTAGCCGAACGTCTGCGTGTAACTCAAGCCTCCGCCCGCATAACTCGTGCTCTGCAAGTTACCGTTGTTGTTGGTCGTGCCGTAGTTGTAAGTGAGCCCAACCACCGACGTGGGTGCGCCGCTCGTGCCCAACTTGATCTCACTGGACTGCAGACGATTGTTGTAGCTGACGGCGTGAATCAGGTTGTTACCGTAGGTTTCAGTTTTCAGCCCGTTGTGCGACGCATAGCCGATACTCAACACACTGGCTGCCGGCGCATAGCTGGTAGCGCTCGTGCTCAGCGACGCCAGTCTCCCGGCCGCGTCAGGAGTGTACGATACCGTGCGTCGATCACCCGCGCCCGGCACCGATGGATAAGTTTGGCTGGTCATACCGCTGGCGCGATTGTAAGTCGCTTTGTCTTCAAGGATTCATACGTGTAGCAGCGAAGGGTCAAACCAAACGTCCGCGTGATCACCAGCGAGGAGAAATCGGTAGCCCGGTGGCAGTCCTAAGAACTTAAGTATTTCAGGGCGCAACTGAATTAAGTGATGTGGATGCACAGGCGAGAAAGCATCATCATTTGAGGGAAACTCTTCGCCGCACCACAAATACCAGCCGTTCATATTCCCCTGGGGAGGATGTCGTAGTCCATTGATCGGCAGGCGGCCTTGCGTCTCCAAGGCAAGGCCCACCCTCGAGCTCGGATCTGCGGGCATGTACCGTTCGTTTAATTGCTTGCAATAACTGCGCTGCTGTTCTTCCACGTCTTCGTATTTCACTTCTTGATTTGTGGTCATCTTGGTATCTGATTCTTCATGGCCTTGGAATACCTACTCATCCTTGCTCCCTCTCTATTCGAGCATGTTGGGCACTCGGATCGAACCGCTCCAATATCCCTCATTCGAGTCCGATCAATTGTACCTGTCCGATAGTACTCTTTCACAAGCGCTTCTTTGTGACCGGCGTTCATTCTTGGAGCTGACTCCCCGCACACCGAACAAGGTTGCCCCTGAACTGAAGCTCGTTGCGCGGGCGTGGTGGCCCCCGATGGTCGGCTATACGGCACAGTGACGGCCGGTCTCGACTCGGCACTTAATATCGCAGTGGGGCCGGCCCGCCCAAGCACTGGACTAAGTAGGGTAAATACCTCCACCGCGTGCATAACAATCTCTTGTGCGCTCGAAGCGGAATCGTAATGCTGTGTCTGAGCGCCATTCAGCGCGCCATTTCCGATGTTGCTCGCTCCAATCACAAGGTTTGCGCCAACCTTCGCGACTGCTATTGCTGCGTCGGCCACAACGGCAGCGGCGGTTTGGTGAGCCCGGCCGATAGGGTTCAAACTAACAGGAGTTATTGATGTGGAGTCAGCGCACGGCTCTGTAGGGCAATGACCATCCGCATCGACCATGTTAGCGGGGTTGTTGTACGTATACTGATACTTATTTAGAGACTGGGGGTTTCCCAAGTCAGCATAGAGAGTCGGATTAGCAGAAGCGGCTTCCGCAAACTCGAACAGATCATCAGGCCCACCAGTGAATTCGTCGGGCGAAGTGAACCTGCCTTGAGCCGATGAGTAGGATCGAGCCAGGAAGTAGTCGAGTCCCGTTTCAATGTCCCGTTCTTTTGAGGTGAACTTCTGGCGAACGTTGTCGCCGCTGTAGCCCAAAGCGAGCGTGCGGTTGCCCGTTCCGACATAGAGTTCTTCACCAAACGCAAGATAGTCGTGCCGCTTGATGCCGGCTAGTGAACCGGTTTTGTCGGCGATGATTCGTGGTGTGCCGAGTTGGTCGCCAACCAGCCACTGCACGGTGTTGTTGCCGGGATTTGGCTCCGTGGTGACGAGCAACTCTCCGTTACGATAGCCATATTCCTTCTGCGGACTCGCAACTGCCCCATTCACCGCATACTCAGCTAACAGCTCACCATCCATACCGTAGACCTGCCAGGTGGTGGTAGTGCCGACTGTGCGTCGGACACGCTGGCCGTCAGCGTTGTAGGTATAAGCACCCGCGAGACCACTGGCTTGAGTCTCGGAAACCATGCGGTTCTCGGCGTCATACACACGAGTTAGTGCTAATCCGCTGTAAGTGTCTGTAGTCAGATTTCCGGCACTGTTGTAAGTCATCGTGCCGCTCTGTCCAGAGGGCACCTCCAACCGGTTGTTACTCTCGTTGACCGTGAACAGTTTGTTGTTGATGCCAGTACCCGAGGCGCCGGTTATGTTGCGATTACCATAGCGACCAAAAGCGAAGGTCTGACTGCCCGTGAGAGTCGCGCCATTCGCGTATTCCCCCACCCAATTCAGCCGGTTCAGCGCGTCATAATCGTAGTTCTGCTGCATCAGGGAGTAGCCGCTGATAGCATCATCATTCGGCACCCAGTGCTGCTGCGCATAAAGATTGCCGTTAGTGTCCGAGCCAGTGCCGCCGCCCGTGAAGTTCACCCACGAGTAGTAGTTGATTATGGCGCCGCGGTTCCAGTTCTGATCGTCGTTGACGGTTGATAGTCGCACGTCGCCGAGTTGACCGCGATTATTGTAGTGGAGCTTGTGATAGAGCGGCGTGTCAGCGCCAAACTGCTCTGTTCCTATGCCGCCGAAAGGTGAATAAGTGATGCCCGTCGCGTAAGTGCGCGATACGCTGTCACCCAGATTGCCAGTGAAGCTGCTGGTCCTTCCCGCGGTGTCATACACATAACTGACAGTTCGCCCTGACGGATAAGTCTGGGAAACGACTGCTCCGGCACGATTGTAGCTGCGCTGCGTGGTGTAAGACTGGCTCAAGGCGCCGCTGATATAAAACTGCTGGCGCTGCGTCACCGGCCGGCCTAACGCATCGTAAGAATCTATCGTCGTCAAAGAACCATTAGTGCCGGTGGTCTGCGACTGGTAAAGACGTCCTTTGCCATTCGACGCAAGATCGTAAACGCGAGTTACCGGCAGAGTACCACTGGGATCGTTTGTATAGACAATGCTGGTGTTTCGATTCAGAGCGTCGTACGTGTAAGTGCTTACTCTTCCCAGGGCGTCGGTCTTCGTCGCCAGATTGCTGTTGCTGTCGTAGGTATAGCTGATCGTGCCGCTTTCCGGATTGGTGGCGGAAGTCAAACGCTTGAGCGAATCATAGACAAACGTGCGCGTTTGCGTGCCTTGCGTCACGGTAGTCAGATTGTCGAGCACGTCGTAGCTATAGCTCGTCAGATAGTTTAGCGCAGAAGGGTCTTCATAAACTTCCTTGAGACGACCCAGTCCATCGGTGACGCTCTTGCGCTTCTTACCTGCCTGGTCTGTTATCGTAACAGTGGCGCCGCTGTAGCTCGTGCTAACCACCGCAGTATCCGGCGTCGTCATTGAAATTCCCCGCCCCAGCGCATCGAATCCGGCAGTGGTCCAAACCGCGGTTTCACTGTCGGGCGCCACGGGACGGAACGGATTTGAAGTCTTATAGCTTCTTCCCAGCGCGTCATACTGTTGCTGCACCGCGATGTACTTGGTGGCGTTTTCATACTGGCGCGTTTCGGTGGTGCGGCCCATCGGATCGTAGCGAACCTGGCTGACCATAACGCCGTCAGTGTTAGCGTAAAGGTCGCTGGACGTAGTTATAGTTCTGAGGGTCTCGTCGTAAGTGAAGATGGTCTGATTTTGGGCAGATGTATTGACCCCGCGGATCACCTTAGTCGGTCGATCCAGCAAGTCATTAACCGAATAACCGCTGGAAACAATTCCGTTAGCGTCTTCGCCATCGACTGGACGGCCGGTATTGAAATCAAACTGCGTGTAAGACGTGTGACCTAAGGCGTTGGTCGCGCTGGTTGCAAAAGCATAGCTCGACTGACCAACTGCGGAGAGCTCAAGCGGCTGGGTGTTTATCCGAGCATTGCCGTCAGGAACGCCGAAAGTATCAGAGTAAGCAAGGGTGGTCTCGTAACCGCGGGCGTCAATTGTCTTCACCACATTCCCAGCGACATCGTATTGCGCGTAATTCGAGATTGAACCCGTTACCGCGCCATTTGTCAGCAGGTAGCTTGTGGTGGCGGTCCCATTGCCTCGCTTCTCATATCCGGCATCGCTGAAATTTGCGGTATATGGGCAGTCCGTAGTTGAAGTGTTACACAGCCCACTGATGCCTGATCTAGGAACGAGTGACGCATGATAAGTCCCGCCATAGTTGTCGACTTCAGTTGTTGTCCGTGCTCGTTCCACGCCACCGCCGTCGTAAACGGAGACCTGCGTCGGCAAGCTGCGTAGATGGACGTCGGTCCCAGTGTAGTTGGAAGCGGTGATAAACGTAGTGCGCGTTTCTCGCAAAAGAGCGCCCGGTGTCCCGGCGCCGAAATCGTATTCCTTCACATTGTTCTGGTTATTGAAAGGAACAGAATCATCGAATCCGAAAGTCTGTTTGGAAACACGATTCGCGCCGCCGGGCTCGATGGTTGTAACGCTCTCAATCAATCGAGCGTCGTTTGGCGGCGCCGCGTCCGATGCGCCTGTCCACCAGCTAACGCTTTCGCGTTGAGCAAAGGTCTTATTGACGCGCTGCAATACGGTCGTGCCGTCGGTATCGAAGACATCCGTCTGATACTCGCGGCTGTCCTGCCATCCCGGATAATCCGTAGCCAGTTTGAGAAAAGAAGTTCGAGCACTGCCGTAAAAGGAGTGCTGCGAACGCGCCAGCAACGTGCCGCTGGAGTTGTACTGATCGGTCATCACGTAGCCCGCGTTTGTGGTGCTGGTCTCGGGTCGGCTATAGGTCATGCGACTGGCATACGCTGCTCCGGATCCACCGTCCGGATAAACTCGCCGCTCAATGACCCGGCGATAGATGTGCTTATTGTTTGTAACAGGGATAACGCCGCTCGCGTAGCCGTCGGTCAACCCTGCTGCGTAGTCATACTCGATTGCGCCGCCGGTAGGGAGCACTACCCGCGCCAGCTCACCATAGCTGTTGTACTGAAGCTGATATTTTCTGCCGTCGGGCAATTCGATGTAACTGAGGACCATCGGATTGTTCCAATTGCCGGTAGCGTGCAGCTCAGGAAAAAGCTGACTGGAGGTCTGAGGCGAATAGCCACTGCGAAGGACGCTATTGAGCCCGGCTTGTCCAATGCGTATTGTTCGCGGCGCTTCATTGACCCCCTTAAATGAGATCTCGGCGGCATATCCGTTATCGTACGCCACAGTCACGACGCGGTTGAGCGAGTCCTTTATGCTTGTGACTCGCTTGTAAAGGTCATGAGTAAATTCGACCGTGTTTCCGTTGCGATCGCGCATCCAGATGATCTTATCGTCCTGGACGCGAAAGCGTGTGCCGTCGCGCAGCATCAGGTAACCATAAGCGGGAGGAACCATCTCCTGGTCTCCATGCCAGTAAGGATCGATGATGTCCGAGTCGGAAACAAAAGTCGCGCTGGTGCCGTCGGCGGTGACGAAAGTTCGCCCGCGATTGAAGCCTGATGTGCAGGGAACGGGCGCCTTTGGCTGTCCATGGGTAAGTTGGTCTCTTAATTCGTACTCGGTGCCGTCGGGAGCACTGAAGGTGACGCGGCTCACAGCTTTGGTATTGAGATAACCGCCGCAGTTCTGAGTAAAGTCTTTTGAGCCCGCCAGCCGAATCTGCAGACGACCCGCATCGAACGTGCGCCAACCGCCGCCTTCTTCCGACCACCAGCCGGGCTCCGGCCAATAGAATGCAGGAGTGCCTGGCTCAAAATATCTGGTGACGTTCCACTTCTGCTCGAGGTGAAGGGTGATTGGATATCCGGCCCCACCACGCCCGCCAATCTGTAACAAAGGCAAGCTGAAGTTTAAGCTTCCGTTGAACAGGTTTACGGTTTCGAAGTCGCTAAGAGGATATGAGCCTGCGGGAGAGCCAGGCGAGAGACCCAGCGGCGTCGTTCCATCAGTTGCACTCTGTGCATTCACGCTGAGCGCCAGAAAGACAGTTACCAACAACAGAGTCAAAGCGCGAACGGTGAAGGATACCAACGTATTTCGGGCGGTGAGCTTTTTCATGCAATTCCTTAATGTGAGAGTCGGACGATTGATTCGGAAATGAATTGAGCTTCTTGGTTCATGCTTAGGTCGCGGTTACGGTGATGCGGCAGACCCAGCCCGGATGATTTGTTTCAGTGATCACGTATGTATCGGGAGTGAGTTGAACGATCTGTTTCCAGTCTCGTTTGTAACGGGGCAGGCGGACGTCATAAAGACGCACTCCAGTGCCGCGGTCGACACGTAAAGAGAACTGGGCCAAGCCGGTGCGGTTGCGCACGACGATAAGGTATTTACCCGCCGGGATCGATATCTCGTTGGGCTCAAATCCGGTCGGACGGATAGTGAGTAGAGCCACCCCTGCTTCACTTTGATCTTCGGCAGTCGGCGTCGTGACAAAAGGCGTTGAGGGCGATTCTTTAACCGCAAGAGATCTCACGGTTTCTGTCTTTGGTGAGGACTCCATCTCCGGAGTTGCATCGTTTGCGCCGAACGCCATAGCCACCGAGATGGTTGCCGTGAAGAAAAGCGCCGGCAAGGTAAACTTTCGATTCGTTAGCTTCATAAAGACTCCATTGGTTGAGGTTGGCCTGCTAATAAGAGGACAGCAGTTGTTCTTACTTGAGTGGCCCCATGGCGAGTTGCCAAACCACACACTGCCCAGGAGCGCAGACTTCCGCGCCAGTTCAGTTAGAACACTATTTCCTTAACTGTTTATGCTGCGATTGATGTGAGGTTGAAGAGAACTGCCTTGCTACAACCAGACAGGAGTGACGTGCAAGTGTCTGTGATGGGTCGCCGTCAACTTAAAGTTGTACGCTGAACCGGTCATCTTGGATGCACTGCCCTGTAATGTCTTCACAACACTTCAAAGCTTCTTCTATCTGGACCAGACAATGAAGTGCCTGAGGCAAGATCTTTGATCGGGGAAAATACGATCCACGAACCCACACGAACCGGTACGAAAATACTTGTTAGTGTCTTTTTGTAATTTCGTGGATTGTCTCGCTAACAAAGAGTGTTGCATTTCCTGGAGTTGACCATACTTCGGATGGCCATTGACCAAAACTTTGGCAGGTAATAAATTCCCGCCCGCAACTACTCGTCATCCACGTGCGACTCAGAGTCGGCAAAGCCTCACGTCAATGATGACGAACACATCGCAAACGAGAAAATCGATCTAACTCCGTCCCGATTGCATTGGCGTTACCCACCCGTAACGCAGGTGGTACTGACATGCACAACGCGCCACGTCGCGCCTACTCGGGATGATTTGAGATCTCAACCTCTCGCTCTCTGCCCAGGAGTTTGCCAATGAATTCGCCCCTCCGATTGACGTCTCGCCGGTGGTCCAAACCGCGATCCACGAACTCACACCAACCAACACGAAAGAAGTTTAGTGTGACTTCGTGTAGGTTCGTGGATCGTATCGCCGCAGTTTCTTACCTGCGTACGTTGCTGAGCTTGTTGCTGGTATGGACGCTGGTCTGCCAAACGATGGCGCCACACCGTGTCTACCTGGCGCGCTACACGAGCACGAACGTCTACCACAGAGACACGGAGAACACAGAGGTTGCACAGAGAGTGCGAGCATCGGTTGGCGCAGGCTTGTTTGCGGAAGTGTCTGCTTCATCAGGAGTGAGCGGGGTAGTCGAGCTGACGAATGAAATTGGCCAGATGGTTATCTTTGGCCCACGCCGCTTCGATCGCACGACCGGGCCGCCAAATAAGTATGTCGAACAGTTCGCGTTACCGGCCGGCGTAACCTCACCTTTTACGCTGCACATCCAGAACGGGGAACCGAATGGCGCCAACCGCATATCGAGCGCGATCGTAAAACTGAATGGCTTTGAAGTATCAACACCAAGCGATCTCAATCAAAACGTTGCGATTGTCGATCGCCTAGTGTCGCTCAATTCCACAAACACACTCGAAGTGCGTCTTGCGAGCAATCCCGGCTGTTACCTGATTATTAATATCAGCGGAGCAAAGCCGGCCGAAGTCAAAGACACTACGCCGCCCACGCTGTCGATCACCCTTCCCACCGACACGACTACGACTGCTGCGCAGATCGACTTGAGCGGCACCGCTTCCGATAACGGAACGGCAGCGACCGGCGTGGCGCACGTCTATGTAAACGGTCTGGAAGCGGTCCTTAACCAAGCTAACTCAACCTGGACCATCACCGGTGTACCGCTGGTCATGGGCGCCAATCAAATATCCGTACGCGCTGTCGATGGCGCAGGCAATGAAACAACGACGAGCGTTAACATCACTCGCGCAGCGCCGAACCATCCTCCCGCCGTTAATGCCGGCCCGGACCAGACCATCACGTTGCCAAACACGGCTAGGCTCAACGGTAGCACCAGCGACGACGGCTTGTCTGCGGGTAGCACGCTGACGACCACGTGGAGCAAAGTGAGTGGGCCGGGAACAGTGGGTTTTGGCGATCCCAACGTCACAGTAACCACCGCGGCATTCAGTGAGGCGGGAAGTTATGTGTTGCGTCTAACGGCGTCTGACTCCGAACTGAGTACGTTTGACGAGATCACGATCACCGTCTTACCGGAGAACCACGCCCCCAACGCGAATGCCGGCGCGGACCAGACCATCACCTTGCCAAACACCGCCAGTCTTAACGGCAGCGTTAGTGATGATGCGCTGCCGGCGGGCAGTACGCTGGCAATCATATGGAGCAAAGTGAGCGGTCCGGGTGTCGTCACATTTGCCAGTCCAAATGCTACCGCGACGTCGGTCACGTTTAGCACGGCAGGAGAATACGTGCTGCGGCTGGCGGTAAGCGATTCGGAACTTTCCACAACAGACGACGTCGCGCTCACTGTGATTCCGCAAAACTTTGGTCCAACTGCCAATGCGGGACCGGATCAAAGCATCAACTTTCCAAACTCCGCCAACTTGAACGGCAGCGTCAGCGATGACGGATTCCCCGCAGGAAGCAGTTTGACCACGAACTGGAGTCAGCTGAGTGGGCCGAGTCCTGGTTTAGGCAACGCGACCTTCGCTAATCCGTCCGCTACCGTGACCAACGTCTCCTTCAGTCTGCCAGGGACTTATGTGCTCCGCCTCACTGCGAGCGACTCAGAGTTCACCGCCACTGACGATGTCCAGATCCTGGTGACCGATCCGCGCGTGCCGCCAAACGCCGATTTCGTCGTTCCCCAATCAACCAGCGTTGCCGGCGCTTTCGTCATCGCCTCTTCTGACTCTTCTTTGAGCGCTCCCGAGAGGATGCTTGACAGCAACACCTCGACTGTTTGGATTACGCCCACGGTCAGTAATCAGTTTGCGAAGTTCCAATTCTTCGATCAGGAGATGGTGTTTATTGATCGGGTCCGGCTCCAGGGACCAGCCGGCGCACCCGGCGCGGCGACTGTGCGGGATTTTGAGGTCCAGGTCTCTTCTACAACCTCTAACGATGCGAGTTTTGCGACGGTCCTTACGGCCACACATCTCAACAACGGCCAGCTTCAGGAGTTTGTATTACCCGGCGGGCCGGCACGCGCCCGCTTCATCAAATTCATCCCGAAGAATAACTACGGCAGCGGGAGCGGCATACAGATCGCGACGTTCAACCCAGTGGCCGTCGGGAGTGCCGACGGTCTCATCTCACTGCGGGGGCAGAACAATGTTGCCCTCGCGGGGTCGCCCGCTTTGATTGCCAACGGTGCAGGCATTTACCGTTCGAGCTATCCGGGTGGCGACGTCTCCGCCAATGGACTCCTTGGTTACAGCAATGGCGGTTGGTCTCCGGCCCTTGCCACAAACCCCTTCGTCATTATTCAACTCGCCGGCAGCCGCGTTTACACGCTGGACGGCATCAGGATCTCCATCTCGCCCAATCTGGGCTTTGGAGGCGCTGCCCAGGCCGTGCGCAGTTTCGAGGTATGGGTTTCGGCAACCACACCAGACGACTCTTCTTTTATTAAAGTCCTGAACACTACGGCGGCTTTAAGTCCTCATTTGCAAACGTTCCTATTTCCCGGTGGGCCAGTCGAAGCGCGCTACGTCAAATACGTGCCGCTCACTAATGGCGGTGGTGTAAACGTTACTACTCAATCATTCGACGTGATCGCGGCGGGCGTGGCCCAGGTGGTCGCATCGTCAGGCGAGAGTGGTAACCAACTGAATCCTGCTGCAGCAGCGTTTGATTCTGATGAGGCAAGCATCTGGTATTCGCCTAACGCCGCTACGACAAACGTTTGGGTGAAGACTTCACTTTCGAATGATAAGAACCACAGCATCTACGGTGTTCGCATCTATCCGGTCAATGATTTCACCAACGGGCAGCGTGGGCCAAAGGACTTTGAAATACGCGTTTCCAACACTACCGCCGACGACAACGCTTTCAGCATCGTCTATTCCGGAACGCTCGCCGGGACCTTTAACGGTGGACCACAGGAATTCTTGTTTCCCGCGCTTGTCGAGGCCAGGTATGTGCAGTTCTTCTGGAAAAACGCCTACACCACCTCCAACATCGGCGTGCGGACACTCGAGGTGCTGGCAGCTCCGACGCGCGGGTCGGCGATTGTCGCTTTCTCAAGCCAGGAATCTCCCGCGCGTAACGCCCTGGATTTGGACGCGAGCAGTCAATGGATTACCGCTCTTAACCAGCCCACGAACCAGTGGTTGAAACTGCTTTTGGCACGCGGCGAGCTGGCCACCCTGCAACACGTAGCGCTTCAGCCTGCCATCTCTCCGAATGGTAACTTCAGCGCGCCCAGGGATTTTGAGC
The DNA here is from genome assembly GCA_038040525.1 of Acidobacteriota bacterium. GTDB lineage: Bacteria > Acidobacteriota > Blastocatellia > Pyrinomonadales > Pyrinomonadaceae > PSRF01. The sequence goes on along the minus strand of JBBPIC010000016.1, from coordinate 93,214 downwards.
TTCAGGTATCCACGACCGACAGCGCCGATACTTCGTTCACCACCGTGCTGGCGGCCACGCTAACCAATTCAACCCAATTGCAGGATTTCTATTTCGCTCCTGTACAGGCGCGCTACGTCCGTTTGCTTCTGAAGACTAACTACGGCGGCGGTGGCCGCTACGGACTTGCGAGTTTCTATCTATATTCCGCCGACCAGATTGGTTCAAACACTCGCTTCATCGATCGGTCCACGGATTCAGACGGGTCGATTGTCGCCTGGTCCTGGGACTTCGGCGACGGCGGCACCAGCAACGAACAGAATCCAGCCCACACTTTCCCGGCGGCGGGCGACTACACCGTCTCGCTCACCGTTACTGATAACAGCGGCCTCACCAGCACACGCCAGTTCGTTTACCAAGTGGTGACATCAACACAAGCAGACTTTGCATTTTCTCCGGTTATTGCTCACGAGGGCGGCGAGACCGTGCGCTTCACTGACACTACGCAAGTGCTCTCTGACCCGAACACCTCTCGACGATATGACTTCGGCGACGGCGTCACGTTAACCCAGGCTACCACCACGAGCTTCCATCAGTTCAACGACAGCGGCACGTTTCCCGTAACTTTGAGAATAGCCAATCCACTGGGTGAGGATTACGCGGTTACTAAAAATATCCTGGTGCTCAACATGACGCCGACGGTCGATATCGATCCGGGCAAGACCGTGGTCTGGGGCGAGCAATGGACCAGTGTGCCCCGGATAAATGATCAGAGTCGCATAGATCGAGTCTCGCTACAGGGTTTGTGGGATTTCGCCGACGGCCAAACGTCCTCGTGTGTCAACTGCACCAATGGCAACGCAACCGTCACCCATGCTTACAGCAATCCGGGCTCCTATACAGCAGTTCTGACGATAACCGACAAGGATGGCGCCAGTGCTTCTGACAGTGCGGCATTCACTGTCAACAAACGGCCTGTCAGTCTGGCGCTTCAGTCGACAGCGCCCACTGAATTGGGCCAGCCGGTCCTGCTGCGTGTCAGGCTCATGGACAGTTTCGCCAATCAACCGCTTGCTGGTCGCACGATTCATTTTCATCTCAATGGCGCAAGCGCAAGCAGCATCACAGATACGAATGGGTTTGCCGAAGTGACGGTCACGTTTGCGGCCGGCCTGGGCGTTAATACTGCGACGGCCACGTTTGCCGAAGAAGAGTTCTATCTCGGCGGCTCAACCTACCGCCTGCTGCCCGGCGCAGCCAACCAGCAAACATGCACACGAAACAGTACCGGCACGGATTTCTGGTTGATGTTTCCGGGAAACCATTTGGAACGCGCTCCCGGTCCTCAGGAAGGCACGTTCCTCGATATATCTTCGGAAGTCGCCACGACCGGTACGGTGACCATCCCTGGCCAGAATGTCACCAAGCCCTTCTCCGTGGCCGCCCACTCGACTACGCGTGTGCAGGTCAATTCCGAACACACGAACAACGATCAGATAGACCTTCGCGGCATCCATTTGGTCTCTCAACAGCCTGTCACTGTTTACGGTCTTAACAACCAATTCGCCAGCGTAGATTCTTACCTGGGGCTGCCGACATCCTCGCTCGGGAACAACTACCTGGTCCTTGCTTACAACAACGGAGGCGTGATCAAGGGCACGCAGTTTGGTTTAGTTGCTTCGGCAGCTGCCACCACGGTGACGATTACACCATCCGTTACCGTAGGCTCCAGGATTGCCGGCGTTCCTTACAACCTCACGCTGAACCAGGGCCAGACTTACATGTTGAGAGACGAGGCCGGAGCCGCGACTGATCTCACCGGGACCTCTATCCAATCAGACAAACCCGTAGCCGTCTTCGGTGGGCATAAATGTGCCAACATCCCTGCGCCGGTTTCTTACTGCGACTACGTAAATGAGCAACTGCCACCCGTCGATAGCTGGGGAACGCACTTCGCCACCATGCCGCTGGCCACCCGGACCAAAGGCGACACGTTCCGCTTTCTCGCGGCCCACGACAACACGCATGTCTTTCTCAACAGCTCGCGAATAGTCACCCTCAATCGCGGCCAGCATTTCGAAAGAATCATTGATGGCCCGGCCGAGATAGCTTCGAACCATCCGATTCTGGTGGCCCAATATGCCAACAGCCACCAGTATGACAACCTGGTCGGCGATCCCTTCATGATGCTCATCCCACCGCTTGAGCATTACCTCAACGCTTACACCGTCACTTCGCTCACGGCTTTCAATAACAACCTGATTAACGTGATGGCGCCTACCTCAGACATTGGCGCGATCGTTATCGACGGGACACCTATTCCGGCGTCCACATTTGTTCCCATCGGAGCGACCGGCGTTTCCGGTGCGCAGCTAACGGTGAGCCCGGGCACGCACAATCTTTCCGGCTCGCATCCGTTCGGGGTCTACGTTTACGGCTTTGGCCTGGACGTTTCCTATGGCTACCCCGGAAGCGCGTGTCTGTCGTCGGTGCTGGGCCCAACCACGCTCATACTGACGCCCAAGTCTCAGAAGGCAACGATAGACGCCCAGAGTTGTGTGACCGCCACGGTAAAAGATCAGAGCAATACACCGGTCAACAGCCAAAACGTCAGCTTCACTATCGCCGGAGCGCACCCGCAAACTCCGCCTGCCAGCGTGACGAAGGCATTGGGCGAGGCGCAGCTTTGTTACTCAGCCGCCACCGCGGGCGACGATCTGATCACGGCCACCATTACAACCGGCAACGTGACTTCCTCCGACACCGCGAGCGTTAGTTGGTTTCCGCCCAACCAGCCGCCCTTAGTTAACGCCGGTGCGGATCAAACAATCACACTACCGGTGGCCGCTAGCCTCTCCGGCTCGGCTGCTGACGACGGTCTGCCGTCGAACGCGCTCACTGTTTCCTGGTCCAAAGTCAGTGGTCCCGGTGACGCGACGTTTGGTCATCCAAACGCAGCCTCGACGACCGTCGCTTTCAATGCCGCAGGCAATTACGTGTTGCGTTTGACCGCCAGCGACACCGAACTAGGCGGCACGGATGACGTTCACATCACTGTTAACCCGGCCCCGGTAAATCACCCACCCACAGCCAATGCGGGCTCGGATCTCAGCGCGACCATCAACGGTAACCTGATCTCGAATGACGGTAATGATCAGCCACTGCTGAACGGTGAAATTGCGAGTTGGACGGAGGCGCAGGGAACTGGCTGGACGCAGGGAAGTCCAAACGGCGACAGTGGTTTCCCCGACGCCCAACGCGGCACTGCTTACTTCTACTCCGGCAATGGAGCGCAGGCCGAACTGCGGCAGGACGTGGACCTCTCAGCATTCGCAGCGAACATCGCGAACGGCACGCAGCAGTTTGAGTTCAAAGCCTATCTGCTTTCAGCAACAGAAGCTTTGCCTGACAGCGGACGAGTTATTGTTGAGTATCGCGATGCCACCAACACCAACGTCATCGCCACCCTCGATTCAGACGAAATTACGTCAACCAGCGGCTGGCACTTGACTGAAGACACGCGGATTGCGCCCATCGGCACGGGCTGGATTCGCGTGCGTTTGATCGCCGTACGCAACAGCGGCGCTGGTAACAACGAAGGCAACCACGCCTTCTTTGATTCGATCAGTCTGCGGCCGCTGGGAAACGCGGGGGTCAGACTCAACGGCGTCACGACTGATGATGGGTTACCGTACGGCAGTGCACTCACTTCGATATGGACCACCGTCACCGGTCCCGCCGTGGTTGCCTTTGCAAATGCAAACGCTCCGAACTCAGGCGCGTCGTTTAGCGCCCCTGGTACCTACGTTCTGCGCTTAACCAGCACTGACGGCGAAGCAACAGCCGGCGACGACGTCACCGTCGTCGTCAACCCGGCCAATCAACCTCCGCTGATAAACGCTGGTGCGAATCAGACCATAACCCGGCCCGCATCCGCTGAACTCGTTGGCACGGTCAACGACGACGGACAGCCTCCGGGCAGTAGTGTGTCCATAAACTGGACCAGGGCGAGTGGGCCCGGAGTGGTCACGTTTGCAAATGCCCACCAGGGAGCTACCACGGTGAGTTTCAGCGTAGCCGGAACTTACCTGTTGCGCTTGACTGCGGATGATTCGGAGTACTCGGCTAGCGACGACGTCACCATCATCGTCAATCCGGCGCCCACCGCGGTTAATCAGCCACCCGTGGTCAACCCGGGACCAAGCCAAACCATCTCGCTGCCCACAGATACCGTTACCCTGAACGGCACAGCCACCGATGACGGCTTGCCCGCAGGCAGCCACTTGACCATTAACTGGATCAGGATTAGTGGTCCGGGCACCGTCACCTTCGGCAATCCAAACAGCGCCGTGACCACAGCGCAGTTCAGCGCGGTAGGCAGCTATGTCCTGCGTCTCAGCGCCAGCGATGGGGCATACACATCCTTCGCCGAGGTAGGCGTCATCCTCACCCCACAGAACCAGCCCCCGACGGCCAACGCGGGGACGGATCAATCCATCCTCTTGTCACAAACTGCCCAACTCAACGGCAGCGCCGGCGACGATGGCCTGGCGACAGGAACCCTGACAACCACCTGGTCCAAAGTCAGCGGTCCCGGCCAAGTCACGTTCGGTAATCCGAACGTCACGGTAACCGGCGCTCAGTTCAGCACCAGCGGTGTTTACGTTCTTCGTCTTACCGCCAACGATAGCGTGTTAACCGCAAGCGACGACGTCACGATCACGGTCAACGACAATGTCGCGCCCCCGACGGCCGAGATCACAAGTCCCGCCGATGGGGCAGAATTGACTGAGCCGACCGTAATCACCGGCTCCGTCAGTAATGGCAACTGGGTGCTGGAATCCAGCCTCAACACCGAAGACGGCGCTGACAATCAGGTCTGGACAGTAGTTTCTTCGGGAACGGGGCCGGTAACCAATGGTTCACTCGGCACGCTCGACACCACCTTGATGCTCAACGGCATCTACTCTTTGCGTCTGCGGGCGAGCGACAGTTACGGACAGACAGGCTTCACCTCCATCGCGGTAGTGGTGGACAAGAACTTCAAGGTGGGCCAGTTCCAGGTTGCCTTCAGCGATCTAACCGTCCCCGTCGCCGGTTTGCCCATCGAGGTCATTCGCAGCTACGACAGCCGCGACAAACGTTCTGGCGATTTTGGCGTCGGCTGGCAGTTGGGGATCAGAAGCGCGCGGGTTGAGAAGAGCGGCGTGCTTGGTTTTGGCTGGTTCCAAACGGTCTCGAGCGGAGCGATTCCGACTTATTGCCTCGAACCTTCGCGCCCACACAAGGTGGCGGTCACTTTTAAAGACGGCAAAGTCTTCAAGTTCCTGGCTTCCACGTCAATTCATTGCCAGCAGTTTGTGCCGGTCACTTCAACTAAATTGACGTTTGCGCCCCAGCCGGGCACACATGCAACTCTGGAGGTGGTCGGGCCCAACGATGTCTTAGTTGAGTCCGAAGGTAGCTTGCCCGGGCCGGTCAGGCTGCTCAACCAAAGCAATCCCGACATCTTCAATTCGAGCACGTTCCGTCTCACCACTGCCGAGGGGGCCGTCTTCGTTATCGATCAACAGGCGGGCGTGCGCAGCGTCAGTGATCCTTACGGCAACACTTTGACAATTAATGTTGGCGGCATAATCCATTCATCAGGCAAGAGCATCGTGTTTACGCGCGATAGTGACGGGCGTATTACGCAAATAACCGACGCAAACGGCAACGCGCAGTCTTACAGCTACGACGCAAACGGCGATCTCCATAGCTTCACTGACCGCGAGCAAAACAGAACCACGTTCACTTACAACTCCGACCATCACCTGCTCAGCATCACCGACGCGCGTGGGGTTGAGCTGCTGCAAAACCAATATGACGCGAGTGGGCGACTCATCGGCCAGACAGACGCCTTCAACCGTTCACTCACATATGATCACAATGTTGCCGGGCGCGTGGAAACCATGACCGACCGGATGGGCGAGGAGACGCGCTATGAATATGACGAGCGCGGCAACGTCCTGCGACAGGTTGACGCCAAAGGCGGCGTGAAGACGTTCACCTACGATGCGTTGGACAACGTCCTCACGGAAACAAATGCGCTGGGTAAGACGACAACCCATACCTACGACGGGTCTGACAATCGCACCAGTATCACCGACCCGCTCGGCAACGTCACGCGTTTCACCTACAACGGCGCACGTCAGCCGTTAACCGTGACCGATGCTCGCGGCCACGTGACTACCAACACCTACGACGCGGCCGGAACCAATCTGTTGACCACCACCGACGCGCTCTCGCAGACCACCAGCTACACCTACAACTTCTTTACCGGCCAGCGCACTTCGATGAGAGATGCGCTTAATAACGCGACCGCGTACGAATACGACAGCGCCGGCCATCTCTCCAGTGAGACGAATGCCCTGGGCCACGTCACCTCCTTTACTTACGACGCGAACGGCAATCGCACTGGGCAGACGGTGACGCGTACTAACGCGCAAAACCAAACCGAGTCGATCACGACCACATACATTCACGACAAGCTGAACCGGTTGACGAAGACCATCTATCCCGACGGGTCTTTTACGCTTGTGGAATACGACCCTGTCGGTCAGCAGGGCGCCACCATCGATCAGCAGGAGTCGCGCACCGAATTTACTTATGACGACATGGGCCGCCTCACGCGCACCGATTACCCCGACGGCACAGATGAAGAAACCACCTACGACGCTGAAGGCCGCCGCTTGACGAACAAGGACCGCTCCGGACGAGTTACGTCCTACACGTACGATGAACTGGGGAGGCTCACTAAAACTACCTATCCCGACAACACCTCAACCAGCACCACGTACGATGCTTTGGGACAGGTGCTCATCACCACAGACGCGCGCGGCAATGCCACGCGTTACGAGTACGACGATGCGGGGCGAAGAAGAAAGGTCAGGAGTGCGCTAAACCAGGAAAACACATTTGCTTTCGATAACAACGGCAACCAGCTTTCAATGACCGACGCCCTGGGCCGCACCACGACCTATCAATACGACGCGAACAACCGGCGCACGAAGACAACTTACGCCGACAGTTCCTTTGACACCGTTGGTTACGATGCTTTGGGCCGGAGTGTGTCTAAAACCGATCAGGCAGGCAAGATTACGCAGTTCATTTATGACGCGTTGGGCCGGCTGACGAAGGTCAAGGATGCGCTCAATCAGGAAACCACGTATTCCTACGATGAACTGGGACAACAACTCTCCCAAACTGACGCCAACAATCACATCACGCGCTTCGAGTATGACCGGCTGGGTCGTCGCACTAAACGTATCCTTCCGCTCGGACAGTTTGAAACATATGCGTACGACTCGAACGGCAACCTGCAAAGCCGAACCGACTTCAACGGCAAGACCACCACGTTTAATTACGACTCGATGCGCCGCTTGCTGTTGAAGGTCCCTGACCCATCGTTGAATCAACCCACTGTCAGCTTTACCTACAACGTTGACGGACAGCGGGCCACGATGACGGATGGGGCAGGTGTGACAACCTACAGCTATGACACGCGCAGTCGCCTGGTCGGCAAGCACACACCATTCGGCACCTTGACCTATAGTTACGACGAAGCCGGCAATCTCCTGACTACCCGTTCATCCAATGCGAACGGCACGAGCGTCGATTACACCTACGACGTACTTAATCGGCTGGCCACTGCGAAGGACAACCGTGTATCGGGGCTTAGCGGCGGTGTGACCTCTTACAGTTATGACACGGTAGGCAGTCTCAAGGAATACTCGTATCCAAACGGCGTCAAGACCAGCTACAGCTACAACACTCTCAATCGCCTCACGTCGATGACTCTAGGAACGACGGCCTCTAGCCTGGGGGGTTATTCATACACGCTGGGAGCGGCGGGCAATCGCACAGCGGTCACCGAGCAAAGCGGCCGCACGGTCAGCTACTCCTACGACGATCTCTATCGATTGACCAATGAAACGATCGCCAATGAAACGCATGGGATTAACGGAGCTGTCAGCTATGGCTACGATTCAGTTGGCAATCGTTTGGCCAGAAACTCGTCAGTCACCGGTGTGCCTTCGCAAACTTCGACCTACGATGCCAACGATCGTCTGACTTCAGATACTTACGACGCTAACGGGAATACAAAGGCGAGCAGCGGGAACAACTACACTTACGACTTCGAGAATCGCCTTTCATCACTCATCACTCATGACTCATCACTCATCACTTTTACGTATGATGGCGATGGCAACCGAGTCGCAAAGACGATCAGTGGTGTCACCACCAACTATCTTGTCGATACGAACAACCACACCGGCTACGCGCAGGTCGTCGAAGAGCTTCAAAGCGGTTCCGTAACCAAACAATTCACCTACGGCCACGATCTAATCTCGCAGCGTTGTGTGGGCGTCACCGCCAACTGCTCACTTTCTTTTTACGGCTACGACGGCCACGGCTCCGTGCGTCTCCTGACGAACGCGGCCGCCGTTGTCACCGACACCTACGCCTACGACGCCTTCGGCAACCTCATCTCCCGCACCGGTACGACCTCGAACGACTACCTCTACTCCGGCGAACAGTTCGACACGAACCTCGGGTTCTATTACCTGCGCGCGCGTTTCATGAATCCGTCATCGGGACGATTCTGGTCGATGGATTCTTACGAGGGTCTCTCTCATTCGCCGATCACTCTGCACAAGTACCTGTACGCCAATCTTGATCCAGCAAATGTAATAGACCCATCAGGACAAATCGGCGTGGCTGAAATAATAGGACATGTCGCATCCCTCAGTCTGAGAGTGGGTGTATTTGCACTGTATAGCCAGCGACTTCATTCGACGCTTGAATTAGTGGGTGCGGCGTACAGTCTCGCTACCTTCGTGGGCGGAACCGATGAGGAACGGCACGGAACCATTGCAGCCGTAGGGGGTCCAGCGGCAGCCGCCGGAATACTTGCGCGACAAGCTACGGTCGTCCAAGGTGTCGCCCGCAACATATTTAATATTGGCATCGCGACCGGAGCGACATCAGTTAGCGTTGCTGAGATGGCAGCGGCGGTCCAGACTAGCAGCGGATATGCGCGCGATCCCTGGAGAAATATAATCGCGAGGAAAGGGCAACTCTTATTTGCCGGTGAGCCTAACGCGAGCGGCTTCTTTACCACCGAAAGAGCAGTCCTGAGATCCGGCGGCGATGCCTCGAAGCTGTTTCAAGGCCTTCAGGTCCGCCCGTTTGAAGTTGAGCCGGGTGTATGGAAGTACAGGCCAGGAGTCACGGTTTTCGAGGTCATCGAAGATACTCCAGCTGCTTTTGGTATAGTAAAAGCCAATCCCAACTTGGGGGGAGGAAGGTATCCACAAGTCTATTTACTCCCTGGCTGGGAGCAAAAGGTAAGACCATTAGTTACCTATCGGTTAACTAATACATTGGCAACTCCACCTGAATAACGGCCGTGAAGCTAAAAATACAACCATTCTCGCCGAACGTTGAGAGACCATACGCTAAACCCTATGAGCATCTTGAGCCGATAGTAAACGCCTTGATATCTGCTGGCAATAAACCGACGAATAAGTCCGTGTGGTACCTAAGTCGCGACGGGTGGCGCAGTGATTTGACGGATCCATTAGATTTTGCTCTGCTCCAAGAGCTCTTCGACTTTCCTGAAACAATTAAACTCGTGGAGAGTCGTGACAAGATCTTTTGCCAGAATAGTTGGATTGAGATTAGGGGCAGTGTCAAGTAAATGGATTGGCTTTGCAGAATGCGTCGGAAAATCACACAGAACTCTGTAGCTCTTGTAATAGAGAATTAGATGGAACATATCATGGTTAGTTGGAGGACCTTAGTTGGCGGTATCCCCTTCAGTTTATGAGCTGACAAACGATTAAGACTTGACAAAGAATAACCTTACCAGTCCGCCGAAGCGGACGACTGACAATAACCCAGCACCTTCAGTGCTGGGATGTGTGAGTCGTCCATGGATCGAGTCCGTGTAGCGGACGGCTGATATTCTCTTCCAGTAGTCCTTGGCCATGTTTTTCAGTCGCCCGCTTCACGGGCTGCGAGTCTTGTTGGTGTGGTTATCCCAGCACTCGAAGTGCTGGGCTATTGTCATTCGTCCGCTGCGGCGGACTGGAAGGCTAGCCCGACGTTGATTGTGAGGTTTAGATGACCCAGCAAAATTGAGAAAGCCTCCAACTCAGTCGGAACGAGATACCTGGAGGTGGCTAGCTGGCTGAATGCGTAGCCGAGTGGATTGGCTGAGCTACAAACAGTTAGACGCTCTATCTACCTATAGATCCCCGGATCACGTCCGTGGTTAAATCCTTGGTTTGGCGGTCGGGTCGTAAGGAGGCGCGTTCGGGTCGTAAGGCTTGCTCGGATCAACGCGCTTACCGTCCACGTACCATGCGCCCGGCTGAACGTCGTCAACGTATTTCAGTTTCCAACCCTCCGGCGTCGAGACCCAGGTCTCACGCTGGCGCGCTTCTGTCGCCACTTTGCGAAGCTGACCCGCTTTGGTTTGCATTCGAGAGAACTTTTGATGGACCACAACCACGGCTTCGTTTCCTGAGACTGTCAACGTTTCGATCGTGTTGCTTACGTCTATCGGCAATTGAATTTGCTCGATCATCGCGCGCGAGTAATCGGCCATGTCCTTGCTGTTCCTGATTTCGCCGTTCGCAAACTTGGCGGAAAAATCTGGCGTTCTGAGGGCCAGGAGGGCGCCCAGATCCTTTCGCCTGTTGGCGTCGGCGATTTTGGCATACTGTGCTTCCAACGCCTTCTTCACCTCGTCGGAAAATACGAGTTTCCCATCTATGAACCTCTTTGCATCACGAACGTTGTCGACATACTTGAGCTTCCACCCTTCCGCAGTCTTCGACCAGGTCTCTCGCTGGTAGACGCTGGTATCGACTCTACGCCGTTGACCCTCTATCTGCCGGTACCGGGTCGCCTCCTGCAAGACCTCAGCAATAGCGATCAGTTTGTTTTCAGAAACGTCCAACTTTTGAATGGTGAATCTGATGTTGTAAGGAGGCTGATTACTTTCGAGGAATTGTCTTGAATACTCCGCCATCACTTTACTGTCACCAATACGGCCGTCAGGAAAGATTGCGTGGAAGTCGGAGGTCTTTAGCGCCAGAACGCTTTTAAGATCTCTTCGGTCATGAGCTTCGATCAGCCTTTGATACTGGGCTTCTATTTCCTTTTTCACTTCCGGGTCGTCCTGTGCCTTAACGGCCTGGGCGATTGAACAAAGCGTCAACGCTAACAAGACAATGAGTGGCGACTTTTTCATTTCGAACTCCAGTTGATAAGGACGATATGATCCACGAACACACACGAAAGGAACACTAACGTCTTTCGCGTCAGTTCGTGTCGTTTCGTGGATCGTACTTTCTCAGTTCTCGAGCTGTGAAGTCTTGGAAGGTAAGAGCTTTTTTGTATCACCTTTGCTCATTTGCATGGCATGCCTGAATTCTCTCGGAGTGATGCCCAGATCATTCTTGAACGACTGGCTAAAGTGGCTTTGATCATAAAAACCGGCCGCTACACCAATCTCCGCCAGCGAGAGTTTACCCGCGGCTAATTCTTGTTTGGCGAATTCGAGCCGCAGGTATCTAACGTAATCCCCAACCGTGTATTGGTAATACCTTCTGAACATGCGCGCCAGATATGAGGGATGTACGCCGACGGAAGCCGCGACATTAAACAGACTCACGCGCTGCGAAAAGTGTGCGTGAAGAAAGTCTCGCGCTTCGCAAAGCCATCGCGGTGGAGTTGAAGTCGATTCGTTGATGTTGCGACGCTCGGCATGTCCCATCATTTCCAGCACCAGTCCCACGATGATCAACTGGGAAGCGCTGTCCATATTGCGAAACTCCTGGTACGTCTTCATCCCCAGCGCGGAGAGAATTCCGCCACGAACATGATCGGGAGTCTCAAAGAATCTAGAGGAATCACGGACCAGCTCCAGGCGTGACGGGCGCAACTCGATAATGAAGCAGTGGGCACCTGCCGGACCATAGTGATTGGCGTGAGTCTCTCCGGCAGGCTTAACGAGGATGCTGGACGAGCTACACTCCTGCGGTCGCTTACCAATGGTTTCCCGAAACGAGCCTTTCATGGTTAAGACGATATTGGCGCATTCATGATCGTGCCGTGCCAATATCATTCCCGGCGGGTGAAAGGTCTCGGTCAAGACAAAATCCTCCACTTCAACTCTCTTGAGTTGTTCTCCGAATGTAATTGAATTGGGTCCTGCTCCCATGGCAGGAAACCTACTACCTTTAAATCACAACAGCAAGCAAACAGCTCGAACTTTGGAGTGCGGCGGCCAGGCGCCGCTTTGGCCCAACCTAAGACGGCAAACCGCTTGGGTCCCATCAAGTATCTGAGTATCGGCAATACGGCCAAAGCGCCACCGACGCACTCCAAGGAGACCATTTTGCACGAACGAAATCTGTTGGATTCAGATTAGCGGGATTCTCTCGGAACCGGAGCCAATTAATATTAGACGTTTTGTGCTTCAGCCACTGCCGGACCAACTGGCGGCGGTTGTTTCCAAACGTAGGACAACACATCTCTCGAGAAAAGATTTCGGAAGAGATAGATAATGATGGTCATCTGCGCCATGCCAAACAGTCCGGTAGTTACTCCGCGCAAGTCACTTTGCCAGTCTCCTGTTAAGGGCATTACAAGCAAGTGAACGCTGTAGCCGAACGAACCAGGCAGTGGCAACGCAGCGAAAAGTATGAGTAATGCGTAACTCAAGCGGCTGCGGCCCAGAACGAACATGCCGTTTGATCCGAAGGTGAAGAGCGTCATGGCCGCGAACAATAGCGACCTGCCTAGCGGTGCAGAGCCTAATAGCAGGATTCGCATCGCGATCACAATTCCTAATAACCACGCCACAGAGCAAGCGTAGGTTACGCGTTTCGGCGCCGCCCGCATTTGGGCCAAAGCTAACTCACGATCATACTTACTCATTGTTGTTTCTCCTTTTTGAGTTTGTCCGGTGGTGAGGACTGATTTAGCTAACAGGTTTCTGGTCAACGAACGACAGACAGGAATGTCTGTCCTACTGGGTGCTCTGCAATTGGGTTATCCAGTCGGTGGATTAAGTGAGGTGAAGTGAAGAATCGCCGGAGCGGTCGGCCCAGCCTTGCGGCGAGCCGATAATCACCGTAGTCCATTCAAATCAGAGTCGTCAAAACAAATCCGTGGGTGCGCCTAATCCAGAATTACCAGACCTCTTGTATCCGCCTGGTCTCGGCGCATTACCTCTTGTGGGTTCGGTCATAAAGTGAAATCGGCCTATTACTGAAATCAATAACTTACGAGGACGATTCCGTCATTAAATGAAATTCTTTTCCGGCATAACGTGAAATTTTCCTACAGTTTTCGGGCAAAACTTGAAATATTCCTCATGGTCCATCAGTTCAGCGCAAGAAGGTCGCCAGGAAATCGCTTTTGATGATATCCATCTGACAATAGCCAAGTGTTCCCGAATCTAGTAGCCGCTATTTAAGGCTCCGGTCATTCATGCGATTGACGACACAAGAGAAGCTATCCGGAAACTGTTGCAGGACAGTGCCAAGTAGATGGAGGGGTTGGTATCACGAGTGAGTATATGAATCGCTGTACATCTCGCTCTCGGAGTGTTCTACACTAGACTCGGAATGGTTGCTGAGGCCACCCGTGAGTTTGAAGAATTGGTACGCCTCAACCCAAAGTCGCAGGCAGCGCGTAACTTGCTTCGGAGAGTGCGAGAACTACGGGGCACTCGCTAAGGCACCGCCAGCCATGGATGAAAATCAGGCCATGATTGACACTTAGCGCTCTCGGGAGTAAAAGGGTCTCGGTACCGCGACATCGGCGCTCGATGAAGAGCAGTGTTCAGGTGTTGGAGACATCATTACACGGTCCAAGTCTTCCATCGGTACTCGCTACTCTTTCCTCTGCCCTGAAGATCTCTTGGACCCGTTCCTAACGCTCTCAAAGTCAAACAACAAGTAATGACAGGCATCCGCAATCTTAGATGGATGGTTCTGGGAGTTGGGCCAATGGACTCAAGTCTCAACTAGACGATGATTTAGTAGATGAAAAAATGCCTAATTGGTTAAAGAATCTGATCGCCGGTTTTTCCTTGGCAGGACTCCTGGCGGGACTCCTGGCCCTTTTTGGCAAGAAGGCTGTGGATCTCATAGTTGAGTGGTGGGGAGCGAGAAGGAGGTTGAAGAAGGAAGGATTAGAAAAGGCCACGACGTTATCTAAAGGAAGATTCATGGTTAACTTCCAGGACTTTTATGGCGACGAGATAGAGATGCATAAGCAGGAGTATGTTCCGCGGATGGAGACCACTGGCGCCGAGACCGTCGAACTACGAGGCGTGGTTAACAAGATCGAAGACTGGATCAAAGGGCCAACGCGTTTTCTAATTCTCTCCGGAGAAGGAGCAATAGGAAAGAGCCGTTGTTGTATTGAGGCGGCGAAAATCAGCCAAATGAAATGGATCAATGTCAAGGCCTATAAGAACACCCCTGACGTATTGCTTGCCGGATTGAATGAGACTCTTGAAGAGGAAATGACTTGCGTTTATGAGGATTATCAAGAATATCGCGATACCTTTGGCAAAGTGGTTGACCTGATCATGATAAAACAAGCGAAGCTTCTCGTCGTCTCGAGAGAGGAGGAAGGTCCGAAACGCGAGATTGAAACTCGAGCGAAGCCAGATCTCATTCAGCTTCGTAAGATGGCCGACGAAACGTTAAAGGAAATCGCTGAGAGAAGAGCTAAATTGACTGAGGAGTTTGAACTTGACGTGCTCACGCTTGAAAAAGTTATCAAGATTTCCGAAGGCATACCAGGCATCGTTATCCTGGCGTTGGATCAGTATGCAAAGAAGGGAACCCTACAAGGAATTGAAAATTATGACCAACTGTTGCGATCCATTTATAGGAATTTTGAAGATCGTTCTCCGAAGAGTTGGCGAACAATTAGGCCCCTGATAGGCAAGATGGCTCTCGTAAGGGGCCTGGATGGTAAGCTCATCGGTGAGAATTACGAAAAGATCAAAGCGGCGATGTATGCCGGGCAAATAGTGAACGGACAAGATGGGACCTTTCGTATTCAACCCGACATCCTTAATGATTACATCGCCAAACAAGTATACTTCGAGCCAGCTCTCAGCCCTGCCTTCGAACTTACGATCGACAAGTTCCTTCCGATTAAATCGAGGGAGATACTAACTACCCTCATCAACTGTAATCACCGAGAGGGCGTTAGGAATGCTGTTGAGATATTCCTGAGAAAAGCACGTGTCTTTGACGCCAAGACAGTCGTTACTCTCGGCATCAGCGCCTATGATGCTTTCAAAGATATCGATCTGGTCCAGTCCAATCTCGGGGAATTCTGGCAACGTGTTTGGGAACTAAGTGATCCTGATGACTACCACAGGATGGCGACGCTGCTCTTTCTGCTCGCAAGGTGGAATGATGCTGAAGCGTGTTGGAAGAGAGCCTTGGAATTGTGCCAGTCACAAAACAATCAATGGGGCGTTGGAACAATCTATAGCAGTCTCGGCGCGATGTTTTTACAGAAGAACGATTCGTCTCGGGCCGTCGAGTTTCAGAGAAAAGCAATTGAAGCTTTTCGGCAAGTCGAAGGAGACCCGGGTTTCTTTGGTTCAGCGCAAGCTCACAATAACATCGCGATAGTTCGTGCAAATCAAGGCGAGTGGGACAAAGCGAATGAAGAACTGACTCAAGCGCTTGAGACCTTCAACAAATTGAAGAGTGATTACGGAGTTTATGGTGTAGCGCAAACCCATCTGGTTCTCGGAAACATTGCACAACGGGTTGGTGAGATAAACACGGCGATTCACCACTACGATCTTGCGCGAAAGGGTTTTGAAGATCTGAAGAATGCTCCTGGAAGGACGAAGGTCTATACAGCGCTAAGCTTAGCTTATGCGGACAGTGGGAATTGGGAAACAGCTGACCATTTCTTTCAGAAAGCCATGGGCATAATGCATCTCTTCGGAGACCTCTACGGTATCGCCCAGATCTACCGTGACTTCGGATGGCTATATATGAAAAAGGGCGATTGGGATAAGGCGGAAAGCTTCTACCAGTATGCCAACAAAACATCAAAGCAACTTGGCGACACCAAAGGAGCTGCTGACGCGTTAATTGGATTTGCGTCGGTTCATCAAAGCAAGGGCAAGTGGGACGAGGCTTTACGGTGTTATGGGAATGCCCAGCAGTCGTTTGACACGATAGACGATGTCAACGGTAGGGCCCAAGCAGAGTTGGGGCTTGGCTCCATCTATTTCGCCAAGGCCGATTGGAACAAGGCAGCCGAGTCCTACCAAGGTGCAATAGAGACATTCGTGAAATCTGGCGATCTTAACGGTGAAGCACTAGCCCGTTTGAATCTAGGCGCAGTCCATCAAGTGAGAGCAGAATATGATCGTGCAGGCCAGTTATTTGAAGATGCGCGGAAAACTCTTGAACAGCTCGGGAATCAACTCGGACTCACGAGCGCCTACCTGAACATTGGCTCGCTTCATCAAAGCAAGAACGAATGGGATAAAGCACTTCAGTTTTATGCGGAGGGCCTTAGCATCTCAGAGAAGATCGGGAACGGACGGGAGGTCCTACGAGCGAATGTGAGCATTGGATCGATATATCAAAACAAAGGTGATTGGGCTCAGGCTATGGAGATATATGAGGAGGCTCTAAAGAATTATGAAGAATTAGACGATCCGTTTGGGATAGCTGACGTAAGTGTGAGCCTCGGTTCGGTATACGAAGCAAAAGGCGAGTGGGAGAAAGCGCTCCATCTCTACGAAAAGGCATTCGTGATTTCTGAGAGACTAGAAGATACGCAGCGGATGGCCCGAGCTGAGTCGGGCCTGGCTTCAGTTCATGAGAAGAAGGGCGACTGGAGCCGGGCACTTGCGCGTTATCAGAACGTCCTCACAAAGTTTGAGAACCTGGGAAACCACCGCGGAATTGCTGATACTTATCGTAGCCTTAGCTGGATTTTTTATAGAAAGGGTGAGTTGGACCAAGCCTTGGAGTACTGTCAAAAGGCACTCGCAATCTCTGATGAAATCGGAGACGAAAGCGGATCTGCGGCCACCTACGGGAATCTTGGTTCAGTGTATGGCGAAATGTCCAGGTATGAAGAAGCAACCGCGTCGTACGAAAAAGCTATAGAGATTGAGAAAAGGCTAGGATATCGCTCGGGATTAGCAGCAGATTACAACAATCTGGGTTTCATGTATCGCAAACAGGGTAAGTACCACGAGGCGATCCAGGTATGTGAGGAAAGTTTGGCAATCTCAACTGAGTTGGGCGATCGGCAACTCGAATCTTATAGCTACACGACCATAGGCGGTGTTTATGCTGAATGGGGTGACTGGGAAAACGCAATGCAATTCCTTGACAAGGGTTTGAGCATCAAGGAAGACCTTGAGGATGGTTACGGGATAGCGTATAGCCACGGGGAGATAGGAGTTGTCTACATGGGGAGACAGGAATGGAATAAGGCAGAGGAGTTTTTGCTCAGATCTTTCAGATCGTTTTCGAAACTAGAAACGCGTTCCGATGCGTCTCGCGTACTTGGATATCTAAAAGAGCTGATAACGATATCCAAACAAAGAGGAGACGAAACAAGGGTGAAGAGGCTAGAAGATGCGATTAGTTGAAATCCCACCTCAGCTTCGAGGTTCCGTTGTGTGAAGAGATCTGAGCGACGGCTAGGACGGTTGTAATTCGGGGTCTCACGGGCAACCAACTCTCCAACAATGTCAATTGCCCGAGAGAACCTGGGAGCGGGAATCCGCTCAAGAATTGCGCTGACCCACAATTACCCATTGTTGCCGACCGAAACAAATCCGGCCCAGTAAAAAGGATGTCGGTAGCGCGAGTTCGTGATCATCGAAAGAGCTGCATTCTTTAGCGCACGTGCTTTGTGGCCATGCAAGTCGGCTTTCATTGACGTTCAAGATCTGGAAAAATTCGCCATCAATTCTGAGGTACTAGCCGAGTTAAACTTCCACTGGCTGACCGGCATCGAGCGAGTGCAGGCGACAAGAAAGGCCAGGACATTCCTACGACGCCTTCGCCCGGGCTGATTCGGCCGTTAGCTGTTTCGCAAGCCTCGCAAGCAGAAAGCACGGAGATCAGCTTGAAGATTCATGTTCATGATCTCTCGCCTTTAAGAGACCATCGTTTGGCCGAGCAAAATTCACTTTATGACCTACAAGAATTTCACTTTATGACCTACAAATTTCATTTAATGACCGAACCCATACCTCTTAAAAACAGGGTCCGGCGCTGCAAAGCCTTGCTGAATGAACGCTCATTCAGTATTATCCCAAACTGTCAGCCAAGTTCGGGGAGTTTAATAAGGCAGGACGGGCAGGAATGCCTGTCCTACTGGAAATACCTACTGGAAAATAATGCGTATAGAAAAAGCTGGTGTTTTAGGTGCGGGAACTATGGGGGCGCAGATTGCCGCGCACCTGGCCAATGCTCATGTGCCAACCCTCCTGCTGGATATCGCCCCGCGCGAGTTGACCAAAGAGGAAGAGGCACGCGGCTTGACCCTCGAATCCAAAGAGGTTCGTAACCGCATTGCCCGCGCCGGTCTCGAAGCTGCCAAAAAAGCAAAGCCGGCAGCTTTTTTCACCCCAGACCTCGCTTCCCTCGTAACCATCGGTAACTTTGAAGACGACCTCGCAAAACTTAAAGACTGCGATCTGATCATCGAAGCAGTCGTCGAAAATCTGGACATCAAACGCAGCCTCTACGAGCGCGTTGAGCAGCACCGCCGGCCGGGTTCAATCGTCGGCTCCAATACAAGCGGGATCCCGATTCGCCAACTCGCCGAAGGCCGTTCCGAAGATTTCAAGGCCCACTTCCTTGGCGTCCATTTTTTTAATCCGCCTCGTTACCTGCATCTCGTCGAAATCATTCGCACCGAATGGACCAAAGGCGAAGTCTCCTGTTTCATGTTCGGTTTTCTGGACCAGCGTCTGGGCAAAGGTGTGGTGGCCGCCAAAGATCGTCCCAACTTTATTGCGAATCGCATCGGCACCTTTGGCTCGATGATTACGATTAAGACTATGTTGGAAGATGGGTACTCAATCGAAGAGGTAGACAAGATCACTGGGCAGGCAGTGGGCCATCCCAAGAGCGCGACCTTCCGAACGCTGGATTTGGTTGGGCTCGACGTCGGTGGTCACGTTATCAAGAACCTCTACGAAGCACTCCCGCAAGATGAAGAGCGCGACGTGTTCATCGCGCCGGAGTTTTTGACGCAGATGATCGGGCGCGGATTTCTCGGCAACAAAACTAAAGGCGGCTTTTATAAAAGACAGACTGGCGAAGCCGGAAAGAAAGAGATTTGGGTCATCGATCACGCGACCCTCGAATATCGCCCGTCGGAGAAGGTAAAACTGCCCGCGCTCGACGTCGCTAAGAACATCGAAGACCTGCCTGAGCGTATTAAGGCGCTTGTCTGGGGCAAAGATCGAGTCGGCGCGTTTCTTTGGAAGACTCTGTCGCGCACTTTCAGTTACACCGCGAACCTCGTTCCGGAGATCGCTGACACCATCGTCGAAGTGGATCGGGCAATGCGCTGGGGCTACAACTGGGAGCTTGGCATTTTCGAGACCTGGGACGCTATCGGTGTGGAAAAGTCGGTGGCGCGGATGAAGGAAGAAGGCCAACCCATTCCGGCGAATGTGCAGAAGCTGCTGGATGCCGGCGCGAAGTCCTTTTATAAAAAGCACGACGGGCAGCAATTCTATTTTGATTTCGCCAGCGAACAATACCTTCTCCTCTCGGACCCGCCTGGAGTAATCGTGCTCAAGTCAGTTAAGGATCGCACCGGAGTTATCAAGAAAAACTCTGGAGCGTCGCTTATCGATATTGGCGACGGTGTCGCCTGTCTCGAGTTTCATTCGAAGATGAATGCCATTGGCGGCGACACGCTGCAGATGCTCAAACAGTCTCTCGCCGAAGTTGAGAAGAACTTTGTTGGACTCGTGGTCGGCAATCAGGGAGCAAATTTCTGCGTTGGCGCCAACATCATGCTGATGCTGATGGAAGCGCAGGAAGAAAACTGGGACGAGTTGGACATGATGTCGCGCGCGTTTCAGCAGTCGACCATGAGCCTGCGTTACTCGCCCAAGCCGGTGGTGGTCGCGCCATTCAACATGGTATTTGGTGGTGGCTGCGAGATGGTCCTGCACGGCGACCGGGTGCGGGCGGCTGCCGAGACCTACATTGGATTGGTGGAAGTCGGCGTGGGAATTATTCCCGCGGGGGGCGGGACGAAGGAGATGTTGCTGCGGACGCTCGACTCGATTCCCAGGAACGTCGACGACGCGGATCCGTTTCCATTTGTGAAGCGTGCGTTTGAGACAATTGCCATGGCGAAAGTGGCGACCTCGGCTGAGGAAGGACGCACCCTTGGGTTTCTCGCGGAAGACGACACGATTTCGATGAACGGCGATCGGCTTATCGCCGACGCGAAGAAGGAAGTGCTGGCACTGGCGGCGAGTGGATACGTGCCGCCGCAGCAGCGGACAGATATTCTGGCACTGGGCAATTCGGCGCTGGCGACGTTGAAACTCGGCATTCATCAGATGAAGCGTGGTGGATACATTTCCGATCACGATGCGTTGATTGGTGAAAAACTGGCGCGCATACTGACTGGCGGCGACTTGAATCATGAGACGCGAGTTTCCGAGCAGTATCTTTTGGATTTGGAACGTGAGGCCTTTTTATCGTTAGCCGGAACGCGCAAGACGCAGGAGCGTCTTGCGGCGATGTTGAAGACGGGGAAGCCGTTAAGGAACTAGAAGACAGCGGCTCCGCCGCAATCCGTGCGGAAAGGCTCTGCCTTTCCGGTCGACCCTTTTGATCTTGCGAGGCTAAGCCTCGGAAG
The DNA here is from genome assembly GCA_038040525.1 of Acidobacteriota bacterium. GTDB lineage: Bacteria > Acidobacteriota > Blastocatellia > Pyrinomonadales > Pyrinomonadaceae > PSRF01. The sequence goes on along the minus strand of JBBPIC010000016.1, from coordinate 72,265 downwards.
ACACGACGGAGGCATAGCCTCAGAGAGATTTACAGATTGCCGGAAAGGCAGAGCCTTTCCGCACGGTAGGCGGCAAAGCCGCACAGGAAAAAGCCGCAGAGGAAAAGCCGCAGAGGAAAAGCCGCAGAGGCACCGTCGCAAAGCAAGAAGCCGCAGAAGAAGAAGCCGTAGAGGAAAAAGCCGCACGGAAGCGGTAGAGGGAAATATGAAAGAAGCAGTAATCGTTTCAGCAGTTCGCACAGCCGTAGGCAAGGCGCCGAAGGGCACTTTGCGAAACACTCGTCCTGACGAAATGGGCGGCGCAGTTATCAAGGAAGCCCTCGCGCGTGTTCCTGGCCTCGAATTGTCCGAGATTGAAGATGTAATCATGGGCTGCGCCATGCCCGAAGCGGAGCAGGGAATGAACGTGGCCCGCGCCGCGGCCATTCGCGCGGGACTGCCGGTGGAAACCAGCGCCATGACCATCAATCGTTTCTGTTCCTCAGGTCTGCAATCCATCGCGATGGCGGCTGATCGAATTCGCACCGGCGGTGTCGACACGATCGTTGCCGGTGGCCTGGAAACGATGTCGATGATTCCAATGGGCGGTCACATCATTCGTCCCAACCCATACCTGGTAGAACATTATCCCGACTTCTATTTGAACATGGGATTGGCCACTGAGAATGTCGCGCACAAATACAATGTCAGTCGTGAAGAGCAGGACGAGTTTGCCCTGCGTTCACATCAACGAGCCGCTGCGGCGCTCGATGCTGACAAGTTTAAGGATGAGACAGTGCCGTTAACGGTGACCTTTGAAGAGCTGGATGAGAAGGGTCGCAAGCAAAAGCGCGAAGTGGTGTTTGACCGTGATGAGGGCGTCCGGCGTGACAGCTCAATGGAAGGTCTGCAAAAGTTGAGGCCGGCGTTCAATATCAAAGGAACAATAACCGCGGGTAACGCCTCCCAAATGTCTGATGGCGCCGCTGCGGCCGTGGTAATGTCGGATGAGAAAGCAAAAAGTCTGGGGCTAAAACCGATGGCGCGCTTTGTGGCCTACGCCACGGCAGGCTGTCCGCCCGAAGAGATGGGTATTGGGCCGGTGTTTGCTATACCAAAGGTCCTGAAGTTGGCTGGTCTGACCCTTGATCAAATTGACGTAATTGAACTAAACGAAGCATTTGCCGCGCAGTCTCTGGCTGTGATCAAAACGCTGGGCCTGGACATCGACAAAGTGAACGTCAATGGCGGTGCGATTGCTCTGGGCCATCCGCTCGGCTGCACCGGAGCGAAGCTAACGGCGTCCATTTTGCGGGAGTTGGAACGGCGGAATGGACGATATGGAATGGTGACAATGTGCGTCGGCGGAGGCATGGGCGCCGCGGGAATCTTTGAACGGATTTAGTCGCCAAGTCGCCAAGGGCACCAAGGAACGGTCAAATGCTGTTATTAGTAATTACGATGGATTCGTCTTCTTGCTAATTCCTTTGGCGCACTTGGCGTCTTGGCGGTTCGGCGAATAATCATTATGACGGCCTCGGAAGTTTTCGAAGCGGTAACGGGAAGTGGCAGCAGCGACTTTGCTACCCTCGTCTCCATTTTGAATAGACGTGGAAGTTGGTGCCTCATCGGCGGGCTTGCGGTTAATTGTTATGTGGAGCCTGTCTACACTCTTGATGCTGATGTTGTTGTGATTGCTTCAGAACTGCCGGCCATTAAGGATGAGTTGGTCCGGGCAGGATTCTCAGTTGAAGAATTTCCTCATTCGCTGGATGCGCGGATGCCCAAGAGCGACCTACGTATACAGTTTAGTCTCGACCCTCGTTATCAGGATTTCATGGTTGAGACGACAGTCCGCGAAGTTCTCGGGCAGCAAGTGCCTGTAGCTTCGCTGGGAAACATAGTTCGGGGAAAGATCTGGGCCTGGAGCGATGACCGTAGAAGGTTGAGCAAGCGCAAAAAAGATGAGCTTGACTTGATAAGAATTCTGGAAAAGTACCCTGAATTCCGCGACCTGATGCCCGACGAAATTGTTCGCCAATTGTGAAAGGTGTGGCCGCCAAGACGCCAAGGGCGCCAAGGAAACATTTGGGAGCCCTGTCGGTGAGATAGTTGCTCTTTTTACTGGTCACCTTGGCGCACTTGGCGTCTTGGCGGTTATTAAATCTCTGAAAGGAAAAACCTATGTCAGCCGTAGTTGAACAAAAGCAGATAGTTAAAGGTGGCGCGTTTCTAATTGAGGAGCGCACCGCGGACGAGATCTTCACCCCTGAAGACTTCACTGAAGAACATCGGATGATTGCTGAGACCACTCGGCAGTTCATCGACAACGAGGTAATGCCCCACATCGATGAACTTGAAAAGCACGATTGGGCCCTGGCGCGCCGATTGGTCCAGAAGGCAGCCGATCTTGGCTTAATCAGCGCGAACATTCCCGAGGAATACGGCGGACTCGGTCTCGACCAGACCAGCGGCGCGCTCGTGGGCGAGAACATTGGGCGCTGCGCTTCTTTTGCCACCACGCTGGGCGCGGAAAGCGGCATCGGTCTCCTGCCCATCATCTACTTCGGCACTGAAGCGGCAAAGCAGAAGTATCTGCCCAAGATCGCGTCTGGCGAACTCATCACGGCCTACGCTTTGACCGAGGCTGGTTCAGGTTCCGACGCCATGGCCGCGAAAGCAACTGCGCGACTCAGTGAAGACGGCACTCATTACATTCTCAATGGCGAGAAGATGTTTATCACCAACGGCGGCTTTGCCGACATCTTCATCGTTTTTGCGAAAGTTGATGGTGACAAATTTTCGGCATTCATCGTTGAGAAGCAGGAAGGCGTGACGCCTGGAGCCGAAGAGCACAAGATGGGCATCAAGGGGTCGAGCACGACACCGCTGGTGCTCACTGATGCAAAGGCGCCGGTAGAGAATTTGCTTGCCGAAGTAGGGAAAGGTCACAAGATCGCATTCAACACTCTCAACATTGGCCGCTTCAAACTCGGCGCGATGTGTATCGGCGGCATGAAGTTGATGATTCATGAGTCAGTTCGCTATGCAAACGAACGCCAGCAGTTTGGTAAGTCGATCTCTTCCTTTGGGGCCATCAAATCAAAGATTGCAGAGATGGCAATTCGCACCTGGGTCGGCGAGTCGATGACTTACCGGACGCTGGGAATGATCGAAGCAGCGATCACCGATCCCAACGATCCAAATGCGAAGTTGAAGGCGATCGAGGAATACTCGGCTGAGTGCTCGATCATCAAAGTCGCGCTGTCTGAATACTGCGATTTTGTGGCTGATGAGATGGTCCAGATCTACGGAGGCTACGGATACTCTGCACACTATCCGGCGGAGCGTGCCTATCGCGACTCACGCATCAATCGTATCTTCGAAGGCACCAACGAAATCAACCGCATGTTGATTCCCGGACGGTTGATGAAGGCCGCCTTGAGCGGCAACCTGGCATTACTGCCGGCAGCGCAGGCGCTGATGGACGAAATCCTAACGCCGCAGATGGCCAGTTTCGATGACGATGAAGGAGTGCTGGCAACGGAACAGAAGCTTGCTCAAAATGCGAAGAAGGTTGCGCTTATGACGCTGGGAACTGCGGCGCAAAAATACATGATGAAGCTCGGAGACCAGCAGGAGATTCTGCTTGGCATTGCCGACATCATCATGGATGCGTATGCGATGGAGTCGGCGATTCTGCGAGCACAGAAGCTGGCGGCATCGGAGGGTGAGGCGGCGGCGGCGAGATACATCGACATGACTCGTGTGTTCTGCAACGACGCCGTTGAGCGCATTGAGGCCCGGGCGAAGAACACGCTGGCGGGAATGTCTGAAGGGGATGAGTTGCGCACGCTGCTGGCCGCGCTGCGACGCTTTACCAAGCTCACGCCGATGAACACTATTGTCGCGCGACAGCGCGTGGCGGATGTGTTGATTGAAGCGAACAAGTGGGCGTACTAAAAGCCTTGGGGGAAAAGGGTAAAGGGTAAAAAGGGTAAAAGAAGGCCTTTTTACCCTTTACCCATTACCCCTTTCCCCCTGTTCCCCATTCTTTTCCATGCGCATCATCCCTATCTCGCTTCCCACGCCTTTCTATGTCGGTCCGGTCAACGTTTATCTGATCGCCGAGGATCCCGTTACGCTCATTGACACGGGCCCCAAGACCAAAGAAACCATTGAGGCTCTCCGCGAAGGTCTCAGAAAAGCGCGCTTCCGCGTTTCTGATATCCGCCGCATCGTGTTGACCCATGCGCACGAGGACCATTGCGGGCTGGCCCGCGCGTTGCGCGATGAAGCGAAAGATGCCGAAGTGTTAGTGCATGCCTGGGAAAGCGGTCACAGGATCGGCAGGCTCGAGTATGAGGACCATCGAACACTCCTGGTGCGCGCGGGCGTCCCTCCCCATGAGATTGAAAGCATGCGCAAGGTCTACGAAGGCGTGCGCCAATATGCCGACTCGCTCCGTGAAGACGAATATGGAGAGCTGCGCGACGAAGAAGAGCTCCAATTTAGTACGGGCGCGCTCAGGATCCTCCACACCCCCGGTCATACCCCCGGGTCATGCTCGTTCGTGCGTGAAGCGGATCGAACTGTAATAGCCGGTGATTGCGTGCTCAAACGCATTACCCCAAACCCCATTCTTTCACCAGATCCAATCGATCCTTCGAAGCGTTTTGCTTCATTGGCCGAATACCTGGTTAGTTTGGCGCGTTTGCGAAGCTATGCACCGACGCTCGTGCATGGGGGTCATGGCGCACCTGTAAACGACTTTGAGGAGTTGTTTAATCGCTACCTTCGCTCAATCCGGGAGCGACAGGCGGAAGTTATCCGGCTCGTGCCCAACGCCGGGGCGACGGCCTGGCAAGTGGCGCGGCAGATGTTCCCGGATGCAGACGACGTTCACCGCTTTCTCTCCGTTTCAGAGGCGGTCGCCCATCTCGACCTTGCGCATTCTGAAGGCAAAATCGCGCTCGAGCTTGCTGACGGCGTGGAAGTCTACCGCCGCCTTTCCTAAGACCAATACCCATCCGCAGATTACGCAGATTACACCGATTATCAGGACTGGCTGGGTTGGAGCGGGTTCACCGCCTTGGGCCTGCAGCTGGCCTTTTACCTTTCTGACAAAATCTGTGTAATCTGCGCAATCTGCGGATAGCTAGTTTTTGGAACCCACCCGCTCCGCCGGCGTGTAATCGAGAAATCTTTCCGGAGGACTCTCTCTGTTATGAGTTTAAGAAAAGCCTTATTGATTACAGTCTCCCTCGTATTGACCTGCGGCATCGTGCTGGCGCAACAGGGCGCACCGCCACAGACCCCGGCTCCGCCAACCCCTGAAGTGCTTGGCCTTGCGGGCGAAACCCCGGGCAGTTTCTCGTTTTTCATTGATGGCGGCAGTTTTCTCGGGGTTCATGCTGAGGACATAAACAAGGAAAACATGGCCCGCTACGGAATGCGTGAAGCGCGTGGCGTCGGTGTCACGCAGGTTGTCAAAGACAGCCCCGCGGAGAAGGCCGGCCTGCGAAAGGATGATGTGATTCTGAGATTTGAGGGCGACAGTGTTACCAGCGTCCGCAAACTCACCCGGCTGGTGTCGGAAGTCGCTCCTGATCAGACAGCCCGCCTCGGGATTAGTCGTTCAGGCGGGGAACAGGAACTGTCAGTGACAATTGCCAAGCGTGACAACTCGATAAACGCTTTTCAGCGGCTGGAGGGATTCGAGGGACTGAAGAAACTTGAAGGCATGGACAAGCTCAAGGATCTGAATAAACTCTTTCCTCCCGACGGCATACCCGGAAAAAATGTTTGGAAGTGGCAAGGACCCGGAAGTGGTGATGACAACTTTGTTTTCTCCCTGGGGAACCATCGTCGCATCGGCGTGAGCACCATGCAGTTGACGAAGCAACTTGCCGACTACTTCGGCATCGCCGACGGCAAAGGCGTGCTGGTCACAGCCGTAACTGATGACGGCCCGGCGGCGAAAGCAGGATTAAAAGCCGGCGATGTAATCACTGGAGTCGATGGCGAGAAGGTTGACGCCGCAGGCGATCTTTCCCGTGCCATCAACAAGAAGAAGGACGGCGATGTGACGTTGACGATTGTGCGTAACAAGAATCAGCGAACGATCACTGTAACGCCAAAAGCGGCCGAATCAATGATTCAGCCGGGAACTATACGGAAGGCCGGAGGGCGAACGATTGTAATTCCACGGGTGGAACTTGGTTCAATTCCGGCGGTGAACATTTCGGTTCCCCAAATCAACCTTCCCGTGATTCCAGAAATCAACGTTCAATTGCCAGGGACGATAGTGAAGCCGCGGGTGATTAGAACGCGAACGACCCAACCGATATAAAAAAGCAAAGGGTAAAAGGGTGAAAGGGGAACGGGTAAAGGGGAACGGGTAAAGGGTAAAGGGGAACGGGTAAAGGGGAACGGGTAAAGGGGAACGGGTAAGGGAAATTTCATCCTTTGCCCCTTACCCTTTACCCCTTCCCCCGTTCCCCTTTACCCCTTCCCCTTTACCCCTTCCCCTTTACTCCCTTCCCCCTTCCCCTTTACTCCCCTCCCCCTGTTCCCCATTTCCCCTTTTTGCCTGCATTACCTAAGGCGCCGTTAATTTCTTCTTCCCTTCCATCGCCTCTTTGTAAGCGCCGCCGGCTACGTCGCCGACCTGGATCGCTTTATCAAAAGCGTTTGAAGCTTCGACGGGTTTCTCCAGGAAGGAGTAGATTCTGCCCATCGCTTCATGCGCACGCGAGATGAGTGCCCGGTCGGTGTCGGGTGACGACGCTTCCAGTGCCAGCCGGTAGTTTCCCAAAGCCCTATTGAGTCGTTCCGCCTGCACGTCTTCATCGGTGGCATCGGCCGCGGCAAGACTTGCGGTTTGCGCGAGCGCGAAGAAGATTCGCGGTTCACGCGAATAGTCTCTCATCATTTCTTTCAACCGCGTCTCGGCGTTGACGTAGTCCTTCTGTCGCAGCACCTGCTCGATATCGGCAAGCTTCTTAACCAGCACTGACGTCCTCGCCGCCTCAGCGGACGTGGAGACTGGGACGTCTTCCACCTTCCGAGCAGTCAAGCGTGCCTGGCGCGCAGCCAGCGCTCGTTGGCGTGCTTCCGAGTTTTCAGTCAACCGGCGAGATTCACGCGCAGGGTCGAAGGAAGAGATCATGTCGACAAAGAAGTTGGCGACGTCGAAACCGGAACTCTCAATGCCTTTTAGCTGGTCCGCGAAAAAGAAAGCGAGCACCGCGCCTCGTTCATATTGTTCTGCAAGCCGAGCGATGCCCTCATCTTGGATCGCGGTCGAATTGGCTTGAAACTCTTTGGTGATTACCTGTCGCGCAGCGTCGTCCTTCGCGCTGCCGAGGCGGGCGCGAGAGTCGCGTGATAGTTTTTCAAGTCTGGTAACTTCTTCGAGACGCGCATCAGCTGCAGACACCAGCGACCTCGAAACCGCCAGAAAAACATCAGGACTGACAGAAGCTCCTGCGTTTTCTCTTTCAGCCAGAAGCTGTTTGACCGGATCACGACGCGCAGCAATCTCGCGATTGAACCTCACCAACAGCGGATCGATGACATATTGAAGGTAGCCGCGGCGCAGCTCCGATACGGCGGGATCAGTGCCTTCCGGAAGGACTGCATAGTAGTCGTCGCCGATCACTCTAAAATTCATTGTCCCGGGCACGCCAAGTAGATCCGGTACGACGAAGAAATGGCGCGGCTGTTCCCGGGTACTATACGTTTGGGGCGCCTTCTTCTTTTTTCCGGCGGTAGGTGCCTTTACCACAACGCGCTCAAGGGAAACGGTAATTGGCCGCGTGTGCAGGTAAGACAACACGACTCGAATAACTTCCGCCGTTGGCCTTCTCAACCTGTCCCCTTCCGCTTGATAGGCCCGCATGTACAAGGGAAGCCGTTCTTCAATGCTGGATCTGCGATAGAACTCCTGAACCAGAGGGGCGAAATCGAGCACTTCAAGCAGACTCCCAGGCAAATCTTCTGAGCGCGCCGGCGGTTCAAGCGTGGGTGGTGGACCAAGCGCAAACGCGAGCGACAGGTAACGCGCAGCCTGGTCGGCCGGGGTAGCAGGCGCTGCCAACTTGTTGCGCTCGTAGAATGCACGCATCCGTGCCCGGAGATCAGGATCCAGCTCGGCGAGGTCCTTTCTAACTTGCGCCCTGAAAACTGAGACGTCGGCCCCTCCAGGAGTCGGATCAAACCCGGCAGCATCGAGCGCCGCCATCATGATGATTAGCCGCGGCTCTATCTGAAAGTTAACGCCATATTCGGCGAGATCAAAACTGGTCGCTTCTCGTTGTGGCACCGTCTGATTGCCAGCGGGTCGAGGCGCACCTGGCCTGGCTTGGGAATATGCGGACGTACAACCAAAGGCGAAAAGAATGGTTAACGAAAGAAGGTTCTTCATAGGACCGAGGGTAATTTATTGATTACTTACTAGAAGTGTTTCTGGGAGATATTAGAGATGCGTAACCTGGACTAATCCGATGCCATCATGACCGCAATTACCTGAATAGTTTGGTACTGATGCAGTTTGGAGCAATGGACCTAGTTACAGAACCCAGCGCGGTAGCGCGGGATCCCGGAGGCCACTTAGCCTAAGATCGGTAATACTTCTTATATACTCAGTTTCCTGAAGGATCCCGCGCTACCGCGCTGGGTTCTGTACCTGATTGCGTTTCAGCCGAAGTAATCAAACTGCATCAGTAACAATTAGCTGTGGGGTTTCCCAGCGGTTCCTACTTCAGCCTTTAGGCTGCCGCGCCACGCAAGCGAAAGCTTGAACTCTAATCTGCATCAATTCGCCGCTTCTTTTCTCCGCTGATGCGCTCTCAAAAGCCATAATGTTACCGGATAAGCAATTAGCGAACAAACGACCGATAGCACCATGGCACCTATTGTGAACGGCCAAAGCACTCCCCAGCTTTCTAGAAAAAGCTTCCGGTAGTAGTCGGCGGTCAGCAGATGAGGATCCTTGAGCAGCTCTACACCCTCGACGGGAATTCGGACTGGCCGGCCCAAAACGAAAGCGCCGATAGCGTACGAGGCAATGATTATCGGAACGAGCGTGACAAACGGGTTGTTGATAAAGGTCCCGCAATAGATGGCGACCTTGTTGAAGCGAAATATGAAGGCGATCGACGTGGCGGCAATTGTGTGGAGACCAAGAAAAGGTGAAAACGCTATGAAGACGCCGATGGAAAAAGCAAGCGCCGTCCGCTCCGGTGGATCATCCAGCGCGAGCAGACGGCGAAAGGTAGAACGAAACATTTGTAGGACAGGCATCGATGCCTGTCTATCTCTAGTCTGGGCGAAGTGGACAGGCACGAATGCCTATCCTCCTACTTGAAACTGTTCAGTGCCTCAGCTTCGTTATCGTATGAGTCAAACACAGTTAGGAGCTTGGTAATCACCAGTAGATTCTGGATCTTTTCCGTAAGATTCAAGAGCTTGAGTTGCCCGCCGTCGCGGCTAACAGTCGTATAGTTGGCAATGAGCTCACCGATTCCGCTCGAGTCGATATTCTTCACCCCATTCAGGTTCAGAAGAATTTTCTTCTTGCCCTGTTCGACCAGGCCGCGAATTGAGTTGCGGAGCGAGATGGCGCCCTCACCCATTCTGACCGAACCGTTCATGTCCAGAATTGTGACGTCTCCCGCCTGACGCTCATTGACTTCGAGTTCTGCCATTTCTTATCTCCTTGCACTGCCCGATAATCTTAAGTCTGTCCTTGCTTCCATCGCCGCGAAGACCAACCGAAGGTCGTTGGACCGAGGGTTACTTGAAGCTGGCGAGGGCTTCGGCCTCGCTCTCGTAAACGTCAAACACAGTGAGCAGCTTGGTAATTGTTAACAAGTCCTGAAGCTTCTGAGTCAGATTGAGCAGCTTCAGCTCTCCGCCCTCTTTGTTGATCGCGGTGTAGCTGGAAACTAATTCCCCGATGCCACTCGAATCGATATAGCTGACGCGAGCGAGGTTTAAAAGAATCTTTTTCTTACCCTCTTCCAAAAGGCGGCGAATGGCGGTACGAAGTGCAACGCTGCCTTCGCCAATGGTGATCTTCCCATCCATATCGAGAATGGTGACATCCCCGGATTGGCGCTCGGATATATTTAACTCTGCCATTTCAGCTATCTCCTTTAGCGGATTTGCAAATCAAATCCAAAATCTGACTTAAACTTTTTTCAGCATGCGAACAGTAGTGCCGCCTTCCGGATCCATCGACCATTCGACCTCGTCCATCAGGTTTCTCATGAAAAAAATGCCACGCCCGGAAGACTTTAGAAGGTTATCTGCTTCGGTTGGATCGGGGATGTTGCTCGAATTGAACCCGGTTCCCTGGTCGTGGACTGTGATCTCAAAAGCTCCGGGAAGAAGCTTCAAGCTAAGGTCAGTAAATTTTGTTTCGTCCTTGTCGTTGCCGTGAAGCACAGCATTCGTTACCGCTTCACGCACAGCCATGTCTATTCCAAAAGCGACGTCCTCGCTGACACCTGCGCGACTCAGGAATTCAGCAACTGCGCGAGCGGCTTCTTCCACGGCCTCAATTCGGCTGGGGAATCTGAGTTCGGTCGTCTCTAGAGTCACAGTTAGAAGACACAGGCCGCTCCAAGAGCCATGGTTGTGTAGGCCTCGGCTATTTTTAGAACTCCAAACGCTACCCGGATGTCGAGGGTGTAACATGCTCAGCTATCGCCTGTCAAGAAGGTCACCGAAAGCTAATCCGTTAGCGCTCAGATCGTTAAGGTGTACCGAAGTGAGCTGGGTAGCGCTGGATGAGGTAGTCAACTTCGGTAATGATGCGGCTCTGCCGCCGCACACTGCGGAAAGGCTCGGCCTTTCCGGAGAGTCCTATTTAGATTCTTTTTTCGGAGGCTGAGCCTCAGGAAGAATGAGAGTGATTCACCCGGAAAGCCATAGGCTTTCCGGATACTGATGCAGTTTGATTATTTGGGCTGAAACGCAATCAGATACAGAACCCAGCGCGGTAGCGCGGGATGCTTCAGGAACCTGAGTATTAAGAAGCATTGCCGACCTTAAGGCTAAGTTGCCTCCGGGATCCCGCGCTACCGCGCTGGGTTCTGTAATTAGATGCATTGCTCCAAACTGCATCAGTACCGGCTTTCCGCTGTGTGCGGCGGCAGAGCCGCGGCCGAGGTAGTATTTGACTGGATGAAAATTACAGCGGCAAAACGAATCAACGGAAGCGTGCGCCTACCCGGGGACAAGTCTATCTCCCATCGCGCCGCTCTGATTGCGGCACTGGCTAATGGAAGTTCGCGTTTCTCGAACTTTGCGACGAGTAGAGACTGCGCTTCAACTCTATCCTGTCTTCAGAATCTTGGCGTTTCGGTTAGTCGAGAGGGGAATGACGTCCGCATAGAAGGTGTTGGTAGCGGATTCTCCGCACCGTCGGCGCCCCTTGATTGTGGCAACAGCGGTTCAACGATGCGAATGCTCGCAGGATTACTAGCCGGGCAGGAGTTTACGTCGATACTCACAGGCGACGAGTCCCTGCGTTCGCGTCCGATGAAAAGAATAGTCGAACCTCTTGAAAGAATGGGTGCGCGCGTGTTTTCTGAAAACGGCCGGCCACCCCTTCGAATCAAAGGCCGCAAACCGCTGGAAGCCATCAGCTATCAGTTGCCGGTAGCCAGTGCACAGGTTAAGACTTGCGTGCTGCTGGCTGGCCTTTGCGCGGACGGGCGCACCGAAGTTATGGAACAGTCGCTCACACGCGATCACACTGAGAGGATGATGAAATGGTTTGATGTGCCACTGGATATTTCGCAAGCAGATGACGCATCGCACACAATTTATTCGGTTGTTGGCCCGGCGCACTTTGAAGGCCGCGAGGTGCGCATTCCCGGTGACTTTTCATCGGCAGCTTTTCTGATCGCTGCGGCAGCCCTGTTGCCTGACTCCGAATTGCATATCGAACAGCTTGGACTGAACCGAACCCGCACGCAGTTCATGGAAACATTGCGCTCACTGGGAGCGCAGATCGAGACCGATGAGTGGGAGGACTGCAATGAGCGGGTCGGCAATCTTCGCGTGCACGGAACAGACGCGCTTCCTAAACATCAGTCATCGGCACACGTTGTCGACGGGGGCGTGACTATTGCGCTGATCGACGAGTTGCCACTTCTTGCAGTTGTTGGAACTCAGGTTCCCGGTGGCATAGTTATTCGTGATGCCGGGGAGCTGCGAATCAAAGAAAGTGATCGCATTACTGCCACGGTCCGAAACCTCCGGGCGATGGGGGCGGACGTTGAGGAATATGACGACGGTCTTGCCGTAGCCGGACCAGTGCAATTACATGGAGCTGAGCTCGATTCATATGCAGATCATCGAATCGCAATGGCCTTCACGGTCGCCGCGCTACTGGCCAGCGGTGAGTCGGAAATACTCGGGAGCAATTGCGTCGAAGTCTCTTTTCCAGGGTTCTTTGAGTGCCTTGAATCGATAGTGGAGAGATAATGCCCAATTCATGATCAAAGGTAACATCGTCATCACCGGCTTCATGGGTTCGGGAAAAACAACAGTAGCAATTGCGCTCGCGCGTTTGCTCGGTTGCGCGGCGCTGGATCTGGACGAGATGATCAAGGAGCGTGAGCATCGCAGCCCCCGAGAGATTATCGAGCAGGATAGCGAGGACAGGTTCCGAGAGATTGAAACACATTTGCTGGCACAGCTATTGACTGACAGTCCTGTATGCGTCGTCGCTTTGGGTGGTGGCACGTGGACCATTGCCCACAATCGCACACTGCTTGCAGAACATGGAAGTCTAACGGTCTGGCTTGATGCACCCTTTGACCTATGCTGGAAAAGGATTGAAACCAGCGGACAACTGCGTCCCCTGGCGCCCTCGTACGAGACGGCGAGAAAACGTTACCAGGAACGACTTGATGTTTATGGGTTGGCAGACCATCGAGTTCCAATCAGTGAAAGCGAAAGTGCTGAGGAGATTGCGAGCAAGATTACTGCGTTGATTTCGCGAGATGGCAGGAAGAATTAAGTTAGTGCTTTGATCTTTGTACTTTGATAGTGCGTTGCGCCCATTACCGAACCGAGCGCGGTAGCGCCGGATGCCAAAGGCCACATCAATATTAAGAAGGTTAGGTACGGTTGATACCGACGAAGCACAAACAATGAAGAACGCCCTAAACTGGAAGTCCTTCGCATCGTCGACTGGCGAAGGCTATTACCATCTGCAAACTGACGACATCGGCGACGTTCCTGTCAGACTGTTTCTGACGAGTGAACTACTCAACAACGCAGAAGACAATTTGTACCGGCAGATCGTCAATGCGACGCGTTTCCCTGGCGTGAAATTGGTGGTGATTACTCCCGATGTTCATTATGGCTACGGCGTGCCGGTCGGTTGCGTGATTCTCACCGACGCCAAAAGTGGGGCCGTGGCGATGGGACCCGTGGGTTACGACATCGGTTGCGGAATGATGAGCGCCAGTTCGACCGTTCCTTTCGATCTCGTAACGCCGGAGAAGAAAAGCGCCTTCAATCGCGCCGTCATGGGGCGCGTGCAGATGGGCTACGGCGGCAAGAGCGATCGCCTGGGCCACCTTTCCGCGCCAGAGTTTAATAATCTCGTTCGGGGCGGCGCCGAATACTATGTTGAAAAATACGGTGCGACTTTCGATCGCAGCCGTGCTGAAAGACACCGTATTCCAGTTGACGACGATTGGGATATTCCCAGGGGCGGCAAAGGCAGACCCGAGCGGGGAATGGACCAACTGGGAAGTCTGGGTGGCGGCAATCATTTCATTGAGTTGCAACGCTCGGAGATGACAGACACCCTCTTCGTTCAGGTGCATACCGGCAGCCGCGGATTTGGTCACGGGTTGGCAACTAACTATTTTGAGATGGCCCGAGAAGCTCGACCTGACTCGGTCACCGATATTGACCTGGGATACTTCACTCCTGATTCCCGTCATTACCACAGCTATCTAAACGCGGTGGCTGCGGGCGGCAATTTTGCGATTCTCAACCGGCTGGTAATTTTCGAACAGGTCGCGGAAGCATTTCGTGAAGTGTTTGCGGCCGACCTTGAACTGATTTATGAGATCAGTCACAACCTGGTCCAAAAGGAATGGCATCCGGATTTTGGTGATGTCCTGGTCCATCGAAAAGGTGCGACGCGCGCGTTTCCCGCCGGACATCCGTCTCTCAAGGGGACTACGTGGGAAGCAACGGGCCATCCGGTGCTGATACCTGGAAGCAACAAAGACTACAGCTATATTTTGCGGCCACTCCCAGGCGCGGTGAAAAGCGGGTTCTCAGTGAACCATGGGGCAGGGCGCAAACTCTCTCGCGGTCAGGCCAATCGAACCCTCTCGCAACGACAGATCGATGATGAATACGCGGCCGCCGGAATTCTTGTGAACCTCGATGGTCGAGTGCCACTCGACGAAGCGGCGCCCGCCTATAAGTCTTCAGAAGAGGTCTTGCGCGCCGTGACTGAAGCAGGTTTAGCTCAGGTTGAGCATAAGCTGTGGCCGCTTGCCTCGCTCAAAGGGATTGATGAAAAGAAGGGCGGCCGCAAACAAAAGGGCAAACGCGACAAGCAGTCCAGTCAGCATTACTAACTCACGCTGTCCTTTCTTATTTTTCACTGTGTAGTCTGCAAAGTTTTGACGAAAACAGACGATCCACGAAACCACACGAACAATACGAATTGCCGTTCGTGCCGTTTCGTGTGATTTTGTGGATCGCATCTTCTTTTTACTTCGCGCCTGATAATTGAACTAAGCGAAAGCGTGTTTGGTGAACAGTCACTCCCACAACGGAGATTGAAGCTCGATGAAGATAATCATTCCTGGTGGATCCGGTCAGGTGGGAACGGTGCTGGCCGGCGCTTTCCACAACGCGGGGCACGAAGTCGTCGTGCTTAGCCGGCGCCCAGGCACCAGTCCATGGCGAAATATCGCCTGGGACGGCGAATCACTTGGAACTTGGATAACTGAGCTTGAAGATGCGGATGCAGTCATTAATCTCGCAGGCCAAAGTGTGAATTGTCGTTACACGCCTGAGAATCGACGAATCATCATGGACTCACGGTTGAAATCCACGAACGTTTTGGGCGATGCAATTGCGCAAGCGTGGAAGCCACCGCGCGTTTGGCTACAGGCGAGTACGGCGACCATTTACGCTCATCGTTACGACGCACCGAATGACGAGGCTACGGGAATAATTGGCGGCTCGGAGCCGAATGCTCCCGATACCTGGGTGTTCAGCATCGACGTGGCAACGAATTGGGAACGCGTGTTCAATGAAGCTGCTACGCCTCTAACGCGCAAGGTGCTGCTGCGCTCCGCAATCATTATGAGCCCATCTTCGGGTGGCCCATTCGATTTGCTGCTGCGACTCGTTCGTTTTGGTCTCGGCGGTACGATTGGTAATGGCAGGCAGTTTGTCTCGTGGATTCATGAACAGGATTTCATTCGCGCGGTTCTCTGGTTAATTGAACACGAGCAACTTGATGGACCAGTTAATGTGGCGGCGCCGAATCCATTGACCAATGCTGAGTTCATGCGGGATCTGCGGGCCGCCTGGGGCATTTCTTTTGGTCTTCCGGCGAGCGAATGGATGCTGGAAATGGGAGCTTTCTTGCTGCGAAGCGAGAGCGAGCTCGCGCTGAAAAGCCGACGCGTCGTTCCGGCCAGGCTGCTGGAAGGCGGATTCTCTTTCGACTTTCCAACCTGGCCGGAAGCGGCTGTGGACCTTTGTGCGAGATGGCGCAGTTAACGATCGAGTGTTTGGGTCGAACTGACGTGATAATCTTGGACAAGTGTCTCAACCAGCATACGACAACAGAGGACTGCTCGGCGCATTGGTCGGCGACGGTCGTCCCTTGCTCATTTTCGCCGGCTTGAGTCTGGTCCTTTTTGGGGGCTTTGCATTTTTTCTTTCAGCGAGTAGACAGTTTCTGCCGCACGATGTTCAGTTCCTTGGATTAACCGCGGAACAACTTTGTCGCGTCAACGATTGCCGCGTTGTCTACTTCATGTTTCACGATAGGGTTGCCTTTGGCGGCGCGCTGATAGCCATTGGCTCACTCTATATGTGGATGGCGGAGTTTCCTCTCGGTCGAGGCCAGGCCTGGGCGTGGTGGCTTTTTATTATTAGTGGCGTCGTCGGGTTCAGTAGCTTCCTAGCGTACCTCGGCTACGGTTATCTGGACGCGTGGCATGGCGTCGGCACCCTCCTGCTGCTGCCATTATTCATCGCCGGCCTGGTCAGATCTTATTCCTTACTCAAGCCACCGAGAGGTATCAAGTCATTGCTTCAGCCAGGCGTCAGAGTGCCCCGGCTCTCAAGATATGGAGTTGGTCGGGTTCTATTGCTGGCGACTGCGGCAGGTATGATCGCCGGCGGGTTGACCGTGATGATAGTGGGCATGACTACCGTGTTCGTGCCCCAGGACTTGAGTTTCATGTCCCTTGAGCCGGCCCAGTTGCATGCGATCAGCGAACGCCTGGTTCCATTGATCGCCCACGACCGAGCGGGGTTTGGGGGCGCGATTTGTGCAACCGGAATCACGGTCCTCTTTTGTGTCTGGTGTGCGAAGCCTTCAAAGAACCTGTGGCAGGTCTTGTTGTTTTCAGGCCTGGTAGGATTTGCCGCGGCGATCGGCGTGCATCCGGCGGTGGGCTACACAGACCTGTTTCATCTGTCCCCTGCCATCCTGGGAGCGTTCATGTTTCTTATGGGACTAATACTTTGTTACCGGCCGATGCACTCACCTGGCAATTTACTCAAAGAAGTGTAATCCACAGATTACGCAGCGCGGCTGACGCTGCAAACAAAGACGAGGAGACGATCCACGAACACACACGAAAGGAACACTAACGTCTTTCGCGTCTGTTCGTGTCGTTTCGTGGATCGTACTTGCTTTCCACTTCTTATGCAGCATTACATCTGCCGCTTTATGATCACGCTGGCGAGACGATCGGCGACAAGCGGGTCGATGGTTTTTAGTTTCTGCTGTTGCTCCATCGCTTTGGCAGTGTTTCCCATCATGAGGTTGCTAATTGCGTAGTTGAAGTAATAGGAAGGGTCTCGTGGCGAGAGGGCAATTGCTTTTTCATGGAGCGGGATAGCCTCTTTGGCTCTGCCGGCTTTGGAAAGCGTCACGGCCAGGCCATCGTAGGCGAGTGAATAATCCGGATTCGATTTGATGAGATTGCGAAATACAAACT
Source organism: Acidobacteriota bacterium (assembly GCA_038040525.1). Taxonomy (GTDB): domain Bacteria; phylum Acidobacteriota; class Blastocatellia; order Pyrinomonadales; family Pyrinomonadaceae; genus PSRF01. Next base: position 55,046 of record JBBPIC010000016.1, on the reverse strand, counting down.
CCGAGTAACGGAAATTGCGCAGCCGATCGTAGGTAACTGCCTGGTTGTACCTGGCCTTTAGCAGTTTCGGATCCAGGCCCACTGCCTTAGTAAAAGCCTCGACGGCGCGTGAGAATTGTTTCAACTCACCCAGTGCTTCACCGAGGCCATTGTAGGCTTCAGCGTAGTTCGGGCTCAGCATCACCGCTCGTTGATATGCGACTTCTGCATTTCCAAACTTCCTCTGCTCCATATTGACATTGCCGATCAGCAAACTAGCCACGGCGGCTGTACGCGGTTGGTTTGCCGACAGCGAAATCACGCGGTTGTACCTGGCAACGGCTTCATCAAAACGGCCCGCGTCGAAGGCTGCCTGCCCGTCGGCGAGAAGTTTATTGACGTCATTCGTGGCCAGGCTATTGGAAGCGTTACTGAGCGGACCTTTTGCGGTGGATGTCGCCGGACCTTTCGCAGGGGTCCGGACAATGCTTTTCGCAGGCTGTTGGGCCAACGTCGCAAATGCGTGGCCGGCCAGAAGCAAAGCGGTTGCCCCCACAGCGGCCAACATTGTTGTAGCTTTTGTTCTTGCCTGTTTTGAAGAGTCCATGTTAAAAGAGTGCCCCTTAACCTGATAAACAAGTAATCAACAGGAAAAATTGGAAAGACGTGCGGATTCCTATTTTTCTTATCACCACACAGTTCTTGTTAGTGTTGATGGGAATCATCAAGGAGGACTACCGCCAATGCGTAAGCTGCTTCTTCTGTTCGCGATTATCCTTGCCTGTGCTCCGGCAGGATTCGCCCAAGACGATTACTCCAGCTGGGAGTTTTTCATCGGTTATGCTCACGAGCGCGCCAGCAATGGCGGCGACCGCCTGGATGCTCAGGGACGCGCGATTAATTTCAATGGGACCACATCGCGTGTCGACTTCCGTAACGAGCGTATTCCCCACCACGGTGTAACTGGAGAAGTGGTAGCGAATGTGCACCGAAACGTTGGGCTGGTAGGAAACTTCAGCGCAACGTTCGCTAACACCGACTTCCAGGACCGTCTGAGCGGCCGCACATTTAACGCGAGGATTCAGAGATACACACTGCTTTTTGGTCCTCGGGTCAACTTCCGCAATTCGTCGCCCTTGATTCCCTTTGCCCACGCGCTGTTTGGCGCCACGCGCTACAAGGCTGACTTCAAGAACGACGATTTTACTTGTCCTGACACAAACGAAACCGCTTTCGCGATGGCTTTGGGAGCGGGTCTCGACATCAGGGCCAGTGATCGTATCGATATCCGTCCAATTCAGGTCGATTATCTTCCGGTCTTCTTTGATAACCGGCGTGAAGACGGCATACGCTTTTCAGCGGGTGTGAAGATCAAGAACTAGCTTGTTGAGTTAGTTCAACTTCAGCGTCTGCCGCTGATCAAAGAAATCAGCCCAGGCATCGCCTTTCTTTTTGAGCAGGGCGGGAACGTTTCTGACTGTGAAGTCGGAAATCTTCACGCCCTGCTCAATTTGTTTCCACGTCAAAGGCATCGAGACCGTGGCTTTGGGTTTCGCGCGCGCCGTGAAGACCGACGCTAAGCTCTTGCCCCGGGCATTCTGCATCCAGTCAACGTAAACCTGTTCTTTCTTTCTTTTGGAGATTGTGCGTTCCACGGTCGCGATCGTTGGCGCGCGTTGGGCGATCTCTCCTGCCAGCAGTCTGGAAAACTCCGCTACACTTTCATATTCATTGGTCGGCTTCAAAGGCAGGTATATGTGGATACCTGACGACCCTGACGTCTTAACAAAGGCCTTCAACCCAATCTCATCGAAGACTTTCTTGCCGATAAGCGCGACCTGCAAAACGTTTTCCCATGGCGCCTGCTTGGGATCGAGGTCAATGGCAACCCAGTCGGGCTTGTGGAGTCTGGCAACGGTGGAATGCCAAGGATGCTGCTCAATCGAACCAAGGTTCACGAAGTGAAGGAGGGAAGCAGTCGTAGTGAAAACGGCATAATCAATTTCCCGGCCTTCTCTGTTGATCAGCCGAGCAGTCTTGATAAAAGCGGGTGCGCTTTCCAAATCCTGTTGGAAAAACATGGGAGCGTTGATTCCACGTGGCCAGCGCTGCAGGATCGCCGGCCGGTTTTTGAGAAAAGGCATGATGTGAGAACTGATGCTCAGGTAATAATGAAGCAACTCAAACTTCGTGATCTTCTCGTCGGGCCAATAGACGCGTTCAAGGCTGGTCAGTGAAACACGCTCGCCTTCGACTGCCAGAGTCAGATCTCCTTTAGGATTTTTCAGTGCCAGAAACTCGTCGACTGCGACCGCGGGAGCGGTGGACGCGCGCGTGCGTTTGACCGCACCCTTCTTTGTTTGAGTTTCTTTCCTGGTTGCCATGACGAACTGCTACCTCAAAGCCCGGAAGCTGACAAGACTATATAAGATACGATCCACGAAACCACACGAACCAGCACGAAAACATCTTTAGTGTCTTTTAGTGTGATTTCGTGGATCGTATTCTCTCTTCTCTTGATGCAGAGCTGCCTACTGCCGCTTTTCCCTAATCCGAATAACCATTCGGGTGCGTCTGCATCCACCGCCACGCCGACTCGACAATTAGGCGCAGATCCTGAAATTCAGGTTTCCAACCGAGTTCACGCTTTATCTTGCCCGAAGCCGCGATCAAGGTCGCCGGATCTCCCGCGCGCCTGGGGACAACGCGAGTCGGAATTTCGTGCGCGGTTACTTCACGGGCCGCTTCGAGGACCTGTTTCACACTATACCCATCGCCACCGCAACCCAGATTGTAAATGCGGCTGCCTTCCTCAAGCATGTTAAGAGCCAGGATATGTGCCCGCGCCAGGTCGATAACATGGATGTAGTCACGCACGCAGGTGCCATCGGGAGTTGGGTAGTCGTCTCCGTAGACATCCACCACCCCGCGGCGTCCGGCTGCAGCTTGAAGGGCAATTGGAATTAGATGCGTTTCCGGATCGTGATGCTCGCCAAAGTCTTCGCTCGCGCCGGCCGCATTGAAATAGCGTAGTGACGCGTAACGCAGCCCATAGGCTTCCTCGTGCCAGCGCATCGCATTTTCAAAGGAGAGCTTGGTTTCACCGTAGGGATTGGTAGGTTTTGTAGGTGCGGTTTCGTCTATCGGTTGTTGTTCAGGTTCTCCGTAGGTAGCCGCGGTAGAAGAGAAAACAATTCGATTGACACCTGTTTCTCTCATCGCCTCCAGCAAGGTGAGACCGTTTACCAGATTGTTTTGATAGTACTTGTCTGGATTAACGCACGACTCGCCGACCAGGGAGCTAGCTGCCATGTGAATAACGGCTTCAACCCGGTCGCGTGTCAGGGTGTCGCGTAAAGTTGAAATGTCCGACAGGTCGGCGTGAACAAAAGACGCAGCAGGGATGACCGCAGCGCGGTGCCCTTTCGAAAGATTATCGTAAACAACGACTTCGTGGCCGTCTCTGACAAGCTCTTCGGTGACGACACTCCCAATGTATCCCGCACCCCCTGTCACCAATATTTTCATTTTCGGAGAGACTTTTCCGTACTAGGTGTGGGCCATTTTTGGCTGGACCGTGTCTGCATTTGCTGGAGCCGAACCCGACGGTACGTAATAGAGAATTCGATTGCAGTTATCGCAGGTAATGACTTCCTCACCGCGTCGGACCTGGGCCATTGCCTGCGGTCTCAGAGCCATGAAGCATGCCATGCAAGCGCCGTTGCGGGCTTCAGCAACTGCCACCCCATCGCGAATCCGCTTACTGATGCGGTTGTAGAGTGCGCCCATCGGTTTGGGCAGGATATTTAATAAGCGCTCGCGCTCGGTGCGATCCTTCGCCAGCTTGTCGGCTTGCAATCCAGTCTCTTCATCGAACGACAATAATCGCGCTTCACGATCGGAGTTTAAAGATGCAATCTCCACAGCACGTTCGTCGAGTGAGGCTTGTCCTTTCTCGAATACTTCCATCTGTTCAAGTATCTGGGTTTCCAGTGCGGAGATCTGTTTGCGCGCTGCATCCGCCTCGCGTATGGCGGCAGTGTATTCGTCCTGTCTCTTTGACGACATCAGGTTGCGTTCCGCCCGTTCGACGCGCGTGCGTTGCTCGGAAACTTCCGTTTCAAGACGCGAGCGAGTGTGCCGTGCTTCATCTCGTGAACTTTCCAGGGCCCGAATTTCAAAAGCGCGCTGATCGAACTCTTTTTCGATCTCAGCGCGCCTTTGAGGTATCGCTTCCAATTCTTCTTGTAGTTTTCTTATGCTTGAATCCAGGTTTTGTAAAGCGACTAACTGCTGTATTTCCGCTTTCACTCTATAGCTCTCCTTAAAAGATCAGGTCGGGTTTTATGTGAATTAAGGCAATCATCAGGGTTGATTATCGGGCATCCCAACTTTGTGTGCAAGTCAGCCGGCTTTGTAGGGCAAATGGCTAGATCTGAGGGGGCCACTCGATAAAGGGTTTCTCAAGGAGTAGCAATTCCCTTATTAGTGTGATTTCGTGTGGCTTCGTGGATCGCATTTATCCAAACGACAGCGGACGATCCACTAACACACACAAAACCACACCAACAGAAGCTGACTCACCATCGATCCCAACGCTTCGGCTGGAACTAGGTTAGATCGCCAAACAAATGCTGGAGCAGGGCCGCGGCGGTAATCGCGGCGGTCTCGGCGCGCAAGGTGCGGCCGCCAAGAGTGACAACCAGCCATTTCGCTTCCTTCGCCAGCCTGATTTCCTGATCGGTCCACCCACCTTCCGAGCCCACCAGCGCCGTCAGCGAAACAATGTTGCATGGCATCGCTTCCCGAGCTTCCGGCAAAGATTGACCGTCACGTTCGGAAAACATGATTGCGCCAACTGAATCTGTGGAGCGGATGAGCGACTCAACAGCTACCGGTTTCTCCACTTCAGGCACCACGGCACGTCCTGATTGTTTGGCGGCCTCCAGAGCAATTCGCTGCCATCGCAAAACGCGTTTTGCGGCGTCGGATGTATCTCGTAAGCGGATGTCGGCAAGTTTAGTTACCACGGGCACAATGCGTGTGACACCTAACTCCGTCGCTTTTTGTACAACCAGATCAAACTTCTCCCCTTTGAGCAAAGCAACCGCCAGCGTCAACTCTAACTGAGACTCCGAACGGGCAGGAGTGACTTCAGCGATGATTTGAAGAGTTGCAGTGTCACGGCGACTCTCTTCAATACGACATTGAAACTCTTTTCCTTCGCCGTTAAAAACATATACTTCATCACCCACTTTCAAACGCAAAACTTCACGCAGGTAGCGGGCTTCGTCCGCAGCGAGAGTCACACTGTCACGATGTGAACTGAAGCCGTTGGGCGGCGCATGGAATCGACGGCGAGTCATAGAGTTGGTTTCGCGTCTCTGCGTTTCAGATAATGAGTGCAGCCCATTCGCCATCACGCGCTGTTTGAATTGGAGTTGATACGCCGCACTCATGAATCCGGGCGAGCACATCTTCCACTTGTATATCCAGGATTCCCGAGAGAACGAGACGCCCGCATGTGACACCAAGCAATGAGCGAATAAGGTCATTAATCACATTCGCCGTGAGATTTGCACAAACGAAATCGGCTGAAGGCGTTGCATCGTCAACCGACCCGACATGGAAGACAATGTCGGAGGCCTCGTTTAATCTCGCGTTTTCCCTGGCTATTTCAACAGCCTCCTCATCAGTGTCACAGGCATCAATCTGCGCGCCCGGGAAAAGCCTGGCGGCGGCGATTGCCAGGATTCCTGTTCCGGTTCCGACGTCGAGAAAGCTGCCACCCTCGAAATACCTCTCGATTGCGGCAAGACACAGACGTGTAGTCTCGTGCGTGCCGGTTCCGAACGCCATGCCAGGTTCGATGCGAATGATGATGCGGTCGTTTGAGGATGGAATCTCACTCCATGGAGGTGCGACGACGAACCTACCCACTCCTACCGGTTGCCAATTCTTTTTCCATTCCCCGAGCCAGTCTTCATTCGCCACCTCTCTAACGCTCATCTCGAGCACCGATGAGGATGGCAGTTCGTATATGCGCAAAGCTTCTGCTAACTCAGCGCGCACACGCTCGCGATCCGGGATTCCACCGAAGTAGCCTGTGACCGTGAGCGCTCTATCTTCCGAATCCTTTGTTTCCGTGCCTAGTGCGCCCGCTTCCATGAGCGCATACTCGACGGCCTCGCGCGCTTCCGCCTCGATTTCAACATCGAGCGCGTGCCACATTACTGCGTTATTTTCTTTCGGAAAACTCAAGTTGGGCTTCTACTTTCAAAAACTCTCTTCGATGAGAATATAGGATCCACGAAACCACACGAAGAAACACTAACTCATTTTCATGTTGGTTAGTGTAATTTCGTGGATCGTCTTTTTCCGGTGAACACTGGCTCCGCGGAAAGCACAGTTTATTGCAACAAAGGGAGTACAATCGCGTACATTGAAGTGATTTAGATGCCCAGTTAAAACCTCGACTCATCTGAAAAGAGGAAGAAAAAATGACTTATCGTGCCGGAATGCTCACGATAGCGTTTTGCATCGCCACTTTTTCTGCCGGAGTCAGCGCCCAGGGTCCCGCGGCAAAAACCAAAAAACCTGCACCGAAAGCAGACCCGCTGATCGAAGCGCGCCGTACGATGGCAGTCTCGCTGGTCATGTCGCTCGCGGACGAATCGCGTAGCTTCCGCGATCTGGTGCTGCGGGCCCGCGTTCAGGCTCGTTCTGCGGACGTGTTGTGGGACACCGATCCGGAGAGTGCGCGCGCGCTGTTTCGGCGCGCCTGGGATTCGGCTGAAGCGGCCGACGAGGAAAACGCGCGGCGTACTGAAGAGCAGCGGCGAGCCCTGGTCAGCTCGCGCGGAAGCACTGCCAGACGCCAGCAACCGAATATGCGACGCGAAGTCCTGCGCCTGGCCGCACGACATGATCGCGAGCTCGGCGAGGAGTTTCTTACTAAGCTCGACCAAGCGCGTAAGCTAGAAGCAGAAAAAACTCCCGCTCAGACTCCAACGTCAGGAACCAGGCGGATAAACCCCGATGATCCGCCGCCGGACATGGCCCAGCGTCTGAGCCTGGCGCGTCAACTGCTCGAGGACGGCGATGTCGAACGTGCTCTTCAGTTCGCCGACCCGGCACTTTACCCGGTGAATACCTTTGGGATGAACATCCTGGACATGTTGCATGAGAAGAATCCGGATCTTGCCGACCAGCGCTATGTTTCGCTTCTCGCCCGCGCAGCAAATGATCCAGTCGCCGATGCCAATACAGTTTCGCTGCTCTCGTCATACGTATTCATGCCGTATCTCTACGTTACTGTGAATCGCGAAGGCAATAGTCATACGCGCCGCTGGAACGACAAAAACAACCCACCGGAAAATATTCCACCCGCCGTGCGCAATGGGTTTTTCCAGACCGCTGCGAGCGTATTACTCGGCCCTTTCTCTGAGCCGGATCTATCGTCATCGGGACGTTTGGGGGCCTTTGTTATCACCAGCAGGATGCTTCCGCTCTTTGAAAAGTATGGGATGGAGCAAGTGCCCGCGCTGCGGGCTCGTTTGGCCATGCTTACGCAGGAAGCACCGGAGCGATTGCGCCAACCGGACGATCCACTTTTCACTCGCGGAATTGTTCCTGAAGATCCCAACAAGGATCGCGTTCAGGAGGCGCTCGATCGTCTCCAGCGCGCGAAAACAGCAGACGAGCGCGACCGGGTTTATTTCCAGGCCGCGATGGCTGCTTCAGATAAAGACAACGACAGGGCCCGCGAACTGGCAGAGAAAATCGAAGATACCGATGTTCGCAAACAACTGCTTGCGTATCTGGCCTTCGACGCGATGCGCAATGCCATCAAAGAGAAGAAACCTGACGATGCATTTCGTCTGGCGCGCAGCCTGGAACTTACAAACGTGCAGCGTGCCTGGGGTCTGACCGAGGCTGGAGGTCTACTGGCGAAGACGGATCCGGACCGTGCCGCCGAAGTTCTTGACACTGCCACAGAAGAGGCGAAGCGCATCGATCAAAGCTCGCCAGATCGCGTACGCTCGCTGGTTGCTATCGTCACGCAGTTTCAAAAGGTTGATAAGGCGCGAGCGTGGGCCATGATGGGCGAGGTTATCAAGGCGGCAAATGCCTTTATTGAGTTCAGTGGTGAAGACGGTGAGATGACCTTGCGCGTCGTGTTCAAAGGTGGCGGCGCCATGACGAATAATTTCAACATTGAGAGTTTCGATCTGTCAGGACTCTTTACCGCGCTGGCCCAGGATGACTTCAATCGCGCTGTTGATCTGCCCAGGGGTTTCACCGGCGAGTCGCCGCGTGCAGTCGCCGTGCTGGCGATTGCCCGGACTGTGCTGGACAAGAAAAAGGTAGCGGCTCGCTGAAGAGGTTCGTCCTGCGTGAGTAAGAGCGGGGGCAAGCCCACCTTCCTTACCTGAGAGCATACGTTCGAGTCACCCTGGGGCCGTTTGCATCCTCTCAGGTGGGAAAGGTGGGCTTGCCCCCGCTCTTACTCGCACCACAGGTCCCTCACGAGTCTTCAAACAATTCACGGCAGTTTCGCTCAAACTAGTCTAAGATACGCCCGCAAATGGGGCCCATAAATTCCAACAGTGCCGGCGCGCTGCCTGCCGTCGCTCCCAACTACAGTATCTGGAAGGTCATATCCGCTTCCGCCGTCGGTACCATGATTGAGTGGTACGACTTCTATATTTTCGGAAGCCTGGCCACCGTTATCTCGCCGCTCTTCTATCCGCAGGGCAACGACACGCTCGCGCTCATCGCCTATCTATCGACTTTCGCGGTCGGCTTCGTGGTCAGACCCTTCGGCGCGCTTTTCTTTGGGCGCATAGGCGACCTGGTGGGACGGAAGTACGCCTTCCTCGTAACGCTGTTAATCATGGGCGGAGCAACAGCGCTGATCGGATTTCTGCCCACCTACGCGACAATTGGGTTAGCTGCTCCGATAATTCTCTTGCTGATTCGTATTCTGCAGGGACTGGCGCTGGGTGGTGAATACGGAGGCGCGGCCGTGTATGTGGCCGAACACGTGCCTGATCACCGGCGCGGTTTCTATACGAGCTTCATTCAGATCACAGCGACGCTCGGGCTGTTTGTATCACTGGCGGTGATCCTGTTGGTCCAGAACATGATGAGCAGGGAAGCCTTCAGCGCCTGGGGTTGGCGCATTCCGTTTCTCATTTCGATTTTCCTCGTCGGCATTTCCCTCTACATCAGGTTGCGCATGAAGGAGTCGCCCATCTTTCAGCACATCAAGAGTGCCGGCATGACTTCGGCAAAGCCTTTGAAAGAAGCTTTCATGAAGTGGCCAAACCTTAAGCGCGTTTTGATTTCACTGTTTGGCGCGACTGCGGGCCAGGGGGTCGTGTGGTACACGGGCCAGTTCTACGCATTGTTTTACCTGCAAACGGTGCTCAACGTTAACGGCACCTCTGCCAACTACATCATCGCCATCGCCCTTCTGCTGGGCATGCCCTTCTTCGTTTTCTTCGGCGCTCTCTCTGACCGCATCGGTCGGAAGTGGATCATGATGTTGGGATGTTTGCTGGCGGCTGTGGCCTACATTCCGATCTACAAAGCCATGCAAATGGTTGTGGGCTCAAACGTCGTAACCGCTGCTCCAGTGCGCAACCCCGTCACGGGCGCGACGACGCTTACGCCACAAACAATCGTCGATGGCGTGTTGCAACCAGCAAGTCAGGTTTTGCCGTACACAAATTTCGCCGCCTTGATTAGTACTCCGGTCGCATGGAAACTGATCCTGCTGGTGTTTATTCAGGTGATTTTTGTCACGATGGTATATGGACCAATCGCCGCTTATCTCGTGGAGGCCTTTCCCGCTAAGATCAGGTACACGTCACTATCGCTGCCTTACCATATCGGCAACGGAGTCTTTGGCGGATTACTCCCATTGATTGGTGTTTACGTCGTGTCCCGGACAGGGAATATCTACGCGGGTTTGTATTATCCGATCGTTGTCGCCAGTCTTACATTTATCGTGGGATCGTTATTACTGAAAGAAACCAGGAGCGTAAGAATCTGGCAAGAGATGGAAACATACGATCCACGAAATCACACGAAATGACACCAACACGAAATTCGTGTTTGTTCGTGTGGTTTCGTGGATTGTATCTTTTGGCGAGGACTGCACGGCCGAACGACAAAAAAAGAACGTGAGGTTCAGCAGGAAAAGAAGAGCCCGCCCGAATCAGCTGTTGCGGATACCCATGTCGTCAAGCAAATGATCTTTGTCACGCCAGTCTTTTTCGACCTTTACGAACAGCTCCAGGTGGCAGCGATGCCCCATGAGCCCTTCAATGTCCTGCCGCGCCTGGGTTCCGATCTCTTTCAATCGCGCCGCGCCTTTTCCGATTACGATCTTTTTCTGTGAAGATCTCTCCACAAAAATTGCGCAGTGGATACGCGTGAAATCTTCCCGTTCCTCGTCCCACTTCTCCACCACGACCGCCGTCACATAGGGAATCTCTTCCTGCGTCTGCAGCAGAATTTTCTCTCGCACAATCTCAGCCACCATTGTCCGAACCGACTGGTCAGTCAGATCGTCTTCGCCAAATAACGGCTCACCCTCGGGTAGATACTTGATCATCTCGGCTGGCAATACATCGTTCACGTTCCCGCGCAAGGCGGAGATAGGAATAATCTCGCGCCAGTCGTACTCGTTTCGATACCAATCAATTAATGGCAGGAGTTCCTTCTTGTCTTTTAGTTTGTCGATCTTGTTGAGCAGCAGCAGGGCGGGCTTTGCAGAACGCTGGATCAGTTCAAGAACAAACTTATCGCCGCTGCCGGTGTAGTTAGAGGCGTCGCGAATGAGGCAGACAAGATCCACTCTCATCAACGCGTCTTGCACCGACGACATCATGCGCCGGTTCATTTCATAGCCGGGTTTGTGAACGCCGGGAGTGTCGACCAGAACGATCTGACCTTCGGGCTTGGTGATCACTCCCTGAATTTTGAAGCGCGTCGTCTGAGGCTTGTCGGAAACCGCGGCAATCTTCTGTCCTACAAGCTGATTCAATAATGTCGACTTGCCGGCATTCGGCCTGCCGATGAACGCGACGTAGCCGGAGCGGTAGAGAGTTGTTTGGTCTGTCATTCTTTTCTTGATTTCGCGCGCAAACTCTATTTTTCGTGCCGCTGCAGCAACTCCTCCAGGTTTTGCATGTATTCGGGTCTATCCAACAGGAGTTGAAACTCACCCACCAACTCTCGTATTCGCGTGAAATCTACGGCTGGGTAAAAGGAGAGAAGTTTGTCAATATCAGCCAAATCTTGAGGCCTCATTGGCACGGCCTTTGAGATGATCAAGTCTTCAGGACTGGCAACGTGTAACCGTAGCGAGCCGACTGTGATAGCTTCAGACTGATCAATCATCTGTTTCTCAAAAGGCAAAGCGCCAAGGGACAGGTCAATACTCACATCAGAATCCTGATGTTTCAGTAACAGTATTCTTGCCTGTGTCGCGAACTCCAGAGGATTGTCTATGCGAGAAACTAAGCCGACGGATGCTGCCGAAGTCAAAAGATCTTCAATCGAGAAACCTTCAGGCCAAATAGTAGCGTCGATATCTTGAGTTGCGCGAGGCTCGGTCAAAAGTGAAACCGCAATGCCACCGATTACCGTATGAGGGATCTTTTCAGTAACAAGCCATTTTGAAAGTGTCGTCAGCGCCGCAAATATTCGCGAGGGGAGTTCTGCGCTAGACATTAGACAGTTCCTTCAATCTCCTCCAATACTCCCAACCCTCCCCGCCAGTAGGAATTGCCCAACCCAATGTCTCACCAAACTCGAAAAGCATCTCCAGGTCCTTGAGCTTCTTAAGAGCGCTCATCTGGCGAACCTCCTCGAATCTTGCCTGATTCGCAAGCTCCCACCGGTCTCTGAACTGTCTTGCTTCTTCTTTTGTCATTTCTCCGTCCGGATCGATTTTAACATCCAGGGGCCACGTGCGTCGCTTCAGAGGTTGCCGCTTTGGTGTTGCCAGTCCTCGGTAATTCGCTCACTGCCAAACTTCTACTTGCTTTTCTCAGCGAAGATTTGCACCAGGTGGATCAACATCTCGGTGCTCTTTTCTAAACCACGTCGCGAGTTAAACTCCAGCTTGCCGTGGAAGTTGTTGCCACCGGTGAACAGGTTCGGTGTTGGCAACCCTCTAAACGTTAGCCTTGCTCCATCAGTGCCTCCACGTATCGGGTCCAGGTAAGGCTTGAGTCCGGCACGCCGCGACGCTTCAAACGCATTCTCGGTTAACTGTGGATAATTCTTCAGCACTTCTTTCATGTTCTTGTAGTTCTCTTTTACGTCGATGCTGATTTTGACTTCAGGAAACTTTGCCTGAGTCTGGGCCAGCATGTCTTTCAACATTTTCTCCTTGGCGTCCAGACCACTGACGTCGAAATCGCGCAACAATACCTTGATGCTCGATTGCTCGATGTCGGCCACCCCACCGTAGGGATGGACAAAGCCGACGCGACCTTCCGTCGTTTCCGGCAGCATGTCTTTCGGAAAGCGCGTCAAATAGTCGGCGAGCGCATACGCCGAATTCACCATGATGTTTTTGGCCGTTCCGGGATGAGTGCTCAAACCCTGGAACGTTACCGTTGCGGTGCGGGCGGCCCACGTTTCTTCGTTGATTGAGCCGAGGGATTTCCCGTCGACAGTGTAAGCAAACTCGGCCCCGAAGGCCTTCAGGTCAAACTTGTCGATGCCCCCGCCGACTTCTTCGTCCGGAGTAAAGGCGATGGCCAGGGTGCCATGTTTGATTTGCGGGTTCTGCATTAGGGTGTCTACCATCGTCATGATTTCAGCGATGCCGGACTTATCGTCTGAACCGAGCAAGGTCGTGCCGTCAGCAGTAATGATGTCGTCACCGATCAACTCTTTGAGTACGGGAGTTTTCGCCGCCGTAATCACCTGCGTCGGGTCCTTCGGCAAGACGATGTCGCCGCCCTGGTAGTTTTTGTGAATGACAACGTTGACGTTTTCACCCGAGACAGCGGGTGAAGTGTCCATATGCGCGATCAATCCGATAACCGGGGCCTTCGAATTATCTGGAAGGTTGCCAGGCACGGTTGCGTAAACAATCCCAAACTCGCTGACTCTGACGTTCTCAGCGCCGAGTTCTTTCAGCTCCTTCGCCAGCAGGTTGGCCAGGTTCAACTGCTTGCGTGTGCTGGGAACAGTGGTCTGATCCTCGGCAGACTGCGTGTCGATTTTCACGTAACGTAAAAACCTGTCCATGGCGGTCTCTTTCGGCGGTTTTGCAGACTGTGCATGAGCCGAAGCAGCAATAAACAGGCTTAATATGAATACAAATAACGATTTCATTCGTTCACCCCTCATAAGTTGTGCGGGAGATTGGTTAGAGAGAGTAATCAAGGATACGGATAAATCAAAGCGCGGTGCCTTGATAGGCTATCCTTGTGCTTTCTAACAGGGGAGTCAGCGAAATCCATAACTTGTTGCCTGGAAGCCATTGCCAAGAAGACTATTCTTCGGAGTCTACGAACTCAGATGAGATGACGATTTCTTCCGGTGGAACAATGACAACCTTGCCGTCCTTCCAGACGGCGATTGAGTTTCCCAGGCGCTTATGCGTCAGCAGAGCGTGATTGACGGCCCGCCGCAAAATCTTCTCGATCTCTTTCGCGTGCGTGGCGACAAAATCATTCGTCAGTGTCAGTTTATTCTGCCCGCTCATCTATTTGTCTCGGAGAATGTTTTCCAAGCATCGCTTTGTAACACCTGAGGCGTTCGGTCCCGACCGCCTATCGCAATTAAGGTTGGTTCCGATGAGCTGGAATTATCGTACACCGACCACACATCCGCCAGCGGCCGGTAGAGTGCCTTGAAATTCTTTAAACCTCGATCATACCTTCTGACGACAACTGTCTCGGGAACGTCGTGGCCGCCGGACTGCACTCGTTCGCGTACCCGCCGGATTGCCAGCTCAGGGCTTCGTAAAAAGAGGAATATCAACTGGAAGTTATAGCCTTGGCGGCGCAGTTTATCGATCCAGCCCGCATAGTAACGAGTGGCAAGCGTTGTTTCAAAGGAGAAGCTTTTTCTCTGCTCGGCTAGATCATGCAACCTATTCATCATTACTCGGCCCGCTTTGAAAGCTACACTTGCAGGATCGAAACCGGAGAGTCCAAGGGCGATAGGATCAGCATTGACGTACTCACGAAGATCGAGTGTATCGCGCAGAAGATAGGGCGCAAGTGTTGACTTCCCAGCTCCATTCGGTCCGGCAATGATTACAACCTGGGGCTTTGCGGCGTTCATAATACCTTCAGCTATTTGCCTGCCCGCCACTCTTCGCCGCGGCGGCTAAGATCATCGAGAGCCTCCTGCAATTCGTCGCGCTTGGCCTGCAACATTGTTTCGTCGGCATCCGCCGGCACATAAATAGGCGGCGCCACAAGCACTCTCGCGCGGGTAAACGGTTTGGGGATCTGAAAAGAATCCCAACTGGGGGCTTTCCAGTAACGTTTGAGAACCATATCTACCGGCATCATCGGATGACCCGATTTCTTGGCCAGCAGCACCGGGCCCATCTTCGCGACGTAGGGAGGTCCTTTTGGTCCATCGAGGGTGAAGGCGGTCGTGCATCTCTTGCGCATCAACCGGACCATTTCCACAATCGCGCCCACGCCGCCTCGTGTTGAAGAACCTCGGACGGCGCCATAACCAAACCTCTGAATAAACCTGGCGATGTATTCGCCGTCGAAGCTCCTGGAAGTCAGGACGACGATTCGCCGGTTGCGCCACCAATATGTGGTGAGGAAGATACGGTCGTGCCAGAAGTTGTAAATAGGCAGCCCGCCGTTGCGCGTGACCGCTTCATGGTTCTCCCAACCGACGACTTCAAACCTGGCGGTGAGTCCGATTAGGTTGATCACCAGGTAAAAAGCGAGATCGGCGGCACGAATCAGGAAGCGTTCCTTTATCGAGTAGTCTGAAAGGTCGGCAAACGCATAAGCCCGCTCAACGGACTGTTCAATCCTATTTGAGCGGAGCTCTTGTTCGGCAGAAACTTGCATGATCCCCCGAAAGATACGAAACAGGGGTATAGAGTACAAGCTTTTAGATTGCGCGATAGGGAAGAAGCTGATTGAAGCTTTTGTTTGTACTCTGAACGCCTGTTAACAGTCGCACTAGTAAATTGGTTTCTCGCCCGGCGGCCGGGTCTTCCACCGCTTGTGAATCCAGAGCCACTGCTCAGGGTATAGCCTGATGTAGTTTTCGACGGTTTTAGAGAGCTCGGCAGTTAGTCTACGCACGTCTTCCTGTTCGTCGCCGGTTCGTTCTATTGAGATTGGCGGTAGCGTATGGACCACAAACTTTCCAAGTTTCTCGTCCCAGGGGGCAAATATCGGCAACACCACGGCGTCAGTTCGTAGAGCAATCTTAGCCAACATGAATGTGGTTGATGCGGGAACACCAAAGAAGTCGACAAAGATCGCCTCGTCATCGAGAGTGTTTAGATCCACCAGCAGTCCTAACGTTCCTCCGGTCCTAAGAATCTTGAGCATCGGACGTGCCGCCCCGCGTTTGTCTACTGACTGGTTGCCGAAGCGAGTTCGAACCTGGTCGATTCGTTCTTCAACCTTTGGGTTATCGAGGCGGCGCACCAGAAAGCTAAGGGGATGACCTCGTAGGGAGAGTCCAAAGCTGGATAGTTCCCAGGCACCGACGTGGCCGGTAAACAGGATCACGGATCGGCCCTGGGCTTTAGCGTTCTCGAGGTTGTCCAGCCCTTGCCATTCGATAAGACTTAACAACTGGTTTCGACTGTCAGTGGAGAAATGACTGAAGAGGCCGAGTTGGCGTCCTAAGCTCAGAAAACAACCTGAAAGTATTTGCTGTCGCTCCGGCGCGGTTTTCTCGGGAAAGGCCAACTTCAGGTTGCGTTCCCCGGTTCGTCTAAGATCCCCGGCTATCGCGTAGGCCATGCGGCCTGTCAGGCGTCCCACGCCCATGGCCCACGCAAGCGGAATAGCGCTGAGCACACGCATTACGGAACGTGCGGCAGCATATTCAAGCCATGTTTTGACGTTTCCACTTTTTGCCATAAGGGTTGGACAGGAGGCGTAGTTTACCGTATGAGCAGCTGACGATGCTTGCCGGTAGAGGGCATTTGTGAAGCAAACTGTTAGTTTGCGTGGTTACGCCAGGGCTGCTTTCTGCGGCGCACGCCAAACCGCACCAGTCGCAAACTAACAGTTTGCTTTACTTGAGCTGGTTGCCAAATGACAAGTGAGAGGCAGCAGCTCCACCGGCCGGGTCTGGATAATGCCAACCTTGCCCTTATCACTTCCGCCTTGCGGGTGATATATTTCGAACGCTGCGGCACGCAATTTCGTAAATACTATCCGGACGCCCGCCGGGCGTTCATCTCTCCCGCGGACATTGCGATCAGATTGGAGCCGAATGCTGAAACGCAGGATTCTCATCGTCGATAACAACGATGAGCTCCGTAAGATTCTCGAGAAGGTTCTGGGACAACTGGGCCATGAAGTGGTGGTTACCGGCGACCGTGAACAGGCCCTTGGACGTAACGATCTCGAGAATTTCGATCTGATAATCAGCGACCTTACTGAAGAAGCCGAGTCCAACAGTCGGCCCATTGGCGAGCTGCAACGCAAGCACCTGATAGTCCCTCATCACCCCGACAGACCAGACGTTATCAAGGCCTTTAAGCTAGGCGCTGGAAACTATAGCCGATCCAAATACGACAAAGACGAACTGCGTGAGATAGTTGAACAGACCCTCTCCCATAAGCTTCGTTACGTTGACGATCCAAGTTTGCTTGCTCACACCTACGAAAAAATTGAATTTGAAATACCGAGTGACCTCGCGCTAATGAATGGCGTGTTGCAATACCTGCTCGAGCGAGTTTCAAAACTGGGCTTAATCGCTCCCGAAGGCTCGAATCTGTTTGTCGCGCTGGATGAGGCGTTCGTTAACGCTGTCAAACACGGAAACAAAAACGATCCTACAAAGCTGGTGCGGGTTGGCGCTGAACTGTCTCCCAAAGAAGCCTGCTTCACAATTGAGGACGAAGGCGAAGGTTTCGACGTGCAAACAATACCCGACCCCTGCGATCCGGCTAACTTATTTAAATCCTCAGGCCGCGGCGTTTTGCTTATTTACAACATCATGGACGAAGTTGAGTACAATGCGCAGGGTAATCGCGTAAAAATGGTGAAGCGACCGCAAGGCTCGGTCAAATCTCAACTCATTGAACCAGACACATCCAACGGCGGTCACGCTCCCAACGCCTGACAACTCGATCAATAGCCACCATTCGGTGGCATCAATAGTTGCTGCTTCATCACCGTCTTTCTGGAAGGCATGGCCCTGGTGGGCCCTTCCTGCGTTAACCGCGCTCACCCTGGTGCTCTTGTTTGTCGATCCCTTCATCGGAGACTGGGATGGTCTCGACTACACGATGCTGTCAGTAGCCGGTTACCCATCTTCAATGGCGTTGGGCCGGAATCTTTTCATCTTCGGAAACTACGCGTTGTACGAGACGGCCCATCTCCTATTCAAGGTCCAACCGGAAAGTGCTTACCTCATTTTTAAGTATGCCGTGGTCGCTCAAGCTCCGCTGGCCGTGATTGCTTGTTGGATTCTGGCCCGGCAGATTTCCGGCTCCACTCATTCCGCCACGCTGGCTGCGCTCTTTGTAGTGTTCTCGCCGGTGTTTGTGCTTTACGGCGGACAAGTGATGACTGATGTTCCCTCAGTGCTTGTACTCGCAGCTGCTTTGATAACCCATTACCGAGGACTGCGGCAGAATCGAATCTGGTTGGTAATGCTGGGAGCGGCCTTGTTGGGTCTGGGGATGAACCTGCGGGAGACGATTGGATTTTATCTGCCCTGGTTGGTATTGGCTCCCTTTATTTGTGGCTGGAAGCTTGAGCGACGCCGGATTATGCTGGTCCTTCTATCCTGCCTTCTGTTTTTCGCTTTCGCCTTCGGCTGGTTTGCATTTTGGTTTTTTACCGATGAGCACTACAGCAGGATCTGGTTTGGATGGCGCGAATCCATGCAACAGGAAGCAGCACGGCACCCAGCCATTACGCTGAAAAATGTTTTCCCCTACCTGGGATTCTTCCTTGCCAGTGCGCCCCTGGTGTTCCTATCGCTGCCGTTTGCCTTCGTGAGCGAATGGCGTCGGCACAGACTTTCTCCCATGTTGTTGCTCGCGGCAGTCGGTTTGTTTGCCAACCTGGCCCTGTTTCTTAACTACAGCACCGCCATTAACTGGCGGTATTTCTTAACCGGTCTACCGGCACTTGCCCCGATGTGTGCGACTTTTCTGATTCGCACAGTTAAGGGGCGTGTGAAGAGTGTCAACGTTGCGTTCGCCTCATGCGCTATCGCGGTAATTGTGGTTGGGGTGACATTTGGCCTTCTGGTTCGACGCGCGAGCAAACAATCTGTAGAACGGCGCGCCATCAGCAAGGAGTATCGCCGGCAGTTGGAGAAAGTACCTCGCGACGCTGTCATGATTTCCGGGGCGCAAACGATTGCGGTTACCTATTGGAAGGCGATGGGCGCCGGCGCGTGGAAAACAGTGGGCACGGGCGGCGGGTGGCCCGGCGAAAAAAATCTGGTTCCCCTCATAGAGACCTACATCAAGGAAGGCCGGCGCGTCTTCATCGACGCTGATCCAAGATGGTGGATGCCTTGCGGGTGGCAACGCGACGAGCTGCCGGCGATTGCGAGTCTCGAACAGCATTTCCGCTTTCGCCGTGTTACAGAAACGATTTATGAACTGAGGCCACGCGATGACCAAAGCGCGAATGATTCGCCGCACCTGGAACGACTTCTGCCTGAGAATCGGCCGGAAGACGTCAAGAAGTGCGCGCCATTGACGGGGTAGGTAGGACAGGCATTCCTGCCTGTCTGACTGAGGATAGATGCCAGTTTAAGTTTACTTTGGCTCCACAATTGATGGAGTTCGACAGACAGGAATGTCTGTCCTACTGTTATGCCTTACGAAGTTTTCCTGGCTCTTCGTCATCTGCGTTCGCGCAGGAAGCGAAGGTTGGCACGCGTGACGACGCTGATTGCGCTTGCCGGCATAGCCATGGGCGTCGCTGCTTTGATTGTTGCGCTCGCGCTGGCAAACGGCTTTCGCGATGAAATGCGCGACAAGATACTGCGCGGCACGGCGCACATCACCGTTGTGCGTAGCGATGGCCAGCCCATACCGGAATACAAGGAGACCGCAGCCCGCATCAAGAAAAGTGACGGAGTGGTCGCGGCATCCGGCACTACCTACGATGGCGCCGTGATCATTGGGCCCAAAGGCTCGGCGTACGCAGTCCTTCGCGGCGTAGACGACTCCTCAGAACAAACCAGAGCAGATATAGCAAGCTTAATAATTGGAGGTTCGGTCGGTCCATTATTTGAGCCAGGGACGCGCGAGACAAACTTGCCGGAGATACTAGTGGGCGCTGAGCTGGCGGCTCGCACCGGACTCAGTCTCGGTGACCGGGCGGAGATTATCGCGGCAAGTTCCGCTCTTACATCCACTCAGTCGACTAAGCGCAGCGCCCGCGTTGCGGGAACTTTCCGCACCGGACTGTTCGAATACGACTCTACCTGGATCTATCTTCCAATAGACACGGCAACCTCATTTGCCGGCGGCGTTCACACTGCTTCAGTCATCAGTGTGCAGGTAAGAGACATTTATGAAGTGAAGCCAATAGCCGCGAAAATCCGTGAATTGCTTGGTCAGTCGTACACAACGATTGATTGGCAGGAAGCGAATCGCCCTTTATTTGCGGCGCTGACGCTTGAACGCCGCATAGGTCTCATCATCATTGCACTCATAATTCTCATTGCGGCCCTCAACATCACCACAACTTTGATTCTGGTCGTCACTGAAAGGCGACCAGATATCGCGATCCTTGGCGCCATGGGCGCGACGCGCGGAAGCATCATGAGCATTTTCGTCCTCGAGGGAGCGATAACAGGTGTGGTGGGAGCTTTGCTTGGAGTCTTGCTGGGGATGGTGACAGTGGCAATCGCAAATCATTACAAACTGATAAGTTTGCCGGCGGAAGTGTATTCGATCAGCAGTGTGACCCTGAACCTCAATCCCCGCGATGTGCTGATTGCGACAATAGTGGCGGTTGCACTGAGCATCATCGCCACATTGTATCCGGCAAGTGCCGCGGCAAGGATTCGTCCAGCGGAGTTGCTGCGCGACGCAGGCTAAAGCAAAAGTCCAATGTCAAAAGTCCAAAGTCCAAAGTCGAACGCGGTGATTGAATCTCTTTTGATTTCGTCGAGCGCGGGGACTAAGGGAGGAGGCTTTGGACCCTGGACTTTAGACTTTGGACTAAAGGTCTGCGATCTTCGCAAGAGTTTTCTGGCTCCCTCCGGCGACAGGATAGAAGTTCTCCGCGGCGTTTCGTTTTTCGCCCAGCCGGGTGAGGCAATCGCGATCCTGGGATCCTCCGGTGCGGGCAAATCAACTTTGTTACACGTATTGGCAGGCCTCGAGGAGCCGGACCACGGAAGCATCGTGGCGGGCGACTTCGCACTTAATAACGCCTCGCCTTCAGCTCTCGCGCACTTTCGAAACCGTCTCCTGGGTCTCATCTTTCAGTTTCATCACCTGCTCAAAGACCTTACGGCCTTAGAGAATGTTAGTTTGCCATTAATGATCAACCGCAAAAGCCCTGGCGAAGCGTCAGCGGCTGCCGGGATAATGCTGGAAACGGTCGGTCTCGGTAGCCGCAGTTCACATTTAATTGGGGATCTTTCAGGCGGCGAGCAGCAGCGAGTGGCGGTTTGTCGCGCGCTGGTTACGCGGCCACATATGGTGCTCGCCGATGAGCCGACAGGGAATCTTGACTCGGCAACAGGCGATGCAATTGCAGCCTCACTCGTCTCTTATGCTAAAGAAACGCCCGCCATAGTCATTGTGGCGACTCACAATCAAAACCTGGCGTCCCTTTGTGATCGTAGTCTGGTGTTGAGGGATGGAAGGCTTTATGAGACCTGATAGGGTGCTTCCTCGGTCTCGATGCCCGGAATCGTACCTCTGAAATAAAGTGCGGCTTGAGACTTTTATTACGGGGAAACCATACAAACCTTTTTGCACTCTCAGTGATGGGTTATAATGCCGGCCAATTGCCGGGCGACCGAGTTCAGTCGCCCGGCACGGTAATCATAAGGGCCTGTTCAACGAGTAAAACGAATGTTCGAGCGCTATACCGAAAAAGCACGTCGTGTAATTTTCTTTGCACGTTATGAAGCGTCACAGTTTGGCGCGCCCGCTATCGAACCGGAACACCTGCTCCTGGGTTTGATGCGGGAAGACAAAACGTTAACCGGCCGCTTCTTCCCCAGAGCTCAGGTTTCGATCGAATCTATTCGCAAGGAGATCGAAGGCCGTACCCTTCTGCGCGAAAAGATTTCCACCTCCGTGGAACTTCCTCTCGCACCCGAAACGAAGCGCGTACTTGCGTACGCACACGAAGAGAGCGACCGGCTACAACACCGTCACATCGGCACGGAACATCTGCTGCTCGGGCTTCTTAGGGAAGACCGTTCTATGGCAGCCGAGATTCTTTACGAGCGAGGTCTCAGATTGAACGCTGTGCGCGACGAGATTGCGCGCCAGTCGGGAGTTGACGCGCGCAGTTCGCAAAAGAAAGACACGCCCCATCTGGTTGAGTTTTCTCGCGACCTCACTGAGGACGCTTCAAACGATAAACTCGATCCGCTGATCGGTCGCGAAGCAGAAATCGAGCGAGTAGTTCAAATACTTTGCCGTCGGACCAAGAACAATCCGGTGTTGATTGGTGAACCCGGTGTAGGCAAGACGGCAATCGTGGAAGGACTCGCTCAACGAATCGTGAGAGGTGAAGTCCCATCGTTCCTTGAGAATAAGAGAATCCTCTCGCTGGATCTTTCTTTGATTGTTGCCGGCACGAAATACAGGGGACAGTTTGAAGAGCGTTTGAAGCAGATCATGCGCGAGTTGATCGAGAATCCGCAGTACATCGTTTTCATTGACGAGCTGCATACGCTCGTGGGCGCGGGTTCGGCCGAGGGCTCGCTGGATGCCGCAAACATCCTTAAACCGGCGCTTTCGCGCGGTGAAATTCAGTGCATTGGAGCGACCACGCCAGCAGAGTTTCGTAAATCCATTGAGAAAGACCGTTCGCTCGAGCGACGCTTTCAGGCCGTCAAGGTTCCGCCGCCAACAGAGAAAGAGGCGGTTGAGATTCTTGAAGGAGTGCGTGAACGTTATGAGAGTTTCCACCAGGTTCGCTACACCGACGAAGCCCTGGAAGCCGCCGTTTACCAATCGCATCGTTACATTCCCGACCGTTTCCTACCGGACAAAGCTATCGATGTAATTGATGAGGCCGGCGCTCGCGTGAAGCTCCGCGTTCGTCGTGAACAGGGCAATCTGTCCGATTGGAGTCAAATAAGCGAATGGTCGCAGGAACCTGACGATAGCCTAAGAAGTGAACCTGCCGATGACGCGTTGGTCTCGGCGCAGGTGACACGCGATGACGTTGAAGAGGTGATCGCTCGTTGGACTGGAATTCCCGTGACATCCCTCAAAGAAGCAGAGACCCAGAAGCTCCTGCGGATCGAGATTGAATTGCACGAGCGCGTGGTTTCGCAACGCCCGGCAATCTCAGCTTTGGCACGAGCGATTCGGAGGTCGCGCGCCGGTTTGAAGAATCCGCTGCGGCCGGTTGGGTCATTCCTTTTCCTGGGACCTACTGGCGTTGGTAAAACTGAAGTTGCCCGCTCTCTGGCGCAGGTATTGTTTGGCAGCGAACGCTCCATGATTCGTTTTGATATGTCGGAGTTCATGGAGAAGCATTCTGTCTCGAAGTTGATCGGATCACCTCCTGGCTATGTGGGACATGAGGAAGGTGGCCAGCTCACGGAACGAATCAAGCGCTCACCCTATTCGGTTTTGCTCTTTGACGAAATCGAGAAGGCACACCCCGACATTTTTAACGTTTTGTTACAAGTGTTTGAAGATGGCATTCTCACCGACGCGCTCGGCAATTCCGTAGATTTCAAGAACGCCATCATCATCATGACCTCAAATATCGGCGCCCGCTTTATTCAAAAGAAGGGCACGATGGGTTTTCAGGGAACCACCGATGCGAGCCGCGAAAAGATGGAAGAGATGGTGATGTCGTCGGTCAGGCAAACCTTTAATCCGGAGTTCATCAATCGTCTCGACGAAATCATTATCTTTGACGAACTCTTTAATCACGAGCTGCTCGATGTCATTCAACTTCAGGTAGAACAGATCAACCGGACCATGATAAGGCATGGCTTTGAAGTCAGACTGACCGACGAAGCCAAGAAATGGATCGTGGAGAAGACGTGTGCCGACCGTTCCTATGGAGCTCGCCCCCTGCGCCGGGCGCTGCAAAAATACGTTGAGGATCCTCTTTCTGAGGCACTTATTCAGGGACAGTTGGCAGGATGTTCGTTAATTGAGGTCTTCCTCGACGGCACTGATCTCAACTACCGGCCGCTGGGCGTTGAAGAGCCCGACGATGCGCTTCTAATCCATTGATCACGTTCTGACAAGACAGCGTCAGGAAGAAAACGGCAAGGGAAGAACTCAAGGGCGTTTGGCCCAGTTCCCTGGTATGGGGTAATAGTGTATTGCTAGTCGGGGACGGGTGTTTTCTGTTGAATCATCTTCCATGAGCGGCTCGTTAGCTACCCAGCGCTGCCTACATTACCGGTATGGCTAAGGAACGAGTAACCGTATCCCGGTATGAATGCGAGCGGTGCAAACATCAGTGGATACCGAGGGAAATAAACGCGGAACCGCGAGTTTGCCCTAAATGTAAGAGTCCCTATTGGAACCGACCTAGAAGGGTAGAAAGGAAGAAGGCTGCCTAAGCTTTACCGGACTGCCACCCGGCCTTGCCTCTCTCCAAATGTATCTTGTTTATGTTGATGAATCGGGCGACGATGGTCTGCGCCCTGGCGGTACAGACTGGTTTGTCATTTCCGGTCTGATTGTGCATGAGAGTTATTGGAATGAGATTTTTCAGCGGTTTCTTGATCTGCGTCGGAACCTAAGCCGGAGCTTTGCCATACCGCAGAGAATTGCTTTTCACGCTACGGACATAGTTAACGGTCACGGCGACTTCCACCATTCACGATACGGCTTACATCCCGCTGAGCGTTTTGATCTATATCGCCAGATTATGGAGTTTTTAGGCCAGCTTCAAGAGATTCGCGTCTTGAATGTCTGTATTAGAAAAAGGCAGATTCCTAACCCAGACGCTCGCGTGTTCGAGTGGGCTTGGGAGAAATTCATTCAACGATTCCAGACGTTTTTGGAGAGAGGTGGGAGCGGTTTAGCCGCTGATAACGATTACGGGTTTTTGATTACAGACCGCACCCATGACGATCAGTTACGGCGGCTTATGCGAAAGCTTAGGGCGTTTAACTACGTCCCGAGCATGGTTCCTGGCGCGCCGCGCAGGAAGCTACTTGTCACAAAGCTTTTGGACGACCCCATTCCACGAGAATCAAGGCAGTCTTACTTTGTCCAAATGGCAGATATGATTGCTTATGCTTTAGCGAGGAAGATTTTTCCGAGGCACGGGCTAAAGCCTTATGGCTTTGAGGCGTACTTCGATATTTTAGACCCGATTTTGCTAAAAGAGGCGAGCCATTACGATCCGCAGGGCATTGTTTTCTGGCCTTAATTCCCCACGATACTAAGCCCCGATTTCCGGGGCTTAGGAGGCGCGGCCTACTACCGAACTCGGGGTCCGGGTTCGGTCACGCATAAGGAAGATACCCCTGTTTTAAGCATTCTGTCAAACAGAATTGCACGGATGAAACAACGTTGCCGCGCCGCTAACCCTATACCCTTCTGATCCTTCGGGGCGATTCCTAACCTACATATTTAAGTCCTGAAGAGATATAACACATAGGCGAACAAAGGGGATACGAGATTTCTACGAAAAGCTTTTAACCTGTAAATAAAAATGCGCCAGCAGCGGAAAAAGCGGCGACAAATCCAAAGTCAGATTCGAAGCCTGCAAGAAGAGTTGCGATCAACCCAGGCGCAATCCGATGCGGAACTGTGCTCAAGGATTAGTCAGAAGCTCCAATTTGCCAAGCGCCACTGGATGATCATCGAATCCGAAGTCCTGACAAATCAAGCACGTAGTCTCGGTATCGAGATACCGAACCGAAAGGACTGGTGGTTTGATGATTATGATGAGCAGATCGAAGCGGGTGTTCCAAGTGAATTACTAGATGACGTTGGGAGTCAATGGCTTTCCTCAACGGGTCGGTTGATGGTATCCAGCATGATTCGGAAAGAGCGGAGGCAGAGCGTAGAGTGGTGGGTCAAAATTATTACACCTCTACTAGCCGCCATAATTAGCCTTCTCGGTTTAGTGGTCGCCCTAGTGACTGTTTCCCGAAAGTAAACCAGCAACACACTGTGGCCCCAATACCAGTTTCCTTTGCCTTTTTACTTTTACGAGGCGGGTTGGGTATAATGCGCGACTTTGCTGGACATGCTTTGGCAACGAGACCGTTACACTTCGGAATCCAAGGGTTCCACAGTCGTTGAGCACATTTAAGCCGGGGTTGGTTTGCGGGTTTCGCCTTTATTTCGAACAGATAACATAAAGTCCATTTAATGCTCCCCCGATAGCGTCTGAGATCCGGTAAGAACCTGAGGGAAAAGGTACCTATGCATTCATATCGCGGGTTTTTGCTCATACTTGTGAGCGGAATCATCCTGCTGGCCTCCATGATCCTCGAACCGAGACCTGTCAATGCGCAACAGGGCCAACGCCTTGTTGAATCCGTAGAGATTAGCGGCAACCGACGCCTCAGAAAAGACGACGTCCTTTATTACGTCCAAACCCGCCCCGGCGATCCTTTCAACGAACAGCAAGTTCAACGCGATCTGCAGGCCATATTGCAACTAGGTTTCTTTGATAAAACCGCAACGCGGGTGCTCACGGAAGATGGTGCACGCGGCGGCGTTAACGTGATTTTTGAGGTCAAAGAACTTCCCATCATTCGTGATTTACAGTTTGAGGGACTTAAGAGCGTTCAGGAATCAGACGTGCTCAAGGCCTTTCGCGAAAGGCGGGTCGGTATCTCGAAGGAGAGCACTTATGATCCGGTCAAGGCCCGGAACGCGATCCGCGTGTTGAAGGAGTTGCTTGCTGCTCGCGGCCATCCAAACGCCACCATCGAGGAAAGGCGCGACGAGGTTTCCGCGACGTCGACGGCTCTGACCTTCGTTATCAACGAGGGCGAGCGGGTCCGCGTCGTTGAGATTCAATTCGAAGGCAACACAACCTTCAGCGACGGCAAACTTCGCGGTGCTATGAAGTATGTCAAAGAGGCGGGACTGATCACTCGGTTTAGGGGGCAGGACATACTGGATCGCCAAAAGCTGGAATTCGACCTGCGCAACGTGGACAACTACATGCGCTCGAAGGGTTACCTGCAAGCGCGACACGGAGAACCCAGAGTGGAAGGAGTTGGCCCTCGTCGCACCGGATTTCCTGTCTTGCCACTTCCTTTCCTTTCGTCGGTCGACGAGGGATTGCGAGTGACGGTGCCCATCGTGGAGGGAAAGGTCTATCGCATCGGCGAGATGAAGATTGAGGGCAACTCGATTTTCTCGGAGCAGAATGTTCGCGACGTCATAGGACTTAATAAAGGTGATGTGGCAAACGGGGAAAAGATTGGTAAGGCGCTGTTTGAAAACCTCAAGAAGTACTATGGCGCCCAGGGTTTCATTGAATACACGGCGGAGCCCACCCCAACCTTCAAAGACAACCCACAAAAACCTGACGAGGGAATAGTTGATTTCGTGATCACCATCGAAGAGGGCAAGCAGTTTTCACTGCGACGCCTCGAGTTTATTGGTAACACGTTTACGCGCGACAATGTGCTTCGCCGCGAAGTGTTGGTAAACGAAGGCGACATCTATAACCAGACGATGTGGGAGTATTCGATAATCAGGCTCAACCAGCTTGGTTATTTCGATCCCATCGACAAGGACAAGGACGCGGACTTCAGGACAAATGACGAAGAAGCCACAGTCGATCTTAATCTGAAGGTGACAGAGCGCGGTCGTCAGCAGATATCTTTTAACGGTGGCCTTTCGGGTATTGGCGGGTCCTTCTTTGGGCTCGAATACTCAACTAACAACTTGCTTGGGCGGGGCGAAATACTGTCGCTCAACATGTCCGCGGGAAACCGTCAAAAGTATCTTCAGTTTTCATTTACTGAGCCGTACATCAGGAACCGGCCCATCACGGCGGGTTTTTCGCTGTTTGGTTATACGCAGAAGTTTTTCGGTGAGGGGACCTTCCTTTCCCAGAATCTTGAAGCTCAGCAGGGTCTTTTCGGATCCCAGGTCGATTTCCTGAATGTGAGCGATGAGAACCTCTTCACGCGCACTTCATACGGCGCGACGCTTTTCGCGAGCGCTCCTTTATCCGAGTTTTACAGAAAGCGCCGCTTTACCCAGCTCTCTCGCGTGGGTTTGTCGTATCAGTTTTCGACTTCCAGCGTGAAGGATCCGGAGGCGAATCAGGATCCGAATAATCCGTCACAGTTCATTCCGGTTGTATATGCCCAGGACAGCATTATTACCAGCCGGGGAACGGTCAGCTTCACTTACGACACGAGGAACGCCAGCGTCGATCCGACCTCCGGGAGGGAACTATCTTTCCAAGTCGCATTGGCGGGACTAGGCGGCGACGTTCGCACTTATCAACCGACTCTCTCTTACTCACAGTTTTTCCCGATGCGACGCAAGAAGTCGGAGCGCCCGGAAGTATTTGGGTTCCGGATCATCGCTGGGACCGTAGGAAGTTTTGCTGTCTCGCCAAAGGTGCGGGACTCTCAGTCGCTGGCCTTCGTCGATGGCGTGCCTATCTTCGAGCGTTTCTTTCTCGGCGATGAGTTTAGTATTCGAGGGTATAACGTTCGTCACATAAGTCCGCTGGCTCCATTCGACACTTTCATAACCTCGAGGAACGTGGTGATCGCAACGAACCCATCGGAAACTCCTGTTCCTGTCCCGGGGCTACCCGCCTCACTCGCCAGTATCGGAGTCTTTACCGGCGCTTCCGGATCAAACATGGTCCAATTGCCGAGATTCTACAATCCAATCGGAGCAGACACTCAGTTGCTGGGTAATTTTGAGTATCGAATTCCGGTGATTGGAAACACAGTAGGGCTGGCGGCGTTTGCGGATATCGGGTCTGCCTTCAATCTTCGCGGCAAGACTGATCAGCTCTTTTCGAGCAATTTCCTTAATGACCAGCCGTTTTTGAACACCGTGGGCGTGATCCGTTGTCCTCGGGTACCGCAGGGATTTGCCCAAGTGAGCTTGTCAACGCTGGCAGCCTGCACCGCTAACACTGACTTGGCGTTGGTAGCCGGCTCAAGTGGTATTCCGGGGCTGGTTGCTCGTGATAACCGGCTGGTCACTACCCAGGAGCTTGATAACGCTCGTAATCTCGGATCGTTTGATCCAGTAACCGGCCTGCCGTTTGGCTTCCAGCAGGTCTTTCTACGCGGCGAGGCCCAAACGAACACTGCGGTTCGCATTTCCCAGAGTCTGTTTGCCAAGATCACCGACTACCGGGCAAGTCTGGGGATGGAGATTCGTGTCCAGGTGCCCGTCATCAACGTGCCTTTTAGGCTGATCTTTGCGTATAATCCCCGAGCCAGAGAAGACCAGATTATCGATGGTTTCCCCTTCATCTTTAACGAGAAGAAGAGAGTTATCCGTTTCAGCGTTGGACGGACGTTTTAGTCAATCCAAGCCAACCCCCGCGGTGGTCTGAACAACTAAGTTGACTCGACCAACCGCCTTATTTGAGGAGCAATACAGGAAAGTTATGAAGAACGACAGATTGGTATTCGCCTTTGCTTTTGTCCTCGCCCTGGCTGTTTCACCCGCGTGGGCACAGACAAGACCGGCGGCACCCGCTAGTTCACCGGCCGCGCAGACGACGGCAAACGTTCCGGAGAGCAAGATCGCTTTGATCTATTCCGACATGTTTCTCGATGCCAAGACCGGTATCGGCCGATTCAACACACTGATCACGACTCTGAATCGTGAATTTCAGCCGCGTCAAACCGAGCTGCAGGGGATGCAGACGAGGATTGGGACCCTGCAAAATGAAGTGACGCAGGCCCAGGGTCCCGCCAGTTCCGTGGTTGATCAAAAATCTATTCAGGCCAAGATCGATCAGTTGGAAACATTGAAGAAAGATTATCAGCGTAAGGGTGAAGATGCTCAGGCTCTCTATAACAAGCGCCGGCAGGAAATGTTTTCACCTCTTCAGGAAGACATCGGCAAGGCCCTGGAAGCCTATGCCAAGGCCCACAATATTCATGTGATAATCGATGGCAGCCAGGTTCCGCTGGTCTACGCCGCTGACGCTCTGGATATTACTCGGGCTTTCATTAACGAGTTTAACACCAAGAATCCAGCGACTGCGGCTGCGGCAGTTACGCCGCAAAAGTAAACTCGACTGGAGGCTTCTCGTTTGAGACGCGGCGATGCGGTAGTTAATGCCGCGGGCCGCGTCTCTCTTTATTGCGATCATGGAAACCGTTCTCGACTCTCAGGCAATTCAGGAACTCCTGCCCCATCGGTACCCGTTTCTCCTCGTGGATCGAATAATAGAGTTGGTTCCCAGGGAGCGTATCGTGGGGATTAAGCAGGTGAGCATCAACGAACCGTTTTTTCAGGGACACTTTCCCGGCGCACCGGTAATGCCTGGGGTCCTGGTGGTTGAAGCCCTGGCACAAGTTGGTGCGGTACTCGCTCTTCGTGAGATCGAGGATCGCGATCAGAAACTGGTGATGTTCACCGGCATCAGAGAGGCCCGCTTTCGACGGCCTGTGGTTCCTGGCGACACCTTAACGCTCGAAGTAACTGCCTTGCGCATCGGCTCCCGCGTCCAACGCATGCGAGGTGAAGCCAAAGTTGAAGGGCAGCTGGTGGCTGACGCCGAAATCATGAGTGTAATAGCCGACCGAGGGTCGGCGGTGTAAGAATAAAGAGGGTGAAGAGGGGAACGGGTAAGGGGTAAAGGGTAAAGGGTGAAGGGGAAGCTGGCCAAGCAACTCACCTTTTCCCCCTTACCCATTTCCCTTGTCCCCATATTAGATCCATGGCTGTTGCCACCAAACCTAATAACGTCCATCCTAACGCTGTTGTCAGTTCACGAGCCCGCATTGGGACCGGTTGCTACATTGGTCCATATTGCATTGTCAATGACGAAGTTGAGTTGGAAGACGACGTTCGTCTTGAATCCCATTGCGTCATCGATGGCCGCACAATCATTGGTCGGGGAACGCGGGTATTTCCTTTTGTCTCCATCGGCCTCCCGCCCCAGGATTTGAAATACAAGGGTGAGCCCTCCGAGACGCGCATTGGGCGCCGCAACATGATTCGGGAGTTTGTGACGATTCATCGCGGTACGGCCGGAGGTGGGATGCTGACGCAGATCGGCGACGATTGCCTGCTCATGGCCCAGGCTCACGTCGCGCACGATTGCATCCTCGGCAACAATGTAATCATGGCCAACGCAGCGACGCTCGCCGGGCATGTGATTATTGAGGATCACGCCAACGTCGGAGCTTATTCTGGTGTTCATCAGTTTTGTCGGGTGGGTAGAGAAGCTTACGTAGGCGGTTATTCCGTGGTAGTCAAAGACGCGCTGCCCTTCGCTCTAACAGTCGGCAACCATGCCAGGTGCTATGGCTTGAACACGACAGGTATGAAGCGGCGCAGGTACGGTCGTGAAGTGATCAAATCGCTCCACCGAGCGTTTCATCTCCTCCTCGCATCCAAGCTAAACACCTCACAGGCTGTCGAGAAAATCAGAGAAGAGATTGAGGGGTCCGCCGAAGTGGAAACACTGGTCCGGTTCATAGAGACTTCAAAGCGGGGGGTAATCAAGTAAGGATGAAGGATGAAGGCGGAAGGATGATTAGACCAAGCCGCGGAGAAAGAGAGACGCGGCGACCCGGAGATGTCTTCGCGATGGATTTCCGTGTCTCCGTGTCTCCGCGTCTCCCCCTCTCCCTTCCTCAGCTGCCTGGTCATCCTTGATCTTCATTCCTGTTTTTCATGCGCTACGGATTGATTGCAGGCAACGGACGGTTTCCTTTTATGGTCGCCGAAGGCGCGCGTCGGGCTGGTGTTTCGCTTTCGGTGGCCGCCATTCGAGAGGAGACCGATCCACAACTCGAGCAGGAAGTTGATCGGTTCACCTGGGTTGGAATCGGCCAACTTGGGAAAATGATCCGCTTCTTCAAGGGAGAAGGAGTGGAGAAAGCGATCATGGCGGGCCAGGTGAGGCACGTGCAGATTTTTAGTCGCGCAATCCCCGATGCCCGGATGTTGAAAATGCTGCTGAAACTCCCGCGGCGAAATACCAACTCATTGATCGGAGCGATCGCCGCGGAGCTCCAGAGTGAAGGCATCGACCTGATCGATTCCACCTATTTTCTTCAGGATTATCTGCCCGCTCCCGGGACCCTGACGCGCCGAGAACCTAGCTCCGCCGAACGCGCTGATATTGAATACGGCCTGGATATCGCCCGCGAAATCGCGCGGCTTGACCTGGGACAGACAATCGTCGTGCGTGGAAAAGCTTGCGTGGCGATTGAGGCCATGGAAGGTACGGACGCTACGATCCAAAGGGCGGGTGAGTTAATGCGCGGCAAGGGAACGCTTGGCGTAATCAAGTTAAGTAGCGGCGCGCTGACGGTTCTCAAAGTGTCGAAGCCGGATCAGGACATGAGATTTGATGTGCCGGTGGTGGGCGTTCCTACAATCGAAAAAATCGTATTGGCCGGCGCCACCTGCCTTGCGATCAGTGCGGGTAAGACCCTCATGTTTGACCGGGACGAGATGGTGGCTCTTGCCGATCAAAAGAAGATTGCCATCGTCGCGGTCTAATCTTCGTTCTCCATTACGGCTTCAGGATTGGCCCCGCTCGGACTGCAAAGTTGCTGGGATTGTTTCTCACGTATGAGTAGAGGTTGACACCTCTCGCGTAGCCGATTGGATCCCGGGTCAAAAGGTTCACGTTTATACCTCTCTCCCTGGAGATTCCTGCCCGCGGGATCACGCACCATTTTTGATCTTTTTCACCGTTGCGGAGAAGGAGTCCGAAAGTGTGCGAATCGACTGAACCAAGTTCGTGTGGCCAGGAGATCCAGGCAACTGAAGTACGCGCCAACTCTTACTGATAACCGCCTTAACAACTGTTTCATCCTCTTTTGGAATTGTCTCGCGATTCAGTTTCAGAAAGGTGCTTAAGACTCCTTGTCCGGAGAACTCTGTCCCCTCAGCGCACGTTCTTAACGCATGACGATACCAGACCAACGACTGATCAATATCGCCCAGCTTTTCCCAACTGCGACCAATATTCTGTTCCAAGCTGTAACGTAAGAACGTACCTTCACCCGCGTAACTGAGCGCGTCGAGCCATTCCTTCTGCGCTGATTGGAGATCGCCAGAACTCTCTCGGATCATGCCTACAAACAGTAGACACTGACCTTTCATTTCTGGTGCACCCTCCGCCAATACTCGATCTTTCTCAATCAGTGCTTGTTCAAGGTTGCGCTGGCTCAAAGCCAACGTCAGAGACTGCATCAACTGATCAAACTCAATTTGCGTCAACATCACGATAACTCCTCAGTAGATCGGGCAGTTGAAAACGCCAAACGTTTGAGAAATCATCAGTCATCTGTTAATGCTTTACGTACCATCGGCTTGACACGCCCAAAGCGAAAGCTCTTGAGTCAAGAGAAGACACATGCTTAACCCCAGACCCTATTTGCGTGAAGTGTCATTGAAGCGGGCGCAAGTCCAAAGCTACGAACATTATCCTTTTAGCATAGCGGCTGTTCGTAAGCTTCAGAGTCTCAGATTTCATCCCGACGTCACATTCATAGTAGGTGAAAATGGTTGCGGAAAGTCGACTCTTCTGGAAGCAATTGCAACTGCCTGGGGATTCAATCCCGAAGGGGGAACCATTAATTTCCGCTTTTCATCACGCGCCTCTCATTCAGGTTTACACGAGCAACTTCGGCTGGTGAGGTCTACCCGAAGGCCAAAGGATGGATTCTTCCTTCGAGCGGAAAGCTTCTTCAATGTAGCAACCGACATCGAGCGCAGGGATGGTGAACCATCTAATGCACCTCCCGTCATCAATTCCTATGGAGGACGTTCTTTACACGAGCAGTCACACGGAGAATCTTTTCTCGCCTTGCTCCTTCACCGGTTCGGCGGTGACGGGTTTTACGTACTCGATGAACCGGAGGCGGCGTTGTCCCCAACGCGGCAACCCGCCGTACTTCGACGAATCCATCAACTCGTTCAGCAGAATTCCCAATTCATTATCGCGACCCACTCGCCCATTCTCATGGCGTATCCAGCTGCAAAAATATTTCTTTTGGATGAAACGGGCTTTACAGAGGTGGGCTACCAGGAAACAGAGCACTACGCCGTAACAAAGGAATTCATCAACGACCCATGCCGAATGGTTAGAGAAGTCCTCGCGGAGGACTAGTCCTCAGCTCAAATTTCCGTCCACCGTTTCCTGGCTAAGATAAGCGTCATCTTGGAATCACACCCGCGTCAGAGACTGCAGCAACTGCTCAAACGCAATTTGCGGCAACGCCCCGGCTCGCTACGTATTTTGTAAGAACGTTCATGTATTACTGATCGACAGGAAAGCCAAAGTCGCCTTCACTATTACCAGCCTCCCACCGTAGTGTGCCTGCAGTGTTTTCACTCCGAAATCGCAAAATCGCGCCGATCATAGACATCACTAGCTGCAAAGCTTGAATTCCATCAACCCCTCCAGCGTACCTTATTTCTTCATCGCCAAGCCCCAGTATCTGGAAAGGGCAATAATAATCCGTCGAATCCGGAAAGCATTTAGGCGCGCCAATCAAAACCTGGGCCTTACTCGCTATTCCCTGTTCATCGGTTAGAGACATTTCACGAATCGCCACGATATCACCAAGGCTACTTAGATACATACTTCTTCGAAGACCTCCCCAAGTGTGTTGATTGTCACCCGTCTGTTAGTTGTTCCAGGTATCCAAAGGGGGCAACGGCCGCCCGCTCAAGCAAGCGCCGTATCGCTCACTTGCCGATGCATAACATCGCGCGCCTGCCCGCGCACCACGAACTCGACTTATGGCGCGACAGGTGGGAATGTCAATCCCGTAATACTGTTCGTCACAGCTATCGCGGTCGGTACTGGGCGGAGGGGGAGGCGGCCCGAAAGTCGTTGGAGTGGATCGTGGAAGAGGCGTTGTTGGGCAGAACGGCGGAGCCAGCGGAATGCCTGGATGCGTCAACGGATTCCAGGGCTGCGCGGCGGTCCATTCGCCAAACCTCCACGCTCCGTACAGCAAGACTCCATAACCGGCAACAATTGCCGCAGGGACCGCTGCTTCCGCAGCCAGCGCGCCAATCGCAGGAAGAATGAAAGGCGCGTAGGGCCAGAATTGCATCACAGCTTCAGGATTCAGCCCGCTCGGATCTGCATAGTTGCTGGGATTGTTTCTCACGTAGGAATAGAGGTTGATACCTCCTGCATATCCGATTGGATCCCGGGTCAAAAACCGGCCGCTTGAGGGATCGTAATAACGATGGGTGAGCAGTTGCAGACCAGTTTCGTTGTCCGTGTAATAACCAGTCTGCGCCTTGTAGCCAAAGGGATCACTCGGAGCGCCGTATGCGTTGCTGCCGTAAGCGCTGAAAAGATTCTCCGATAGCACATTGGCGGCGGCATCAGTTCGTTGGGCCACGTTGCCTTCGGAATCGAACATGTAGAGCATGCTAATACTACTCACGCAGCGGGAGAACAGCCAGTTATGGGTCAAAGTGCTTCGCAACGTTCTTACGGTGATACCGCGCGCGTCTTATTAATGACTCTGCCATTCTTATCCAAGGATATCGTGTAGCTCACAGGGAAGAGTTCGTATTCATACAGTTCCTTGCAATTAGATCTGTATTCAGCCTCGCGCTTTTCATCGGCAAACCATGGATAAACACACTCCGAAATCCTGGTTGGCTTTCCCATCGCTCCCAAAAGCAGGTCTTTTGAATCACCCACCTTGATTTGTGAATAACCATCCTCGTATTTCCTCGCTGTGCGACGGTGCGAAACAGTTGTCAGCGCGAAGTAACTCACGGACACAATTGTCGCAGCCAGAATCCCAATTACCACCAAATTCCTTTTCGACGTCATCAAGGGGAATACCAATGGTCCCGCATGACGGTCTACAAGATCGCCACGGCCTTTATTCTTAGGGTCAAGGTCAGCTCGCCAACGGTTGAGAGGGAACTCTAAAGCTAGCTCAATTTGACACCCAGCAGGTAATCCAAGGGTCGCATTGTCTCCGATGGCGGCTTATTCATGTTTCCCTGCTAGCGCATCGGCAAATGTTCTGATCTTCTTTAGTTCATTATCGCCGTTAATAACTCGCCGCGAAATCTCTCCCAGGTAGTTTTCCTCGTCCTTGTATCGTTCAGCGAATTCCCTGGCTCGAGACGCATCGATCAGGAAGACTGAATGGAGCGCGTCACCCCGAATATAGTCTTCCTCGGTAGGATCACTGAGAATGGGTTCGATCACAACAAGCGCCTCTTTGTAAGAACCGTTGCCCAGGAAGCCTATAGCATATCGTCTGCGGGGCATATTCTTGTTCTTGACCTCTTTCAAAACCACCGGAACTACTCGGTCTGCAGCTAAGATCAGTGGGTCCATAAGTGTGTCCTCCGGACCATCATTGTCATAAAAGCGCTTCAACGCACTTTCGGGAGACCCTTATCGGCTCCGGTTATTGCGGCCCGATGACACCCAAAGAAAGAGCCTCCGCTAGCCAGTACAAGGCTCATGAATGGTACTAATATGAGCAACTTGCGTAGGAACCGCGTTGACTCAGGTTTTTGAACAGTCATAGTAAGCTCCTAACAATCTCGTCACCTGGCCGATTGCGTTGTAGGTGTGGTTCGCCGTGGCGCCGTTCGCCAGAGTTTGTGATTGAAGCCAATCGTTATTCAGATACGCCCAGCTTGTCGTTTCGCTGAACGGATTGGTCATGCTCGAAGGTCTGCCTCCGGCGTCATAGTTGTAGCGCCTTCAAGCTGATTCAGCAGTCTTGTTACTGGCCCAGTGTGTTGTAGGTGTAGCTCGCGATTGCGCCGCCTAAAGTTTGTGATTGCAGCCAGTTGTTATTCAGATACGACCAGCTTGTTGTCTCGCTGAACGGATTGGTCATGCTTGACGGGCGGCCGGCGGCATCATAGCTGTAATTGAAAAGTCCCCGCGGGCGTGGTCATCGTCTGGCGGCTGCCGTTCGGATAATAGGCATAGGAAATCGTCTTGGCCACCAAGCCTGTGTAACTTGTTGTCGTGCTTAGCGACTCTTGAGATTGTCCTAAGCGTGGGTTCGGTAACGGGGCGCCATCAGTCATCGACTTGGCGAGAGATCAGTGCAATACGATTGACGCATCAAGGGCCGCTACGTGGATGAACGAATTCCAATTGTTAACAAAAAACCAGTATGCGAACGCACCTTCTGGCAAAGGTTTGGGCAGTTGCGTCGTCGAAACGCTATTTAACTTATCGGATCCAGCATCTATCCAAAGCGCTTCTTTGTGCGCGAATGGATATTTTGAATCAGGTGGTTCAATGATGAAGTAAAGAAATGGGGATAGCGATAGCGTCGCCGCCCGGTAGCTTTCAGGCTCTTCCTTTTCAGGGTCGTCCCACGAGACCTCCAAGTCGAACCTGGCTTCTCGCTTCACATAGTCAAGCCTAATGTTAGTGATGTAAGCATCATGTAGTCCGTTAGGCAATGATTGCTCGATTTCCTCTAAAGTCATTCTCGTAGTCTTCCCCCTCCTATGGTGCCGCAATTACTGGTATTCGTGGAGCGACTCTTAGCAGCGGAGGAATCACAGCAGGACCGCCGATGATGACGCCTCCGCCAATTATGCTCCCAACAAGAATTTTTCCCCAGAATCTCTCCATTTGTCGATGCGATTCTTCGCGCAATCGCAACTCATCCATCGTCGGTCCCTGTAAACGCCTGAGTACTCGCTTGGGATCGGCACCCGACGGGGCACAGGAAGGTTCAACCTCAATCTCATCACCTGGCTCGTAGTGTTTCTTCTCGTCATTGTGATGCCAGTGATCTTTACCTTTCCAGCCACGCTTGCCCGGTTGGGCTCGATGAAAATCAACGCTGTCACCACCGGGCCACGCCATTGCCGTCGATTCGTTGGAGCAGGTTGCCATCGTTGTCGTAGGAAGGAAACTGTGTGGTTTCTCCACCGGGCATCGTGATCAACGAGACCAGGCCGAGGTTGTTGTAAGCATAGGTGGTCGTGTTGTTGTTGCCGTCCTTGAGCGTCTTCAAACGATAGAGCGCGTCGTAAGTATTCGTTACCGGTTCCGTGCTGCCGGTCACGGCCAGTGGCTCGCCTTCCGGTCCATAGGTATTAGTCACTTGCCGGACCTGGACATTGCTCTCATCGAACGAAGTGACCGTGGTCAACGGCCCGCCCACGTAAAGGTAGGCGTTAACGCGGCGGCCGCGGCCTGCTCCGGTCTGGCCGGTCGCCGGCAAAGTAACGGTGTCAGGCTGCCAACCAGGTTGTAGCTCGCATTTGTTTCGTTGCCCAGGGCATCGGTAACAGAGGTGAGTCGACCCTGCGAGTCGTAACGCATGTGCGTGACGTGACCAAGGTTATTAGTGACGGTCAACGGCTGGCCCAGTTTCGCGGATTGTGAATAACCGCCGTCGGTGGTGTAGTTGAGCGTCGTCGTGATCTGCGTGGCTGCGTTGTTCCCAGGGCCAACAACGGTCAGCACGTTTCCAAGGCCGGTGTATAAAACCGATTCACCCGATCCTGTATTCATCGGTTCCAACGTGACGTATTCGATCACTGCCGCTTACACTGGCCCAGGCCCGGCCACTCGGCGGTGGTTACGGCGCTTCAGAATTTCCAGCAAGTCTTCGTCATTCTGACTTTCTGCGAGTTTCCGGCACGCGGCAATGTGGCGGCGGGCTGCCACTGCTTGACCCAGCTTTAGACAGATTTCAGCCAAAGAATAGTGAAGATAGGGATCGGACTTAGAATGTTTCAGAGCCAAGCGGTATGAAGCCTTTGCGCGATCCAGTTTTCCCTGCTTTTCAAAGAGTAACCCTGCGTTTTTCGCAAGAAGAATCAGCCATTTCGGGTCCTCTTCTTTAGCGGCGTTCCTTACGCCCTCATTCAACTGGCTAAGCGCTTCGTCCAACTTATTCGACGCGGCGAGTTGTAGACTCTGTTCAAGTATTTGTCGAAACTTTTTCATGATTCCTTCGGTCACCTCGCTGGCGGAAATGGGTGAGATGGTAAGCCGTTCTTGCACCGAATGTAATTCCTCCAGGCGTTGGCCATACATTGTTCGTAAATGTAGTCGTCTGTATGAATTTGTCCGCACCAGCCTGTTTCCTCAATATACCTCTTGTAACATGGTTCATCGTCGCTGGGCTGGGTCGGAGGCGGTGCGAAGGGTACAGGCGTGGATCGCGGTAGAGGCGTCGTGGGGCAAAACGGTGGAGCCAGAGGAATGCCCTGGATGCTGCTGCCGTGCGCGCTGAAAAGATGATCCGATAGCACATTGGCGCGCCGGCATCAGTTCGTTGGGCCACGTTGCCTTCGGAATCGAACATGTAAAGCACGCTGATACTACTCACGCAGCGGGAGAACGGTCAGTTATGGGTCAAAGTGCTTCGCAACGCTCTTACGGTGATACCGCGCGCGTCTTATTAATGACTTTGCCATTCTTATCCAAGGATATCGTGTAGCTCAGAGGGAAGAGTTCGTATTCATACAGTTCTTGGCAATTAGATCTGTATTCAGCCTCGCGCTTTTCATCGCCAAACCATGGATAAACACACTCCGAAATCCTGGTTGGCGTTCCCATCACTCCCAGAAGCAGGTCTTTTTGAATCACCCAGCTTGATTTGTGCATAACCATCCTCGTATTCCTCGCTGTGCGACGGTGCGAAACAGTTGTCAGCGCGAATAACTCACGGATAAAACTGTCGCGCCCAGAATCCCGATTACCACCAAATTCCTTTTCGACGTCGTTAAGTCTTCTCCGATGAGTGTCATTACTTGGGCCTGAATTGTTCCAGACTTGTCGGAAGCGTTCCTGCGATACGGTAAGTTCTGGCTGCTGATACTTGCTTCCAGGCCCGCCGCTTATCTTCTCGATAACCGGCCGTTAGCGTGGCGAAGTGGGCGATAAGGTGATTCTCCGGATCTAAGGACAACGACACGCCATTGTAAGCGGTCGGATTGTCATTGCTGCTCTATGCGGCGGAGCAAACGTTCTCGGATTCGACGAATCGCCAATATGCGGCCGCAACTTTCGCGCGGCCAATGACAGTCCGAATTAGGGCGATACCTGATGACCTTTCGCAAGGACTCTCATGTCTTTGTCAAAGGAAATCAAATACGGTTTTAGGAAGGTGTTGTACCTGTATTGGACAGCACACTGTTCCTGGTACTTTTTGTCTTCCGCCGTATCCGACGGGCTAGACACCGTGCGACAGATATCAATTTCATCTGGCTTTCCCATCGCAGCTACAACCATTTCTTGAGAATCGCCGACCTGTACTCTAACGTAGCCGTTCTCATATCTTCTTCCCCTCAGATACTCCTTCAGCAACAGGTACCCTGACACTACAACTATTACCGCCAAAAACAGGATCACTGCATTACGCCACGTGATAGATGCACGCATTCGTCACTCGCTTTCTTTGTGATTGAATCAGGGTGTAGGCTCGAACCCTCTCAGGGCGGCCAATTCACTGAGTAGCACGTTTGAATTTTGTGGGAAGTTCATTATCCGTGCCCCGGCGTCTACGGCTCTTTCGGCGGCAGTGCCCGGCACTGATGGTGGAACTGGTCCTCGTCTATCAAGGTGCCGAGGTATCCCCGCCGCATCGAGGCCCCGATTGGATCGCACCGAGCAGTTGTCACTCAAAATCCCAATACCGTCCGCCAGGGGAGGTTCTTTATCCATCGCCTTGAGAGCCTCGACGATTTTTCTATCCTGCTCCGGACTTGTCTTGATAATGTAAATCCTTGTACCCCTTCTCGGTAGTTCACGGAAGAGGTAGTCCCTTAGGCTTCCTCCGATTATGTTCCTTCCGGGTACTCGAGGATCTCCGTTACCAAAGCTGAACACGCCATACCCGGTCACAGCAATCGCCGTATGGCCAAATGGGTTTCCTTGAGTTGGGCCGTTCTCGATCACTGCGATATCCAGTCCGGTAGGATCCATGAAGTTCACGGGATTGTTTGCGGTATAGCTATAAAGGTTGACGCCACCGACGTAGCTGATTGGATCCCGTGTAAGGAATCGGCCGGCGGATGGATCATAGTATCGATGAGTAAGCAGGTGTAGACCTGTTTCGCTATCCGTGTAGTAACCAAACTGAGCTTTGTAACCAAATGGACTTGTCAAGGAAGGGCTGAGGGTGCTGCCGTGCGCGCTGAAGAGATGATTCGCCAAGCCGCTGCCACTGGCATCACTCCATTGCGCAACATTCCCCTCTGAGTCGAAGCTGTAGAATGTACTCGTGCTTCCCTCGCGACGCGAGACCAGACCTGCAGTGCCAAATGAATTTGTGGCGGTAACTGAGCCGCTTGAATCTATCTCAGCAACCGGTAGCGTGCCGTCATAGAGAAAGTAAGTTCGGCCGCTGGCATTCTGTCTCCACGCCCTAAGTCCACTGCTAGTATAACCGGCAGTCAACACGGTGCCGTACGCAGTCATACGGTTCTCAGGATCAAACGTTAACGTTGTGCCGTTGTAAGTGATCGGATTGCCGTTGCCGTCGTGAGTGAAGCCGGTTACTGTTTGTTGATTATTGGAATTGTAGATCTTGGTGACGCCTTTGAAGCTTGTCGGGTTGCCGGCCGAATCGTAGCCAAAGTTGTCAGTGAAGCCGCCGTTGCGTGTGGAAGTTTCCTGCGTAAGCTGATCCTTACTGTCGTAGCTATAGCCGGTCGTTCCGCTCAATGAGGTTGCGCCGGGAATGCTGGCAGTTATCGAATTGCGATTGCTAACGCCGTCATAACCGATGCCGCTGAAATCAGAGATTGTGCTTCCGCTAATTTGGTTCAAGAGCCGTGTGACCTGGCCCAGGGCGTTGTAGGTGTAGTTCGCCGTGGCGCCGTTCGCCAGAGTTTGTGATTGCAGCCAATCGTTATTCAAATACTCCCAGCTTGTCGTTTCGCTGAACGGATTGGTCATGCTGGATGGTCTGCCCGCTGCGTCATAGTTGTAGCTGAAAGTGCCCGCGGGGGTGGTCATCGTCTGGCGACTGCCGTTTGGATAATAGGCATAAGAAATGGCCTTCGCCGCGAGACCCACGTAGGTCGTGCTAAGGCTGAGCAACTCGTCGAGATTTCCGTAGGCTTTGGCTGCCGGTGCCGTCCGTCATCGATGAGCGACGGCCAAAACTGTCGTATGCGAAGTGAACATTTAGGCTCGTGCTGGCAGGATACTGAATATCGGTTAGCAGGCTCTCGGGATCGGTGTAAAGGTAGTTTGTGACAACTCCATTGCCGTCGATGCGTTGGAGCAGATTGCCATCGTTGTATGAGGGGAACTGAGTTGTCTCGCCGCCGGGCATGGTTATCAACGATGCCAGACCGATGTTGTTGTAGGCATAAGAGGTAGTGTTGTTGTTGCCGTCCTTGAGCGTCTTCAAACGATATAGGACGTCGTAAGTGTTAGTTACCGATTCGGTGCTCCCCGTCACGGCCAGCGGCTCGCCTTCGGGTCCATAAGTATTCGTCACCTGCCGGACCTGGACATTGCTCTCATCGAAGGAAGTAACCGTGGTCAACGGGCCGCCGACGTAAAGGTAGCCGTTCACGCGGCGACCACGGCCTGTTCCAGTCTGGCCTGTTGCCGGGAAAGTAACGGTGTCAGGCTGTCCAACCAGGTTGTAGCTCGCATTGGTTTCGTTGCCCAGCGCATCGGTTACAGAGGTGAGTCGACCCTGCGAGTCGTAACGCATATGCGTAACGTGACCAAGGTTATCGGTGACTGTCAAAGGCTGGCCCAGTTTCGCGGACTGTGAATACCCGCCGTCGGTTGTGTAGTTCAGCGTCGTCGTGATCTGCGTGGCTGCGTTGTTCCCGGGGCCAACGACGGTCAGCACGTTTCCAAGGCTGTCGTAAGTATAGGTGCTCGTAGTTGTGCCGCTGCCGTTGGGCGCCGCGCCGGTTACCGTCTGAAGCAACCCGCTCGGCTCATAATAGGCAAAGGTGGTGGCCGGCTTGCTGCCCTCCTGAACGCTGGTCAATCTGCCCAGCGCAAAGCTGCTGTAGCTCCAGGTATAAGTAGTGGTCACACCTCGCGGGTCGGTTTTCGTCAGCACGTTGCCAAACTGACCGTAGGTGTAGGTAGTCGTGTGACCATTTCGATCCGTGACGCCGGTTGGTTGGAGCGGATTCGACGAATTGCCGTAAGCAATGGTAGTGCTGTGGTTGGCTGCGTCGGTGGTTCCGGTGTTCGGGCCGCTCGAATTGAATTTTTGCGTCCAGGTGAGCGCCATGTTGTTCGCCGCGTCTTTCACCTGAATCTGGGTGCTGTTCGTATTGTAGGTGTAGATGCGCTGGTTGCCGTTGGCATCGACAAGCGAACTCACCTTTCCAATCAAGTCGTAGTTGATCGTGGCCGTGCTGTTTCCCGTGCCTGTAGGACTGGGCACAGTAATCGTATTAAGCTGTTGCCCTTTGTCGGACGTGTAGCCATAGGTCCAGCGCGCTGGAGGATTTGAGGTGCCGGATGTCACGACCTGCGAAACGCTTTGCAGCATGCTGAAAGTTGTCGGTCCTGCCGCGCTAAATGTGTAAGCCACCTTGCGGCCATAGCTGTCGGTAACCGTGGAGAGTTTTCCATTGGCGGTGTACGCGAGTGTAAGCAGAACTGCTCCGGTGGCAGCATTGCTAACTTGAGTAAGGGCGCGGCTGCTATTCCAGGTGAAGTTCAAACTCTGCCCCGTGCGATTGGTGATCTGATTCAGTGAATAGGTGGATGTGCTGGGAATGCGGTTGAAAGTCCACTTGGTCTGATCTTTCCACGTGAGGGTCACCGACACCCAGAGTCCTGGATAAGAAAAAGGCACTCCGCTCGCAACGTAAGGAGCACCGGCAACGGTAGTAAATGCTCCGGTTGGCTGGCCCCCGCTGAGTTGAGGTGTGAGCGTTTCGATGGTGCCGTTGGGATAAGTCATCGTCAGCGGTGACCATGAACCTGCTGTTCCGGTTAGAGTAATGTCGTAATTGTGGACCCACCCTGTAGTGAGGCCCGGCGAAGCATAACCGGTGCTGCCTTTGAGTGCGTTGTATCCAAGGTAGCTGCGCCTCCAAACCACATTCGGACCCGTTGGATTGTAGGCGGTGAGGTCAGGCTGGGGCGCATATATCTCTCTTCCAGTAGCAAGATTGACCGGATCGCCGTCAGAGGGTCCGTTGTTACCATGCACACCACCGCTAACGCCGGACAGGGCGCCCTGCTGCGGATTTATTGGGTCACAGTTTCCCGGATCAATTGGAACTCCGCAGCGCTGCGGGGCGGGATCCGCGCCGGACGGTAAGACTAAAAGAAAAACGGTTGCAGTTGTGCATAAACCCGGACCGTCACAAACCTGGTAAGTGAAACTATCCGACCCGACATAGCCTGGGGTTGCGCTGTACATGAATGAAGCGTACTGGGTGCTACACGTCACGCTCCCATGGGAGGCTGTACCGCAACCCATGAAACTGAGCGGGTCATTGTCGGGATCCGTGTCGTTACCGAAGATACCGGGACCCGAGACTGCCAGGAAGCCGCCTCGAACAACATACGCGTCGGCAATTGGCGTGGGTGGAGTATTGGTAACGGTCAAACTCACTGTGCCCGTAGAGCATGATGTGTTGTCGCAGGCCTGGTAAGTAAAGCTGTCTGAGCCGACATAACCCTGGGCGGGCGCATAGGAGAACGAATTATAGGTGTAGTTGCAAGTGACATTTCCGTGGGCAGCGGTACTGCAATTCGCCAGACGGAGCGGGTCCCCGTCAGGATCGGAATCATTAGTGAGGACGCTATTGCCGGGGACTCCTATATAGCCATGGACGGTGTAAGAATCACCCACAGCCACTGGCGGGGAGTTGGTTTCAGTGGCAATGGAAAGAATAAGCCTATGAGCAGACGCGCGAGCACCGAGAGATTCCGAGACAACGGCTGCACTGGCAACTAATCCGAGAGCAATGAGGGCGGTGATGAAGCGAGGAATCGACATGATATTTCTCCATGAGGTTTGGCTGAGATTTGATGTTTCGCACTGTGAAACGGCGTGATCTCTCTTCACCACGAGAATTCAGCTGGATCCAGCTTATGCGGCGGTGCGAATTGAGAAGAACGGAAAGTCGTTTATTAATTGAAGGCACCAGGTCTGAGGTCCGGGCAAAGATTTTGAGCGGGGAGTACCTTATCTAAAGGACAAGAATAGTGTCAAGATTGTTTTGTCCAGATTTTTTTGTCCGGAGCTTTGGAGGCGTTCGCAAATGAATCGTAAGCTTCATTCGCCAGCGTCGACTTTATTTGAATCAGGTTCGGAGGGTTCCGACGGAAGGGGTTTTCCGGGTACGCGATACTCGTCGCTTACCCACTTTCCGAGATCGACGAGCTTGCAGCGTTCGGAGCAAAAGGGCCGGTACGGATTGTCCTGCCACTTAACCTCTTTGTCGCAAGTGGGACATTTCATGGAGCGGAAAGACACCGAGAGATTTAGGCTTGGGATTTAGTTTACTTAATTA
Organism: Acidobacteriota bacterium; assembly: GCA_038040525.1. Taxonomy (GTDB): domain Bacteria; phylum Acidobacteriota; class Blastocatellia; order Pyrinomonadales; family Pyrinomonadaceae; genus PSRF01. Next base: position 10,078 of record JBBPIC010000016.1, on the reverse strand, counting down.
ACAAGCGGCGCTTCGTTGAGCTGTCGCAGCAACCCTTCAGGACGCTTCACGAGAATTCGTCGGTTAACGAATTCGATCGTACCCTCGCGACGCATGGCGTTCAGGCGAACGGTCACGCTTTCTCGCGTGGAACCCACGATCGAAGCAATTTCCCGGTGAGGCAATGAAATGTCAATCAGAACACCTTCTGATTCGCGGACGCCGTAGCGGTTGGAAAAGTCTGCCAGCAGTCTATCCAGACGAGCCGGGATAGCGTTGAGGGCGAAATCAGCCAGTCGTTGTTCGGCACGTTCCAGTCGTTGGCCAATAAGTCGGAAAGTGTATTCACGAAGTTGTGGTTCCTCTGCCATCGCGGTCTTGAATTGCGGTGCGGGAATCTTCAGTAAGGTGCAGGGTTCATACGCAACAGCACAGTTTTCCCGTCGGCCTGCCGTAGAGTAGAGAGCGGAATCACCAAACAACGACCCCTGCGGAAGAATATCTATCACCGCTTCGCGGTCGGTGTTCGGCTCCAGGCGGCAGAGCTTGATGCGACCTTTTACAATTGCGTACAACGCATCAGCCTCTTCGCCGGCGCGGTAGATGAAACGCCGTCGGCGAGCCTCGAGCACAACCGAACTATGAGCAAATTCCGTCACGGTCTGCTCGCTAAGACTGGAACCAAACTCAAGCTGGCGGATAATCCGGGCCCGGTCTGCTGGCGTTAGATCATGTGGACGGCGGGGGGTCTTTAGTTTCAGGTCGATTTCATTCATGGGGGTCACTCTTTGGAGCTTGAACAAAGGCCTTGGGTTTGACGGCGCTTACGAACTCTAACGGGCGGTGGTCTAGTCGCTGGTTAGGTGTATACGGTAACGTAAGGATTCCCTGGTGCGTGCCCGAGGTTTGAACTTCTTCAGCTATTGTACTATCTCTAAAGGCGAGTGGTAGAGCCAAGCAGACAACCACTGAATGCGCGCACTGTAGCATGAAGATGTGGACCGCGCAAGATAAGTAGCATATAAAACTGGGCAATTCAGGCAGGGAATTGAACTCGCAGGCCACCTGAAACGTACCATTGACAGATGTCCGATTGGAGATGCCCAAAACCGGGCATGGTCATCACAACTTGATACTATCTGGCTTAGGTTCTGAAGGACGATTTTATGGCTGATTATAAAGATACAATCGATGAATGGCAGAAAACCATGCGCCGAAAGGCCCGCCAACTGGATGAGAAATACTCAATCTCTGAGCTGGTAGATGAAGGCGCTCGCGTCGCCGGCGAGGCTGCGAAACGCGGTGCCAAAACCGTTACTACCGGGGCGGAAAAACTTCGCGTGGAAGCAGAGCGCCTGGCGGACGAAGGGCAGGTTGGGGACACGGCGCGTCGGGCGGCGGACGAAGCCGCAAAGGGTGCCAGGAAAGCCGGCAAAGTAATCCGGAATGTGGCAGGAGACGCTGGGAAGAAAGCCGGAGAAGTGTTTGACGATGCAAAGGGCTACTATGCCAACGCCTCGCAGATGTATGACACGGGCGCCAAAGTAACCAGGGCATCAACCGCTGCTACGGCCGGTATTCTCAAAGCCCGCGACTGGATTAAGGAAAACCCAGGGAAAGCCGCTGCCGTTTCATTCTCTCTCGTGTTAGGCGTTCGGATGGGCGCTGCATTCCCCGGTCTCGATGCTGTCCTCCTTGGTGCACATCCCCATTGGTTGACCCACTCCGCGTTACCGATTTTTGGGGCCCGCAAGTTGAGCGAAAAGTTTGATGCTTATCTGCGCAAGAAAGAGGAGCTGATCGCCCAGGGACAGCTCTCAGAAGCTGAGCGTGAGCGAGTGGAATTTGAGCGCAACATCACGAAGTATGTCGGGGCGCCGTTGCTGGGAGCTTTCAGTTGCGCCGCTGGGGCCGCGATGTTTGCAACGATAGTTTCTTCGGGCGGAGTAGCGGGAGCTCCAGTGAGCTGGCTGGTGGGCGGCAATCCTTTCCTTGGCGGCGTTTGGCTATTTGCCAACGGAGTAATCTGCTTCCACGAAGGCTACAAGTTTTTCATGATTGCACTGGCGGACCAGGAAGAGGTGGCCAAAATGGTGCGCGAAATCAAGGGGCTGTTACCTGCGACTGCAGGATAAGAAAGAAACTGCCATCCACAGATTACGCAACGCGGACTGGGCCGCAACCAAGCGACGATAAAACACGATCCACGGAATCACACCAAAAGACACTAAAAATCTCTTCGTGCTGTTTCGTGTGGTTTCGTGGATCGTATCTTATTCGATCAAAATCTTGCTCGAAAAACAAGAAGTTGAACGTTTGCTTCGCAGATTCAATTCAGTTGTTGCGAACAAGTTTTTGCACTCCTCAAACTCGTCTTATCTACGCTGTAATCTGCGGACAAAACACTTTAGATAATCGCGATAGGAAATGGCCAGAACGATAGCGCAAAAACAATTAACGTGATGATGGCTACGATGGTGCGTTTCGTGCCTAAGGGTTCCATAACTCGCGGGGCAGGATGGCGGACCTTCAGCATTACTGCCAAGAGCACGGTGTAAAGGAAGCCGCTTGGACTCCCATACCAAACGAATCCCAGGCCAGCTATCATAGCCATAGTTACAAACGCCACCAGACCAATTCGCTTGTGCGCGCGAGATCCAAAGAGGGCAAAGGTTCCGTGCCCCCCATCGAGTTGGCCCACCGGCATTAGGTTGAGACTGGTGACGAGGAGACCAATCCAGGCTGCCATGTAGAACGGGTTGGGAAACGCACCCGCCAGATCGGCGATGCCGGTAAACCTGGCAATCAGTCGAATCAACAGAGGGTCATTAAATATCACACCGGGACCTTCTAGAAGTGGCGCTGGTTGAAGCGTCACGACACCCACCACTGCAATTGGCAGCAAGACGACAAAACCGGCCAAAGGCCCCGCCAAGCCAATATCAAAGAGCGCGCGTCGTGAGGGAATGGGCGACTTCATTTTTATGAACGCGCCAAAGGTGCCGGCCAGAAAAAGTGGCGGAGCAGGGATAAAGAAAGGTAGTGTCGCTTCCACGCCATAACGTCGGCAGGCGAGATAGTGGCCCATCTCGTGGGCCATAAGTATTGCCAACAGCGCCGTTGAAAATGTCAGCCCGGCGATGAGAATCGGTGGATTCGCGAAGGCATACAAGAGATATGTGACAACGATCCGAAAATAATAAGAGGGGATATAAAGGGCATAGTCAACCAAGCCTGTTCCGGTCGGCTCGGGCACTTGCAGCGCAGGCGAAGCGAAAACAATCCCCGCGAACGCAGTAGTCAGGAGAGTAAGGACAAAGAGGGCCGAATGTCTGAGCCATTCACGCGTGGTAACCCGGGCCGCACTGCGGGGATAGAAGGCCTCGGGTGACGGAGCAAACGGTGGAATTACCTCAACGGATTCTGACATGACGCCTTTTCGAGATTAGAGGCTAGAGTGCTGGACTTCATCCAACGCGCTAGCCTCCCAGGGTTATGAACCGAACTGTAGCTCTACTCGAAGTCTGAATCCTCCGAATCCGGTTCGTTATTAATTTCCACATCGTCGCTCACCTGCAAATCTTTTCCTGGCTTGAATCGGATGGTTTTACCGGATGGAATTGCCACTTCCTCGCCAGTCCTGGGATTCCTGCCCACGCCGCGCTTTCTGGGTTTCACAACAAAGACGCCAAAACCGCGAAGTTCAATGCGTTCACCGCGAGTGAGGGCCTCTTTCATGGAGTGGAAAAGGGCATCCACAGCCTGTTCGGCTTTCATCTTAGGGACGCCGGTTTTTTCGGCTACCCGGTTAATGATGTCTAGTTTGATCACGGCTTGTCAGCCTCCGTTCGAGCCTTTGTTGGGGATTTTTTGAGCCGAACTTGAGTGAGCGATGATAGAGACGTGCAACAGAGACTGTCAACCATTGCAGGTACGGGTGCAATTTGAAGCCGGAGGTTTAGAGTTCAGCCTTTTGGCTGCTGCGCAATATGTTTAAGAGCACGCAAGCTAAAGTTTTGAACTCTAAACTGCGTGTTTTCTGACGGGGGAGGCCGATCCCTCATGTTTGACAAGAAAGTAGGTGGCAGCTAACCTCAATCGTTGCGGAGGGACAACGTTTGAGTATTGCGCGAAAGCGACTTTAGAGATTGAACAAATGTTAGGATTCAAAACCCGCCGGCCACCGCCGTTTGGTGGAGTTCATATAAACGACGACAAAGATATCCAGGTTCATCGACCGGTGGAAGCGTCGAGAAATACCCTTTGGTCTGAAGGCAGGTTGCTTTTGCGCGACCTGGTTTTTGCCCTCATGGTGGCGGCCCTGGTGGTCGTTTTCGTAGTCCAGCCAGTGAAGGTTGAAGGCACGTCGATGCTGCCGCGACTTCATGACGGGGAGCGAATCTTCGTTAATAAATTAATATACTATGACGAGTACAGTTGGGCGCCGAAGGTGGATCGAGGTGACATTGTGGTCTTCTGGTTTCCCGACGACCCTGCCAAAAGTTACATCAAGCGCGTCGTAGGCCTGCCGGGAGATACGATCGAGATGCGTGAGGGGACGGTGCGCGTCAACGGTATTGAGGTCAACGAGAAATACCTTGACCCGAGACTGAACGTCTCTCCCAGAAGTCAGGCGCCGGTTTACGTGAGACCAAATTACTATTTTGTGATGGGTGACAACCGGGACAATTCGAGCGATTCTCGCAGTTGGGGATTGGTACCAAAGAAATATGTTTACGGTAAGGCCTTGTTCCGTTACTGGCCGCTGGCTTCCGCTAGTGTGATTCACCATGAAAACATTACGCCCACAGGCCTGCGTCCGCCGAACCAACCGACGCTGCAGGATATACCGAGCCCCATCGAGGTGCCATAAGTAGTTGTTAGAATCCGGCGGTGAGATATAGCGTTGAACGTACTTGATTGGTTACGGCTGCTTGCGATGGTTTTTTACGCGCCCGCGCGTGCCCTTCGAGAAGTGCGCGATCGTGCCGCTCTCGCGCCGTCCGCGCTGGTCGCACTGATTGCTCACGCCATCTTCTTCTATTGTCTTACGTTGCTGTATCTCGGATTCCTCGGCAGTCCGCGCAATCCATCAACTATATTCTCGGTAATAATTCAGTCTGGCGGGTCCCTCGTCATTATTGCCCTGGTCTTCTGTCCCCTGGCACTCTTTCTATCAAACATCTTTGTTCGCCGCGGCAGCTTTCGACTCCTCCTCCAACAGGAATACGCATCGCTGGCGTCGACGATGTTTTTTGCGCTGGCCGCATCAAGTCTGATCGCAACGCTGCTTACGATTGCCGCCAGCCTTAGCGGAGTTCAGCAGGCACTGGCGAATCGATTGCTCCAGGCTCTAATGGAGCAGCGCGGCCAATTTCCTCCGGAACTTCTGGCCGCGCTTGAACAGGGATTGTTACGTGCGGAACTGCTTGCCGCGACACTCTCTGTGATGTCGTTATTCGCGATCTTTGGGATATGGGCCATCGTCGCCGTGCGAGCTGTCTTTCGGCTGTCGTGGATCCAGTCGGTTATTGTCGTCATGGTCAGCGGCACGCTTCTGATTCCGGCCTCCAGATTGATGCCCATTGCGGGAATGATTCTCGCTTCACCATTTTTGTTGGTTATGGTTTTTCTGTTGCTTCGAGGCTACGTATCCGAGATTACGCGTTCTCAGCGCGCGCGCGAATCGTTTAAGCAAAACCTGGAAGCGGCCACACTCAATCCGGCGGATGCGTCTGCCCATTACAATCTTGGACTAATTCACCAGCAGCGAGGTGAGCTGGACGCGGCCCGCGAACGCTTCGAACGGGCAGTCCAGATCGACAATGAAGAAAGCGACGCTCATTATCAACTGGGCCGTATCGCGCGCACGCAAAAGCGATTTGCCGACGCGATCAAAAACTTCGAACAGGTTGTTTCCCGGGACCCTTCCCACAGTCTTCATGAGATCTGGCGCGAAGTGGGGGCCACTTACATCGGCGCCAGCCAATATGAGGATGCCCGGGATGCGCTGGAGCGGTTTCTCGAGAATCGGCCGTCAGACCCTGAGGGGCTCTACCTGATGGGACGTGCCCACGCGGGCCTCGGTCATCGCCGTGAGGCTGCCAGCTCAATGCAGGCCTGCATTGAAGCTGTCAAGACTGCGCCGGCGTATAAGTATCGGGCCGATAAGCGCTGGCTCAATGAAGCGCAACAATTTATTAAGAGCAGTCAGTAGGGTTTGTCCAAAGTCCAAGAGTTCAACCTGCTTTGCCCGAAAAGTTAGTTTGAGGAGATCTTGAAGTCCTCGGCATGCGGCTCAGCCGCCGCACACTGCGGAAAGGCTCTGCCTTTCCGCTGGTTGCCTTTTCCCTTTTTTCGAGGCTATGCCTCGAAATCGGAGGCATAGCCTCCAAAATTTCAAATTGCCGTTTCCGGAAAGGCAGAGCCTTTCCGCGATGTGCGGCGGCTAAGCCGCGGAACCCGGACTCTTCTTTGACTTCTCGGGCAAGGCCAGTCCAACCTTGAGCCCATTCATGATTGACTTTGGTCTGGGAAAATACGAATGACGATGCATAAACGCAGTCCCGCATTACTCGCGCTCGAAGATGGCCGCACGTTCCACGGCCGCTCATGGGCTGCTGAAGGACAGTCGTGTGGTGAGATGGTCTTCAACACGTCCATGACCGGGTATCAGGAGGTGCTCACCGATCCTTCCTATGCTGGCCAAATCGTTTGCATGACGTATCCACTGATTGGCAACTACGGAGTCAATAGCGAGGATGAAGAATCGTCGCGGCCGTGGGTCGAAGGCTTCGTGGTCCGCGAAGCGAGCCGCATGGCGTCAAGCTGGCGGGCGCAAGAAACCCTCGACGCTTATCTAAAACGCTGGAACATTGTAGCGATCGAAGGTATCGACACGCGGTCCCTCGTCAGACACATCCGCGATAAGGGAGCGATGCGTGCATGCTTGTCCACGATTGATCTCGATGACAGAAGCTTAATTGAAAAAGCGCTCAAAGCTCCCGCGATGGAAAATCGCGAACTGGCGAGCGTCGTGACCACAAATCAGCCGTATGAAGTTGCCCCCGAAGGTGCTGAACGGTTTCACGTTGTGTGTTATGACTTTGGTGTAAAACGGAATTCTTTGCGAGCACTGGCGCGACTTGGTTGTCGCATCACGGTGGTACCGGCCTCGACCGGCTCCGATGAAGTCCTGGCGCTGGCGCCTGATGGGATTTTTCTTTCCAACGGCCCCGGCGATCCTGCGTCAATGAATCGAGAAGTAGAGGAAATCAAAAGGCTGATGAGCGCCAGGGTTCCCACGTTTGGGATCTGCTTCGGTCACCAGTTGCTGGGACGCGCTTTTGGCGGCAAGACCTTCAAACTCACTTTCGGGCATCGGGGCGGCAACCAGCCGGTCAAAGACTTGCAACATGGAGGAGTCGAAATTACTTCGCACAATCACGGCTTTGCGGTCGAGGCTGATAGTCTTCCGGCCGAGGTGGAGGTCACACATATAAACCTCAACGACCGCTGTGTCGAAGGCATGCGCCACAAGTCTCTGCCCGTAGTCTCGGTTCAATATCATCCCGAAGCTGCGCCCGGCCCTCACGATGCCGAGCATCACTTCCGAAGATTCATTGCTTTAATGGAACAGTCGCGATCCCTCGTCAGTTCCACTTCACTTTAGTCAACGTGAAGGTCGCACGTAGTCGTGAAGCCCTCCAATAACCTCTTAACTCCGCAACAACGTCTCGACCTCCGGCCAACTAATTTCACACAGATCAGTTGATATCAACGATTCGTCAACGTAATAGGCTTTTTCGTTGTCGATAAACACTCTCCCGCCAGTCCCTCGGTAAGGAGCCATGGTCTTCCCAATTTCATGAATAACTCTTGGTACCGTCTTGAAGTAGATTCGCTTCTCCTTAGGATAGTGATATCCCTTTGTGTAGTTTAAGAATGGATTCAACTCACCGTCGAAAGATAGAACGAGCGCTTCCCTGCGCGAATTGTACGGCCGAAGAATAGAACTCCTACCCATCGTTTCTTGCCAGCATTCGACAAACTCCTCCACGTCTCTTGTTGATAAGGTCATCAGAGAGCCTCCTGTGTTGGTAAATAAGCTGGGAGAGGGCGGTATTATACTAAACTTCCCTTTATTCATGTCTGGTGCTCGGCCTTTTTGGTGTTGCGGGGGTGAGTTTTCGAGTGCTATAAGAAGGGAAATGTCCACCGAACCAAAGACAGTTGAAGGTGTTTTTCGCAACGGTAAAATCGAATTGTCTGAAACTCCTCTCGACGTCGATGAAGCTCGTGTGATTGTGACTTTTCTACCGCAGGGCGCAGTCAACCTCTCAGAGCGAGGGATAAACGAAGCGCAAGCTGCAAGTCTGCGCGCTCGTTTAGGTGCTTTCGCGGAAGATTGGGGACTGCCGGAAATGGAAGCATACGATGCCCTATAAGCGCGGCGATGTCGTGCTGGTTCTCTTTCCTGACTCAAATCTTCGTACCGCAAAACGCCGTCCGGCGCTAGTAATCCAAGCAGACAATTTGAACACTGACCTTCGACAGACCATAGTGGCCATGATAACCAGCAACATGTCGCGTGCGGAGCACCCAAGTCGGGTAAAGCTGCTGCTGAATTCTTCGCAGGGACGCGAGGCAAGCGTACTAATGGACTCCGTTGTGATGACCGATAATGTTGCCACCATCCATGAGGCTGAGATTGATCGCGTTCTTGGCAATCTAAGGGATTTGACAAAGGTAGACGCGGCTCTGCGACTGACCTTATCTCTACAATAGAAAGTAATCTCGACCTTTCATTTTTACGTCCACGCGCTACCGGCGTCTTCGGCTTCCAGATCAGGTAACAGCGACTTAACTGATGAAACGTCAGATTCTGATCTACGGCATACTCGGCGGAGTGCTAATTGTCGTACTCAAATTGATTGAGTATCGCTTTCTTGTGGTTGAGCATTCTGTAGAAATCTACGGTGGCTTGATCGCAACTGTGTTTGTGATACTAGGCATTTGGCTGGGACTCAAGTTTACGAAGAACAAAGAAATCATCATCGAACGAGAGGTTCTTGTTCCAGCGGGGCAGCCGTTTTCATTGAACGAACAAAGGGTGGTTCAACTGGGGATCACCAGGCGCGAGCTCGAGATTCTTGAGTTGATGGCCGCAGGTCTCAGTAACCGTGAGATTGCCGAAAAACTCTTTGTCAGCGAGAACACAGTAAAGACCCATTCGAGTCGAGTGTTCGAAAAGCTAAGCGCCAAGCGCCGCACGCAGGCGGTGCAACTCGGAAAAGAGATGGGCCTGATCCCGAAATAGCCACTTCGCTACTCACCCAAAAGCATCATTTTCACTTCGCTAGTAAGAAATCACCCGAAAGTATGACGACAGAACTACGCCTGGACTCTATTTTCTTGCCCGTTCGTAAAAATTCCTTTAGATAGGACACAACCTACAATGAAAAAGACAGTCATAACGTTCGGGCTTATCGCCGGAGCCATCATGGCGGCGATGATGCTGGCTATGCTTTCGTTGGTGGACCGGATCGGTTTCGACAAAGGTGAAATCATCGGTTACACGACCATGGTGGTCTCCTTCCTGATGGTTTTCTTCGGCATCCGTTCGTATCGGGAAAATATTGCCGGCGGGAAGATAACTTTCGGTAAGGCGTTTGCCGTGGGAATCCTGATCACGGTTATCGCTTGTGTTTGCTACGTGGTGGTATGGGAAATCATCTACTTTAAGCTGATGCCTGATTTTGGAGACAAGTACGTCCAATACGCGATCGAGAAGATCAGGGCTTCGGGCGAGAGTCAGCAGGTAATTGACGCCCAGATTCAGCAGATGAAGAGTTTCAAGTCAATGTACGACAATCCCCTTATCAATGCGGCGATCACCTTCGTTGAGCCGTTCCCGGTCGGCTTGATCATCACATTGATCTCTTCGGCGATACTAAGACGGAAGTAGGTTGATGAGCCAAGTATATTGTTGCCGTGTAGTTCGGGTACTGGGTCAGTTTTGGCTCAGTGTGTCCGATAAACTGTAGGAAGCTCTGAATAAGTCTCGGCTTGGATTTGTACCGCGAAGCGGTTATGTAGT
>JBBPIC010000097.1:0-16942 GCA_038040525.1 Acidobacteriota bacterium | reverse complement strand
TTTGAGGTCCACCAGATCCTGCTTGCCCTCAACGGCATTCACATACTTGAGAACATGAACACCGAAGAGATGGTCAAGGATCAGGCCTGGGAATTCCTGTTCACCCTCGGCCCCGCCCGCATCACCGGCGGGGTGCAGGCGATCATCAACCCAATCGCGATCAGATAACAGCGGCAAACCAGCTCAACCGCAACGGCGCGATTGGAATCGCTTGGCGGCGACTCGCGCTGTATAGGTTTTACGCGGCGCACGGGAACCAGCTAGGGCAGTGGCCTGAGCGGTGATCCCGATCCCTCTTCGGAGCAGCGCTGTCGGTGAGGCCGGGCCATCGGTTGATTTATGAAATCAATCTGCTGAGGCTACGGAACAATTGCCCGTCGAGCGACGTTTTGCTTTCTCCTGACTCTTTCATATTCTTAACTGGTCAAACCGTCGCAGCCCGAATCACCTCTGTTTAAGTATTCTCCAACCGATAGCCCAGAGCCAGAATTGCCTTGATCGTCTCCATTGCAGTCTGCCGGTCATACTCTTTCTCAGACTCAGGGAGCTGTTCGTAAGGGACCAGGCAGGGGTGTTCTTTGCGAGCATCATTGCGCTCGGCGCCGTAGCGCCAGCCTTCCGCCAGGCGCTGCCGTGCCCAAACCTCATGAGCGTTCCTTGCCAGCAACTCGGTTAATTCGAGTATTCCGCCGCTGAGAGTGACTCCGGAAGTGTCGATCGGTGCAGGTACGTAGATCAAGCTATTTTCTCCGGTAGATTTGATAACCAGCACGAGCAAGAAAAGCGGATAGCGCGCGCACCGTGTTGCGGTCATACTCCCTGACCTCTTCCGGCAACCCTTCCCAATCGACGAGGTGCGGACTCGTCTTCCGCGCAATATCTTTCGGTTCGGGATCGAATCGCCAACCTTCGCGCTGGCGCTCTTCGACCCATCGATGGTGCTCCAGCCGCGCCATCAACTCTATCTCCCTCGGCTCGAAGTCAAATGCTCTGGCACCCCAGTCCGTCAAGGGCCTCAGAGCGCAACCGACGGTAGCGAGTTTCTCTCCAATATGCGCGGCTTGCGCTCTGTTCGAAACCTTCATGCTTTCGGGAAGTTCCTCCCAGGTGACCATCGAAGGATTAGTTTTTGGGCTGGCCCCTGACTTCTGCTGGTTACTGGCATAGTCTTCGTGGATGAGGCGCGCGAGAGTTTCGTTGGTGCCGCCGAGCAGCAGATCAAGCTGACACGTCCGCTCCAATAGATCAAAAGCCGACAGATTTTTGTAGTCACCCAGGCTGCTGTTGATCTCGCGAACAAGCGTTGCCAGACTCGCGTCGCGCGCGACGCACAGCGCAACCGGAACGCTTTGGTCCCTCATCTGCTGAAACACGGCGAGCGCGGCGGATAAACTTGAAGCGTCCGCATCCAAACACACGTACACGGATGTAATATCCGGCCCATCGTTCGCGGCCAGGAACTGCGCTTTTTCGAACTCAGGCGAGTGGATGCTCATTTGGAGAGCAGTCAATTGACAAGCGCTTCGTAACTTCGGATAGCGCTCGCTCAAGACCGCGACCTTCATCTCCGCTTCTTGATCGACCACCGTGACGCTTAAACACTCGCCCCGCTGCCCGGCCTCGCAGTCATTCCACTGTCGTGCGGCATGCACCACAAGGTTCTCGCCAAGTGGACCAAGCCCGATTACGAGCATGTGCGGCGGCGCGTGCCGCTGCCCGAGGTGCTGGTTCCCGGCGGGCGGGTGCTCCCCAAGCAGACCGCGTACGCCACTGTCATAGACATTGAAAAAGTGGAGCATGAAACCGTTCTTGCGTCCGGCTGCGATCTCACGCTCTTTGAGTAAGTCGCAGAGGCGCGGATCGACGATGTGGACGTAGCAGTCTAAAAATCGATTGTCTCGATTGCTTGCCAGCTCGCGCACCTTGGCCGCCACCTCTGCATTGATGCCATCGTCTGAACACACCGAGATGAGCAACTGCGCTTTGCTAATCTGCGCCTTGGACAATATCTCAGAGTCGGTTGCGCTTCCCTGCAGTACGAAGATGCCCAGTTCGCGACACTGTTCGAGCATTGGATTGCCCGTATCATGCTCGATCACCACGACGCGAGCTCCATGCTCTTTGAACCGTCTCGCGAACAGCCAACCCTTCGCGCCCAACCCACAGATGACAACGTGGTTTTTAACGAACCCGAGGCGGAAAAGTTGAAACTGATCCGAAAGAACTGCCAGGAGGGCCAGCGCCGCCGTTGCGCCCGTTACTGCCGGCGCTAGAATTCGTGCTACCTGCAACGGCAAAGCGACGTCTCCATTGATAACAACGCTTGATTCGAGCGTGAACAATTGCAGCCCAAGGTAAAAAGTATCCAACCACGAATAACCTTTAAGCTGCAGACCTGGTGCTTTACGCCACGAGAAGCCACCCCGACTAAGAAACAGCGAGTCTGCTTCCGCCTTATGCACCCAGAAACCGTACCACCCGAGGAGCAGTGCAGTAACCGCCAGCACCACGAGCACAGTCCATCTGTAATCGCGCAAGGGCTGCAGAATATGTTTTCGCCACCGCGTTCCCGCGCGGCGCCGCCTTGCTATCACAATCGTTGGTTCTGATAACTCATTCATTTGCGGATTAATCCTCCGGAACGAATGTCAGCAGAGAACAGACGCTACACAGGCTCACTTCATGACCGAGGTGCCTCACAAGGAGGAAAACGGAGACGGCGCGCCAGCAGCGGCAGGGTGGTCCACCCAGTAAGCATCGAGTCTCTTTAGCAGCGTCGTCTGGTCACCATCTGACTGGAAGCTGTTGTCGGCCGTCAAGAGCATGAAGAATGCTTCACCGATGATCTGACCAATCTGTGCATAGTTCTCCTCTAACTTTGACAGATGAATGAAGTTTTACCGGCTAAGACGACGAGCGTATCATCCTTTCACGTATCGAGCATACGGCCACTACTAATCGATGAAGGGCAGGAGCCGCAAGAGACCACGTTCTTTGACGAACGTTACTTGCCCTTTGAGGGAGCAGGTGCGATTTCAAGGTGGCGAATCGAAATGGATCCCGAATCCAACGGCTTCGACTTCAACACACTTGCGGATGTGGTGCTGCATATTCGTTACACCGCACGGGAGGGTGGGGAACGGTTGAAGGAAGCCGCGAGAAAGGCCGTGGCTGATGCGATCGGCGAAGAAGCTGGCAAGCCGCAGGCGCGTCTTTTTAGCTTGAGGCACGAGTTTCCGACTGAGTGGCATCAGTTTACTCGCACGCAGGGCGCAGGCCCATTTACTGGAACATTCGCGCTGACCAAGGACCGCTTCCCATTCTTGTTCCGGGGCAAAGAAGTCACGGTCGGCAAAGTATCCTTTTACGCGGTTCTAAAGGATGGCGTCACAGAGGAAGCCGCTTCCGCTCTGGCTTTGAAACTTAAGCCACCAACCAGCGAGGAGACTACCATTGAGTTCGGGCCCAAAGACAAATGGCTGGGAATCGTCGCTCCGAAGAAAAGACCAGAAGTAATTCAAGAGACCAAGGGACCGCCGGCGGAAGCGAAATGGGTACTGACAACCAACTCACCTGCTTTGGCCGAGACCGTTGATGACCTGTTGCTGGTGTGTGAGTATTCGGTTGGCTAGTAGCTTTAGGAATTTCACGCTCGGGTGGTTTACATAACACCCAAACCTGGTGCACATCAGTTCGACAGCCGCCGTAACAAATCGTGTTGCTAAGCGTGTAAGCGAAACGGGGCTATACCCCGACCAAGGGAGGGCGTCATACGCGACGTTAGACCCTCCCTTACGGTCAGGCTACTATCCCGAAGCCCACAGCACGACATTAGGCACGACCAAATGAGAAGGATGCCTTTGTGCATGAGAATGGCAAATTCAAGAGTGAACGGATTCTTTGCGTATCGTCAGCTCTGATACTTGTGGTCGTAGTTTGAACTGCAGCGAATCGAGGACTCTGCGGACGCAGCTTCACGAGACTAGGCGGACGGGGTTCAACTTTTGTTCGGCGAACGAATGATTGCGGTATTAGTATTATTGCAACTCGAGTCTCGTCACGATAAAGACGCAGCCTAATGATCTACGGAAAGCGTTAACTATACGGGTTATTTAGTTTCCCTCGCGCGGTGAAGAGTCGGGTCGACGAAGAAAAATGGAGTCATATATACCGCGGACTTTAAAATTGCACATTCGGTAAAACGTGTGCGCCCGTTCGTGCTCTTCGTTTACTAAGACACAGACCGACTTGGTTCGTGAAAGCAAATCTCGACCGAGTTGTCTTACGCACTTCCTGCCAATTCCTTTACTGCGCTCAGCTGGGTTCACCCAGACACCTTCAAGGTAGATTACATCCGGGGTGTCAGCCTGAATGTCGGCCTTGAACACCAGCTCCCCATCGTTTTCTAACACCCACACGCGACCCATTTCTATCCTGCGAGTGCATCTTGCGCGAAAGCCTTCAGGATCAACCTCCAGGGGGTTGATGCCGCTTTCACATTCAGCCATCCCGGCTTGCACTGGTAGGATTTGGTCGAGATCATCGAGAGTTGCCAACCGCAGGCCTTCAACTTCTTCCCGGTGTTCCATAGCTTGGCGCAACTCGAATAGCAATTCTCGGCAGGCAAGCCTCATTTGCTGCCCCTCGTCGGCGTAGAAGTCCCAGAACTGCTCAACCTTATCCTTTTCTCCCAAAATCATGTGCGAATGCTGGAAGCATTGTGCAACGAATCCAAACTCTTTCATCGCACGAGCCGTGCGCGCTTCAATAAGGGTGGCATGTCCGATCATTGCGACACCTTCCAACCGACCTTCTGAATTGCGACAGCCATAGAAGGTGCCCCGATTGTGAGGGCTCACAAAACCGTTGTCGCGGATGAATCCCGCTATGCAGACGGTGTGTATCGGTCGTTCGGCCAAGAAGGCGAAAACCTCGTTGCGATCTTCTTTTGTCAATTCGAAGACAGCGACGGTGACGTTGGCTTCCGGCAAGTAAGGCGTCTCAGCCATTACCGTAGTCGTCAGGTTGTTGAGTGATGGGGAACCCTCAAGCTGTATCATTTGTAAACTCCGTTGTGGGGTGAGTTGATTTTGTGTGAATGTTTGGGCTATGCATTGGGGTGCCTCAGTAGCCCAGGTAATCAACCCCGGTATCCACTTCTAGTTCCATCGAAGAGGTCGCATCACCGCCGAATGCAGCAGATTGCGCCTGCAGGTAGGCGTCGCTGAGCAATACGCCGTCGCTGAGCAACACGCCATCGCTGAGCAACACGCCATCGCTCAGCAACACTCCGTCGCTCAGCAACACTCCGTCGCCGAGTAGAACCCCACTTCTGCAAAGTAGCGCGCCATCGCCCAGGAGGACGCCATTGCTGGTTACAATGCTGTCACCCAGCAACACACCATCGCTGAGGAGTACGCCGTCGCTGAGAAGTACACCATCGCTGAGCAGTACACCGTCGCTGAGGAGCACACCCAAGCCATAAATCTTTTGATACTTGGTGATCAAATCAATTCCTCGGGCATAGGTATGATTGAGGATGATCCCCTGTGACCAGGTAAATGTGTGTCCCGCAATTGTGGTTTGAGGGGACGGTACTGAAGTGGTTAAGAGAGGGGTACCAAGAAGCGCAGTCGACAGTAGACCTGTGTTCACGATTTTAGCCATTCGCACGGCGCCTTCTATATTGATTTCTCCAGCGCCTTGTTCGAACATGTTGAACCCAGGAAGCTGCTGCGCCGTATACATCAAAAGCACTTTCACCATGTTCGGCGTTAGCTTCGGATTGGCCTGCATTAGCAGAGCAGCAGCACCAGCAGATACTGGCGTAGCCATCGACGTGCCGTTCAAATACATCTGACGACGGTTCTCATTGTCGCTAACGCCCGCCTTCAATTCCGGGTGTTGCGTTACGAGGTGATTGTTATCGGCTTGAGCAGAAACCAGCTTGTTTCCGGGAGCAACCAAGTCGGGCTTTATTAGATTATCGTAATGCTTGACGCCGCTGGCATCTGTCCAGGATCCGCGGGTCGGACCACGCGAACTGTAGGTTGCCATTACATCGTCTGCGCGTCCATTTGTTCCAAAAGTGTTGGAAGCGCCCACAGTGATTGCCGAAGGCTCAATGCCGGGTGAGTGGATCTGACCATAAAGTTTCTGTCCCGCACTATTCTTGCCGTTGTTCCCTGAAGCGGCCACGACGACGACGCCAGCATCTACTAACTTTCGTACAGCCCGACAAACTGGGTCATTCTTGTATGAATCGATCGCCAGCATCCCCAGGCTCAAATTGACGACGCGAATGTTATAGGTCGTGCGATTGGTCATGAGCCAGTCGAGCGCGCCAAGCAACCCGGCCACAGAACCAGCCCCAGTTTTATTCAGTACGCGAAGGTTGATGATGTTGGCGTTGGGCGCAATCCCGGTATACTTTCCGTTGGCGATGCGGCCATTCCCGGCTGCGGTCGCAGCCACATGGGTGCCGTGACCATAGGGGTCATCGGTGCGATTCTCACCGGTGAAATCTTTGCTGAAAACAAGGCGAACGTTGTGGGTGGGCCCCAGAAATGATTTGTGACCATCGTCAATACCGGAATCCACGATGGCGATGCCAACGCCGCTGCCATCTAGTGTGTAATTAGTTGTGCCACCGAGTAGGGACGTCGTAGTTTGCGCGCGAACAGCATCAGCGCCCGTCGTATTGGTTACATGACCAAAGGACTTTACTTCTCTGTTGAGCGAGAGGTGGTTGACGTCGTTCCGCTGCGCCAATTCATCAAGCGCCTTGATCGGTACTTCGGCCACGAGCGTGCCGAGGTTCGTCATGCGTGCATTGACTGTAATGGCGTAACGTTTGAATAGCTCGCTGAGCTGTCCGCTTTTCACATCGTCAGCTTGCAGAATGATGCTGACCCGATCCTTGCTGGAACGGGCGCCTTCCATCACCTGCTTTAAATCTGGCGATATTTTTTCCCCCTGGAAATCGAAATTACTTCCGCCGGCATCCTTACGAGCATCTTTACTGTCGCTCGTTTCTGACGAGCTGATGCTCTCTTCGAGATTGACCTGCGTGAACAATCCGTCAAGCAACGCGTCGCTGGCGATGTATTCCTCATAAGCACCCACCGACGTTGCTCCGAGGAGGCGTACTCTGCCTTCCATCGTCGCCTGCGTAAGCCTCTCGGATACCTCCTGAGCAGCACGCGAACCTACAAATTGGTGTAGCTGCTCGACGTAGAGAATTGCACTGCCGTCGACACTCGCGATTTCGGACAATAAAGCTTTCAACCGGCCATCGAGATCCGAAGAACTTTTTAAACCTTCCAGCAGCGCAAAGAGATTCAGACTATAAAATCGAGTCTGGCGCAGGCTTTCAGGTACATCACCAGTAGCGATTCGTCGCGCGAGAGCGTAAACCAGTGCTTTTGATTCGCCACCGTCTGCGGCGATGAACACGGGGTTGTTTTGCTTGCTGCGCAGTAGAATCCGGATAGTTGGATTAAGCGCCGCTTCATCTCCCGTGACAGAGTCGAGTGCGCCACGCCGTGCGAGTTTTGTCAGGTCTTCTGCATATTTGGCGAGCGCCGAATTCGTTGTGGCTGTGCTGGTGCTGTTCGCTTTCGCGGTCGCCGACTGCGCGCGAACTCCGTCCGGGCGCAGCATTCCTGCGCACAACGAGAACATTAATGCGAAGACAGTTACCAGGGAGAGAAAAGGAGATTGTTTATTTTTCTTCATTCAGAGGCCTCTACACGATTATTTGAATTGACTTCCTTTAAGCGAACGCAAGCGCTTGGGCCGGCTAGGGCAAGCTTCATGCCTTATCAGGATGAAAGAGGGAATCTCGAATTTTCTTGAGTTTTCTGAACGAATCGCCGAGTGGTAGAACGATCACATCAATTTGGGTTGTCAGTTTGAGAGGATCGGTCAATTACGGGTCGACCTGGGCTGCGGGTGCAAGTTTGTATTGCCTGGCCTTGACGAACGGGAGCATCGTCAGAGAGTAGATCGCCTTTCTGGACGTACGGGTAGGTTCTTTGTTTAAGGAGAACAGGACGGCCATCGCGAAGAAGGACGCGCTCGCGCGTGTCCCGGCAGAAGGGGCCAAACTCGTAAAGCTGATGTGTCTGCCCTGCTCAACGTGTTGCCCGATCGCCTGGCTAAGCCAGGTGAGAATGAGACGTAGCGGTACCCAGTCCGCGCTAGCGGACGTCGAGCCCACAGCGTGAATCGCCATGGCATCCTGGCCTACTACTGGAACTGGCTTGGACCGATCTCCATGCCTAGAGGAATAACGTCATCTACCGGAAGACCGGAGCTGGCGGCGTGTTCACGACAGGCGTCGGCACTCGGTGCCTCAAACTCACAGAAAGAATGCTTACCGTCAGCAGTCACATGACTGCGAATCCATTGCATCCCCAATTGTTCGCAGGCTGAAACTACACTCTTCCCAACTGCTTCAAGCTGTTCAGAATTGAGAGGTGGTAGGGTGCGAGTTACCATGAAACGTGGCATCGGCATGTTCCTTTCAATGCTAAATTGCGGCTGAATTGTTTCGTACGATGTACGGCTCAGGGTGGGTTGTCAAGGTGGTTTTCGGCTCACAAAGTCTCAGACCGTGTCAGAAGCTAACGCATATTGGATGGCTTTCTCAGTTGGCATTGCTCGCCCTTCCGCCCACGCGACCCCGCTTGCCGCCTGGCCAAGCGTCTGCCGTATCAGATCCAAACTACATTTCAACTTAGATTCGTCGTCGGGCGAGAGCGGAGCGCCAAACTCCTCTCGCAACGCGGCGGCGGCAGCAGCTAACCGCAGTGCGCGCTCGGGCCGAGCTCGTGCGCCGGCCATTCGCGCGGAAGCTTCAAATAGTTCTGCGATGCCGCGCACGTCTCCTAATTCACCGAAGATCACGAGACCCTCTTCGTAAAAAGGACGGGCGGCATTGTAGTCGCCGCGCTCGCAAGCCAGATCGCCCATATCAGTGAGCAAACTGGCGACCCCGCGTTTATCACCAATCTCCATCAATATCGCCAGGCTCTTGTCGTAGAAGTCGCGGGCTGAGTCATACTCACCCTGATGCAACGCAACGTCGCCCATGTGGCCGAGTGATAGAGCCACACCTCGCCCATCTTGCAATTGTTTAAATACTTCCAAGCTCTCCTGGTAGTAGCCGTGCGCCGCAACATAATCACCGCACAGATCTGCTACATTTCCCAGGTTACTAAGCGAGAGCGCTAATGCACTTTGGTTTTCAACCTCGCACCAGATCGCAAGGCTTTCTTCATAGAGCGAGCGGGCAGACGCGTAATCATGTTGCCTGAGGGCGACGATGCCGAGATTGTTCGCCGAGTTAGCTATTCCCCATTTGTCTCCCAGTTTGCGATACAGTTCCAGATTCTCCTGGAACAGTGCGCGTGCCGCCGCGTAGTCACACTGAGAGTCCGCGAGCACTCCGGCGGCATAGAGCGCCTTGATGCGAGCCTTCGTCGGCCCTCCTGCTAACGACAGAAGCGCTGACAATCGTTCACGACCTTCCGCCAGGTAGCCACGCATTTCCCAGAAGCGCCATAGCGCGACCGCCAGGCGTAATCCTATTTCTGCTTCTGAATTTTCTTCAGCCCAACGCATCGCACCTCGAAAGTTGCCGTGCTCGATCTCCAACTTATCTAACCAGGTATCTTGCTGTGATCCGAGCAGCTCTGTCTCGGCTTTCTCTGCCATCTTGAGAAAGAAATCAGCATGCCTTCTTCGCAACGCCCCAGCTTCGAGGCTCGCAGTTAGTTGTTCTAAGCCGTATTCGGTGATTGTTTCGAGCATAGTGAAACGCGGCTCAGCATTCACCCCTTCCTTTTGCTGCAATAAGCTCTTATCGATTAGTGACGACACCCCGTCGAGAACATCAATTTCCAGGTCCCCGGCCTCAGTGCATACAGCCTCTGCAGCTTCGAGCTCGCAGCCGCCGGCAAAGACTGAGAGCCCGCGAAACAACTTCTTTTCCCCCTCATTCAGCAGTTCATAGCTCCAGGCAATTGCTCCTCGCATTGTCTGTTGTCGCGATGGCAGGTCGCGCGCGCCGCCCATCAATAGTTTCAAGCGACTTTCCAACCGCGCCAGCAACGCCCGTGGCGGCAGCACTTTTATCCGTGCGGCAGCAAGTTCAATTGCTAAAGGCAAACCGTCGAGTCTTTGGCATATCTCTACCACGGCCCGGGCATTCTCATCCGTGAGCGCGAAGGCAGGCTTCACCGCGGTTGCCCGCTCAACGAAGAGTTCCACCGCGGCACAACGCCTCAGCGTTGCCGGCGTCACCGCTTGGCCGGCGGTGGGCAGAGCCAGCGGCGGCACCGCAAACTCGTGTTCCCCGGTAATGCGCAACCTGGAGCGGCTGGTCATCAAAACTCTTAGCTTCCGGGCAGAGTTCAACAATTCCGCCAACAAGGGTGCCGCCGCAACTACTTGTTCGAAGTTGTCGATCGCCAGCAATATCTGTCGCTCACGAAGATACTCTTTCAGCCTTTCCATCAAGTCGCTACCAGCGACTTCTTTGACGCCGAGCGTCTGCGCAATTGTGGAAGCTACGAGGTTTGGATCGTTGATGGCTGCCAGGGGGACAAAGAACACGCCGTCGGGAAAGACGCCGAGCAGGTCCGCCGCTACCTGTAAACAGAGACGAGTTTTGCCGGTACCGCCGGGACCGGTTAGCGTCAGCAATCGCACGTCCTCTCGCAGTAATTGCTTCTTGACCGCCAATGCTTCCGTGTTGCGCCCTATTAACGGAGTCAATTGAACCGGCAGATTGTTGGGTACGTTAACAGCGGTTTCACCCGGCGATAATGGGCCCGCAACGAAAGCGCCGCTACTCGTCCCACGTTGCGCAGCCCGATCCAACTTGTCCTTGAACTCCAGTTCCCCCTCCAGGGCTTTAAGGTCAGCAAAAATGTCCTCAGCAGTTTGGTATCGCTGCTCTGGGTCCTTCATTAGTGCTTTGTTCACGATGTCATTGAGCTCGGCGGGTAACTCATTTGAGTGCTGGCCAAGCGAAAGCGGTTCGTCGTCCTGGATGGCAACCATAACGTGACTCATGGTCGCTCCGGTAAAGGGCACTCGGCCCGAGATCATTTCGAAGAGCACTACACCGAGGCTCCAGATATCAGTTCGGGTATCGACCTGCTTTCCAAGCGTTTGTTCAGGCGACATGTAAGTGACGGTCCCCATGATCATGCCGGGACTGGTGTTGAGCAGTATTCTCGTGACTTCTTCCAAATCGGAGTCCGGCTTTTGGACATCCTTTTCCGCAAGTTTAGCCAGACCAAAATCGAGCACTTTGATGTAGCCATCCCGGCGCAGCATTATGTTTTCCGGCTTGATGTCGCGATGCACGATTCCGGCGGCATGCGCGGCCGCCAGAGCCGAAGCGATTTGAACGCCGGCCGAAAGGGATTCCTTCAACAACATTGGTCCGCGCGTCAGGCGCGCGCGAAGGGTCTCACCTTCAATGAATTCTGTGGCCATGAAGTGGATTGAATTGGTCTGGCCAACTTCATGAATGGTCAAAATGTTTGGATGGTTGAGCGCTGAAGCGGCGGAGGCCTCCTGACGAAACCGCCGAACGCGGTCATCGTCCTTTGTGCATGACGAAGACAAGAGCTTCAGAGCAATTTTTCGTCGGAGTCTTGTGTCTTCGGCCAGATAGACCTCTCCCATGCCCCCGGAGCCAATTCGCGAAAGGATTCGGTAAGGTCCAAGGGCTTCGCCCGCCGTCAGCATGTCTCTAGCGTTTGTAACCAGGGAGGCAACACGTTCCGCTGCGGGCGATTCCAGAAAGCTGCCCACCTGTTCATGGGAGATCATGAGCGACTCAACCTGCCGGCGAAGCGACTCGTCGCCCGCACAGGCTTCGCGCAAGAAAGCCTCGCGCTTGTCATCCTCGTGTTCCAGTGCAGATTGCAGGAGAGCTTGAATCTGTTTGTAGCGTTCAGGATTCATTGCTCAATTCGGTTGGCTGGTTCTTAGCCTTAGGCCCTTTGTCAAAGGCCAAAGACTCAAGGCCAAAGTCAAAAACCGTTTTCAGTTACTCATTCACCTGTTTCATTTGGTGGTAGAGCCAGGTCTTGGCCATGGACCAGTCGCGCTTAACTTTGTCTACCGAAAGGGCCATGACCTCAGCAGTCTCCTCATTGGTGAGCCCGCCGAAAAACTTCAGTTCCACTATCCGGGTCTGCTCGGGAGCAATTGCAGCCAGATCACGTAACGCTTCGTCGAGGACGATTATTTCGGTCGCCCGCCCTTCAGCAACGATCGCCGCCTCGTCTAAAGAGACCTGTTGAGCGTTACCGCCCCGCTTGGCGTAGTGGCGTTTACGAGCATAGTCAACCAGAATTTGGCGCATGACTCTCGCGGCGATGCCGAAGAAGTGCGCGCGACTGCGCCAGTCTATGCTTTGTCCTACCAACCGTACATACTCCTCGTTCACCAACGCAGTTGTCTGCAGCGTGTGACCAACACGCTCTCGATTCATGTAGTGGTGCGCCAGCCGGTGCAGCTCCCGCTCAACCAGCGGCACTAGTTTGTCCAGGGCCGCTCGATCACCGCCGCTCCAATCCATGAGCAGTTGAGTGACTTCATGTGGCGAGTTGTCAGCCATTCGAAGGAATCATGCCGTCTTGTCTTTGGTAGCACAAAAAAGGCCATCGCGTCCGCCAATTTCGATCAGATTCGCGCATTTAGAGATGGAAGGTCAAGGAACCGCCGCTTCCGGTGCAAGTTCTGGGAGCCTTTCATAGCACAGGTGAAGATAATCATGAAAAACAAAACTAATCCACGGTTGTTCGTGTCGCGGCTCAGCCATCCGGACACCCACAACTCGCTAAGAAATTAATCAATAACTCGTTAAGTACTTTCTGCCGGGCGCGGTCTATCTTCGCCGCTACCGCCGACGCTGCTTTATTAGCCAAGAACACCGGGCGGGCGGATTGTAGTGCTGGAGCAGGGTTGAGCAATGAAGAGACGAAGGAGACGAGCGTGAAAAGTTGCAGCAAAAGTGTTGAGAGAACGCTTCAAAAACGCCAGCTGGTCATCATCAACCGGCCGTTTGTCTCGCCGCAAAAGAGATGCGATGATGCGCCCAGCCGAGCGGCATGATCACGCCGGATGAAGCGGCGGCGCTGTGCGAGGTGAGCACCCGCACCGTTTACACTCCGACACCGACTCCGACACCGACTCCGACACCTACACCGACGCCGACACCCACGCCAACTCCGACACCAACGCCGACTCCGACACCTACACCAAACACTGTGCAGCTGAGCGCCTCGGGCTACTCAGTTGGAGAAGGAGGTGGGAGTGCCCAAATCCTCGTCGATCGAACAAACAACTCGGGTGCCGCCACAGTTAATTATGTAACCAGCGATACGGCCGCATTGACTGAGTGCAACATATTCAATGGTATCGCTTCTTCACGCTGCGACTATGCTGCCAGCATCGGCACGCTTCACTTCGCGGTTGGGGAAACCTCGAAAACTATATTCATTCCCCTCGTGGATGATTCCTACGCTGAAGGAAACGAGACCTTCACCATCCACTTGAGCAATCCTACGGGAACGACACTGGGCTCGACGATGACTGCAAACATCACGATTCAGGATAACGAGACGGTTACTGGAGCGAATCCGCTCGATGGCAATGATTTCTTCATTCGCCAGAACTACATTGACTTCCTGGGCCGCGAACCGGACCCGCCAGGTTTAGCTGGCTGGCGCAATGTTCTGGTCAACTGCGGCATAACTGTCGCTCCTCCATGCGATCGGATCGAAGTGTCGGCCGGGTTCTTCCGCAGTGAAGAGTTTCAATCTCGTGGCTACTTCATCTACCGCTTCTATTCTTCGGTGGGACGGATTCCCGTCTCAGACGAATTTATGCCTGACTTTGCGAAGGTGAGCGGGTTCCTGACGAATGATCAGTTGGAAGCCAACAAGGTGGCTTACATTAATGAGTTCATGGCACGGACGGAATTTCAGAGTAAGTACAGCTCAACCTTCAACAATCCGACGGCATTCGTTGACGCGCTATTGCAGACGGTCGGCTTGCCAGATCATCCGAGCAGGGCAGAGTGGATCAATACTCTGAATAGCAATAACAACACGCAGACGAGAGCACAGGTATTGAGACAATTGGTAGAGAGCTCTGAGGTTTACAACAAGTATTACAAGGAAGCGTTTGTGATCATGCAGTACTTTGGTTACCTGCGTCGGACAGCGGATGCTTCGTATTTGTCCTGGATTCAGACCATGGATCAGACGGGTGGCGACTACCGGATCATGATCAATGGTTTCATGAACTCCACCGAGTATCGCCGCCGCTTCGGACCCTGACTCTGTTGATCGTTCTCGGTTAACTAGATTTCATTCATCTCCATCGCGATCGAAACAGGGTTGTGAGCCTCCGCTCAGGGCTTCTTCAGTAGCAGTACCGTAAGCCGCGGCACGTCAAAAACTTCTTCCGATTCGGATAATTCGCGACCAACATTTCAAATAGACTCGGCATGAACCAGGTTGAACGCTCGCCGGTCTTTTTGAATTTCTCATGTTTTCCAAAAACTAAAAATAAACTTTTAGAGAGCTTAATCATTGCTCTTTATTCGTTTTTACTACTTGCCGTAGAACTGGCACGACGCTCGCTAAAGACAACGCGCTCAAGTGCGAGGGCTCTGATCTTTGCATCACCACCGTCAACGATAAAGGTCTCCTCCGGGCGAAAGCCGGAGCGGGCACACACTTACCAGCCTAAGTCGCACGCGCGATATGGCAGTGGGAGTTTCCGAAAGACTCTCGGGATTTAAGTTCTCGAAGGTTATTGCGTCACCAAGCGCAATTTTCTTTTATCGATGACGGTGGTGAATTCTTGTTCACGTATGGAGAAAATCTGATGAACGTCCCAAGTATTCTTAACAAGCTCACAGTAATCGCCATCCTGGCTTCGCTCTCTTGCACACTGATTGTCATTACCCCAACCAGAGCTCGAGCAGCCAATTCGGAAGTTGCGGTTACAGACAAAATCTCTCCGGACCTGCGCCAATTGATTCAATCGGGCCAGGGAGACACACGCGTGCGAATGATTGTTCAGTCGAATGATACGTCATCGTCGTCTTCCGGGGTGCTTTCTGGGTTGCTGGGTTCCCTTTTACAAGTGGTTAACGGGGTACTGATTGCAACACTCTCGAATCTCAATTTGAGCGTTATTGATGCGAAGGCCGACTCGGCAGAAGTAGTTGCTTCCGATCCGTCAGTCTCCTACGTTTCGCTTGACACTGAAGTGCACAGCTTTGGTCACGTCACAAACACTACCGGCGCGCAGCAAATGCGTGCTCAGAAGAACTTTCTTGGACTCAATTACACGCTTGATGGCTCGGGTGTCAGCATAGCGATTCTTGATTCAGGCATCGATAAGACACATAAACTTTTCAGCAGCCAAAGTGGAAAGATCAAGTTCAGCAAAGACTTCACCGGCGAAAACCGCACAGATGACCCTTACGGTCACGGCACTCATGTGGCGGCAGTGGCCGCGGGAGTAAGCGCCCCAACCAACGGCATATACGAAGGCGTCGCCTCGGCGTCAAATCTGGTTAACCTGCGTGTTCTCAATGCAAATGGTAGGGGCACTGTGTCCGGAGTTTTAACGGCCCTCGATTGGGTTGTTGCCAATCACAAAACCTACAATATCCGAGTGGTAAATATGAGTTTAGGTACACCTGCTATAAGTTCGTATAAGAATGACCCAATCTGCCAGGCTGTTCGCAAACTGGTAGATGCGGGAGTCATTGTCATCGCTGCTGCCGGAAATAGCGGTAAGACTGCTACCGGTCAAAAAGTCTACGGCGGTATTCATTGCCCTGGGAACGAACCTTCGGCAATAACGGTAGGCGCCAGCAACACTTACGGTAGCGACGCGCGAAATGAAGACTCAATTGCGACCTATAGCTCTCACGGTCCAACCCGAAGTTTCAGCACTGACAGTTATGGCATCAAACACTATGACAACCTGGTCAAGCCCGACCTCGTTGCGCCCGGAAACAAGATCATCTCAGCGAAGGCACCTAACAATGCTCTCGCCAGGATCCATCCCGAACTGGAAGTAAATAACTCTGCGCCCGCCGACATGAAACTCATGTACCTCAGCGGCAGTTCGGTATCTTCGCCGGTGGTTGCAGGCACAGCGGCGTTGTTACTTGAGGCAAATCCGAATCTCACGCCCAACATGGTTAAGATGATTCTGATGTATACCGCACAGCCTATAGCAGGTTTCAACACGTTCGAGCAGGGCGCGGGCCAATTGAACGTTGCGGGTGCAATCGCAATCGCAAAAATAATGCGGACTGACTCATGGGGTACACCCTCGGTCGGTTCCTCTTTGTTAACCCAGTCGGCTCCCAGCGCGCAGACTACGATCACGGGCCACGCTTTTTCCTGGGCCCAGGGTATCGTGGTGAATCACGGCGTCATCGCAGGAAAAGAGTTACTCACTAAGTATCAGCGAAATTATGGAAAGGGCTATCTGCTTGGTGATGGCGTAATCGAGACCACAACATCACAGAGCCTGAACACCCACTTTTGGACAACAAGCCTGGCTTTGGGAGATTACCTACTGACCAGTGACGGCAGTCCACTGGGAGGCGGACAGGTTTTCTGTCCCACCGGCATAATGCTGGCTGACGGAATCATGCTGGCCGATGGCATCATGCTCGCCGACGGAATCATGTTGGCGGACGGCATCATGTTGGCGGATGGAATCATGCTGGCAGATGGAATCATGCTGGCAGATGGAATCATGCTGGCGGATTCCGCCAAGGGAGACGACACACCAGGCATGCGATAGACATCCACCCCACAATTGACTAGTGTAGTGCGTCTAACGCTTCTTTACATTTGCTGATTTTGTTCATGATTTT
>JBBPIC010000126.1:0-5098 GCA_038040525.1 Acidobacteriota bacterium | reverse complement strand
TGCGTAAGAGAGACCGAACCTCGTTGCCCTTCAAACTCGAATCCACTTCATGTTTTAAAATCAAGAACCTACCCGCTACCAGCGACCGGGTACGCGTTAGTGAGAAGAAGCTCAGCATTACACCATCTACCATAGCGCTCCTGGCCGAGAGGCGACCCGGTGGCTACCGCTTCCGGCGTAGACGACCTTTTTGTGCTAAGCATATCTCCGCTCCTACTCTGTAACTTTTTGTGTTTATTCGTCACTAACTCTCCGAGTACCAACCTATGGTCGCGAGGAGGTGAAGATGAAACACAAGACTTTACGAGCGGCAATTGTCTTCCTTTTGGTAAACGCGACGGTGGTTGTGTCAGTTGGTCAGGGAACTCGCCCGGTTAAGCAAACCCTTTCTGAACTTCGCGCAAAGGGGATTAGCCACTACCAATCGCGAGAATTCGATAAAGCGCTTGACGTCTTAAATAAAGCGCTTGCTGTAAAGCCTGATGATGCGGCCACGAATAACGACCTGGGTATTACTTATGCTGCCCTGGGCCGGCACGCCGAGGCGATTAAGTTTCTCGAGCAAGCCATCAAACTCAGGCCTGACTTTCCGGAAGCTCTTTGTAGTTTGGGAACGGAGTTTTACCACATGGGGGATTGGAATAAAGCCACTGAATTCCTGCAGCAGGCGATTCTAGTCAAACCCGAATATGCGCTTGCGCTTAACAATCTCGGTCAGGTCTATTTGGAAACCGGCAATTATGGGGAGGCAAGGGTCCTCTTCGAACAGGCGATGAGCCGTAGTCCTGACCTGGCCGAGGCTCATCACGGCCTCGCAGTGGTTTTCTCGCAAGTAGGTAACTACGAAGCCGTCGTGAAGCATCTCGAGACAGCAATCAGGATCAAACCGGGGTTTTTTGAAGCCCACAATAATCTGGGAGTGGCTTACTACCATCAGGGGCAATACAAACAAGCAGCCCAATCCATCGCGCGCGCGGTCCAGTTGAATCAGGAATTCGGAGAAGCAATTTACAATCTGGGTGTTTTGAGACTCATGCTGAGGCAGCGAGCCGACGCCATAGCACAATATGACAAGCTAAAGACCCTCAACCCTAAATTAGCGGGTGAGCTCTATCGCGGTTTGTACAAAGGAATGATTCTAAGTCTGCGAGACCAAGAGTGACAGCCGGAGTTTCTTAATTCAAGAGGAAGAACAAACTCTCGGAGTTTAAGAGCACACTTTAGATGATCGATCGTCTGGCATTAGGTGTGGATGGTTTGAAAAACCTGGATGGCCCGCAGCCCGGTGTGGTGATGAACAGTTCCGAGGATCTCATCGCGCGGGCCTGCAGCGGCGACCAGGAGGCCTATCGCCTGCTCTTTGAAAGGCACGCACGTCCGGTTTTGGGTTTTCTTTACAATCTGGTAGGGCGGCGAGATGTGGCCGAAGAATTAACCCAGGAGACTTTTGTCCGCGCCTATCGCAGTCTCTCAGAGTTTCGCAATCAGGCGAAATTTTCGACCTGGCTTTTTGGTATCGCCAGGAACGTTTCGCGAGAGTGGTCGCGATCGAAAGAGGGAAGAGATCCCGGACGTGTAACCCAAATTGATTTGATTTCAACGCCGGTTGCTTCTGAATCACCGGCTGAGGAACTCCTTGGCAAAGAACTGCACGGGCTGATCGAAAGCGCTCTGCAATTGCTCGATGAAGAACGGCGGGCGGTATTCGCGCTCAAGGTTTTTCAGCAACGCAGCTATCAGGAGATTGTAGATATCACCGGATTTTCTCTGGCCAAAGTTAAGATTGAACTGCATCGCGCGCGGGCCGAGATGAGGCAACATCTGCGGCCTTACCTGGAGACTAAGATATGAAATGCGAAGAATGCCAACCGAGAATCGAAGAGTATCTCGATCGCGAGCTTAACGAGTCGGCTGGTCACGCGGTCCGAAAACATCTTGACAATTGTGTCTCCTGCGCCACTGTTGCTCGGGACCTCGAGGCCGAGCACGCGATCTACGCTAGCTATGAACCCGACCTCAACATCAGTCCCGAGTTGTGGGCTGGTGTTAAAGCGCGCATAGTCGAGGACAGGGTCGGCTCGCCCTCGGCAAGAGTTCAATCGGTATGGTCGGTATTGAAGACGACGTTTGAGGCGCCTCGCATCAGCGGGTGGGCCACGGCCGCACTCGTTTTCCTGGCTATTGGCTCCACCGCAATCTTTATGAAGTACACGCAAAGTGGGACGCAACCGCCAACTCCACAGAACACTAATGTGGTGGAAAATAAACCCGTGCAGGTGCCGGCTATGCCGATAACGAACAGTCCTGTTGGCGTTAACGACACGTCAGAAACCTCCAAAGGGTCGGGATCGAAGGCCCAAAGGAAATTAGTTGTCGCCCGTAACAATGGTGCGGAGAAGGTCCGGCCTGCGGTTGGGCCCAGGACTCCATATCAACTGGTGCGGGAAGCTGAGCAAAAGTACCTCGCGGCCATAGCCATGCTCTCGCGCAACGCCAATCGCAAACGATCCCAAATGGATCCAGCGACCCTGGCACGACTCGACCAGGCGATCAATTCCATCGACCGCACAATTGCCGGCACACGCCAGGCGGTTCGACAGCACCCGGACGATCCCGTTGCGGTGCAATACATGTTGTCTGCTTACGCCAGGAAGGTTGACGTGCTGCGTGAGATAGCGGCGAATTGATTCCATCATGGGGCACCTACAGTTATGAAACACTCAAGAAACATGATTCATTTATCTATAGTCTGTCTGCTGCTCAGTTTCGCGACGCTGGGACCTGCACGAGGATTTCAGGGTGGCGAGGAAAAGGAACGGCACCATGGCCGAGTCAGCATTAATGTCAGCCGAGGCGTGAAAATAGCTTTCGGGAATCGCACGTCGGGTCGCATTACGGTCAAAGGCTGGGACCGCGATGTGGTTGAAGCGCACGCCGTCAGCACTCGCGGTGAGGAAGTCGTGATCGTGAAAACTGATGAGGAGTCTTCCGAAAAAAGACTCCTCATCAAAGCAGACTACGCAGATCTGGACCAACCTGGTGCGCCCACTAGTCGCGTCAACGACCCACCGCAAAGCGATGGCAGGAGTCTCAAAATTCATCTGGAGGTTAATGTTCCCCGTTACGCTGAGATTGGGTTGATTAGAGTCTGGCGCAGTGATTTGGAAGTCAGCGGCGTGGAGACCCTCGTGGCGGTTTGGGGTGATCGAAGCAGCGTGCTTCTGAAAGACGTTGGTGCTGCGGAAGTTAGAACAACAAGTGGCAACGTCGAGATTGACGGCGTCAACGGTTTGGTGGCGGTGGCCACCTCGAGTGGCGCGATTCGCGTTAGCAATTCGAAGAGCGCGCTGCGTGCCGGGTCGATTGCCGGCCCAATTGAAATTAAGTGCTCTGCCGGTCGCGTAGATGTCTCAACCACCGAAGCCCCGATTGAGTTAGTGAATATTGATGCCGACGTAGACGCGATCGCCACGAACAGTAGCGTTCGGTTTACGGGCAAGCTGCGTGATGGGGGTAGATACTATCTGAAATCGATGTCCGGTAGAGTTGAGATGTTGTTGCCTGCTAACCCGTCCGGCTTTAATGCCACGCTTTCGTCGTATCGGGGGCTGGTTGAGAGCGACTTCACTCTGATTACGAAACAACAAGCTTCAGATGCTGCACACAACCGCCGCCGCGTCGGGACCTACGGCAATGGCAAAGCGCAGATTACGCTCGACTCGTTTGAAGGATTTGTTCGATTGACAAGGCTATCTACTATACCGGGCTGTAATTGAAGAGGAAGTAGGCGCTCGCCTTTCAATCCAATCAAACACTCAAAAAATCATACGGGTTATAGGCTTGACCCGGTGTCCCATATCTGAGACAGTGTGGGCGTGAAGCCGGCGCTGTTCCATCCTAAGGCGCGAATCACTCTGAAGCGCTTTCCAGAAGGCGTTAGGCGTGAATTGGGTAAGGCGATCTTTGACTTGCAGAAGGGCGAGACACTGACGATGCCATTATCGCGACCTATGCCGTCCGTAGCCGAAGGAGTTGAGGAGCTAAGGGTGAAAGATCGGACGGGAGCTTATCGAGTCTTCTACCTGGCTAGGCTCGCTGATGCGATTCTGATATTCCATGCCTTCACGAAGAAAACCCAGAGAACACCGACGCGTGAGATCGTTATGGGGCAAAAGAGACTCGAGGAGATGACCTATGAAGAAAGTTAAGCCAATCGTCGCTCGCAACGCTCGTGAGCTTGCCGCAGTGCTTGGGCTTACGCCCGCGGACGGGCTCGAAATCGAGATCCGCAGCGATTTGAACGATAAGATAATCGAAGTGGTCAGCAAGACGGGACTGACTCATGACCAAGTTGCGAGGCTCGCTCACACTTCTCGGACCCGGGTTACGGCTATTCTGAACCATAACACTCAGGATATTTCGACGGATCTAATGTTGAGAGTTCTGGCTTCGCTCGGTGTCCGGGCTAAGCTCCAGTTTAAGAGTGCTGCTTGATCCAGAGCGATTTCAATTAAATCGACCTATCCACCCAGGTTACACACTCATGATTTCCTGCCCTTTTGACATGGTCTGTTCGTCGATCTTGGCGATGTAGGTGTTGGTGCACTTCTTCCGGGCCGTCGCGCTCGTTGTCTTCGGAAATCTGTTTGTCCTTCAACATTTTCTTCAAACGGTCATTAGCGTCGCAGTGAATGTTGCTGCCGTGCGGTGATCTTCGGCGATCTCGTGGACCTGTTTTGCGAGTTGCTTACGGCCCTCTTCTGTGAGGGGCGGGATTGGAATTCTGACAAGTTTACCGTCGTTTGAAGGATTCAGGCCGAGGTCGGCAGAACGGATTAGTGGCCACTCAAGTCTTGCGCTCAGAGACGCATCACGGTAACGAGCAGGTCCGTGTGTTGGGAAGAGTCCGCAAGTTACGATGGTAAAGAGCCGAGTGCTAAAATGAGGACAAATTTCACACACATGACAGTTGTGCATAGGTAGAGCGCTGGGAGAGCAAAAGTGAAGTTACTATCCATTGAAACCACGCCAAATCCAAACAGCATGAAATTGAATTTGGACGAGAGTATGAGCAAAGGGGTCGCGATTACATATA
This sequence comes from Acidobacteriota bacterium, assembly GCA_038040525.1. Classification (GTDB taxonomy): domain Bacteria; phylum Acidobacteriota; class Blastocatellia; order Pyrinomonadales; family Pyrinomonadaceae; genus PSRF01. The sequence continues at coordinate 3 of JBBPIC010000126.1, read as the reverse complement.
CAA
>JBBPIC010000196.1:0-1515 GCA_038040525.1 Acidobacteriota bacterium | reverse complement strand
CCGGGCAGCCAGTTCACTTAACACCCCGAAGCTGCTCAACCGTGACTCTCACTCCTCTTATTGACCGTTTTTTGCTTTCCTTAAGCGCGACTTCAATAGTCGTCATCGTGGTCAGACTAAGCTGCCAACCATGGTTCTATTTGAGACTCCAGCCCGCAGGGCTGGGCCCTATGACTATTTCTGGTTATGCGTGGGGGCATATAGTAGCGATTGGTCCTTAGCTCTTTTCTACGTTGCCGGGACACCCGCTCCTTTGATACTCACCCACGACCCCTACGTCTTTGCGCAAAAGCATTAACGGTTCAGCAAGTGGCGTGCGTCAGCAATTGACACTCACTTCGTGGTCGCTGTAGTTACTTGCTTAAGCCACTGGCTGCTTCATCCTTTCTGGCGCGAACTGCTCGCCCCGTTTCCAGACTACTAAGGTTATCGCGGCCAACTGCCGGGCGATGGTCAGGCGCGCCAAACTGGGATCCATCCCCTGGGCCAGGCGCGCATCGTAGGCTGCTTTGAAGGGTCCACTAACGCAAGCGCTGGTCGCCGCGCTCTTGAATACTTTCTTCAGCAGGTGGTTATGGTTGCGATTCAAACCGCGCGTGGCCACCGGCCGTGAGCTCCGCCGCACTACGCCATTCACCAGCACGTATTCCGCGCTCGTCCGCGTCACTACCGCCAATCCGACATAGGCCCAGAACTGCCGCTTGCTGCGAAAGCGAAAAGGCGTGCCCACTATCGCGATCAGCTGCGCCACGCTCACCCGACCCAACCGCGGGATGCTCAACAGCAGCTGGTAAGCTGGATGCCGGCGCGCTTCTTTGAGCATCACCAGCTTGGCTTCATGGCGCAACCCCTGCAGCGCCGTCAGCTGCTCATACAAGAAGCTGGCCCGCTGTTTCACTCCTGGCTCGCTCAGCTTCCCCAGCCACTGCGCCCGCCGATCACTGCGATAAACTTCATGGCCCCCGCAGGCGATCGCCCGCCCGCGAAAGATCGCCTTCAACCGCAGCATGACCCGCGTCGTGTCGGCCACCAGGCAGTCGTAATTGCGGACCAATTCTTTCAGCGTTCGCTGTCCTTTGTCGCCATGATAGACCGCTTGCAACGAGCCGTTGCGTAACAACTCCGCCAGCTTCCGCGCGTCCACTCGGTCGCTCTTGTTGCCGACCGCCAGCAGCTTGTTGTGCCGCGGATCACAGACCACCACTTCCGTGACCAATCCCCGCACCACGTCATAGAGCCAGGTCGCCTGCGTGCCTTCTTCAAACGTCACATACACCTTCCCACGCAGCTGCTTGAGAAATCCGCGCACTGTCTCCGCCCCGGTCTCGAGGATCGATTCCATCACTTGCTTGCCAGCACCATTGAGCACCACGATCACGATGCTTGCCTGATGCACATCCATGCCTACATAATACGTTCTCATAGGGTTCTCCTTCCGGCTTAACTTGAGGTCTTAGAACAACTCCAAGTTATAACCGATGGGGCGCCCTTTCAATATAGAGTAGCGACCGGGTC
>JBBPIC010000195.1:0-1516 GCA_038040525.1 Acidobacteriota bacterium | reverse complement strand
CGCCGGCCTGGGTGCTGGGCCGCCGCGCCCTGAAAGACTACGAGGTCGGCGGTTACCGCGTGCCCGCTGGTTCCATCGTCATCATGAGTCAGTACGTGACGCACCGTGACGGGCGGTATTTCCCCGATCCTCTCCGCTTCGACCCGCAGCGCTGGACCTTGGAAGCGAAAGAGGCACGGCCGCAGTTCTCTTACTTCCCGTTCGGCGGCGGGCCGCGCCGATGCATTGGCGATGGCTTCGCGTGGATGGAAGGCGTCCTCGTCATCGCCACTCTGGCGCAATCGTGGCGCATGAGCCTCGTGCCGGGGCATCCGGTGGAGCTCCTGCCGGTGGTCACGCTTCGTCCGAAACACGGGATGCATATGACTCTGGAGCGGCGAAAAGGGCCGGCTGACGCGGAAAATTGATAAGGAGCGAGAAAGGCTCCAAAAGGACTTAACATAGGACCATGTCCTAAACGCCCTCTCCAGCTTGACGTGGACACTACCGACTCCATAGCGTTACAAAATCGCTGCACTTTTCTGCAGTTTCCTTGCGGTTTCTTTACCTCAAGAATTTCTCAACCCCCGTGCCTATCCTGTAGCCCTCGCAAAAGCTCGGAAGGAGACACGAATGAAGCCGTCAAGACCACGCGACGCGTTGCTCGCGTTTGGCTACCATAATTACTATCGTCTCACGTAGGTCTCCCATGCCTATTCGTTTGAATGAAGATCGCCGTTTCACGCCCCGATTCAGGGTTTGGGCTACATGTAGTCTTGTCCCGCGTTTAAGCGACGAGGATCGCCGTCAACATGCGGTTTTGGGCTACGTGAAAGACTTGAACCGAGAAGCCGTTGCAGTTTTGCTTCCCTCGCATGAGACCTATGGCGTTAACGCTTCCACTCTCGGAAGGCAGGTAGAGCTAACCCTGGGTCTACCGATTGGATACCTCAAACTTTCCGCTACTATAGTTCGCCACGAGGCGGATGAGTCAGACAAACAGCATCTTGTCGTATTCAGGATTGAAAAATCCAAAGAACGCTCTAAGTATTATGATTTCGTTAATGCGCTTGAGGCTGACTCACCGTAACGGAGCACTACCCCGAGCGAGCCATAAAAGAACCCTTGCATGACCTTTCATCTTCATCCCTGAAAGACAAAAGGAGCGAACCATGAGAATGAACCCTGCTGCAAGGGGCTTTGTCGCAGAAGTCAGATCTAGTCCGAGTCAGGTGTGTTTTGTTCGTGTTTGATTCGTGTGATTTCGTGGATCGTCCTTCGTTTTTCCCAAGAAGAGGAACGATCCACGAAGTCACACGAACTAAACACGAAAACGAACTACGACTTTAATCTACTTTTGAGGCAAGCCGCTGCAAGGCTGTCTGCGGCCTTTGCCCTTATCGCTGTCTTCGCTGTCGGCGCACCGGTCCAGCAAAAGTGCGTTACCGCTTCCAAATTCGGGTCGAAAAGGGCGCCGGCGTGTTTGAGGTCCACCAGATCCTGCTTGCCCTCAACGGCATTCACATACTTGAGAACA
>JBBPIC010000125.1:0-5186 GCA_038040525.1 Acidobacteriota bacterium | reverse complement strand
GTAGCCGGTGGTCGGAGCGAAGCGTAGACCACCGGTACATGTCGAAACGGAAATTACACCCCAGCGTTGGGGTTGAGCTCTTTCACCAATTCGATCCCAGGGTAGCCGCGCAACGCGGCAACCCTGGGCTGAATTACATAACCGCTTCGCGGTACGGATCACCCACAGCGGACTTGATCAGAGGTTCCCTTAGCGTTAGTTCTTGAGTGTTCGTGGATCGTCTCTTATGTTCGCTCAATCAGATCTTGTCGATCACGTCCGCAAATTTCTTCGTCACCAGGTCGAACCCGGTCGCGTTAGGATGCATTTCATTGGCCCAGTGCTTCTTGTACGTGCCATCGTGCTTCAACGTGCCGCGTAGATCGAGGTAGTGCACGTGCGCAAACTCCGGAAGCGCACTGACGCTTGCGAGCATCGCATTGAAGCGATCGATGAGTTGCACAATCACATGCGTATTCTTCGCAAGATCGCCGTGTCCTTTTCTCTGGAAACCGGGCTTCAACCAGGGCCCCGGTAATTTCCACCAGCCTCCCATGAAACCTCGCCCATCCGGGACCGGATAATCGTAGCCATGTGTGACGATGGGAATCGGCCGCCCAAGGTAAGATTTGGCGATGGCGGTAAGGGCGCTGATAAGGCTGGCATACGCTTCCTTCAAGCGCACGTCGATTACGCCGCGAACGATGTCCTCGTTTAAGGGTGGCAGCGTTGATGCCGCATGGTTGAGAAGGATTACAAACTCATCGCCGGCGATGTCGTTTCCACCACCTGACAACAGAATTGCGCGCGGCACTTTGCCGTCACGAAGCAATTTCTCCAGACGGCGTGCGAACTCCTCGAATTGACCCTTGGAATGGGCCATGTCTTCAACGCAGTCGCCCTTGTGAGCCACAGACTCGACGTCGAAGAGGTGATCGTCCTCGAGCAAACGAAGCACGTCCTGCATGGGATAGTCGAACCAGGAGTCGCCTTCGGCAATCAACACACCAACAGTTTTCTTCGTGCCAAACAAGGCTCGTGCTTTCGCCGGGACCCGCGCGGGCGCGCCGAGTCCGCGCCGGCGCGCCGGCATCTTCGCTTCGACCGCTGCGCGCTTGCGAAGTTGTTTCGCTCGGAAGGCGAGCACGTCGTTCGCAGCACTCCGCCCGCTGGCAATAGCGGCGCGAACGTTGACCTCGGTTCGCGCCGGACCACGCTTCGATGAAAGCCTCTTTCTTGGCGCCAAATTTCCTCCTTATGTCACCGCCGGGAATGTCTTCAGCAATGCTTCGAGCGCAGCAAACTTCACACCCAATTTGGGCTTCAGTGTCTTGCGGCACGTCGCATCGAATTTCTGTTGTCCCACGAGATACTTGAAATCCCTGCTTTTATTGAACCACATTGGGCAATCTTTTGAACCCATGTGCGCGTCAACGTCCCCGTAAAAACCCGCCAGGACAGAAGCAGTAGTGTTTGCCATCGCTCGATCAGTTTCAGGCCCCTCGGCGGGCAATTCCTCAAATCCTGCAATGGAAAAAATGACGATTGGAGGCTTGCGGCCGGCGGGCCACCAGCCGTAAAGGTTGAGCCAGTTGTCGTCACGCATCCAATGTCTCGTCACACAAGCCAATACTTCAACGCCCAGCTCCATTGGCATCCTTTGCAGCCTGCTGGCAAGATGTTCGGCCCAAAGGTAGCGTTTCTCGTCTTCTGATTCGAGATCCCACACACCCAGCGGCACCGACAAATCCGCCAGTTCGAACCCAAAGATTCCTTGTGCGGAATTCATCGCCTCCAGAGTTTTACTTAATTGAGGAAAAACGTTGTCCATATCCCAGACAGCGATTCGCGTAACATGACCGGCCGTCGAACGACGTGCGGACGCACGCACACCCGTCGACGGCGCCCTCGTAGGTGTTGTCGGCCGTGCGCAGAGCCTATCGTTCGGATCGCGAGCGTAGAGGACCGGCACGGCCCAGTCGATCGGCTCTCCATGCAGGAGATAGTTGACTGCGATCCGCGCCTCGCGTGCCGACTGGCCGAGCGTCATTCCCTGGGCCAGAGACCAGTAGAAGTGCTGCGCAAACGATGTCGCAGACGAATCGAGCACGCTGTATTGATTCGCCACTAGCGCAGGCAATCCGTGCGCGACCAGCGACTGCGCCACGCCTTTATTGAAGTCCGCACGGCCGCCGCGGCCGCTCTCGCAAGCGTTCAGAAACACCAGGCTCAAACCCCGTCCACGAAAGATCTCGCGTACGGACCGCTCGCCCAGGGGATATTCGGCTCCGTTCTCGTTCACGAAGATCAGACAACCTTCGCCCCGCTCCTCGTCGAATACACCGTGACCAATGAAATGGACCACCTGGTAGTCTCCTGTCGACAGATGGTCGTGAATCATTGATGGCGTCGCGCGCGCCAGCGTCTCGATCTCGACGAGTTTGGCCTCGACCAGCGGCTGAAAGCCACGCTGGATCACGGCGACCTCTTGATCGATCGAAAGCCGTCCAAAACCGACGGGCTGTGCTGATACTACCAGGATGCGCAAAGGGCCATTCGCACGACTGATCTGATCGGCCGGAACGTTTGTCAGCACGTTCCGAGTGAAGTGGGTCTCCTCGGTTGCAAGGAAGCTTTTGCGCCCATGGTCATACGCAAACTCCCACGGCTTTTCGGCAATCCAGGGAATCATCGACGTCAGGACGATATCCAGCCGGCTGCGTTGACGAGTGCGTGCTTCGTCATACAGCCGTCGCACGTCGCCCTGAAAGAGTGTGTCAAAGAGCTGTCCACCGAACGTGATCATCTCTTGATCTCCAGGTAACGAACCATATTCACGATTTGTATAGGCCTTGATGCGCTCATGCACGCCAATGATTTGCCCGAACCATGTCTTCTGGTTCTCCTCAGGTTGGGTCTGCCCCTTCCCGAATCGAGTCATCTGCTTCTTAAGTAAAGCCTTCTCCTTCGGTGTGTCTGCCCGAAGTCTCATTCGAGACGACACTCGTGCGCCACAATAGGTTGCAAAGACCTGGGCGAATCTGGGCGTCGAGCCCGCGGTGTCAGCTGCTTCAATTCGCGAACGAAACTCATCCATTACGACCAACTCAAGCGTTTCGCTGCGGTTGTCATCGCGTGCGTCAAAAACAGACGGCTGGGACGTTACCGGGGGGGCTGTCGCCGCGGTTTGGCGCTCCGGCTTGGGATAGATCGACCGCGCAAAGGCAAAGTCGATTGAGTTGATGTCGTCTCCGCCGGGTATCGGTTTACCGTCCTTCATGATTTTCCCCGGCAGCTGATAGCACATGATCGAAAGTGGATCGCTCTCCTTTGTCCCCATGATTGATCTCTTCGCCAGCGGTGTGAGGACTTGTTCTTCGACTTCCTTGCGTGACCAACCTTGATCCAGATCGAAGAAGGCAAAAGCCTTTTCGCGGTCAATCCGTTTCACCATATCGCTACGCATGTGCTCGTGATCAAAACCCAGGGTGTGGCCCGCTTCGTGGCGAACCACGCGCCGAAATTCCTTCTCAGAGACACGCATCGTAAAACCTTCGAGATTCAGAGTCGGCTCGTCCGGCTCGGCCTCAAGAATTTCAGTGCCGACATACGACCAGTAGCCCGCCATGTCAGGCGGAGACTTGAGCCGCGCGATGCGGACTTGTCCAACACCCTGCGTTTCGGAAAACCGCACGTTTGCGTGGTCGCCCCACGCGTTCATGTGCAGGAGAATGCGCGACCGCAGCTCAACGGAGGGGTTATCGAGGAATGAAACACTTAAGCGAACGCCGGTGGCGGGCCACTTCCGCGCAATGACCACCGCTATGCGACGTGGCCCTCCGCGGCGGCCAGTGGGCGACCGCGCGACCATGCGCCTCTCTGATGCGTTTTCGGGATTCACTTCGACGGCGCGCCGCTCAGCTGCGACGAGCTTGTCGAGCGGAAGACTTTTCGGTCGACAGACGATTATTGACATGATGATGTGAGAGTTCCGGTTCTGTTCAAGTAGCGCTACGAAATGCGTGCGGTAGCAAATCTAGAGTGTCGCGAGGGGTCGCCAGTATATGTGACTTACGTGCATTTCGCCAGGATCAAGTTCTTCATGGTTTCAGACCTGTTTCTTGAGGATGTTATTCAACCTGCTCATAGCCTTTATTCAGGACTAGCGCATTTAGTTTTCAAATCTTGGCTCCCTATCCGTGATGAGTTCCTGGCTTGAAACGTTTCAAACTCCTCCTGATTACCGGGCTGAAGCCACGGTGTTAATGAGATCGCTTCGCACGACGTGGATCGGACCGAGAGCCAGTGCGTCATTAGGTTGCGCTGAAGTGCTCCGTGCAATTGTGATAGGAGTCTCAATTCCGCACTGCGGATCGAACATCTAATCTCTTGTTCGTGAAGTCGGAATCTAATTGTTGTTATGCTGGGCGTGCCTTAACGACGATTGTTCATTTTGATGCTCGCTCGTTGTGGACCGGCTCCAACGCGCGGGTGGTGTTCTCGGTCACGCTGGGCACTGGTTCTGGCAACACTCGCGCCTGTGCAGGCTCAAGCGCTTTTGTTGCGTGCTCCTTCCGTGGCCCTGCTTCCTCAACGCCACGCTTGTGACGAAATAAAAGTCGAATGAATACGCCTTCGAGCAGAAGCATTATCAGAAAACTTAGCAGGGTGAAAGCGATAATAAGCGGCACATCGAAGTGGAGTACGGCTTTCATCACGCCCATCAACACGATGGTACCTATAAGGCCGCAGACGAAGACCGCTCCCATCATTTCTATAAGTTTTTCAGGTTTCACATCCGATGATGTGGTGAGGTTATCGCCGTTGGCTACACCTAACTTTGCGCCACAGTAATTACAGTAGCTCAAGCCCTGCGCGACGGCCACGCCGCAAGATGAACAATACATCGTGTCTTCACCTCCTTACGGGGCTACTACGATATCGAATGATGCTAAGTTCAAAAGTGATTTCTAACTTACTCATCTCCGTCCACGGATTTCCGCAATCGATGATCAGAAGATGTTGTAATTCCTTGCCGCTCAGACTCCGCGAAACCAACGATGCGGTCATCGACCTTCTTCACTACGGCTGAGTGATCAGCAAGCTCACGGTAGCAACGCGCTCGCTGTGATTTGTTTTTGCGCATCTCTTTAACTGGCCTTGCCCGAGAAGTCAAAGAAGAGTCCGGGTTCCGCGGCTTAGCCGCC
>JBBPIC010000015.1:0-114161 GCA_038040525.1 Acidobacteriota bacterium | reverse complement strand
TCTCACAGTCTCACTAACGGTTTTGAAGACCGCGCCGTTCACCAGAACAGATTCGCCTCCACAATCACGGAGCCCGATGACGCTATAAACACTCGAGTCCGTGCTATCAAAGAACTATGTAATCCCAGAACTGCCACCGGAGGCTGACACCCTACGCGCCGTCCGGCGGGCCTGTCAAGGAAGCCCCGCTTACAGGCCTCACGATCGAAATGACTGAAATATTGCGTCCTCCCTCGTTGCAAACTTGACTGAAAACCTCGGAAACGACTAATATCTATTTCCCGAACGAACGTTCGAATGGGCAAGGTGCGGGCTTACAAAAGGCAGCTCTTCGGGCTGGTTTAGGCAGTTCAGAGTTCAAGCTTTAGAGCCACTTGCAAAACTCGGAGTTTCGGGGTAACCAAAGAGGCAGATCCCAAAACTCCTAGTGTTTTCGATGATTTGTTTTTCAAAACTCTCTTCAACGACGAGTTTTGCAAGTGGCTCTTTAGCTTGTTCGGGCGCGACAGAAGCAGCCTAAAGGCTGAACTCTGAACTTCTACATGCAAACTCAAGAGCAACGAGCAAATGATCAACTTTCAAACTTCCCCGGAACAATACCATCACTGGAAACTGAACATTGACGGCACGGTCGCGACGCTATCGATGGACGTTTCTGAAGATGCCACCCTCGCTCAAGGCTATAAACTGAAACTCAATTCTTACGATCTAGGCGTGGACATCGAGCTGGCAGACGCTGTGCAGCGGATTCGTTTCGAACATCCGGAAGTGAAGGTTGTAGTAATCACCAGCCTCAAGCCGCGTATCTTTTGCGCGGGCGCAAACATCTACATGCTGGGCACCTCGTCGCACGCCTTCAAAGTAAACTTCTGCAAGTTTACAAACGAAACCCGCTGCGCCATGGAAGACGATTCAAAACACTCCGGACGAAGGTATGTCGCTGCCCTTAATGGAACGGCTTCGGGTGGTGGCTACGAACTGGCGATCGCTTGTGACGAAATTTATCTTGTTGACGATGGCAACTCCGCGGTTTCCCTTCCCGAAGTTCCTTTGCTCGGGGTTCTGCCGGGCACTGGGGGCTTAACGAGGTTGGTTGACAAACGAAGGATCCGACGTGACCGCGCTGATGTGTTCTCTACTCTGGCCGAAGGGCTGAAAGGAAAACGCGCGAAGGAGTGGGGCCTCATTGACGACTATTTTCCCACCAGCAAATTCGATGAAGCTATCAACGCACGCGTGCGGCAAATCGCCGGCAACGTAAAGCAAACTGTTAGTTTGCTTACCGGCGACGCCTCTCAAACCGACACGGAGCCCAAGCTACTCTCGCAACCCGTTGGCTCGCCTGAGGCCGACGGTCCGCAAACTAACAGTTTGCGTTACGGTATAAAACTCAACCCGCTCCAGCCTGAGTTACAGCCGTCAGGCATCGCATACAAGTACATCACAGTGATTCTCAATCGCGATCAGCGTTATGCCGACCTGACTATTCAAGGCCCCGGAAGTGACCTACCCACAGACCCGGAGGCGATTCAGAGGCTCGGCGATTCATATTGGCCGCTGCAGGCATTTCGCGAGTTGGATGATGCCTTATTGCACCTGCGGGTAAACGAACCGGAAACTGGCTTAGTCTGCCTCCGGACCAGGGGGAACATCGACGATGTGCTGGCCGTCGACAGAACGCTCGCGGCTAATCAGGAGCATTGGTTGATTCGGGAGATCACCTTGAACATGGCGCGCGTGCTGCGACGCCTGGATCTAACAGCTAAGAGTTTCTTTGCGATGGTTGAGCCGGGAACCTGCTTCGCCGGTAGTTTGCTTGAACTGCTGCTGGCTTCCGACCGCAGTTACATGCTCAACAATCCCGAGCAGCTCGTTGAAATAGCAACCAGCGAGTTGAATAAAGGCGCGTTTCTAATGAGCAACGGTCTCACTCGCCTGCAGTCGCGCTTTCTCGCGGAGCCAGAACGACTAGAGGAAATCTTCGATCTCGATCGACGTTTTGACACCGAGAACGCTGAAGTGTTGGGACTCATAACCTTCGCCCCCGACGATCTGGACTGGGAAGATGAGATTCGCGTGGCGATTGAGGAACGGACCTCCTTGTCGCCTGATGCTTTGACAGGGATGGAAGCTTCGCTACGGTTTGCCGGACCTGAAACGATGGATACGAAAATCTATGGTCGTCTGACCGCGTGGCAGAATTGGATCTTTCAGCGACCAAATGCGGTCGGACCGGAAGGGGCATTGACGAACTACGGCAAGCCCACTCAGGCACACTTTGATTTTAAGCGTACCTAGTTTTCATTTTTTCAGTTTCGTCAAATATAGCCGAAGGACAGGCACGCCAACACCTGGGAGAGTTTCTCCATTTTCTTTCCGTGGCCAACGGCTCCCTGGCAGAATTAGATACTCAAAGAACAATAGCCACAAACCTAGAGCTGATGGATTCCGAGACAAGCAATGCACTGGACTACGATATCAGTGAGATTCGCAAAATGCTCTATTCCTTAAGAGTTCGATTAAAAGAGCGCAGCTGATATCCAGGAACTGAAAACTAAAAACCGAAAACTAAAAACCGTTATGAATCTTAACGAACGCATTCCTAACAACGTTAACTTGAGCGACGACAAAAAGCTGCAGCGCGCGCTGGAAAAGTGGCTGCCAAACTATCTCGAATGGTGGCAGGAGATGGGCCCGGAAGGGTTCCAGCAAAAGGACGTCTACTTGCGCACTGCCATTAGTGTCGAACCCGACGGTTGGGCCAACTTCGATTTCGTGAAGATGCCCGACTACCGGTGGGGCATCTTTCTCAAGCCTGCCGAGCCGGGAGCAACGATTGGTTTTGGTGACAATTACGGCCAGCCTGTTTACCAGGAAGTGCCGGGCGAATTTCGCAACTCATTGCGGCGCATCATCGTCACACAGGGCGACACCGAGCCCGCTTCGGTCGAGCAACAACGCCAGTTGGGCCAGACGTGTCCTTCGCTCTACGATCTCCGCAACCTGTTTCAGGTTAACGTTGAGGAAGGCCGTCACCTCTGGGCCATGGTTTATTTGCTGCAACGTTATTTCGGCCGTGACGGTCGTGACGAAGCAGATGCGTTGTTGGAACGACGGAGTGGAAACCCGGACAAGCCGCGCATTCTCGAAGCCTTCAACCAGCCCTGCGACGATTGGCTCAACTTTTTCTGTTTCACGATGTTCACGGATCGCGACGGCAAGTACCAGTTGTCTGCCCTCGCTGAATCCGGCTTTGAGCCACTCGCGCGCACTTGCCAGTTTATGCTGACTGAGGAAGCGCATCACATGTTTGTGGGTGACACGGGACTAAATCGAGTGGTGAAGCGCACCGCGCAGTTGATGAAGGAAGGTGATGTACGTGAGTTGGGCGGCATTCCCCTCGACATCATTCAGAAACACATTAATTTCTGGTTCAGTTATTCCCTGGACCTTTTCGGCGGCGAGATCAGTTCCAATTCCGCGGACTTTTTCGCCGCGGGTCTAAAAGGACGTTACAAGGAACAGGAGCAGTATGAGGATCATATTGCAGCGAACCAAAATTTTTCGATGACCGTGGTCGAGAACGGCCAATTGAATACACGTGATGTCGCGCTAAGAAATGCTCTGAATGAAGTATTGCGCGGCGAGTATCTCAAAGACTGCGAAAAGGGACTGGCCCGCTGGAATAAAACGTTAGGCGAAGAAGGGATCAGTGAACGCCTGGTTTTGCCAAACACGCGTTTCCACCGCCACGTCGGCGAATTTGCCGGTCATCAATTCGACATTGAGGGCAAATTGATTTCGGCGGAGCAGTTTGAGCGCGGCAAATCAGAATGGCTGCCGACTATAGAAGACCGCGAGTATGTGCGCAGCTTGATGCATCCTGTAACTGAGCCCGGAAAGATTGCCAACTGGATAGCTCCGCCTGCCACGGGCATCAAAGGCAAGCCGTTTGAATTTGAGTATGTTCGACTTTGAAGAAAACTAGCCGCCAAGACGCCAAGAGCGCCAGGAAGCAAGACTTGGCAAGCTGCGGAAAGGGATGGCGATTCTCAAGAATAAAACGATCCAGGAAAGCACACGAAATGACTCGAACTGAGGTTTTTTTCGTGTCGCTTCGTGTGACTTCGTGGATCATTCTTAGTTTTCAGCGGCCTGTTTCTTAGCGCTCTTGGCGTCTCGGCGGTTTGATTCTTATGTCAGCAGACTTCACCAGGTACGATCAAAAGCTGGAGTTTATTCTCCGCAACGCGGCGCGCATTTTTGCGGAGAAAAACTACCACTCCACCACCATGCGCGACATCTCGCGCGCGACAAACATCAGCCTCGCCGGCCTCTATCATTACTGCAAGTCGAAGGAAGAGCTTCTGTTCCTGATCCAGGATAATTGTTTTGGTCGAGTGCTCGAACGGTTGGAGGAGCGGCTGCGCGAGGTAGACGATCCTTTGAGCAGGTTGCGCATCTTCATTGATAATCATCTTTCCTTCTTCGCCGCCAACATGGCCGAGATGAAGCTTTTGTCGCATGAGGCCGAATCGCTGGCCGGTGATTTACACGCGCAAGTTTCCACGAAGAAGGACAAGTACACTAAGCTGGCCCGCAAGATTCTGAAAGAGATCCAGCACGTGCGTCCAGGTAAGCCGGAAACAGATCTGACGGTCGCAACCTATGCGCTCTTCGGCATGATGAACTGGATCTACAACTGGTATGATCCGAATGGAAAACTAAAAGTATCGGAGTTGGTTGAGAACGTAACGCGTTTGTTTTTGCAGGGATTTGTTGCCGGCGAGTCGAGGGAAACACTAGACTTCGCCCCAAACACGATGTCAGAGCCTTTGAGTGTTTGGCGCGGGTCGCTGTCTGGCCTATCTGGCAATGCCGGCGATCGCAAATAAAAACCGAGCGGAGAGATACAACAGATGTCGGAAGCTGAAGCTCAAGCAAAAGAGAGTAAAACTGATCTGGTCCAGTATCGCGTCGAGGACGGCATTGCGTTTCTGACGCTAAACGATCCCCCGGCAAACACATATAGCTACGAGATGATGCAGGTGCTTGACCGCGCGATCCTTACGGCCCGTATGGATGAAAACGCTCAGGTGATTGTCATCACCGGCAACGGCGAAAAGTTTTTCTGCGCCGGGGCGGACATACAAATGTTAGCCAACGTAACACCAACCTTTAAGTACTTCTTCTGCCTCCACGCCAACGAGACGCTTTGCCGACTGGAACAAACTCCCAAACTGGTTATCGCTGCTATCAACGGCCATTGTGTAGGCGGGGGATTGGAAGTGGCTATGGCTGCTGACCTGCGCGTTGCGCGCAAGGGCGCAGGCAAGATGGGCCTGCCGGAAGTTTCGCTGGGAGTGCTGCCGGGAACGGGAGGAACACAACGCCTCTCCAGAATTGTCGGCAAGTCGAAGGCGATCGAGTTAATGGCCACCGGCCAACTGTTTGATTTTGAAACCGGGTTGGAACTGAACATTCTGACTGGCATTTTTGACGCTGCTACCGGCGCAGAGTTCATGGACCAGGTGACTGCTTACGCCAAACAGTTCACCTCGCCGAATAAGGCTGCCCAGGCGGTTGGCAGTATCAAGCGAAGCGTGCAAACGGGCGCTGAAATATCTTTCGAATCCGCGCTGGCGCTGGAGCGCGAACTACAACAGCAGCTCTTCCAGTCCGAAGACGCTAAGGAAGGTCTTGATGCTTACGTGAATAAGCGTAAGCCAATCTTTAGAGGTAAATAGTGAATGGTAAATGGTAAATGGTTAAGAGGGCTAAGTGAATTGCAACCACAGCGGGGTCAATAGCGACGGTTCTGAACCATTTACCATTTACCATTCACCATTTACCATCCCACCGTTATGTACGAACACATCAACGTTACTGAAGATTCCAGGATTTGTACCATCACGCTGAATCGGCCGGAGAAGCTGAATGCTTTCTACGGACACATGAGGCGCGATTTGGCGGAAGCTCTTGAAGCGGCAGGCAGTGACCGGAATATTCATGTGGTAGTGATCACTGGCGCCGGGCGTGCCTTCTGCGCCGGCGGCGATGTTGCCGCGATGGCCGAGCTCATCGAGCGTCAGGATGCTGAAGAATTTTCGCGCTTGCTCGGCTCAGCTCGACGCGTCATAACCGCAATTCGACAGATGACCAAACCTGTCATTGCCGCCGTCAATGGTCCAGCCTCAGGCGCTGGCTGCAATCTGGCCCTTGCCTGTGATTTGCGCATCGCTTCTACTGCGGCCAGCTTCAGTCAGTCATTTGTGAAAGTAGGCCTGCACCCTGATTGGGGTGGAACCTATTTCCTGCCGCGCCTGGTGACTCCAAATAAAGCATGCGAGATGTTTTTTCTGGGTGAGGTAATCGACGCAGAAGAAGCGCTGCGGCTGGGAATCGTAAACTCCGTAGTGCCACCCAGCGAGTTGGAAACTGTCACTATGGAGCTGGCGAAGCGACTGTGCGACGCTCCACCGATTTCGCTGGGCGCTGCCAAACAGGCTGTCTACATGAGCCAGGGCGCCGATCTTGAAGAAATGCTGCGTTACGAGATGGAAGCACAGATGCGTTGCTTCGAATCACAGGACGGTGCTGAGGGGGTTAAAGCGTTTTTGGAAAAGCGTCCACCAAACTTTACCGGGCATTGAGGCCTTGGACCCAAAATTATCCGCAGATTTCGCAGATTCAAGACCAAACGCAGATCGGTACAGAACCCAGCGCGGTAGCGCGGGATCCTTCAGGAACCTGAGCATTTAAGAAGGATTGCCGACTTGCGGCGAAGTTGCCTCCGTGATCCCGCGCTACCGCGCAGGGTTCTGTAATTAGGTACATTGCTCCAAACTGCATCAGTACGAATCTGCGGATATGATTCAAGCTTATGAAATTAAATAATCGCATTGCTCTAATCACCGGCGGCGGTCGCGGTATTGGTCGCGCGATCGCGCTGGCGTTTGCTCGTGAAGGTGCAAACGTCGCTATCGCCGCGCGTACCCTGGAACAGGTTGAGCGAGTCGCGCGTGAGATTGCCGATCAGTTTCACAGAGACGCCTTCCCGGTGGTATGCGATGTTTCCGACGTAGCCAGCGTCGAAAATGCTTTCGCGGCTGTCAACGAGAATTTCGGCCGTGGTTGCGACGTCCTGGTCAATAACGCGGGAGTCGCAGAAAGCGCTCCAATCGTGAAAACCGATGACGAACTCTGGCAGAAACATCTGTCGATTAATCTCAACGGCACTTTCTATTGCACGCGCGCGGCGTTGCCGCAAATGATTGAGCGCGGCTGGGGCCGAATTATCAACGTGGCTTCCATCGCGGGAAAAACTGGTGCGCCATATATCGCCGCTTACTCGGCCTCGAAACACGGAGTAGTGGGACTGACGCGCTCGGCCGCTCTCGAGCTCGCCACTAAAGGAATTACTGTCAACGCCATCTGCCCCGGGTATGTTGACACCGAGATGACTACGAACGCCGTCGAAAACATAACTCTAAAGACGGGACTCTCGGCCGATCAGGCAATGGAATCGATCAGGAAGATGAGCCCCCAAAACCGAATCATTGAACCCGAAGAAGTTGCTGCGTTGGCAGTGTTGTTGGCCTCCGAAGAGGGACGAGGAATCAACGGACAGGCAATCAATGTCGACGGCGGCAGCGTGCTCTACTGAGTCAGCTTAGAGCCGGAGCGTCAATCCGGAGATTACACAGCGCGGATTTCAGTCGCAAACGAAGGGAACGATCCACTAAAACACACGAACTGGCACGAACATTTCGTGTTCGTTCGTGTGATTTAACGAGCTCGTGGGCACACGACCGCAAACTAACAGTTTGCTTTACAACCCGTCACCCCGGAATAACGCCAGCCTGCGATCCTTGTTTTCCCGTAACGAGCTCGTGGGCACACGACCGCAAACTAACAGTTTGCTTTACATTCTTCGCACCATCTCGTAAACCAACCGTATCGGCAATCCGACGATATTAAAGTAGTCGCCTTCAATCCCTTCGATGAAGATGGCCCCTTTACCCTGGATCGCATAAGCGCCGGCTTTATCCCGCGGTTCGCCAGTCGATACATACCAATCGATTTCCTCAGCCGATAGCTCGCAAAAGTGAACACGCGTGCTTTCGTGATCAATCGAGGCTTCAGTTTCACCGCGAAGAAGTGCCACTCCGGTCAACACTTCATGCCACTTTCCGCTCAACAATGAGAGCATTCGCCTGGCATCCTCATCGTCACGCGGTTGGCCCAGGATTTCTCCATCGATCACAACTACAGTGTCCGCGCCTAACGCGAGGCGCTCGGGTGCGCGATTCGCAATTGTTGCCGCTTTCTCCCGGGCAAGCCGCTTGACATAACTGACAGCGTCTTCAGATTCCTGCCGCGTCTCATCGATGTTGGGTGCCTGGCTTTCAAATTCCCAGCCGGCAGAACGCAGGATTTCTGCGCGACGCGGACTCTTCGAAGCCAGAATAATTTTCTCTTTCAGCACGACTCTTCTCCAATTGCGATAACGTTTAAGTAGGGATAGCATAACGATCCACTAAAACACACGAACCAACACTAAATTCCTTTCGTGAAATTTCGTGTAACTTCGTGGATCGTTTTTGCCAATTGAACGGGCCGCTTGTAGCACCAAACAGTTCTCCGCTACACTCCAGAATCATTTACAAATGACTGAATTACAGTTTGGCGTTACAGACTGCATTCAAATGGACACGCTGATCAAGACTTTGCCGGCAATACTCGCAGCGGCAGGCGATTCCGAAGAGGTCGTCGAAGCCGCGTGCGTAGCCGCCTGGAAGCACGCCGTTGGGGAAGCGCTTAGTAGTCACGCAGTCCCTGCGCAATTCCGGGACACAAAGCTCGTGATCGCCGTTGCTGATAACATTTGGCAGAAACAATTAGAACAACTGCGCGGGCAATTGCTCTTCCGTCTGAACTCAGTGCTGGGCCAGCAGGCGGTGAAGTCTATCGAGCTAAGCATCCAGCCTGACAAGTTTAAGCAGGCAGGAAAACGAGAAGCAGCTAACGCTGGCAAAGAAGATCGGAATTTTCCTGTGCCTATTGAGTTGGTATCAGCCGCCGCCGGAATCGAAGATGCAGGTTTGCGAAGGGCGTTTTTGGGTGCGGCGGTGAGTTGCGTGAAACGATTGGAAGAATCTGAGATCTGAGGTCACAATCCAAAATTATGCCCATTACCGAAGCCGACGTTGAGAAGGTTGCGCAACTTGCGCACATGGAAATCACTCCCGACGAGTTGAGAATCTTCGCCCCACAGATGGCCGAAATTGTTGCTTACGTCGAACAATTGAACGCTCTCGACACGAGCAGCGTCGAGCCTGCGTTAGGTGGACTTACAACGGAAGGCGAAGCAACGGATTCTGCGCGAGACGACGAAGTAGTTCCGTCGCTGGGCCAGGCGGTCGCACTCGCCGAAGCACCCGACGCAGCGGAAGGCTATTTTCGGGTGCCAAAGGTTCTTTAGGTGACGATCGTCTGTCAATAGCGAGACGCCATTAAACTTTGACTGCGGGTACCATCCACGAAACCACACGAAACACCACTAAATCGCGTTAGTGTTATCTGATCAGTCCCATTTTCGATTGTTATGAGTGAAATAGATTCGATAAGAGAGAGTATTACCAGCGGCAGGAAGACCTCGCGTGACGTGGTCCACGCCTCGGTGAATGCCGCGGAGAAACTCAACGAAACGCTCAACGCGTTTCTGGAGATCGATCGGAATGGCGCACTAAAACGGGCCGAGTCAGTTGCGGGTCATAGTGGAGCGCTGGCTGGGATACCCATTGCGATCAAGGACAACATTTGCGTGCAAGGACTGCAAACGTCCTGCGGCTCGCGCATTCTTGGCGATTACCACCCACCTTACAACGCGACGGTGATCGAGCGTCTGCGCGACGCAGGCGTGGTGGTTATCGGTAAAACGAACTGTGACGAGTTTGCCATGGGCTCATCGAATGAGAACTCAGCGTTTGGCCCGGTAAGGAATCCCTGGGATGTTTCACGGGTGCCGGGTGGATCGTCCGGCGGTTCAGCGGCGGCGGTGGCAGCAGGGATAGTGCCGATTGCGCTGGGCTCTGATACCGGCGGCTCAGTACGGCAACCCGCCTCGCTCTGCGGCGTGTTCGGCTTGAAACCAACTTATGGACGCAACTCGCGCTACGGACTCGTGGCCTTTGCCTCGTCTTTGGATCAAGTCGGTGTGTTTGCTCGTAGCGCTCAGGATGTCGCGCGGGTTTTAGGCGTCATCGCGGGGCGCGATATTCACGATGCCACGACTGCCGACGTCGCCGTGCCGGATTACGTTGCCCAATTGACAGGTAGTATCAAAAGCGCCCGCATCGGTTTCCCAAAATCTCTTTTTGGGGAGGGGCTGGATTCCGAGGTACGCGACTCGGTAAAGGCCGCGTTAGATCTCTATCGGGAGCTCGGAGCGGAAGTAATTGATATCGAATTGCCGCATGCACAGTTTAGTATCGCAGTCTATTACATCATTGCCACGGCGGAAGCATCTTCAAACCTCGCACGGTTCGATGGTGTGCGTTATGGATTCCGCGCGGAAGATGCGCCTGAGCTGCGGCAGATGTACAAGAAAACTCGCGAAGAAGGTTTTGGTCCTGAAGTTAAGCGAAGGATCATGCTGGGAACCTACGTGTTATCAGCAGGTTACTACGACGCGTATTACCGCAAGGCGCAGCAGGTTCGAGCGCTAATCAAGGACGACTTTCGCAAGGCTTTTGAGAGCTGCGATGCGATCATCACGCCAACGTCCCCGACACCGGCCTTCGCGATTGGCGAAAAGGTGGACAATCCCCTCGCGATGTATCTCAACGATATTTATACCGTGACGGCTAACCTCGCCGGCATTCCCGGGCTCAATGTACCGTGCGGTCTCTCTTCCAACCAGCTGCCAATTGGCTTTCAACTGCTGGGCGCCTATTGGTCAGAACCGACTTTGTTGAAACTCGCCCACGCATACGAAACGGCGCGACCGTTCACAGAGCGGCCGCCAGTTTTTGCAGCTTAGTATTCCAGTCAAACTTTGGAGTGCGGCGGCCAGGCGCCGCTTTGGCCCGCAGCGGCCTGGCGCTGCGCTTCTGCTTTAGCTGATTCAAACTGACTAGGGTTGTGAAAAGCCGAGGCTGGACCAAAGCGGCGCCAGGCCGCCGCACTCCAAAGTCAGGGTTGCACTCGTCCGCTGAGGCTGCCTTTCCAGGCGTAGTTACTCAGGGTGAACAGGGCAACAAATGCAGTGATCAATAACAGTGAGAAAAGCAAATGAACACGACGGACTTTCCAACCACGCCAACCGGGTCTTTCGAGAGGAGCCGAGGCTGACTCGCTTTGGCTGAGTGTACGCGCGTTGAGGTTTGCCTTCGAGCTGTCAAGAATGTTCTTCAAACTGTCTATGGCTCTGTTCTCGATAATTCCACGTTTGATCTTACGGAATGCGCCTTTTAGTCCGTCAGCCCGCGAGCGATTCTCGTAGAACAGGTAAGTTCCGGGCTTGTCACCCGGAATATTGACGAATGCTGTCAATGCTAATGAAGAATCAAAGTAGTGGTTAGCGTAAATCTGTTTCTCCGCAACCAAAACTTGCGGTGCCTGCTCACGCTTGTAGACAATGATGTGATTGATGGCGGTGACGGGTTTTAGGCCAAACTTGATCTTCGACCATACAATCGCGTTCTCCACTATCGATATTTCAGATTTTGGAGACCCTTTCTCAGGAAGAATCTTCTTATAGTAAGTGGACGCACCCATAAGAGCTCGCTGTTCCTCAGCCACGCGAACTCCTTTCGATTGGTCATTGTATTCAATAAGTGCCGCGTCCCCTCGCGCCGCATAATCACGCACATACTCCAAAAGCATTAGTTTGAGAAGTTCAGCGGCACGAGTCCGGTAGTCTGGCGCTTCCAAATCCAGCTCTCTGTGAAAACGTTCGATCATCGTGGCTGACAGCTTTAGCGCGCAGTCTCCAACGACACATTCCTTCATGTCATCGATATCGCGACTCTCGATCGTCAAATCTTTCAAATCATCAAGGGCGGGCGTACTGCTGAATCTGCCGATCTCAAGAATCGCGGGATTAGTCTTTCGGCTCATGCTTTCCCGGAAGGATTGGAGAAAGACTTCGGCTGGGGCTTGAAGACCGACTAGTCCCGAAACCGCCACTTCTCTCGTATCGTTCGCTGGCAAGAGGCTTACGACGGTCTCGCCCTGCTCCAGTGCAGCGAAATCGATCTCATCGAAAGCTGCCAGTTCACGGAGGATTTTGTGAAACTCTGAGGCTGAGTGCTGCGCCAGAACAGCATTCGCACCAAGGCAAAAAGTTGCGGAAAATGCAATCAATACCAGGAAACACAGACGGGAGCTCGCATTGCTCTCCGTGGCAAACCTAAAAACCTGGGGTCGATTGAAGGGTTTTACATTCACGATCTATACCCGCCATGAACTCTTTTGCTACACAGTTTGTGGGTCCGTGCTTCTACGGCATAAGCCGTGCCATGGGACTGGGAGTTTGGCAAAAGGTGGTTCACTCCAGTATCAGAGCCTGAAGCGGGTAGGGACCGGTCGCCTCTGACTTAAAAGCGCAATCGAGCATGTGGAATGTCGGGCTATTCTTCCCAACGCGGACCTGATCGCATCAACGACCCCAGCGGAGTCTGTCGGGATAACCTTTAACTCTCTGTATAACAAGCGCTCAAGTTCTTGTTTTTTGAGCAAGAGAGTACGATCCACGAACGGACACGAACTGACGCCAAAGACGTTAGTGTTCCTTTCGTGTATGTTCGTGGATCGTCTCTCTTTTCGTTCTTTGCAGCGTCAGCCGCGGTATGCGATCTCTGTGAACTTTGTGTCTCAGTGGTGGATTTACCAGGAAAAACAGCCACCACAGAGACACAGAGAACACTGATGATGCACAGAGGAAGACGATTATCTATTTCCCGACAGACCTCTGGAGGGGTGCCAGCGATTTGTGCAACCCTTTCCGGGGCTGCCCCGCCGGGGACCCCGGTCCGCTTCCGTTAAAGACTATTCAGTTGGACCCGTATTGGTATGGGCGATCTCGCCCTGATGGGGTGAGGGCTGTTCGGCCACTTGTGCAGCACGCGAGCGGTTGGGGGTTTTATCGGGGATTAGATCGCCGGTGAATATCTCAAGTAAACTCTTGGCCGTTCCCACCACGGGTGTGACATCGAGCCCCACATGAACCGCGCCCGCAACCAGTCCCTTTTTCTTGATGTCGTTCCCGGCGAATCCAATTGTGAAGACTGGACCAATTATTGGAATCGCTTTCAGGAGTTTCTTGGTAATCTCCCAGGTGCCTCGCCTGACCATTCCTTTTTTTGGCTTAGGTGTCATCGTAGGATACATCTGTTCGCGGCGTTTCTAGAGTATATGCTAGCATGCCCGCGCTTCATATCAGCCGAACTAATTAACCCAATGCGCATCAAGTTTTGCTTTCCAATACTTGTTCTTTTTGTTTCAGCTCTTCTCTTTTCATGCAACCGTTCGACAAGTCCGTCCGCGCGTAAGCTCCTGATCTACACGCCTCACGGACAGGATCTATTGCGCGAATCAATCGCCCTTTACAAGGCAAAGCATCCGGACACGGACGTGCAGTTTCTCGACATGGGCTCACGGGAAATCCTCGAACGCGTGCGGGCAGAGCGCAATCGTCCTCAGGCTGGCTTGTGGTGGGGGGCGGCCCATACCACGTTTCAAACTGCCGCTGAAGAAAACCTGCTGGCTCCATACCGGCCCACCTGGGCCGGAAATGTTCCGAACGCGAGTCGCGACGCCCAGGACCGTTGGTATGGCACTTACCAAACCCCGGAAGTGATCGTTTACAACAGCGAGGCGATCAAACCTGAAGAAGCTCCGAAAGACTGGGACGACGTGCTGGATCCCAAGTGGCGCGACAAGGTCCTCATCCGCAACCCCAACCCGTCGGATTCCATGCGCGCGATTTTTGGCGCAATGATTTGGCGTTTTTACAAAGACACCGGATCACCGGAGAAGGGTTATGATTGGCTTCGACGCCTCGACGCCAACGTTCATGAATACACAGCTGATGGCACGCTCCTGATGCAAAAGCTGGTGCGCCGTGAGGGCTTGATTAGCCTTTGGAATCTGCCTGATGTGTGGATATACAAGGAGCAAAAAGGATTTCCTGTGGGATATGTTTTCGCGGCGAGCGGCACACCCGTGATCACAGACGGCATCGCCCTGGTGCGCGGTGGTCCAAATGAAGAAGAGGCGCTCCGATTTTACGAATTTGTGACCACGCCGGAGAGCCTCGTGTTGGCAGCAAAGAAGTATTACCGCATCCCCGTACGCTATGATCTCGATCGGAGCCAGCTGCCGGCATGGATGAATGAGCCGGTTAATGAGATGGCGATTGATTGGGAGCTGCTAAGACAGCAAAGCAGCGACTGGCTACGCTACTGGGATACAGAGATTCGTGGGCGGAGTAAGAAGTGAAACCCGTGTATGTTAGATCCCGCCTTGCGGCTTTGCCGCCGCACATTGCGGAAAGGCTCCGCCTTTCCGGTGCGGTCCCTTTGATTTCTTGAGGCTGCGCCTCATGAATCCGAGGCGGAGCCTCCAGGTAAAAGAAAGACTCAGCGGTAAGGCAAAGCCTTACCGCAAGGTGCGGCGGCAAAGCCGCAAGCAAAGATGCCACTGCTTTCCCTGAAGAATATTTCCAAGCGTTTCGAGCAAACGCCGGCCGTCGCCGATGTTTCTCTTGATGTTGAGCGTGGGGAGTTTTTCGGTTTGCTGGGTCCATCCGGCTGCGGCAAGACGACCACGCTCAGGATGATCGCCGGGCTGGAGAAACCCGATGCCGGCACTATCGAGTTTGATGGGACTGATATTACGAATCTCCCTGCCGAGCGTCGGGGCTTTGGAATGGTATTTCAGAATTACGCCCTCTTTCCGCACCTGAATGTTTTCGAAAATGTCGCCTTCGGTTTGCGAGCGCGAAAGAGACCAAACCCTGAAGTCCGAGAGCGCGTGAAAAGCGCGCTCGAACTCGTGCAGCTTCCGGGTTATGAAAAACGCAGAGTTGACGAACTTTCCGGTGGTCAACAACAGCGAGTCGCAATCGCCCGCGCCATTGCCATCGAACCTGCGCTGCTGCTCTTCGACGAACCGCTGTCGAATCTGGACGTCAGCCTGCGCGAAGCGACTCGAAGCGAACTGCGCGATTTGGTCGCTCGTCTGGGGTTGACAGCCGTCTACGTCACCCACGATCAGGAAGAGGCGTTCGCCCTCTGCGATCGTATCAGCGTGATGTCGGGAGGCCGCATACTCCAGACCGGAAAACCACGAGACTTGTACGAGCATCCGGCCCTGCTATCCGTGGCACGGTTCCTGGGGCGAAATAACCTGATGAAGGTGATGCGTCTTAGCTCCAGCAAGGAAGGAGTTGGAGAATTCAAGACACTTGAAGGCGGCCACACCTTACGCGTGCCCGTTCAGCAAAGCGATCTGGCGCCGCTCAACAAGCCTTGCATTCTCGCGATTCGGCCGGAGCATATTCTAATTCGCAACGGTGAGGTGAATCGAGAGAATGCGATACCGGCGAAGGTGACTGAGATCGATTTTGCCGGCGCGACGTCAACGATAAAACTAGACGCTAACGGCTTGGGTCTGGAAGCCCTCGAGCTGGCGTCATACGAGGCTTCGATAGGCGACAGTTGCACGGTAGTCTTACCGCCTGAAAAGATTTCTGTTTTGAAGAATGATTGACTTCAGGGAATAGCATTGAACGTCTTTTAAGCAGCCCGAAGGACGATCCACTAACCACACGAAGCTACACGAAATAGCATTCGCGTCATTTCGTGTTATTTGGTGGATCGTTCTCTGCCTGGCGACAAAGAGCACTGAGGACGCACAGAGCAAACAATTGATGCACTTGCCCGTCAGACTCCTTTCTCCGCGTCTCCGTGTCTCCCTTTCTCCGCGTCTCTTTCTTTGGCTTGTCGTCGCCTTCGTTCTTCTTTACGGCGTCATCTATCCCAATCTTCACGTCGTCGTTGCATCGCTACAGGAGGATGGAAACTGGTCGGTCGGGAATTATCGCGCAGTCCTATCTCAGAGCATTGTTCTGGAAGCTGTATTTTCAAGCATCGGCATCTCTGTTTTGACTGTTCTGTCCTGTGCCCTGGTTGGTATCCCTCTCGCATTCCTTTTTGAACGCTACACGTTTCCTGCACGCAGCTTATTTGCGACCCTCGCCGCACTGCCTCTCGTCCTTCCTCCGCTGGTCGGCACCGTTGCTTTCATTTTTCTGTGCGGTGAATCCGGCATTCTCGCTCATTGGGTCCAGTCAGTCTTCAATCTTGAAAAGGCGCCCTGGTCTCTGCGTGGCTGGACTGCCTTGCTGCTCTTCCACACCTACACGATGTATCCCTTCTTCTACATTCTGACAGGTGCAGGTCTTAGCCGGATCGACGCTGCGTTGGCGGAAGCCGGCAAGAGTTTAGGTGCAGGCAGCGTTCGCGTGCTGACTAAAATAGTGTTACCGCAATTGACGCCGTCATTGATCGCCGCGTCCCTGCTCACCTTCATGACATCGATGGCGTCCTTCAGCGCCCCGCTACTTTTCGGCGGCGACGTCCGCGTACTTACTCTCGAGATTTACACTGCGCGGCAGCGCGGCGACCTGACGCTGGCATTAACTGAAACCGTTGTCCTGGCCGCAATCTCTCTGACCGCACTGGTCTTTTTTCAACGTTACGAGGGAACGAGGAAGTTTGCGGCGGCAGCGATGAAAGGCACAGCCAGGAGACGACGGGCAACCGCAAAAGGAAAAGCGCGCGCAATTGCTGTCGCCGCCGGGATGGTCCTTTCGGTGCTGCTTGTCTTGCCTGTCGCAACGCTCGTCCTGGTAAGTTTTGCGCGTGAGGGAACGTGGACCACCCAGACATTGCCGCCTGCTTATACCGTAGCCAACTACGTGAAGATATTTTCTGATCCTTATGCGAGTGACGCCTTCTTAAATAGTCTTTCGATGTCGGCCATTGCCTCCATTGCCGCACTCATTTGGAGTCTTTGTGTAGTCACTCTGTTGGCAAAAAAGGGCCGACGGAACTGGAAGCGGTTGTTGTCGTGGCTAATCCTCGTGCCCTGGGCGCTACCCGGAACCGTCGTCGCGGTCTCGTTTGCCGAAGCTTATGGCAAGCCGTCTCCACTCCTCGGCTCTTTCATCCTCGTCGGCACATTCTGGATGCTGCCGGCAGTTTACTTTCTACGATTCATGCCACTGGTTGTGCGCGCGGTTCAGGCCAGTATGGAGCAGATCGATGCGGCCCTCGAGGAGGCAGCATCGAGCCTGGGAGCGCGAGCGTGGCAACGATTCACTCGAGTGGTTTTGCCGCTGGTATGGCCCGGAGCTGTGGCTGGGACCCTGCTGGCTTTTGTAATTGCGCTGGGAGAATATGTAGCTTCGGTGCTGGTGTTTGTTCCAGGCAACAGGCCGGTCTCAATTGCTATCGCGTCAGAGTTACGCGACTTCAATTTGGGAACGGCTGCAGCGTATGGCGTGGTGCTGATTGCGATCATTGGCATCAGCATGATCGTGGCAGGGAAACTCGAACGAATGAGGTCGTAAGGGAATGAAGAGACGATCCACTAACAGACACGAAGACACACTAACGAATTTCGTGCGAGTTCGTGTGGTTTCGTGGATCGTTCTTTTCTTAGTCCTATGGACTTGCGCGTCGACACCCGGACTAACGCAAGAACCTGCGCTCTCAACGGTACCTGCACATCAGCCGACCGATAAAGCTAGTCTCCATCAGGCGCTGCTCGATCTGACAAACCCCTTCACCGTAATGTGCGTGGCAGCGCACCCCGACGATGAAGACGGTACAACTTTGACCGTCTTGAGAAGGAAGCATGGCGTTCACACTGTCAGTCTGTTTTCAACTTATGGCGAGGGTGGGCAGAACGCAATCGGTGCTGAGCTTTACGAAGAACTTGGTGTAATCCGCGCGAAGGAAACGATGCGGGCTTCTGAAATCCAGGGCTCCGAGCCCCATTTCCTTGGTTTGCAGGACTTCGGGTTTTCAAAGTCTGCAGAAGAAGCATTTCGCCTGTGGGGTCATGAGGAAGCTCTGCGCCGGATGGTCCTCAAAATTCGCGAGCTACGTCCGGATGTGATTATTACCAATCACGACACTTCTCGTGGACACGGACACCACCAGGCGACCGGGCAGCTGATAATCGAAGCTTTTGCCGCTGCTGCGGATGCTAAGCGTTTTCCTGAGCAACTAACCACGTTAAAGCCCTGGCAGGCGCAGAGGCTGTTTGTGCGCCAATTTGGGACTCCTGCCGCGGGTAACAAGACGATACCGGCGCCTAAGGTTGTGGCTATCGATCCCAACGAAATTGATCCAGTCCGTGGGACGTCGTTTGCCGAGCAGGCCCTGCAAGCGCTTCAGCAGCACGCAACACAAGGCCCCTGGCCCAAGTCGCTTGAAGAAATGTTAAGGGTCCGAAGGATCGAGAGCGGAAAGCTCCCGCCGATTCGCTACCGTCTTGAGCGAGAGGCGCCCAACACTCCAACTACAGGGGACAGTCCGGCAACTTTTGTGGACGGCCTTAGGGCACGCCTCGCTTCCGCCTCCTCTCTCACGGTTGATGGCAAACCCTTAACCGAGTTTCTCGACCAACCGGATCTGGTCCTCGACGCACTGATTAAATGGCGCGCGCAAACGACTCAGTCGGCTTCTGACGACCCGTCATGGGAGGCCCGAGTGGGCAACGCATTCGCGCGCGCAGCTGGGCTCACGATGACGCTTAGCGCCAATGAGGCCGCTTTGATCCGAGGTCAGAAAGCGACCTTCACTGTCGGTCTGGCCAATGCAGGAAGCAAGCCACTACACGTTGGCAAACTTTCGTTTAGAGGAGCGTGGGGTCAAGTGTCAGAAGTCGACGCACCGGATCAGCTTCTTCCCGAGACCGAGACGTCAGCCATCGTTGAAAACATCACGCCTGTAAACAATGGATACACCGTGCCGAAAGCAGACCATCTGTACGACGGTTTTTTATTTGGAGTACCTTTTAAAGCTATAGCAGAAATGGATGTCGAGGGAGCGAAGTTTGAGGTAAGAACCGGAATCAATATTGATGTTGTACCCGCGATTGAAATTGTGAGCATCTCGCCTTCGCCCTGTGTTCGCACTGAGGAAACTCTCGGTCGGTGCCGGGAGCTAACTATGAAACTCGCGAATCACACGAGCGCACCATTTCGTGGCACCATGAAAATGCAAGTTGACAGAGACTCGGGTCAAAGCACCGAAGTATCCCGTCCGCTGGTAATGGGTCCGGGCCAAACCGGCGATGAGTCGATTCTGACCAGCAATAAAATACCGCGCCGAGAAGACCTGCGCGGGCTCAGGCGTTCAAGGTCTGCGGTGGTGTCAATCTACGGTCCATCAAACGACCTGGTGACCGAGCGGGCGGTTCGATTGGTTTACAGTGCCGCTAAGGTCAGGCCCGGCTTGAGGGTTGGATACGTTCCAAGTTTTGACCAGACACTTGAGCAATCGCTGGCCGCCCTGGGAGTTGAATCAAAAGTGCTGAGCGTTAGCGATATTCAGAGCTCAGATCTGTCAGGTCACGACACGATCATCCTGGACAATCGGGCTTATGAAGCGCATCCGGAATTGATAGCTGCGAACGCTCGTTTGCTCGAATTCGCTAACGCAGGCGGGACGTTGATTGTTTTCTACCACAAGTCGAATGAATGGAACCCCGATCCAAACAAGAAACGACCTCAGCTGGCGCCGTACCGGATCGTCCTCGGGGATGAACGTGTGACAGACGAAACTGCGCCTGTGAGTTTTATGCAGCCGCGTCATCCGCTATTGAATTCTCCAAACCGAATCACGCAAGCCGACTTCAAGGATTGGATTCAGGAACGTGGTCTTTATTATCCGAAGGAATTGGACCCACACTACACTGCCCTTTTCTCGATGAGTGACAAAGGAGAGCAACCTCTGCGCGGCGGGTTGCTTGTCGGGAAGTATGGAAAAGGAAACTACATCTATACCAGTATGGTTTGGTACCGACAGTTGCGCGGCGGGGTGCCGGGTGCTTACCGAATGTTTGCGAATATGATCAGTTACAAAAAATAGGACAGACATTCCTGTCTGTCACATCGTTGATGTCCTCGCTGTTCAAAAGCAACCCAGATTTTCCATTTTCCATTTCTCAGTTTTCATTTTTCATTGTCGGCGAGGGCGTGAAGTTCAGAGTTCAAGCTTTAGCTTGCGTTGCGAAGCCACAGCCTAAAGGCTGAACTCTGAACTTCCGGCAATACCCCACCATTTCCGTCAATGAAAAATGAGAAATGGAAAATGGAAAATCTGGTTTGCTGTTGTGAAATGTGAGGAGTGGACAGACAGGAATGTCTGTCCTACACAGCTTCGGCTTCTTGTTCGAGAGACTCGCCTTCCAGCTTCACTCGCGCGCGCTCCAGAAAAGTCCGGATCATTTCGCCAACGCGCTTTTGCATTTCTGAGCTGATAGCACCTTCTCCAACCAGAGCGGCGAGACGATGAAGATCTCGCGCATGCGGCCGTCGCAGCTCAACATGCTGCGACACCTTGATCAGGACGTTGTGACCACGCACTTCAAAAGCCGCTGCGTAACGAAGGTAATTCTTCAACTCGGAACCTGCCGGCGACCATTCGAGTCGCTCAGGTCGATCCTCCGTCTTCCGCACCGCAAAGCTGGCCTGTAGTGAACCAATCACTGGCACATCAGCCTTGACCAGCCAACGAACGATGCCACCGCTCTCTTTGCGGATTCCTTCTATACCCGGCATCAGGTCGGCAAAGTTTTTGAGTTCGCCGAAAAACTCGCGCGCTCGGTCGAGCGTTGTTTTCAGTTCCAGTTGACCCGTATATGAAGCTTTGATTCGAAACATTCGTTGTCCTTTACTATCTTGCCCTGAATGTGGATGCCGCAACCCTGTGTGCGGTTGCAAACAATCCAGTCTACGCTAAATTACACGATGGAGTTGCGAACGTAAACAGGCAATTCGCTAGTAGAGTTGTGAGAAGGAGCGAGCGGAGGCTTTTACTCTAGCCTGCAAGCCGCGGCTCTGCCGCCGCACAGCGCGGAAAGGCTAAGCCTTTCCGAGGCAGGACCATAAATCTTCTTTTCCTGAGGCTGAGCCTCAGGAAAAAGAATCAAAGGGGCGGATCCGGAAAGGCTGAGCCTTTCCGCAGTGTGCGGCGGCAGAGCCGCTTCCGTTGGAAAGGAATGCTGAAGTGAACACTGACAAGCGATGTACCCGGTGTGGCGAGGAGGAGATGAGGAGATGGTCGCAACTCACCGACGACGAGCAAGAAGTAGTTAAGCATTTGCCGGGGGCTGCCAACTACACTGAGGCGGAGCGTCAGGCCATGCATCAGTGGTGCAGGCGCTGTTGGAATGAAGAAACGGAAAAGCCGCAACAAGCCTGATGTCGCGAGCTGAAGGCACTAAGTAGTAATTCGCTCGTAGGCTTCACGTATTGCGTACATTCGCTCGGTGAGTGTTGCACTTAGTTCTTTGGCAGATGGAAAATCGAGCTTCGTCGCGATTTCCGTGAAGACCGGATGACTGGCCGACGGGAGCGTAGCAACTTTGCCTGCGACGAGGCGCAGCTGGTGATCGACGGACCGCAGCAAGGCATAGCCGTTACTGAGGGCTTCATAATCCTGCAGTCCTAAAGAGCCATTAGCTTCCAGACGCTCCAGGGTTGCCTGTGTCGAACGGTCTTCACCTTCGTCTGAAACATCATCGCGTAACTGGAGATACCGGGCGGCAAAGTAAACGTCGAGCATGCCGCCCGCCGAATACTTGATATCAATGTGACCACGGCGCCCAGTCTGACGGCCCCGCGTCCCCTTCTCTTTTTGAAGCAGCTCCCTCACCCTACGCGTTTCCTGGCGTAATTCATCAGTAGGGGTCTCACGAGCCTTCTCATGAATTGCGTGTCTCGCATGTGTCTCGATCATCTTGCCCAATTCAAGATCACCGGCCACAGCTCGCAGCTTCACGTAAGCCAACCATTCCCAGATAGCGCTGCGTTGTTTCAGGTAATCGAGAAACCCTTCGGAGCTGTTTACGAGCGGACCATTCTTGCCGTTGGGACGTAGTCGCAGATCTACTCGATAGAGATAACCCTCGCGAGTCACACTCGACAGCGCCGCAATCATCAATTCGGAAAGACGCGCATTAGCTTCATCCGCCGTGAGAGAGGCGACCGGCGACGAAACCAGTGAATCGTAGACGATAATGATGTCGAGGTCTGAGCCGTAATCAACTCCGCCGCTCGCCAGGCGGCCGAGAGCCAGCACGCTCAGACGCGGACCTCCATCCATGCGGCCATAGCGTCTGACCATTTCCCGCCGCGCAATCAGATACGCAACATTGATACTGGCCACTGCAAGCTCACTCTGCAGGTTGTTTGACTCGGATAAAGAGATAGCTCCGGCGGGTTCCGCGGCGCCAATTTCAATCAACAAACGCGACCATTCGCTTCGCAGAGCGGAGAGTTCAGCAGAGAAATTTTTCTGCGGGTCAACTGCGGCTCGAAGCTGAGCCCGGTAATCTCTGCGACGGATGCGCGAATTCTCTGTTGCGAGCAACTCCATCAAAGCCGGGTTGCTAGCCAGCATTTCACCAAACAGCTCGGAGGTCCCACAAAGTCGGACCATTCCGCGGAGTTTGCTCTCGTTCAACTGAATTGGGCTTTCTGCCTTATCCAGAGAAGCAGCCACGCGCGCTGTCAACATGATCGCGCGGTGTGGATTAACTGACTCGTGTGCAGCGACACTCAGCAGCTGCGCGAGCGACTGCATACTGCCACCAGGGTGTACCTCTGGTGCTAGTAAACCGGGTGAAAGATGGGGCAGGAAGATTTTGGCGGCGGCATTCATCGCCCGAACTTCTTCTCGGACTGGGACAGAGCTCTCGGCCCGCGCTGCTGTTCGCGATTCCTCGCTTTCATCCGCTATTTCTCCCGCTGCGGTGTCGGCGAAGACGTGGTCAAATGCGCTTCTGACATTCGTCGCATGCAACTTTAGCGCGCCATCGAAATCTTCAAGACCAGTCGGGTCAAAAAAACCCATGCGCCTGGCAACCAGAGTTCGTGCCGTAGCCGTGCGGGGAACGGTATGAGTTTGCAGTCCATGTTCCATTTGGAGCCGATGCTCCAGCACACGAAGAAAAGTATAAGCATCAGACAATTCGGTGCGCTCCTGCTCGGAAATCAGGTTCCGGTCGGCAAGCCTTCCCAGGCTTATCAGAGTGTGACTGACGCGCAACCATTCATCGCGACCGCCATGCGCGAGTTGAAGCGCCTGGGCAATGAACTCGATTTCCCTGATTCCTCCTCGTTGCAGCTTCACATTGAAACCCTCGCTGCCTCGTTGTATGTGCCGATCGATCTTTTGTTTGGCCAACCGCACGCTGGCCAGCGCATCCCTGATTGAGATGTCCGGGCGGTAAACATATTCCTCCACGGCACTCTTGAAACGCGCGAATAGTAAATTAGAACCCGCTGCCGCTCGACTCCGAATCAGAGTCTGAAGTTCCCAAGCCTGGGCAGACCGGGCGTAATACCTCAGCGCTTCATCCAGCGAACATGCCAGCGCGCCGTCACGTCCGTGCGGCCGCAAACGGAGGTCAACACGATATGCCGCTCCCTCGCCGACGGGTTGTCCCACCAATTTGCTAATGTTTTCGGAAAGTTTGATGAAGTATTCGCGGTTGCTCAACTTTCCGCGTTCACCCGAACCTGAGGTTGTTCCATCGTCGGAATAAATGAATACCAGATCGATGTCTGACGCGTAGTTCAGTTCACATGAGCCAAGTTTGCCAAGAGCAACTATGGAAAATTCGGCAGTGCCGACGCGTCCCTTTTCGTCGTCGCTGAGCGGTGGTCCATAACGGTTGTCGAGCTCCTGACGGGCCAGACCCAATGCATAGTCAAGGATGGCATCGGCAAGGTTGGATAGCTCTTCTGTCGTCTCGACGACCGCGTGAGCTTTTCTGACGTCGTGCAGATAGATGCGGAGAAGTTCACGGCGACGGAATCGCGCGAGCATCACCTGAGCGCCTACCGACGAATTGGTCAAAGCAAAGCGGGCCAGTGATTCCTTTAGCTGTTCGCGGGTTCGCACCCGCGTATCGCCGCGCTCGCGCAGGAGCCAGGCTATGTAGTCAGGATTCTGCTCGAGGGTGGTAGCTAGTAGCGGGCTCCAGGCTGCGAGCGCAAGGGCGTCAGAGAGTAGGCCCGGATCACGCTGCAGTTTTTGAAAGCTGCGAGGCTGTTCCTGGCTCAGGCGCTCAAGAAACAGCCGGGCGCCATTGTCGTCCGGCAGATCTCGAAGCAGAGATTCAACTTTCGCGTCAAGAGTTTGCACGCCGACATATTACGCGCTGCGTTAGGAGGGATGCGAATGCGGGACAGCTTCTCCTTGGAGTGCGCCGCCACGCCACCCCAGCGCGGCTGCCGCGCCGGGGACCCCGGTTGTCGGCGCTTTGGCCGGTCGCGGCTTGGCGCGACCACATGCCAATGAGGTCTAGTCACGATTCACTTAATTCCAGCCACGATTGCGGCGCCAAGCCGCCGCGGGCCAAAGCGGTGACAAGGCACCGCACTCCAGGGAGGCGCCCATCCTGATCTTAAATATCGAAGTACATCGAGAACTCCAACGGATGCGGGCGCATCCGCAGTGGAGTGATTTCCTTGTCTCGCTTATAAGTAATCCAACGTTCAATCAATTGCGGACTGAACACATCGCCCTTCAGCAAAAACTCATGATCGACTTCGAGTGCCCTCAACGATTCATCGAGGGAGCCGGGTAAAGTGGGTACATCCTTCAGTTCCTCCGGCGAAAGATCGTATATGTCTTTCTCGAGCGGATCGCCAGGGTCGATTCGATTCTGAATTCCGTCGATGCCGGCCAATAACATTGCTGAGAACGCAAGGTAGGCGTTGCACGAAGGATCGGGTGGACGAAATTCAAGCCGTTTGAGTTTTGGGTTTGTCGAAAACATCGGGATGCGTATTGCCGCCGAACGATTCCGCGCGGAATACGCAAGATTAACCGGCGCCTCAAATCCGGGCACCAGGCGTTTGTAACTGTTGGTGGTCGGGGCTGCGAAAGCCACAACAGCAGCGGCGTGTTTCAAAAGCCCGCCGATGTAGTAACGGGCCATCTCAGAGAGTCCCGCATATCCGTCTCCCGCAAAGAGCGGTTTCTCACTCTTCCATAACGACTGGTGACAGTGCATGCCAGATCCATTGTCTCCAAACAACGGCTTAGGCATAAAGGTCGCGGCTTTGCCATATTGGTACGCAGTATTGCGAACTACATATTTGAAGATCTGTAAATTGTCGGCGGTGCCCAGGAGATTGGAAAACCGAAAGTCAATTTCACATTGGCCAGCGGTTGCCACTTCGTGATGATGACACTCAACGGTTACGCCACACTTGGCCAGCGTGAGCGAGATTTCCGAGCGCAAGTCAGCAAGCGTGTCGGTCGGCGGCACCGGCACATAGCCTTCTTTTGGGCGAATGCGGTAGCCGAGGTTTGAGCCCTGAAACTCATTGGCATCGCGACCGCTATTCCAATGGCCCTCATCCGAGTCAATCGTGTAACCGGCTGAGTTCTGCTCGTTGTGAAATTTTGCGGAATCGAAAACGAAGAATTCTGCTTCCGGCCCAAAGAAAGCCGTGTCAGCCAATCCGGTGAATTTCAAGTAGCTTTCGGCCCTCACTGCCACGGAACGCGGATCGAAAGCATAGCCTTCCTTAGTAATGGGATCGACGGCGTTTCCCACCAGACAGAGTGTTGGTTGTTCTGAAAAGGGATCCATCCAGAAACGACCTGCATCTGGAACCAGCAGCATGTCTGACTCGTGGATCGCAGCCCAGCCTCGAATCGACGAGGCATCAAAACCAAAGCCGTCTTCAAAAGTATCTTCAGCCAGTTCTGCGATGGGGAAAGTCAGGTGTTGCCAGGAACCAGGCAGGTCGGTAAACCGAACGGAAACAAACTTCGCCCCCTGATCAGAGGCATATTTCAAGACAGTCTTTGCATTCATGGATTCTCCTGATGATGGAAGGGAGTGTTAGGGGTGCTCTTCGCCCCGATGTGAACTTTGGTGCGAAGTGTTTTGGAAGCCCAACCTTGTAGGCGAAAGAAGCGAACAACATCGCTGGCGGCGCTAAAAAACTGTGCATTATAGTTTCGTCGCCAACGATGTCAAGGTTTTTGCCGCATCCTCGCCGAGTAGAAAACGTGTTTTACCAGTAAGTTCTTTATATGCCGATATTTAAGAGGTCATAAAAAGCTTGTGCAAACAAAAAAGTTATAGACCCACCCCTTGTTTTCTGTTACATTGCGCCACTAAGCGTCCCATCCAAGATTTTCTCCGCTACAAGAAGTAGGGATGTGTATAACTACGCTTTTGGCTTCTGAAACAACAACTTACAGGTTTTTCGCAGACAAGTCAGGAGACCTCTAATTGACGACGGCAATTGAGCAGACGCTCGAAACCTATGGCATCGAGAATTGGGGTGCAGGGTACTTCGACGTCAATCGCAAAGGAAACCTGATAGTCCGTCCGGCTGAGGGTGATTCCCGATCCGCGGATTTGAAAGAAATAATTGATGACCTGGCGAAGCGCGGTATAGGCGCTCCCGTGCTCTTGCGATTTCCTCAACTGGTCGCCGCACAGGTCAGAAAGCTTCAGCGCGCTTTTAGCCGATCAATCAGAGAGTTTGAATACCAGGGTGCGCACATGTGCGTCTACCCGATGAAGGTCAACCAGCAAAGGGCTGTGGTTGAAGAATACTTGCGTGAAGGTTCGCGCTACGACTTTGGTCTCGAAGCTGGGTCAAAGGCCGAACTGTATGCTGCCCTGGCACTTGAACAAACATCGGACAGTCTCCTGGTCCTAAATGGTTTCAAGGATGAAGAGTTTATAGAGCTCGCATTCGCCGGCGCACAGTGTGGCAAACGCGTAGTAATCGTTATCGAAAAGCTCAACGAACTCGACCACGTGCTCACCCTGGTGGATCGCTTCGAAGGCAACCTTCCGATTCTGGGAATGCGTGTCAAGCTTTATTCAAAAGGCTCTGGACGATGGGAAAAGTCTGGCGGGGAAGCTGCCAAGTTTGGACTGACCACTACCGAAATGCTGGAAGTGATTCGCCGACTCGAAGAAGCCGGCCGCGTGGATATGCTCAAGCTGCTCCACTTCCACATCGGCTCGCAGCTGACTGATATCAAGCGAATCAAAAACGCAATGAAGGAAGCCGCGCGCGTTTATGCGAAGGTGTACCAGATGAAGGTCCCGGTCGATCTTTTAGACGTCGGCGGCGGCATGGCGGTCGACTACGACGGATCGAAAACCGCATTTGATTCATCGGCAAACTACACCGCGCAGGAATTTGCCAACGACGTCATTTACACAATCAAACAGGTTTGCGACGACGAAAACGTTCCACATCCAACAATCATCCAGGAGTCGGGGCGCTTTTTGGCCGCTTATCACGCCATCCTGATTACCAACGTCCAGGACGAAATTGAAACGATAGTCGAAGACATCACGCCCATCGCTATTGACGACGATGATCCGCAAGTTGTTACCGAGCTGGGTGAGTTAAGAGAATCGATCACGGTAAAGAACTACCGGGAGTATTACCACGACGCGCTCGAGCATCGTGAAGAACTGTTTACCCTTTTCAATCTGGGTCTCGTCTCACTCGAGGATCGAGCGAAGGGCGAAGTGCTTTTTTGGGACGTTTGCGAACGCGCAGACAAGTATGCCCAGCAGGCAAAATATATCTCGGAAGAGTTTGGCGATCTTCGCCGGCTCTTGTGCGCGAAGTATCTGACGAATTTCTCAGTTTTTCGATCGGTGCCCGACCACTGGGCCCTGGATCAGCTTTTCCCCATAGTGCCAATCCACTTGCTCAATAAGGCTCCGACTGAATACGCAACTCTTTGCGACATCACCTGTGATTCCGATGGAGTGGTCGACAAGTTTGTCGATCTTCACGATGTGAAACAAGTGCTCGAGCTTCACGCCCTTTCACCAGGAGAGACCTATTACCTGGCCTTCATGCTGGTGGGTGCATACCAGGAGGTAATGGGAAACAACCATAATCTTTTTGGCACGCCACATGAAGCCCACATCCACATCGATGAAGAAGGCTATCTGATCAAGAAAGTAATTCGAGGAACTACCGTCGGAGAAGCAACGGAGCGTGCGCGTTACGAGCGGAGCCTGCTGCACGATGGTTTTCGTCGCTTAATAAACCAGCGCGTTAAAGACGGTGAATTGACCGAGGCCGTGGGGACAGAGCTGGCCCAGTTTTATGAATCGCGCTATGACGCCTACACGTATCTTTCAGTTAATGGAGCTAAGACACGTTCGCGCCGCCGCACCGATTTTTGACGTTGTTGAATCGAACTCAGTGATCACCGGGACGACCCACGATCTGAAAGGTTGACAGGCTTTATGGTTACTCAGCGAAAACCCAAAGCATCGAAATATCTTACGACGCCGACGCGGCCCGTTCAGGTAGATCGTGATCGATCGGTTGCGGGTCTGCTCGAAAAGATGGAGGGCGCGGGGTTCGGTGGCCGGCAAATGGCGGAGGCGCATCGCATCTGGCTCGACATGCTTGGCGACAACACAACCATCATCGTGGCCGGTTCCGGGGCCCTGATCCCCGCGGGCATGCGCCGTCTGCTGGCTTACGTCATTAAAAACCGCTTTGTCGATGTCCTGGTCCTCTCCGGTTCACTTCTGTTTCATGATCTGCATGAAACTCTTGGTCGTTACCACTTCCAGGCCCATCCCAACATGACGGACGCGGAATTGGAATCGGCTCAGATTAGTCGGATGTGGGACCTGCTCGCCAGCGACGAGGAATACCGCGAAGCCAACGAATGGGTGGGGGGCTTTACAAATCAACTGGATCAGTCGCGTCCCTATTCGACGCGTGAATTTCTCCATTTGCTCGGCCGTGAATTGGCCGAAATTGCGACAGAGGATGGGGTGCTGACTTCCGCTTATAAAGCGCGGGTACCGATTTTCTGTCCCGCGATCTCCGACAGCGGAATCGCCATCGGAATTGCTGCGGCGCGTTTTGAGAAGAAGAATAATTTTGTGTTTGATCTGGTCCAGGACGTGCTCGACATGGCTAACGTCACAGCCCGCGCGAGGCTGACTGGTGTGATCAACCTGGGCGGTGGCACTCCTAAGAGCTTTGTTCAGCAGACTGAGATTTCCTCGTTCATCCTCAAGAACCATCACCATGGGCATAAGTACGCGATTCAGATCACGACGGACGCACCTCACCCGGGTGGTCGATCCAATGCAGTGGGATTTGACGAAGGACTGGTTTATGGAAAACTTGCGCGCGGCGCACACAGCGCCTATGTTAACTGCGACGCCACAATCGCGCTGCCAATCCTGATCACCGCTCTTTCACAGACTGCAGCCAAATACTTGAAGGGCCGGAAACGTCCAAACTTTACTTTTGGACGCGAGCTGATCGTCGAAGTACCGTAGCTATCCCGCAGTTACATTTAGGAATCGCCCTACCTGGGCGAAGCTTTTCACTTCGCCGAAATAAACGATCCACGAACCAACACGAAATCACTTTGAGGTCATTTAGTGTAATTTCGTGGATCGTATCTGTGCTCGTAACCTGACCTCAGTGCCCGCTCTCCGTTATACTGAGGCCGTTCCAAATACATTTCAAAAGTCGTCCGAGGCACATCGATGACGAGACGGTCGATCTCCGGAGCCATATTCGCGTTTGCCCTGGCCAATGCCCTGTTATCCGGGGCAGGAATCCAGGCGCAGACCGAAGCCGAGGTAAAAGCTCACTACACTAAGACTGAGCAACGGATCACGATGCGCGACGGGGTCCGACTCTTCACGTCGATCTATTCACCCAAAGACAAATCGCGCAAGTATCCGATCATGCTTAATCGTACGCCTTACAGTGTGTCTCCGTATGGTCTGGACAAATACAAGGCTTCGGTTGGCCCGTCTCTGCTCTTCCAAAAAGAGGGGTTTATCTTCGTCTACCAGGATGTGCGAGGAAAGTTTATGTCTGAAGGTACTTACGTGAACGTGCGGCCGCACACTAACGGGAAGACAGCCAGACAGGTTGACGAAAGCTCAGATACCTACGACACAATCGACTGGTTGGTGAAGAATGTGCCAAACAACAACGGCCGCGTGGGCACCTGGGGCATTTCATATCCCGGCTTTTATACCACCATGGGAATCATCGACGCTCATCAGGCGTTGAAAGCTGCATCGCCTCAGGCCCCCATCGCAGACTGGTTCATGGGAGACGATTTTCATCACAATGGGGCTTTGTTTCTGCCCCACGCCTTCAACTTTCTTGCTGCGTTTGGTCTCCCTCGACCAAAGCCGACTACCGATTTTAATACTCGCTTCAAGCATGGCACGCCCGATGGATATCGCTTTTTCCTCGACATGGGGTCGCTGCCAAATGCAGACAAGAACCATCTAAAGGGTCAGGTGGGCTTTTGGAACGAGATGATGGCGCATCCCAATTATGACGACTACTGGCAAGCACGCAACATTCTGCCGCACTTAAGGAAGATTCGACCTGCGGTGATGGTAGTGGGCGGATGGTTTGACGCCGAGAATCTTTATGGCGCGCTGAATACCTACAAGGCTATTGAACAGAACAATCCTGGAGCACGCAACGCGTTGGTGATGGGCCCGTGGTTTCACGGTGGTTGGGCGCGCGCCGATGGCGACCTTCTCGGCAACATACAGTTTGGCGCCCCGACGTCTCTCTTCTATCGCGATAATGTAGAGCTGCCGTTTTTCAACTGCCTGTTGAAGGATCGTTGCGACCGCAACCTGCCTGAAGCTTTTGTATTTGAGACTGGCTCAAATGAATGGCGAACATATCAACACTGGCCGCCCGCCAACACGGTGCCGAAGCAACTTTTTCTTCAATCCAGTAGCGGACTATCGTTCAGTCCACCGGCGATTGGGACGGCGAAATCTTTCGATGAATACGTCAGCGACCCCGCGCATCCCGTGCCTTTCATCAATGGCATCGCTATTGGTATGACGCGCGAATACATGACTGACGATCAGAGGTTTGCAGCCACACGTCCCGACGTCCTCGTATATCAGACCGAGCCGCTGGCCGAAAGCGTGACGGCTGCCGGGCCCATCAAAGCAACGCTCTATGTTTCGACATCGGGAACGGATTCGGATTACGTGGTTAAGCTGATCGATGTCCTGCCTAATGACACTCCCGATCCGGAACCCAATCCAACGAGCGTGAAGATGGGCGGATACCAGATGCTTGTGAGAGGCGAACCAATGCGGGCGCGGTTTAGAAACAGTTACACGAAGCCTGAAAAGATGAGTCCAAACAAAGTAACGAAGATTGAGTTTACTTTACCTGACGTCAACCACTCGTTTCTCAAGGGCCACCGGATCATGGTGCAGGTCCAAAGCAGTTGGTTTCCCCTGGTCGATCGTAACCCGCAGAAGTTTGTCGATATCAACAAGGCAACTGAAGCGGATTTCCAGAAAGCGACTCAAAGAGTTTATCGCTCGCCGCAACATAGTTCGCATGTGACACTCAATGTTTTGAAATGATGAATCTCCTCCGATCCACGAAATCACACCAAAGACACTAAGGATCTTTTCGTGCTGTTTCGTGTGGTTTCGTGGAGCGTATCTTATTCGATCAAAATCTTGCTCAAGACAAAAACAAGAAGTTGCATGTTTGCTTCACAGAGAGTTTAAGGTGTATGCCGACAGACTCGGAGAGGGGTGCCAGAAAGTGCTTGAGGAGCCGCGAGTTGAGTATTGAAATGCGAGCGTTAAGCTTCACATATGACTGAGGTTGACCAGGACGTTGCGCGGTGCAACGTTTTACAGAACCGAGCGCGGTAGCGCCGGATGCTGGACGCTACTTTAGTACTATGGGGTAGTCTCTAGCATCCGGCGCTACCGCGCTCGGTTCTGTAATGGCGACGCTAACGGCCTCGATTTGCGGCCCAGATACTGAAATGCTGCCGACGCATTGCCGTTCATCGTTGTTACTGTAAACGGCTCATACTCAAGTGGTTCAAACGCGCCGGTGATTTCCTTGATCCAATCGACAGTGTGATGCCTCACAACTACTCCCTCGGGCAGCTCGAAGACGCCATAGGCTCCATGACTCGCATATCTCGCATACCGTTCCCGATTGCGCAGGTCGTCGTTCACCAGAAGGTCACTAATGTAAAGTAGCCCGCCCGAATGTAAGACCCTTTCAACTTCGGCCACGAGAGCGCGTTGTTCGTCGTCGCCTGGGATACATGTCAGCACGGCAAAGAGTATGACGGCATCGAAAGAACCCGCCTGCAGGGGTAGTGTGTGACCATCATTACGCACGACTTGGACGTTCGGAATTTCACTTCGACAACGCCTGAGCATCGCCTCCGAAAAATCCAATCCCACAAGGTTGCGATGGCCCAACCGCGAGAGATCGCCTAACGTCCTTCCGTATCCACAACCGCAATCAAGAATCCGCGCTGCCGAATTCAGATAGCGTCTAAGCCAATCGAGCCGGAGTGGATGCGAGAAACTCTTCTCAGACGCCACACGATTCCAATAGCGCATTTGTGAGGTGCTGTCTTGCGGCACACTGCTCAAAGCTTCTCTGGTCGACATTCACTTCAACTCCCAAATTTTCCGTCACGGCCCTCGCTAAAATAACGATCAACTACCGCGATAAGATTCTTCAGATTCTCGGTTGTTTCCTTGACACTCTCTTCTGTTCGCATCTGTGAATCAACGAGAGCCGAAATCCTCTCATCTACATCATCAATTCGGGTATCTGTGGCCGCAAAACGGTCGAGCGTCCCCTGCGCCAAACGGACGACAATATCTTCGAGCTGCCCAATCTTGGCGGCAAACTGTGCCTGCTGCTCAATAATAAACTCTGCCTTTTTCTCAAATTCTTCGTTCGACATTGAAACCTCCACTCACGTTGTTTCTCATATGTGCGCTTCTTTCAGCAACTGTTTGATACGCTCCAATCGCTCAAGGGCTTGTTCGCGGCGGACAGTGGGAGAGTCATCCAGGAACTCGTCCAGCGAATGCCTCGGCAAGGTAGTCGACAATGGTTTTCACGAGCACACGAGCCCGAGCAAACACTGGTGCTCCATTCATAATATCCGGTCACCGAGAGAATACTTGAGTTTGGATTTCCATTTTGATGTGCTCATTTTACCACGATGGGTCAATGACGCTGGTTCTATTCTTCCGGGTCATCTTGGCCAGTCATTTCTAAGAGGAGTCGCGAGCAGTGTGCAAGGGGATGCAGTTGGATAGAACGAGAATGGGTCCAAAACGAGTAGACTAGTCTTCTAAGACTCAATGGTTCGCAAACACTACCCCAGCCACTGCAGCACTTCCTCGTCATCGGGCCGGGGAGCGCCACCCACAATGTGTATGAAATATTCTTCAAGCGACACGGGTCCCTTCTGTTGACCGTCGCCTTCCAGGTGGATTCCTTTTCGAAGTTCATCAAGTGGGCCTACAGCCAAAAGCCTGCCCTTCGAAATAATCGCAATATCACTGCAAAGTCGTTCAACAATCTCCAGTACATGTGAAGTTAGAAACACGGTCAGCCCGCGTCGCGTCAGTCTCGAAAGTAAATCCTTGAGGGTGCGTGATGCGATTGCGTCAATGCCTTCAAACGGCTCGTCCAGGAAAAGAATCTCAGGCCGGTGAATCAGAGCACAGGCCAAAGAGAGCTTCTTTTTCATCCCATGGGAATACTCGACGATTAATTTGCGAGGCTCGTCGCGGAGTTCCATTAAATCCAGAAGCTCAGGCGCTCGTTCGGCAATCTCTGCTTTCCCCAGGCCATACATGCGTCCGGTGAAGGCCAACA
The DNA here is from genome assembly GCA_038040525.1 of Acidobacteriota bacterium. GTDB lineage: Bacteria > Acidobacteriota > Blastocatellia > Pyrinomonadales > Pyrinomonadaceae > PSRF01. Next base: position 80,152 of record JBBPIC010000015.1, on the reverse strand, counting down.
TCTCCGCACCCGTCAATCGCTCAAAAAGATTTAGATCCTCGGGGACGACACCGATCCGTCGCTTCACTTCCAGTGGCTCCGACACGATATCCCGGCCTAGCACTTGAATCTTGCCACTCGTCGGCGCCAGCAAGCCGGTGAGCATTTTGATAGTTGTTGACTTGCCCGCCCCGTTTGGTCCCAGAAAGCCGAAAAAACTTCCGCGGTGCACGCGCAAGTCGAGATTATCTACCGCCGTGAAAGCGCCAAAGCGTCGGACTAAATCGACGGTTTCGACGGCGAGAGTGGTGCCCAATTCCTCATTCGCTTCGTGCATGAGTAGGTTTGTACGCGTTGAGTTAGAAGAGCGTCAAGGATAGATAGGTTCGAGGTGATTGTTCCCCGGATAGTTTGTCCATGTCCACGCAGAGTTCTGCCGCGTTCAATTAGGCCTCTTCCTCCTGATGTTAGTGCTGTTTCGTGTGATTTCGTGGATCGTGTGCTATTGAGGGAGATAACGATCCACGAAATCACACGAAAAAGCACGAAACAAACCTCGCGCCGAGACATCGAGTGTAGGCAGAACCGCTAGGCTCTTAGCAGTGATTCCGCATCGTCCGCTCGGATATATTCGGGAAGGTCTCGATGGGTGCTCATGAGAAAGGCGTTTGAGCTTGGTTGCAGGGCGTTGCCATGAGTTGCGGCGAGACGAACGAACCGGGCAAAGGGGGACCAACCGTAGTAATAGCCGTCCCGAAAGCTAACCAGCACATCGGCTGTATGCTTGACCCGCTGACTGTGCAAAGACTTGAAGAGATTGGCCGGCCCGTCTGGATAGATGTGTTCGGCTGTTTGGGTCAGCCAGGCGTTGTCGGAAGCAAAGCCGTCTTCATCCAACTGATCTTTTTCACGCAAGGCAGCCACGGCAGACTGAAGCTGTAGTGGGTCGTTGTCAGTGGCGACGTATCGATACCTCACGCCGCCATTCGTTTTCTTCTCGACCCTGGCGCTCCCGCCTGGTCCTGTGACTACAATAGCTCCATCGCCATCGCGATAGAGGGAAAAATCCAACCCTTCAAGATCGTTGAGCGCCTCAGCGACATCGGCCACCGCCCCTTCCCTGCCACAATAAAGTGCAGCATAACCGCATAGGCCGAATGCGGGAATTGCCAAACTTTTGTCGGTTGCATGTGCCAGACTTCCGTGAAACGTAAATCCCCGCCGTTGCAGATGCGCCTTTAACGGAGCGCGATGATTTTCGCGTAGATTCATCCCGTGATCGGAGAAGAGCACTATTTCGGTTTCTCTGCCGCAGAATGTTTGAATCTCTCGAAGGATTTTGTCGAGTGACTCAAGGGCCACGGCCAAGCTCTGCGGACCGCGAATGTGAAGAAGTCCATCCGTGCCTTTGAGAAACGCGAAGTAGTCGCGATTCTGCGGAGCTTCACGAAAGCGATCGCGAAAACGATGCATGTCGGCGCGCCAGATTTTTTCCGGCGCGACGTAAATGAGAAACTCGAATGCCAGCGGCTCCTGATAGTCGAGCTCGTCCATGTATGACGAAGGAATCTTGTCAGGCGTGCGGCGGCCGATGTACTTGGTCACCCCACCACGTATCTCTTTGGCAGTCGTATCGAAGTAGAGACTCTCGTAACCCGGCGGCGGGGTGGCACCAAACATTGCCGCGAGGGCGATATTGGTCATCGTCGGAAAGGGCGACAGCAGGCGTGAAGGGGGGCCAAATGCTTCGAACAAACCTCTCTCTTTCGCGCCTTGAATTATGGTGTGAGGCACACCATCCAGGCAGAGGAGAAGTCGCCGCGGCCGGCTTTTGCGTGGAGTTCCTTGACCATTATTTAGCATCGGCTTATTCACCTGAACCTGGAGCTGTTCGTTTCGTTGGGCCCATTGTTACTGAGCAGTCTGCTTGTCGCCGTCATTCCTGGCGCTCTCCGTTGTGAACGGTCCTCGGAGACCCTTTTTTGCTTCTTCGTGAGCGTCGAAGACATTCGGCCGCGTTAGGACTTGACGATATTGTGACAACGCGTTGTCCCGTTTCCCTGCCAGATCGAACGCGCGGGCGGCATTAAGGTGGGCCATCGTTACCAGAGCGGGGTCAGCTCGTTCAGCTTTGGTAGCAGCAATGAACTCCTTCGCCGCTCGCTCGCCTTCGCCGGCCGTGAGCAACACTTCACCGTATTTGAAGTGAATCAGATCAAGGACTCGGGAAACGCCACTGGAACGTTCGCGTAAAAGGTCTTCGAAGGTGCCAAACGCTTCGCGCTCAGCTTTGGTGGCGGCTTCTGTGTTACCAGCTTTCCGTTCAACTTCTGCCTGCGCCACCAATGCGCTGGCTGCTTCAAGTTTGAAAAGGTAATTGCGCGGATACTTTGCGCTCTGCGCCCGAGCGTGTGTTAAGACATCGGCGTACCGCTTCTCGCGATTGTAGAGAACGATCAGAAGCGAGCGAGCGTCACCGCCGGCCCAGGAGCTTTCCCTCGCGACCCGCTCGAGCATTTCCAAACCACGCTTCTTTGAACCCCGAAAACCTGTGATGCCCGCAACCAGCTTAATTGGCAGCGGCAGCGAACCAACGACATACTCATAAAGCCCAATCGTCACGCTGGCGTCGATATAATTAGGATCAAGTCTGAGAACCTCGCGATGGTGGTCAACCGCGTCTTTTCCATTCCGAAGAGCAGCAAAGTGGCGACGCTCCACCGCTTCTTCAAACGAAGCTTTCAATCCTTCGGTAGCCCCGAGCCAGTAGAGGGCCTCGATATCCCTGGGGTTTTGCTTGAGTCGCACCTCGGAACGCCTTCTCGCTTCCCGCGTCAGGCTGCGAAACTCATTGACCACTTTGGGATCGACCTTATCGTCGCCGCCTGAATAAAAACTCGCGGAATTGTAGAGAGATGACTGGAGTCGTCGCGACTCGTAAAGCGTCTTGGCCCAAACCCTGGCGGCCAGCATTTGCGGACCGGCGGGATGAGTAGGAAAGAGCCGGTCCATCTCCTTGAAATCTTTCAACGCTCTGTCGTAATCAAAGTCATAAAGCGCTCCGTGACCACTATTGCGTAAGGCCTCATACCTGACCCGTCCGCTTTCAGTCATGGCGCCGCTTGGGGCCGTTTGACTGAACCCGGGCAACGCAAATAGAGCGAAAATTACCAAAGAAAAAAAGTACTTCACCAGTTAATGCCTCCACTTCATTTTGGCGCTTTGCCAATCAACTAAAAACTTCCAAATATTTCACGCCGGCGCCGGTATTGAATAAGACCACTGACTCGTTTGGGTTAACCTCACCCGCCTCCAGCATCTTTCTCAAGGCCGGCAAACAGGCAGCGCCTTCGGGTGCGCAAAACACGCCTTCGGCCGCGCCAATTTCACGAGTTGCCTCAATCAACTCCTCATCCGTTACTGCGATCGCGGTTCCGCCTGAATTTCTTATTGCGTCCAGAATTAAAAAGTCTCCGATAGCCCGTGGCACACGCAGTCCTGACGCTACCGTGTTCGCATTGGGAAATTCTTCAGCGAACCGCTTCCCTTCTTCAAACGCGCGCACAATCGGTGCGCAGCCGCCTGCCTGAACCGTGACCATTCGCGGACGCTTTGAGTCAATCCAACCCATCTGTTCCATCTCGTCAAACGCTTTCCACATTCCAATCAATCCGGTCCCGCCACCAGTTGGGTAAATAATGACGTCTGGCAGCGACCAATCGAGTTGCTCAGCCAGCTCATATCCGAGCGTCTTCTTACCTTCGACGCGATACGGCTCTTTCAAAGTTGAAAAGTCAAACCACCCTTCGGCGTCTTTGCGCCTGGCCACTTCCGCGCCACAGTCGGTAATCAGGCCGTCCATTAGCGTCACGTGCGCCCCCGTCTGTTCACATTCGATCACATTTGCGCGCGGTGTATCTCGCGGCATAAAGATGAAGCACTCGAGGCCGGCCCGGGCTGCGTAAGCTGCCAGCGCTCCGGCTGCATTTCCGGCAGATGGCACGGCGAGCTTCTGCGCGCCAAGCTCCTTTGCCATCGACACCGCCGCCGACATCCCGCGAGCTTTAAAGCTCTGCGTCGGATTCTGCGATTCATCCTTGATGTAGAGATTGTCGATTCCAACTCGTTTTCCTAATCGTCCGGCGCGTAGCAGCGGGGTCCAACCTTCGCCAAGAGAAACAATATTCCCATCGTTATCAACCGGCAAAACTTCGCGATACCGCCAGAGATCCGCCCGCCCAGCAGCCAGCTTTTCTTTCGTAAACGACCGTGCGGCGTGTTCCAGGTCGTAGCGAACCAATAGTGGCTTTCCACATTCGGTGCACAGATTGTGCAACCTCCGTGCCTCATGTCTCAGATGGCAGGCGGCACATTCAAGATGCGTAACATTCATTGATTAGGGCCTTTCTTGCGAAATTTGGTTGCCGCAGAATGCGGTGGATTGTACAAATTGACGCCTTTTACGGCAGTTGGAGCAATCCTGTTGCACTTCCCCCTCCTGACGTCAACTCCAGTTATCGGCGCTCTCAACCGGCGCTGCCTCAGTATTCCCAGCGTTTCGGGCTTCGTCAGTTAGTAAAAGCGATCCACAAACTCACACGAAATTTCACGAAGGAGGTTAGTGTCACTTGGTGTGATTTCGTGGATCGTAATTCTTGCTTGGACGCTAACCCCAGTTAGCACATTAGCACTCGAAGGCGCTCCAAGTGACAAATGAAAGTCAACAAAGTATCTTGTGCGTTCCCCTTTAATATCAATCAGACGGCTAAGGAGCAACATGCCAAATCGCACCGCTGCAATTAAAACGAACCATGGATCCATTCGAGTCGAATTATTGGAATCCGATGCCCCAAAAACTACTGAGAACTTTATTACACTGGCCGAACGCGGCTACTACGATGGCGTCATCTTCCATCGTGTAATCAAAGGATTCATGATCCAGGGTGGTGATCCAACTGGTACGGGTCGCGGCGGCGAGTCGGCCTGGGGTGGACGCTTCGACGATGAGATCGATGCCTCTTCAGCGGTTTATCAACGTGGTTATAAAAAAGGGACCGTAGCGATGGCCAATGCTGGTCCAAACACTAACGGCTCGCAGTTTTTTATTATGCATGCAGACTATCCACTACCGCCAAGCTACACCATCTTTGGACGAGTAACCGATGGCTTGGATGCCGTGGACGCTATCGCCACGACACAAACGGATCGCAACGATAAACCAGCCTCGGAGGTCAAGATCGAAAGCGTCACAATCGAGGGGTAACGGGACGATCCACGAAATCACACGAAGCAACACGAAACTCCTTATAGTGTGCAACTTCGTGAATTTCGTGGATCGTCTTTTCGCTTTAAGGCTTCGCTTCCTGACATATAAGCTCCAACACGAACTGTTTAGCCAGACCCACCGACTCCTCCAAGGTCACCCCTTTCCCCAAGCCCGCAGCTATCGCAGCCGACAAGATGCACCCTGTCCCATGAAGATCGACGTTTGGCACTCGTCGCTGGCGAAACACAGTCACCACTCCGTCGTTGTCCAACACATCAAGAGCCTCTTCTGAATCATCAACACTATCGTGGGAATCTATCGAGTTCCGGAGCCAGGTTTCGTCACCTGCTCCTGCTTCCTGCTCCTGCCTCCTGGTCCGCAAGTGCCCACCTTTGATCAGCACTGCGCGTGCACCCATTCTGCGAATGGCGGACGCAGCCTCGCGCATGCCGGCTTCGGAAGTTATCTCGATCGAAGCGAGACGTTCGGCTTCCGGAATGTTTGGCGTCAACAGACGAGCCAGCGGCAGAAGTTCGCTGATTAAGGCTTCCAAGGCATGTTCCTCCATTAACCTCTGGCCGGACGACGAGATCATTACCGGATCCACGACAGGAGCGGGCAGTTTCGTTTCACGGAACAGACGCGCCACTTCAATGACCACTTCGCTCGTAGGAAGCATTCCTGTTTTCGCGCATGCGAAAGGACCGTTCAACAAAGGCAACACCTGACCGCGCACAGCCTGGGCGCTTTGATGAATAGCACCCAAGACTCCTTCTGCGTTTTGGTATGTTATCGACGTGATGACTGCCGATGGGCGACATGCCAACGCGATGAAAGTCCTCGAGTCTGCAAGCACACCCGCACCGCCCGAAGGATCGAAGCCCGCAATCGTCAGCGCCCTCGTAAGGCTGTGCCTCAGGGTTTCTGGTGGTTTCATATTATCCGGGCTCATCAAAACTGCTTCGGATTTCGTTTACCACTCGCCGCAGTTGCCTTGCATCGTTCAGCAGGCTAATCGCCGCGATTCCACTCGCTCCTGCGCGAATACAAGCTGCGACGCGGGAAACCGCAATGCCTCCCAATGCCAGAATAGGAAATGGCGTCAGCTGTGAAGCTACTCGCCGAAGCTCTTCAATTCCCAGCGGCTCGCCATATTGTCGTTTTGACGAGGTTTCGAAAATCGGCCCAAGCACGGCAAGGTCAGCGCCCTGGGCCCGAGCGAAGGAAGCTTGATCAAGCGAATGAGTCGAAACACCAATCAGAAACTGATCGCCGAACGTCCGGCGTACAACCTGGGGTGAAAGCGAACGAGTCGACAAGTGCACACCTTGAGCGCCTGCCGCCGCGGCAATATCCGCCCGATCGTTAACCAGCAATCCCGTGGATGACCCGCGAGTGATTTGAGCCGCGGCCTCCGACAGCGCATAGAGAACTTTGGCGCTTAGACGCTTTTCACGTATCTGGACGAGATCTATCCCGGCGGCGACGGCGGCCTCGATCAGACGGAGAACGTTTGAGAATTGTTCAGCTGCCGGTGTGGTCTGGGGATTCGTTTCCCCGCTGGTGATCAGGTAGATGAGTCTCTTTTGAGGGTTGAGCTTCATTAGTCCTGGACTTATGTGCGGGCTCGGTACTTTCCTGGAGCGCATGGACAGTTTGCTTGAAATGAAAGATTTCCCAAAACGCGATCGCCAGATTCAGGAGTCCGACGCCCGTTACTGCTCCCCGAATCCATCCCGAAGCGACCACTGTTTGGAGCTCATAAAAACCGGTTTTGCGCGCCGCATACAAAAGAAAATAATTATTGCCCCATTCGCTCAGGCCAAGGGTCCCCTGGGGAATCCATGGCAGTAGCGCGAGCACAATGCCAATCTCAAGGCAAAGCACGATATAGAAAATGACACTTAACTTGGCCGACATATAAAAACCTGGTGAATGGTGAATGGTGAATGGTGAATGGTGAATAGTAAATCGTGAATCGTGAAATGAAGAGTCGGGATCCCTTCACCATCAGGTTTTGTATTTAACTATTCATCATTCACGATTCACGATTCACGATTCACGATTCACGATTTACGATTCACAATTTACGATTCACTTCCTCTTGCGCGACTTAAGATTTTTCAGGCGCTCACCTGTGTCACGGTAGCTCACGTCAACTCCGTACACCTCGGTAAAGGCTGCGACGGCTTCAGTCAGCTCGCCCATTTGTTCGTAAGCAGAGCCAATTTCGTATTGGATTGCCTTGTATTCTTCCGCAGACCGTCTCGGCGTTTCTATCCCCTTCTTAAACCACAGCACAGCTGCCTGCGGCATATCTTTTTCCACAAAGCAGTGGCCCAGCATGTTGCAACACTGGAAGTATCGTGCCGTACTGTCAGCGGGGGATGCTATTGAAGCAGCCGTCTGAAATTCCCGAATGGCCTCATCAAGAAGGTCCATCTCCTTGTAGGCCGTAGCCATGTTGTAATGGGTTTCATAATCTTCACCGGCTGAGGCGTTATCATCACCTTCCGCTTCGAGTCGAAACTCCTCAAAGATTTCGGCGAGGCCCGAATCAATTCCGGAAACCGCCGGCACCTTGACTTCAGGGGGAGCTGCTGTCGCGCCAGGTCCACCCGGCTCTCCTGGGTCAGCAAAAACTACGTCGGTACCCGAGTCGCCACGTTCCCCTGTTTCAAACTGTGCCCCTCCAATAATCACAGCAGACACGGGTTCTGCACTTGGCGCACTAGCTTGGGTTCCATCCCCCAGCTTTGCCCTTCGAGCATCAATTTCAGGTTGCGGCCCAAACTGTCGTTCGAGTAACTCCAGCGTGTCCATCGCGATGTCGGAGTAGCCCTGCTTAATGTAGAAATCGACACTCTCGAGTTCTTGCTTCATCATCGCCTGAACTCTTGATTCGCTCGTCTGATCTTCAGTTACTGGTTCAGCAGGCGTCTGGTCGGCATGACCGAATTCAAACTCAGAAGTGGAAGACGCGAGCGAAGCTGCATCGGAAAATATCTGGACTTCAGAGCCAGCGTCATTGTGGGGTTCATTCAAGTCAGCAAATGACGAGTTGGTATCGGGTCTGCTCGCCTCCGCTACAGAGTTCCATTCAAACTCCGGCCCCGAGTCTTCGGCGTCAGCTTCTGCCTCGGAAGTCTGGTCGTTTACCAGGGCAAACCCTTCGAATGAAGGCACCTCGGAAACAGAAGGATCGTCCATTTGGATTCCTCCTGCGATTTCTTCCAGGGAGCCACCAAGCTCGTCTAACCGGTCGACGAAGCGCTGCTCGTCAGGAGCGAGGCGCACCAGTTGGGTGAGGGCATACCGCTCATCCTCAGTCAGCCCTGAGGCCTCGGCCGACTCCGCAAGACGCTCCAGAACGGAGCGCAGTTTTTCCATGTCGCGCTGCCACCAATGAATCCTTGCGAGCAATCGCAGACCGGCAACTTGCTCCGGTTCGGTCTCCAGAAGTTCGTCAACAAGCTCAACGAGGTCAACCTCTTCACGACCTGAGAGCATTGGCTCAATTATGAGTTCCAGGATGCGGGCCGCTTCAGTTGCATTGCCTAACCTCAGATACAGACGGACCACTTCAATGTAGCGACGGTAGTTTGAAGTGTCCTCCGACATCAGCACGCCGATCGCACGCTCGGCCCCGACCGCGTCGTCACTCTCGATATAAGCCTCAGCAAGCATGTCCAGAAGCTCGGTATCTTCTGGCTGGGTCTCAAGCGCTTTTTCGATAAGCTCAGCGGCATCTTGAGCAGTCCCAAGCGCCGCGTGAACCGAGACCAACCCCCGGAGAACGGATTTGTCGTCCGGTCGCAGCTCTAATGCTTTCGTATAGGCGTATAGCGATTGTTCAAGGTCACGTTTTTCCAGCATCCGCCCGGCAGCCTCGCAAAAAGCCCTTGCTGCCTCGGCCCGCATGCCCTCTTTGAGGTAGCCTTCTGCGAGCTTTAGTCGGATTTGTGTGTTTTGTGTATCAAGATCAGCGATCTTATGAAGGACCTGAAGAGACTCTTTGCTCTTTCCGGCGCGGGTATAAGCCTCAGCCACCACCAGGTACTGCGCGCGTGCGTCAACAATCAATCCCTGAGCGGCATAGAGTTCGGCAAGCTTACCGGCGGTTTCCGGATCTTTAGGCTTAAGCTTGTCGATCTTCCGGTACATCGCGATGGCTTTGAGCCTGAATTCCTGATCGCGATAGTGCTCCGCTATGCGAGTGAAGCAAGAGACGGCCTCCTCTTTTTCGCCGGCGCGCGCCAGGAGGTCTCCCAGCATATTGAGAGCAGTCAGATCGTCATGATCGTTTTCAATGATCTGACGATACTCTTTAATGGCCGCGTTGATTTTTCCCTGCGAGAGGAATTTTTCAGCAGCCTTGACGACCTTAGCCTTTTCGAAAGCCATTAAGGGTATTATGTATCACCGAATATGGGAGCGGAGTCAAACGCAAAGTCCGTTGGACACATGGGCGGGAGCCAAACAATTTTTCCATTTAGGCCTTTTCCCTGGATGAAAAGACCGCGGGTTACGCTAACACGCGCAAAATATGACTGTCAACGGAGTTAATTTTGGTGTTGGATGCTGGACGCAACGTGAGAAAAAGCAGGCTCCCTAACGGAGCGCGGACCGGGGCCGCGGGCGGGTCAGCCCGGTTGCGGGGCCTGGGCTCCGCTCGTTTATCTATTGGCATTCTTCTGCTCGGGGCGCTTCTGCTTACACCCGCTGATTCGAGGTCTTCACCAGAATTGACGGGTCATGCTATCGAAACCCGCGCGGGCGAGCTTAGCTCTTCGTCCTATCAGCGTAGCTCACGCAAGCCCCGGCGGCTTCGCAAGCCTGACGTCATTTACTATTCAACGCCCGCCGAGACAGTTGCTGAGATGTTGCGGATAGCTGGCCCTAAGAAAGGGGATGTGCTCTACGACCTGGGTAGTGGAGACGGCCGCATTCCTATTGCAGCGGCGCAGCAATATGGCATTCGCGCCATTGGTATTGAGATCGATCCGAAGCTGGTTATAGCGGCCGAAGAGAATGCCGGTAAGGCAAATGTTTCGGCACTGGTCAGCTTTCGCAACGACGACATGTTCATAGCCAATCTGAGCGAGGCAACAATCGTCACGCTTTATTTGTCTGACAAGTTGAATGTGCTCCTGCGCCCGAAGCTGCTGCGCGAACTGCGCCCGGGCGCTCGCATCGTTTCCCACGATTTCCGCATGGGAGACTGGAAGCCAGAGCAATCTGTGCGGGTACCCTGGGGCAAGCTATACCGTACGGTCTATTTGTGGACGGTGCCCACCCCCGGGCGAATTAGAAAATCTCCACGTTCGAAACTCTCAAGCCACAGGAGCAGTTAACTCTCTGTCTAACAAACGTTCAAGTTCTTACTGAGCAAGAACAATACGATCCACGAAACAACACGAAATCCCGCGAAAGAAGTTAGTGTTCCTTTCGTGTATGTTCGTGGATCGTCGGTTTGGGTTTCGCCCTCAAATCACATCCGCAAAATTCTTGCGTGTGCGGGCAAACCACCAGTATCCAAAAACAAAAAGGACCAGAGCAAACGCTGTGAAGTAGGCCAGGCCCGCCCAGTCAGGAGCGACGCCTTCCAACAGGATCCGCCGGTGGCTGCGGACGAGCGCAGTAAAGGGATTGGCATTAATGAAATTGCGGTAGCCATCGGGCACGATTGATTCCGGATAGATTATCGGCGTCAGAAACATCCAGGCCATCAGCACAAGGGCAACCCCTTGCGTAATGTCGCGCAAGAACACGCCGAGCGACGCCACCAACCAGGCCGCGCCCATCGCTGCCAGAAGTTGAGGAATGATAAGCACCGGCAACCAAAGAATCGTGAGGTGCATACGGCGGTGAACTACGAGTGTCGCAAGGATGAGCGCGAAGGTGCCGAACATCTGCGTACTCAACGACGAGAGCGCCTGAGCAACCGGCAACGTTTCGAGAGGAAAGACTACGCGCTTCACCAAATTGGCATGCGCAACAATCGTGGTGGCCGACTGTTGCACAGTCTCCTGGAACATGGTCCAGGGTAGCAACCCGCAGAAAAGATAGATCGCATAATCCCAGTGAGTGCCGCCGATACCAAAGCGCGCGCCAAAAATTCCCGCGAAAATAATCGTGAAGATTGCAATCGTGACGATGGGCGTGACTACGGCCCAGACGATTCCGAGCAGGGAACCTTTGTAGCGTGCGGCAAACTCTCGCCGAGCCAGGGAGAAGATCAGATCCAGCCGGCCGGGAAGTTCCCAGAGTGGTCGCCAAACGGCACGCCTTGCTGCTTGAGCTGAAATCATTTATTCCGGTGAATAGTAAAGCCTAGACACGGAATAATACAGAAGCCGGGAACACCGAATTAGTACCCTTTGGCCAATAACGGCATCACTTGCCTAATAACCCAAAGGGACGAACGTAAACAGAGAGGAACGCCCGGAACGGAGAAATATCAGGGTAACGACTACAACAGCACAACCAAATGGCGATGCCAATCCATGTGATTGACGGGGTCTTTGCCGCAGTAGGCGTACATGTTAAGTGATGAGGATCGCCTGGTGATGCGGCGCTCATCCCAATCGGATCGACTTGGGTGAACCGTCCCTGATGTGGGTCGTAGTGGCGGTTGACGGCATAGTCGAGGCCAGTGTTCAGGCTGCGGTCGTAGGTCGTGAATCTTCTGTTTGTGAAGCCGGTCACAGCACCCGCAGGAGGCGACTCGTTTAAGGCGGTGCCGAACGGCAGCGTTTGCTGTTCGAAGTAAGTCGTGTCTTGCGCATTGGTAACCAGCCGCGTGCCCAGCCGATCAGGATGATGGTATTGAACGAATTGGCCTGAGCCATTCGGAGTCAGAGTCGAAAGCAACCTGGCGCCGAGGTAAATGTAAGTCTTCGACCACTGCGGTGTGGTGGAACCTCCAGTCTCGGTGTACTCCGCACTGCCATCGCAGGCGTAGTAAGTACGCACGCCTGCCTCTTCCAGGATCAATCGTTCATTTGAATCGCCGTAGGTGTAGCGGGCGATAACGATCAGGTTGTCATCAGATGTGACTTTGACGAGCCGGTTGGCGGCGTCGTATTGGAAACGTTGCGAGCCGCTGCCGGGAGCCAGCGCACGCACCTGGTTGCCGGCTGCGTCGTGATCGAAATCATCGGTCGTGATGCTATTCCAGGTAGGGTCACTCACAGCTACTATCAGGCGTGGTTGGAACAATAGAGGAGGTCAGATTGCTAGTCGTATTTGTCCAGTATCTTTCTAGCTTCTTCAGATGACATCGGCGGAGCAGCGTCCTTTACACTGAAGGTTATGTAAATGTCTTCAGGTGACTCCGAAATAGCAAGCGCCTCTACATCGATATGGTTAACTTGCGCAACGCCGTCGCGATAATACTTCAAAAAGAAATCCACCCATCCCGCTAACTCTACCGGATCTACTTTTATATGAATCAGATTACGTGCGAAGAAAACAGTCGCCCTTCTTGAGTCTTCAATATTGTCAACCTCTATTTTGAGCCTTTTCTTTCCTATAAGGAAAACCAATGTGTCTACCAGTTCCTGTTCTAGTAGGCACAAGTTGAGGCACCACTCAGGTATGGAAACATTCTTGAGATCAATCATGACTCCGAGCTGGTAGGAGACTCTAATAACCTCAACGCCGACCGGCATTTCCAATATTCTATCCATCGATCTCCTTGAAACCGGCTGTGTGCAGCCCAAAGGGAGCCTCACCTGCGACCCGTTCCCGCAGGGAAATAGAAATGCCAATTCTGCAAGACTTGTCCAGTTGCGGGATTTAGGCGCTCCAAGTGGACGTGATTGTTCATGAAATCTATGGGTTTAGCTCTAAACTGCCATCTGCCATCAAAGCTTCGCCATTTACCCTGCTCAACCTCCACGGGATTATTTCCCATCTTTCGCATTGCTTCAAATCTAGCTTCCCCTTCGCTGCGGAAATGAGCTTCGTGGTAGTTACCACCTCGAACGTCTCTTGGATAACTACTTGAGTAACCCACCGGGGTTGGACGGCCCGGACCTCCTCCCAATCTCCATACGCCGCCAAAGTGTCTCAGTCCTTGGCGCCACGGTCTCCTCAGAATAGGGCCTCTGACTACCCTTCTGGTCTTAAAGTGATTTTCATCCGGATTCCAATCTGGAGTGCCTCCGACTCCGACTGCTCCTCACGCTGAGTGTCTGGCTGGTGCCAATACCGGCAGCAAAGCTTACGGCTTTGTTTAACAGGGCGCTTGCACTAAAGCTGATCGAGGTTACCGCAAGAGCAGCCTGAATCCCGCTGGCAACCCAGCCAAGCGCAGTCGCGACACTTTGGCCGGTGGGAATCAGGATAGCCGTACTCGCAGTATTGCCCCCGATATTCATCAACACAGCCCTGGCCAATTGCCATCCAAAGGCGGACGACCCTATGGTAATCACCGCCAGCGCTACAGTTAAAGCTATTACAAACCACTTGCTTTTGAGCACCTTCCAGATCGCCTTGAAGAGCTTCTTGAAAAACAAGCCATCAGGGTCGATCGAGTTCACTGGATCGTTGCCGCAGTAAGCATACATGTTCAGTGTCTGCGGGTCAGTCATATCACTCGCATCCATGCCGATGGGGTCGACTTGGGTGAAGCGGCCCTGCTGGGGGTCGTAGTGACGGTTGAGGGCGTAGTCGAGGCCGGTGTTCAGGCTGCGGTCGTAGGTGGTGAATCGGCGGCTTGTTTGGCCGGATGTTCCACCCGCAGGAGGCGACTCGTTTAAGGCGGTGCCGAACGGCAGCGTTTGCTGTTCGAAGTAAGTCGTGTCTTGCGCATTGGTAACCAGCCGCGTGCCCAGCCGATCAGGATGATGGTATTGAACGAATTGGCCTGAGCCATTCGGAGTCAGAGTCGAAAGCAACCTGGCGCCGAGGTAAATGTAAGTCTTCGACCACTGCGGTGTGGTGGAACCTCCAGTCTCGGTGTACTCCGCACTGCCATCGCAGGCGTAGTAAGTACGCACGCCTGCCTCTTCCAGGATCAATCGTTCATTTGAATCGCCGTAGGTGTAGCGGGCAATTATCACGCTCGCCTCAGTCCTCACATTTGCAAGGCGATTCGCGGCGTCGTATTGGAAACGCTGCGAATTACTGCTGCCCGGAATCAGCGCACGGACCTGGTTGCCGGCTGCGTCGTAAGCAAAGCCAGCGGTAGTGATGCGATTCGTGGCTGAGTCGTAGGAGAGATTGGCATGACCATCGCGGGGAATCTGGGAAGATGTGTTCCAGGCAGCTACCACTCGATTTCGCAACTCCTGAATGTGAATGGCCAGAATCGGGTGGCCCTGTGCCAGGCCCGCGCTGTAAGCCGGCGACGGCGGTTCCAGGGCCTGGTCCAGAGCCGTGCGCATTTCCAGGATGGGATCGGCTTTGATTAAGCCTGTCACCGAAGTTTGCCACGAAAACGCAGCATGTCCCCTTTGCGCTCGCAGGTCGTTGATCGCGGTCCGCAACTCAGTGAGGTGTAGAGTCTTGATTGTGACGCCGCCTGGGGCCCTGTAGATTCGGATCCGTGAAGACAGGTGGGCCGCCTTGGGGCGTTGACGGATTAGTCGGCGCTGATCGCGAAGCATGGTGGGACCTCCTGATTGCCGAGTGTCGATTGGCCATTGCCAATTGCAAATCTGAAACGCTGGCAGCGGAATCCACGCCCTCCCTCATGGTCGGGCTACTGCCCGGTTCGCGCTCCGCGCTTACGGCGGGCGAGACGCCCGCGGTCCCAGGAGCGGCGGTCGTGTTGGCAGCGGTGAGAGACTGAAGGTCCGGCCTACCTCGCAGGCTTGCCGAGTTACCTGAAGCCGAAACGTTGGTGCGGTTGCCAAAACGGTCGTAGCTGTATGTTTGCGTCCATAGTGGATCGCTAGCCGGGCCGCCAGTCGCTTCTGTAAGCCGGCCTAAGGCATCGTAAGCGTAGCCCCGATCCTTGTGGTGGTTGAGGTGGTTGAGAATCTTCGTCAGTTGGCCCGTGCGCCCAGAGCCGGTGCCGGCCCGCAGGTAATCGTAAGAGAGATTGAGTAGCGTCGTCGCGCCACGCGCCACGGTTTGATTGTCGAGCAATCCGGTCTGCGAATTGTCGTTGCTGCTCGATGGACTCGTCGTCAGTCCCGATGGCGCCCCCGCGGAGCCTACTTTAGACACCGCCAACAACTGCCCGCCCCGATAAATGTTTTCCCGCTGCAAAACGCCGCACGAAAAGCGAACGCGCGTCGTCGTAGGTCAATCCGTCACCCCTTAGGCTCCGAAACACTTCGCACATCAAACGTATCAGACCGCACGATCTTTCGATTTTCATTGGCGATTCTCACATCATCACTAGTCAGATGCGGCCCCTTCTCATTAATCAGATGGTAAACATCCTCTCGGTCGTAGTAGCTGACCAGTACTCGATATTTTCCCTTCTTTGTTGGAAGATTGAGCAGCTGAAACAGGACTGCCGTTCGTGCGGCAATTGGATTCAGTTCCGGCACAAAGTGAAAACCAGATCCGTAAGTTCTGAAGTCACCTCCTTTGGTTGTCCTTCGTTCAAGTCCATAGGCGAGAAAGCTCGTTTTATTCCCCTCTTTCGGCGGCGCGTAGGAGATATAGATTGGTTGATCAGTATCGTTCTTCAATTCAGCCGTCACTGTTCCTTCTGTGTGCTCACGCACTCGTAGAGTTACGCCAGATTCCATTTGTCTGCTAACTGGATTAGTGGTTTTTGTCGGAAGAGAGTTGGCCCGGCCGTTCGTTCTTGCCTGACAAGATGTTATCGCTAGCAGTCCGGCAAGCCATAAGAGTACCTTTATCCGATTGTCGAAACGGGAGTTGACCATCAGTAAAACTCCCTTCGACTTCCTACTCGCCCGCTCCGCAGTCCCACCAGCCCGCCAAACACACAATTCTCAAAGGCTGCACCCACATCCGGATCCCCTATGCCCCGGGCGCTGTTTTGCGCAGCATAGCCACCAAATGGATCGGGCAAGCCAAGTGCAGCTCCTAAGGCATTCCCAAGCTCATGGGTATCCCTGAGACTTACAATCGTGCTGAAATCTGTTGTTGCTCCACAATTTCGTTCAAACAAAGTAACCACGTACTTGCCGTCGGGAGACTTAATCTCAGACCTCACTGTATTCTCACAGCTCGAACGAAGGAGAAAGGCGCAGCCGCTTGCAGCCAATACAATCACAGCAAACAAAAGAAAGGTGGCTGCTGTGCTCATTTCTATCTTCGATCCCTTCATTTTCAAGGTAAACTGACGACCTCTATCCCGCCCAGTTTACTGATCCTCTTCTAAGCGCAACCTCCCAAAGGAAACTAACGAGTGAAACACCAATGAGAATGTCGAAAGGATCATAAGTAGTCGTGAATAAGCAGAAGAACCCCAAGCTCGCTAAAGTCACACTCCCAATCGCAAGCGCTCTAAGCCTTTGCTTATCCTTTAACCGTTCGCCCTTGGGTAACAAGTTCGTCGTCCCTTGTAATGACAGCACGAGCCTGACAAGGGCACCCAACAAAAGACCTGCGAAAATGATGCTTGCAATCCAAATCATTACTCTGGCCCCGTAACTATGAAATAACCGGAGGGCTTTTACCTTTTCCACTTCAATCCCAGCAGGCCCTCAACGCGCGCAGCCCCTCCCGCTTGTTATTGAAAGACTCTCTTACCAGCCTTGGGTAAAACTTAAGACCGGCCCCAGCGGCCAGGGTCAAAAACCCTGCGCCCCTAAAGTGGAATCGAATCGGCCAAACATTTCCAGACCCATTTGCGTCATGGTTCCAGATGCAATAGTTCCCGCCGTACCGTGAAGAAAGAAAGCGACCACCTAGAACTCCTAATCCAATGCCGGCATTCAAGCCCTGCTGCTTGAGCACCGTTAGTGCTTCACGGCCAAGATAGCGACCGACAACGCTTGCGACACAAGCAACAATCCTTTGATTGGCTGGATTGTTCGGATTCTGTTGAGTTGGTGCAGGGTTCTGCGGCTTGCCATGTGCAAAACCTAGCACAGTCGTCGTAGTTGAATGCGACTGGTGATAAGTCACTCCGAACTCCAATGACGCCCGTAGTCATTGGTGTAAAGCTCCGGCACTTCTCCCGACCGCTGAGGAATCGGATTGAGTTTCATCGTGCCTTTTCCGTCTGGGGCAATGCGAACAGCTTGGATCAGCTCATAGTTACAGCATTCCCAGCCGGGCAAGTTTTTATCCGCGCTCCAAACATGCCATGTTGAGCCACCGTCCGTTGTGACCGCATACATCCAGCCCATGAAAACGTACCCGATTTTATCATCTAGAAAAACGACCCCATTCTTATTGATTGGCACCGGGTCATCATGTCGAAAAGTCATTATCTGAACTCTATTATTTGAGCCGTTAACGGCTTCAAACGAATAATATGCTCCTGGAACGAAACTATGTTCTTCTCCGTAAGCCGTCACTATAAATGCGCGTTCTCCCCGTCTCAACTCCCATGTCTCTAGGATTTTCTCGCTCTGTTTGGGAAAAACAAACGGGAAGAATGGCGATATCCAGACAAGGAAACCGATCGAAAGACAGGCGCCAAAAATGAGCAGCCATTTGGTAATTTTAGTCATACGAAAGGGCCTTCCGAGATTCAACGTCATCTATTACAAACCTGATTGCGAATCATTTCAGAAAGCGCTTTGAAGCCAGGATGGGCAGGAACGTTCTTGTACCTGATATCATCTCGCGCCCGACTGGCCTGTATTTGCGTCGCGGCACGTGGATTAGTGAGATTTGCTCCAAGGGGTATGCTGATGTCGTTGACTCTTCGATCTGCGGCCGAATCCTCACCCCAATTCATCACTGCTGTTGCTAGTGTTACACTTCTTGAGTTATATCCAGCAATTAGGCCTCCCATAAAGTGCCTTGCTTGATTATCTTGAAGGTTATCAAAAAGACCCGCTCCGAATCCGGTGGATGAAAAATATTCCCCAGTGCTAATGTTAGCTCCTTGGCTCATCACATCAACATCACTTGATGCCACCCCGATAAAAGTCCGCGCAAGTTCATCCATGAAACCTCTTACATCATTGTGTTTCGATGCGATACCTGCAACTCTGTCCGCGAAACGCTCACAGTCAGTCCTAGTATCGCGACTATGACTAGGCTTCGCAGGTTCCTGCGGCTCGGTTCTTGCGCCGCCCCTTGAAAGAAGACTATGGAAACCCCGACCGGCACCGCCACCGCCGATAACTGAACGAGATGAAATATTTATCGTCACATTGAACCCGGTCAAGGGTGAAATGCAACGGGGTCTGCCAGTGGCTGGGTCAATAGGGCAATCGTCGAGCCCGCTTGGGTCCACGAAGTTCACCGGATCGTTCTCCACATACGCGTACCGATTGAACGATTGTGGATCGCCGATGCTGCCTCCGAGTGGATCAGAGGATGTCCATCTTCCGGCGGTGTTTTCATACTTGCGCCACCAGGTGTGATCCAGGCCGGTGGCATCGTCGCGCTCTGTTAACGCGTACTTCTGTCTGTTTGTGTCGGTGGCACCGTAGCCCTGACCGCTGGCCCGTAATCCCGTACCTGCACCAATCTCTTCGCCAAACGGCAGATAGTCGTGTCGTTCGACGATGCACGCGCCACTCATCACTGCACGCGTCGACCCCTGTATATCCTGAAACACGTACTGCACGTTAGCTCCTGGTGAGCTACCACAGGCAAGTATGACGTTCGTAAGCGTGCCGCCCGTTTCCCACAGCGAGGTTCCTACCTGCAGCGAGTAAGTCGGCGTCACCGTGCTGGTGTGAAATACCGATTCCGGATTTCCGGATCGGGTGAGAAAAAAACACCATCCGGCATGTGGGTAAAAACGGCCTCTTGGATAGGGTGGTCGCTACCGGTTATGAGGTAACAACGGTCGTGACGTGCTAAATCTCTGATCGTTTGTCGCGCCTTTTCTGAAACCATGCCATACCAAATGCTCCGATAGCTCCAACAAAGGTAACCAGAAAAATGATCAGAAGCATACTTGGTAACCGGCAGTAAGGATTTACCGCGGTCAACTCGTAACGGCAATTACAAGCAACACATCTAAGACTAGCCGAGGACCACGTCCACAGCAGGAACCAAGTTGCTGAAAGAATAAGTAGAACTCCGATTACAAAAGGAAAAAAGCCTGGACGCCTTGAGAATTTCATTGCAACCTTTCAACCGCGGTACTACACACCTCCCCGCTAGGGATGGAAGATCATCTTAGTGTGGTGGATAGGGACACGCCAACATTGACCGCGTGCCGACCGGAAACCCTGTCTGCCGATCAATAGGTCGCGGTTCCGGAGGCGTTGCGTTACGGATTACTTGATTAGTTAAAGTCCAACAATTGTTAAAAAGGTGAAAGGTCCCAAGAGGCCTTCCAAGCTCGAGTTGGGCGTTAACCTTTGCGACATCGACATTCGGTAACTGGGTGCATGTGGAACCCGGTTGATTTCCCTGTCCAGCGTGACTATTCATCGTCATCTGGGTGGCGTACGGAGAATCAGCTCCGCCGCGACCGGGAACTCCCCCTCCGGCTGGACCCGCACCTGCTTCGACTTGAGATGTCCTGACCCACGTATGTGGTATTCCGAGGAAATTCCAGTTTATTCCCAAAGAGGTCAAATCAGCAGGGCGCGAACACCGCTCGACTAATGGGCGCTGCTGCGTAGTCCTCTGCCAATTCAGCTCTTCAGGACGAGCTCCTGTCCTGGACGCTTGCGGATTCCGTGGGCCACCGCCACCACCGCCTCCAGAGCCGCTGGATGAGCCAGTGCTGTTAACAATGCAGGGACCGGTCCATACTGTGTAATAGGTTGTTGTACCGTCGGACCAATTCGTGTAGCGGACTTCGTAGCCACAAAGGCCGCTTGGGTCGACGAAATTCACCGGGTCATTGGTCACGTAAGCGTAGCGATTAAAACTCTGCGGATTGCCTTCACTCATGCTGCCCAGATAAGGATCAGGACTCGTCCATCTTCCGGCTGTATTTTCATACTTCCGCCACCAGGTGTGGTCTAAACCTGTCGCGTCATCGCGAGGGTCTGAGTGGGAATCTTCTTGGCCGTCTTCCCAAAGATCTCATCTATGAATCTCTCATCTATGAATCTCTCAAATGTCAGCTTGGAATTTGTTGAAGGTATCACGCCGGAAATCCTCTGGTGTTGAAGGGTTCTGCGGAACACTCTGTGGGACGCAATCGTACCTTTAGACCCGTTCGCCCTATCAGGTCTTTTTTGGTTGTCGTCGCGTGCTATTGCCCGAACTACCCGCCGAGGAAGGACACCGCAAATGTTCATCTTTTGATGTCGGATTGTAGTAAATATTCCTAACTTCGCCTTCACTCACCGAGATTGTGATCCCTTCAGCATCGTTGGTGTAGTAGACGATGCCAGGGAGTTCTCCATCTTTAGACTTCTTATATTTCCTTTTATCGATTTGAAGATCTGAAAACTTAAGATCCTTAGTGGGAGCCAGACTGATGCTTACTACTGTATCGCGGGGCACGTTCCAGCCAGATTTTCCCTTTTCGCATGGTCCGTCGGAGTAATCAATGTGCACCGTGTTGTTGTCTATCTCGTAATATCTCCCTTCAACGTTTGGAGGACCTAATAGACGAATCGCGTCAGCTCGTGTAGAACGAAGAGGTACCACCCCGTGCCAACCAATCGTTTTTGGTTGGACACAGTTAGGAAGCATTATTAGCAAGCCGGTCAGGGTCGTGTGCAGAATCTTCATGATAATCACCTAAGGTGGACAGTTCCTCTTTAGTTCAGCTTCCAGATAAGTGCTGAAAGCCAGATCCTTGTTGGTTTTCGCCGTAGGTAATGCTGGGCCTCCCAAGGCCCGTGCGGCCCTGGACAGCTGAATGTCGTCGTATTGTTTGCTACCAGCCAAATGCGCTAGTTCGTGGAAGGCGCCAAGCGAGTCCAAGCCAAGGGCCCCTTGTGAGATCTCGGCTGCAGTCATGTCTGGATACAGTTTTAGGGGAGCCAAGTAGACAGTCGCGTTTTTTCCGGGAATCGTCCCACGGATATGGCTGTAGGATGGGTTTTTGCGCGTACCCACCTGAAGGCGATGAAATCCACCTTGTTTTTGCACATCATCAAATATGTCAAGGAGGTTGGTTGATACTGCCCGATTCCTTCTGTTTTGACGCGCCGTTTCATTGATAAGGTTGGCGATATATTGTTTACAGTCATTCGTCAGCCGATTTGTGATGTTCCGTCGTACACCTGACTCATCAATAGGCGGTTGTGTGGGGTTCTGGGGTCCACGAACCTGCCGTGTCGGAGTGGCAGGGCTGAAATTATTGCCTTCACACCAGACTCCCAGAATACTAACTTCCGTCTTGCCCCCTAAATTCCATATCTGGACTCTCAAATAACATTGCTCCAACCCGGTCGGATCAACAAAATCAACCGGGTCATTCCCCACATAGGAGTAGCGATTAAAACTCTGCGGATTGCCTTCACTCATGCTGCCCAGATAAGGATCAGGACTCGTCCATCTTCCGGCAGTGTTTTCATACTTCCGCCACCAGGTGTGATCCAAACCGGTCACATCGTCGCGCTCCGTTAGAGCGTATTTCTGTCTGTTTGTGTCGGTCGCGCCGTAACCCTGACCGCTCGCTCGCAACCCCGTACCCGCACCAATCTCTTCACCAAACGGCAGATAGTCGTGTCTCGCTACAACGCTCCCGCCACTCATCACCGCGCGCGTCGAACCCTGAATATCCTGCATCACGTATTTCAACCCGCCACCGCCACTGCCACCGCTTCCTGGCGTCCCACTTCCACTCGTCGCGCGCAGACGTAGTTCCGCAAAGTGCACCTTCTTAATCAAGGTCCCATTCTGTCCTGTTGCCAGGGTGGGGTCTGTGTAAGGCGAAGTCTGGAGGGCGAGCACAACCAGTGCGTCATGCAACTTCTCCCTGAGATCAGTCACATCAGCGGCGGTGATCACACTCACGCCAACCGTAAGTGTCGGGTTAGTCCATGTCGCAGCAGCCAAACCTGCCAGACTCCGGACAGCGTTAACCGTCTGTCGTAACTCAGTCACGTGCTGCGCCTTCACCACGCTGACTCCTATGGTCAGCGGATCGTCCGTAAAGCTAACCGCCGCGCCCATACCGATGTTGCTATACCCAGAGGTGCAATTACCCGCCCCGTCCGCGGAGCAAACTTTGTAAAGATACGCGCTCCCACCGGTCACTGAATTATCAGTGAAGCTGACCGACGCGGTAGCGCCGGCGAACACGTAAGAGCCGCCTGCGCCTTTGCGCTCAATCCGGTAGTTATTGGCCCCGGCAGCCGCCGACCAATTGAGCGTAATGCCGCCGCCCGAAGGAGCGGCAGTCAACCCAGCGGGCACAGCCGACGTCGGTATCTCGCTCACGGCCAGCAATTGCCCGCCACGGTAGATGTTCTCCCGCTGCAAAACACCGCCGCTGTAATCGGCAATCAACTGTCCGAAAGCATCGTAGACCATTTGCCGCGTCACGCTGTTTGCCGTCGTCTGCACGCGCTGGCCAACCGCGTCATACACAGAAGTCTGGCTGATGCTGCCGCCTGTCGCGGTGAGTTGCCGGTTGTTGGCGTCATACGTGTAACTCAAGTTGCGAAACCTGGTATCCGTCAGAATGTTGCCGGCATCGTCGTAAGTTGTCGGGTGTGTCCCGTTTGAGATGAAGCGATTGGTCGTAGCAACGATATCACTGGGCTGCACGGTTGTGTGACTGAGGTTGATGTTCTGCTGATACTGAAAACGGTTTCCGTAACGATCATAGTCGTAATGTGCTTGATAAGATTGTGCGCCGTTGTCGCCTCGATACTCCGCCGCCTGACTCAAACGCCCGAGCGCATCATAAGTGAAGCGCTGGTCCCACTGCTTCGTTTCTGCGATAAAGCTGTCCACTCGCCCAAGCTGCCCATTGTTATTGACAGTGTTAACGATGCCGGTGGATTGATTCGTCTGCCCATACAAATAGTCGTAACGCTGTTGCTCAGTACCTCCTAGGGTGAGTTTCACTTGCTTTGGCTGGAGGGCGTTGTTGTACGTCATCGCGTGTATAGCGCCGTTACCGAATGTCTCGGACAATAACCCGCCCTGCGGCGCATACGAGAAACCATTGCTGTAAACAGCGGCCTGACCATCTGTAACTGACGACAGACGTCCCGCCTCGTCGTAAGCATTACTCATAACTCGACCCGAAGGATAGCTCTCACTCAACAACAAACCTCCGGCATTGTAGGTGTAGGCCGTCGAGTAGGTCGTGGTTGCGATCTTCTGCCGGTGGGCCGCGATTCGGCCAACTTTCTCATAATCGTACTCGAGGGTGGTCTGCGGGGTGGCGCCTACTGCCGCCGTGGTAACCGTAGTCGGACGGCCATTGTTGTGGTGTCCCGCGCGCGCCTGGTCATACGTGTAAGTCACTGCCGGAGTCCCATTGGAATAGGTAATCGCCGAAACGCGATTCAATCCGTCGTAGGCGAGGTGCGTATTGACTTGCAGAGCGTCGTGAGCATCCTCGACCAGGCCCCGCGAATTATAAATGTAGCGGCGCGACCAGGCATCGTTACCAGTAAGAGAATCGGTCGCGAAATGGGGAGCCGCTTGCTCCACCTGCCGCTCGTGGGTGAGACGACCCATCGAGTCAAACTTGAAATACCGATTCTGCGCGGTTTGACCGGGAATCGACTGGGTCACCTCCACGAGGTTATCGGTCGCATTGTATTTGTAGGTCGTGCGATAACCGGCGGTTACTTCCGGATGTCCCGGAAAAGTGATTGACTCCGTTGACGAATCTGCTGATTTGATTTCCCAAACGTCGGTGAGCTGGTTGAGAGCATTAATTCTGCTCAGGCGTTGTTTGCCGGCTGGGTCAGTCGATAAAACGTCCGTTCCAGCGTAAGCCACGTAAGCATTGCGGGTTGTTGGATTCTGAGTGTCACCGCTGGGACCTGACACCTGGATTGACCTGCCAAGATTATCAACGGTGCTGATGCTCCATAGGTTCGTGGGGTTAATAGCGGACTGTCCGTAGCCCGCGGAATAGTAAGGATTGCTGGTTCTAATTGCGCGACCCATGGCATCGTATTCGATGTCCTGGGTTGACCAGCCGTTTGCTGCTGTATGGCCAGCGAAGCTCTGCGTCACTGCCCCACGCCCATCAAGGTAACGGTAGCTATCAACGATTCGGAAAGCATCGAGTCGTGCCGAAGTCTTAACAAAGAAGTGCTGTCTTCCTGCCGCATCGTTGAGGAGCGCGTCTCCATATTCATGATAGACAGCCCCTCCGTCGGCAGAGTCCGTGTGCTCCGGCCGCAGCGAGCTGGCGTGGTAGAAGAAGGACGTAACCTGGCCGTTCTCATCGGTCGAGTTAGCGCCAAGGCCTGTATTGAAATCGTAGGCGGCGCCGGAAGTTAAGGTTGGTCCGCTGCCCTCGGTTACTGAGGTTGGATAGGCATGGTGGTAGCTGCTGGGATAGCTGAAAGACTTTTGCTGGCAGCAAGCCACTTGAGCGGTCAGCACGTTGCCGGCGACGTCATAAGTTGCCGTGTGATCAATGGACGTGTTGAGGTTCGAAACATCCGGATAGGATCGCGTCCTGGTTAAGTTGGCGCGCACGTTCGTGCCGGGGTCAAGGTACATCATCGTGCCGATGTCGCCGTATGAAGTGGGCGTCGTTTCGTCATAGAAATAGTCGCTTTGCGAGACCAGCGTCATGACGCCGTTTACCAGGCCGGAGACCTTGACGCTAGTGGGAAGATGAATCAATCCACGGTCCCAGTATGGCGTCTGATTGAGATAAGTCGTCTCGGTGCGGCGCAATTCAGTCCCCAGCGTTCCGGGAGCAGCAAAGTCCCTTTCACTAATGGCCGAGAGGTTGTTGTAATTGGAATTGGAGTCATAACTATAAACTACTGTCTTAGTTTGCCCGGCATCGTTGGTAGTTTGCACCTGAGAGATGCGCGGATTGGCAGAGTTGGATCCCTGTTGCCAGCTATAAACCACGTCGGAGAAAGTCTTCGCGGTGGACTTGATAATCGTTCGGCTAATCAACCCATTGTTCCACTGGCCGGGATTCATGATGGTCTGTGTTTCGGAAATCGTTCCGTCAGGCGCAGTGACGGTTGAAACGCCCGTCGTCTGATTAACAGAAAAATGATTGACCGGCTGGGCTGAAACCCGCCCGGCCCAGTCGTCCCTTCGTTCAGTATAGGTCGGCGCATCGGTAAGGTTGCTCGGTGTTGTCACATAGTTGTAAGTTGTGAGCGCCGCCTGCGTTCCCTCGCTCGTGACGGTTCCCGTTTGCGAGTAGTCCGTGGCAGCGGTGCTGATTGTCATACCGCGAAACTGCACGGATTGATGGACCATTCCATATGCCGAATAGTCAAACCGATAGCCTATATGGGCACTACCAGATTCAGTGGCGCTAGCTAGATAGACGTACTTGATGACCCGAGCTGTCGCCGGAGCTGTAACAGTGATGCCGGGTTGGAAAAGTCCTGATTGGTTAACTGTGATGTCCTGATAGTAAAAACGCATCACCGGCAAGTCTGCCTGCCCCGTCAGCCCTGGAGCGGTGATTGCTACCAGGCTCTTATCGGCATCGTAGTAGAACTGAACAAACCGGCCCATAGTGTCTTGAATAGATGAGATGCGCCGCGGTCCTGCGTCGGTTCCGTAACTACCGGTCAAATAACTGATGAGAATGAAATTGCCATGGCGGTCTGTAATCTTGATTGGCTGTTTTAAGCTGGCCGCACCGGCTAGAAACCCAGCCGCCCCGAAGCTGACCTGCGTGCCATCGGGGTAGATTGCCAGATTGTTATTCAGACGGATGAATGTCCCATCATTGGATTCATAAGTAGTTGACCCCACCGGATTATTTATCATCTCGTGCCGAGTGCCGTCGGTATCGATGAGAGTAATGAGGCCAGATTGTGTGCGTAATTGACCAAGTGATATTTGGAAACCTGGAGCTAACCAACCCTTATCGAAGTTATAGAGCATGCGCGTGGCGCCGCCACTTGTCGTAGACTTATTCCAAAGCCGACTGTTATAGACCAGTGAAAGAGCAGCGTTCAGTCCGCGTCCAGGAAGATTGGCCACCGGAAGCCCGAAAGTGAAATTTGAACTTCCAGGCATTTCTGTTCCATTAGTTGCCGCCGCTCGAGTCTGAGCCCCGGGAGGGGTCTTACCAGGCGAAGCACCTGTTGCATTACCTGGCTGGTAGATCGATGAGATTTCGCTATCAGGCAACTGTTCTGGTTGTCCCTGGGGCATCACTGCCGAGTGCGCTCTGAATTCCGAGCCGCGAATGGGCGTCGCACCTGAAAGTACCTTGAACGATGTGCGGCGAGACTTTTTAGTCTTTTTTCCACTTGGCCTAATACTGGCAAGATGCTCAGCCCTTTCGATTTGAGATACGACTGTGACAGCGACTTTCTCCTTCTTCGATCCTGCGCTTGCCGTCAGCGATGCTTTACCAGGTTTTCCTGCCAGGGCTTCTCCGTCGTCCGTAATTGCCAGGACAGACGGATCGCTTGACGCCCACTCCGCCCTGAGCCCGTGAATGGCGTTGCCTTCTGAATCCAAGGGGATCGCGGCAAAGACCAGACGCTCACCGCTCTCCAGCACCACGTCTGCCGTCTGCTTCACATCGATTCTTGCTACGCGGGCCTCGCGCGAGCTTTTGGAAGGAGGTTCTGGAGGAGTTATGCCGGGTAATTCGGAAGGCAACACCGGCATCCCCTTGTCGCCCTTGTCCGGCTGCTGATAATTAGTCAAACCCGACAGGATCTTCGAACCGTATCCGACTTCCGAGAACGACGAGAAATGCGTCCCCACGTTTCGTGCTATAGAACGGGCGATTGTTGACGGGGTGCCCACAAGGCTCACGGCTATCATCAACAGAAGCGCGATGAGTGCCCGCGGACGAGGAGTCTTGAACGCGAATCCGGAGAGCGGCGACACAAACGCCGTCAACCGGGAAATAGCACCCTTCAAGCGCACATGGCTGGTGAGCATCACAAATTGAGAAGATCTTGCCTGGGACATGAGAGGACTCCTTCGGTGTTGAGGTTGCGGTGTAGAAGCTCACTGCAAGCTGAGCAGCACGAGGATTTCACCCTTGCCCTTCGCAAGCGGTTCAAGCGCTTTTCCAATCAATGTGCCGGGGCGATGAAGGTGTACCCCGCCAATGTTCACCGGTTCAGACTTCATCGCTAGTCCGGGAACGTCGCTCGTCACCAGCAGATCACCTATGTGAATCGGACCGCGAGTAGCATCAACTTTGATTCTCACTCTTCCTGTGGTGGCAACCAGCACTTTGCTATCGCCCCTCTCGCCCAGAGTTATGCCCGGCTGTTCCGAGATCACTCCCGCGACACGCGTGTCGTAGCCTCTGGTTGAAGCAATGACGTGATTGGATTTGGTGGAGTCGAGGACTACGACAGTGCCGGCGGGAATCTGTCCTGATGCCGGCACCCATTCAGCAACGTCCTGGTACTTGGCGGCGATATTCCCATCAACGACGAGATTTCCAGTGAATCTACCGTCTCCTACGACGTGAAGCTTGACTGTGGGTGCCACCGTGCCGATGCCGACGTTGCCGGAATTCACAACCGACATCACATCGCCAGCGCCGGAGTTAAAGAGCCGCACGTCGTCTCCGGTTGGGTTATACCAAACCCAATTAGCTCCGCCGTCGGCGTCGCGTGACTTCATGAGAAACCCGCCAATCGGCCCCGAAACTCGGACTTGCCCCACCACCTCAAGTTTGTCATTCGGCGTCGTCGTCCCCACGCCGACGTTGCCCGTATTGGTGTTGTTGATGTTATTTCCATTGGTCTGCCACTGCTGCGCGCTGGTAGGTGTGGCGTGGAGGGTTATTAGCACTAAGCTGATTAATGCCAGCCTCCAGACCTGTGAACGCAACATCGGTTTTTGCAGAATTCGTCGTGTAACGTAAGTCATATTATTGGTGACCTTTCTGAGTTCTTTCCATCGAGGAGGTACTTTGTGATTCGCCTACTTCTGTTTCTTCGCTGAGGCAGAAGCTCAACAGGTAGCTTCTCAATACGATGTTGAGGATCCACATGCGATAACCAATGAACAGCAGTTTTGACGGCAGATACAGATCAGATTCAATCGGGCCCCTGGTACGTTAGAGGAAGAGCGTCGTTAACATGTGGCTGACGCGGTGTGAGTCGCACGTGAACGAGAGAAATGAGATATACGCGGCTCACGTTATTCCAGTGCACGTGAGACCGTCAATAGAAGATTTGTTGTTCCGGTTTTAGAGTAAATGCAAGGATTTTTGCATGGAGACCGTCGCGCAGCATTCAGCCCTACTGGCGCATTGTTTTAATCGAATCACGGCCGACGGCGATCGGGCACGGCTGCCAACTGTTGTATATCCGGGTTGGAATAACTACCAAGACGCGCGAAACCGGCAAGGACACTTGACCGCGCTTGATTTGGATTAATGCGTGGGATTGACCGTAATGGCTCCGACAAGATAAGCGAGTTGACCTGACTTTGATTGCAAGCGGAGGCTGTAATCGCCTGGCGGTGCATCGGCTGCGATTGTGACATCAAAACTAATCACCGGTGTCGAGCGGCCTGGCTGCAACTTCAAGCTCGCCGGATCTACTGTCACATAAGGAGAGCTCACCAGCAGCCCACTGCCCGAAACCTGATCAACTCCAGGGCCTCCCACGTAAAGTCTAAGCAGGGAGCCCGCCGCCACCGTAACAGGCACAGTGGAAAGGTCGCCATTTATGCCGAAGAAGCGTGGCCGCAAAGTGCGAACTGTGCTTTGCACGGGCGCCAGAAGGAAACTGAGTGGGCTATGGGTGTCCGCGGAAACATTCAAAAAGCTGCTGATCTCTGTGCTGCGCAGGATTTTCTGTCGACCGGTTAACTTGGGTTCCCGCATGCCAGGCACAGAGTCATCAGCCTGGCCTTCTACATTTTCCACGACCGCTCTATATTGCCCGGCAGGCAGACAACCGATATTAAATCTCCCGCCCGCGGCAACCACGCTGCTGGCGATTACACGGCCGGAATCGATGGCCTCAATCCAAACATGAGCGCCGCTTGCCGGTGCATTGCGGCCCTGCAGGTCATTAAGAACTTTTCCATTCACCATACCCAGATTTTCGCATGGTCCATAAAGGGCCCGGACCGCGACTCGATCGACTTCACTCAAGCTGCGCTCATCGATCGCCGGCATCCCAAAGGTCCCATTGATCCCCTGGGTCTCCTGCATCGTTGCTGCAATAACGTTGGAATGATTCAATCCCAGGACGTGGCCTATCTCATGTGCAAAAGTGGACTCAAGATCGTAGGTACCGGGAGTGCCGTCAGTGGAAAAGAGAAGCGCCGCTCCCTCAGCCGAGCGCGGATACGGATTAATAACGATGTCAGCCTCGCTAATTTCCCCCGTCACCTGGTCGTAGAGCACGCGAGTACGGGCCGCATTATTACCACCGGTGAAAATCGCCAGGTTCTCCGCAGTTGGCGCAACCGTGATCAGATTGAAGCCATCACCCGCGCCTGCCGGGCTGATCGACGTAGCATTCGAGGGAGACACTACAAACTTGATTCCGGAGGCGGAGGACCACGTGTCGAGTGCGCGTTGCAGGGCACCTTTCACGTCGCTTCCGGCAACGATACTCGTCGACGACTCGGTCAACGAAGTTGAAAGTGCGATTTTAATAATTCTGGTTGGCCATCTTATTGGCCGCTGTCGCGAGGGCGGTTCTAAAGCAGACGGCTGGCTGGACACACTGAATGCGAGCACTGCAAGAAACACCAGAGTCGGGTTTAGACGTCGCATGGAACCGAATCGCAAACTTCAGGAAAAGTGGTCTGTGCTATTGCAAAACGAGGAGGACGAACGGGCGTCCCAGGTCGAAGGATAGTACCATTTTTCGGCGGTTCTGGGGATAGTTGGAGAGTGGCTAGTCTGCCAATTCGAGGGGTTTTCTCGACAATTGCCAACCGGCGGCTTTGCCGCATTCCGTGCGGTAAGCCTATGGCTTACCGTAAAGAGCCTTTTCATTCGAGGCTATGCCTCCGCGTTCATTCCGGGCGGCAATAGCCAGTGGCCGAGGCGTAGCCTCTGACAAATACCCACGATTTTCGGTAAGCCATAGGCTTACCGCACGGCAAGCGGCAAAGCCGCCCAGACCATTAAGACAAGCCGATAACACAACTGTGCTCACCGCCGCGGGCCACAAAAACAAAACCCGCACGCTTAAGCATGCGGGTTTGTTAACAAGCGTTTTTGATTGAAATCACGGAGCGATGGTAATCGTTGGGGCGGTGGTTGCTTCCCTGCTTTGGAACGTTCCAGTCTTCGTGACTGTCACAATTACAGGATAGGTACCAGCCGTCAACGTCGAAGGCAGCGTTATTCTAATTAAGTCAAAGCCAAACATGTTCGTATTGGGACGAACTGATGTTGGGACGATGTCAGTCGTGCCGATGGTCACTTTTGCTTCCCCTGCGGCCACGGTGCGAACGCCGGTCAAGTAGATCTCGAGCACGGTTGGGACAAGGGTGCCGGTGCTATCAAGTGACATCAACGGGAATGGACCGGTCACGCAGCCGGGAACCGTGGGGTTGGTAACATTGCAGATCATAGCGACGCCGAGCGCATCGTTGGTAGAAGTAAAGATGTCCGGTTGAGACGGAACCACCTGTACAAAGCCGCGGTAGACGGTTCCGTTATTATTGACAACCACAGTCGCCACGCCCGCCGCCAGGCCGGTCGGCATGACAAAATTAATTCCCTCTGCCGGCGAATCGCCTACGAAATAAAGTCCAGCAGCTGCTCCATTCACGGAAACTGATACTCCAACAAGTTCTATTGGGAGTATCGGGCTGCGATCCGTTTCCGACCCTCCCACGCCAATCTTGTCACTCGGTGCAAGCCCAACAGTAGATCTAACTATGCTCAGCTCGCCGGCTGACAGACCCAGGGCGATCGTGCCGGGGCTAGGTGTCGGCGTTGGCGAAGGCAGGGGGCTTGGCGCCGGAGTCGCAGTTGCAACAGGGAAATTACTCGCCCCTGCAAAAAAGGAAAGTACTGCGGACGACTCCGTAGTAACCAACGGGGTCAATAGATAGAACACTTCTGCTGAGAAATCCGGATTGCCGGGGCCCAACTCCGATCCTCCAAGGCTGAAAGCGATGCGAGTTCGCGTTTGGCTTGTGAGAGGACGGATACCACCAAAGCCCCCGACGGGATTCTTAGTTAAACGAGTGAAGGTGCTGGTCGTACCGAAGGGAAGCTGGGTCGAAAAAATCTGCGGCTGGTTAGTCGCATTCAAGCCGGTGCTGGTTTGATCCGCTGCTGGAAAAGTCCCGTCAGTCTTGAAATTCAATGCTGAAGAAAAGACCAGCGTGCTCGGTGACAACGAACTGTTGTAATCGGTGAACGCAGGGAAACGAATAACGTCACTAGACGTAAGCGCGCGCGGCGAAGCCTTAACAAAGCTATCGGCAGAAATGTCGTAAACAAAGATTGCGTAAGCCAGCTGGTTCGTCGCGCTGTTAGCTTTAGGATCGTCGGCGAGCGACTCAAAAGCAATCAGTTGACCATCGCGGCTCAAACGACGGCCGGGACTAAGAAGATTGACCGTGGCGGCACTTGCGTCAGTCTTCGTCCTCGTCACCTGTCGAATATTCGCCAGTGCCGACCCGGTGAAGTCTGCCACGTAAACTTCAGCATTCCCCCGACCATTGGCGTCGTCGCCGTTATTGCCGGCCAGATTCGCGCTCGAGATAAAGGCGACCCTCGTGCCGTTTGCCGAGAGAGATGGGTTCTGCTGAAACCTCGAGATAATTGTTGGGCCAGCCATCGCATCCGCCGTGGCGGTAGCTTGTACCAATGAGAAGGTAGACCAGTTAGTCGCCGTGCGGGACGCAAAGAAGAGTTCAGGATTGCCGTCTGTGTTTCCCGAACCTACCAGGCTGCGTGTCGAAATGAAGGCGATGACTTCCCCGTTGTCACTGATCATCCCTTCGCGGTTGTCATCAGCAACGAAGGGCAACACGCCAAGTGATCCCGCC
This sequence comes from Acidobacteriota bacterium, assembly GCA_038040525.1. Classification (GTDB taxonomy): domain Bacteria; phylum Acidobacteriota; class Blastocatellia; order Pyrinomonadales; family Pyrinomonadaceae; genus PSRF01. The sequence continues at coordinate 47,793 of JBBPIC010000015.1, read as the reverse complement.
GTCGGAGCGCGGCTCGCAGCGGTATTTGTTATTTGCTGAAAGGTGCCCGTGGACAAATCGATGATTGGAACTTCGTCGCCACTGGCTAAATTCACATCCGTTACCGCCGGGACAAGGTAGACCCAGAGTTCCTGGTTCGCGTCAGCGCTAAGCGCCGCGCTGCCTGTACCATCGAAGTTCGCCGGATCAGGAGCGTTGGAGCTAAAGACGATTGTATAGACACGCTGCCCTCCGACCAGGGCGGGCTCAAAACTGATCATCGGCCGGTTGTTACTAATCTCAATCTGCACCTGACTGGTGTCCGCTGGAGTCGGTGCGGGCGTCGGAGTAGGACTGGGTGCGGGACTTGGTGTGGGCGTCGGAGTCGGTGTAGGAGTTGGACTCGGAGGCGGTTTGGCGACGTTCCTGGTATTGGTTAACTGAAAAACTCGTCGCTGAGCGTAGTCAAGCAGGAAGATCTCGCGGTTGCCGTCAGCATTGTTTCGGTTTTGAGTAGCAACGTTTCCATTTGACTCAAACACAACAAAACGACCGTTGGCCGTGATATCGCCCGCCGAAGAGACGAATGGATTGAGAGCTCCGCCTGCCCCACTTGACGTGATTTGGGCTATGAAAGGGTCGGGGGTAGCGCTCGGCGTTTGCCCGCTCGCATAAGAAAATGCACCTAAGACGAGCATAAGCGCGGCAAAGGCGCACTGATAACTGAGAACTCGCTTCACAAATTCCTCCGAAATAAAGACGCAGATACGAGCAGATTAGATGCCCCCGGGGAGCGAGCAGCAGCATTGCGCGGGCGAAAAAGATTAACCAAAGCCACCCAGCCTTAAAAGAACCGCCATTTTACGCAGAGATCACGGCAACCGCAAGCAGAGGACTTTTGGGGAAAGGGTAAGTCGGAAATGAAAGCGTCACGCAATGAATCTTCGAAGATTCAAGATGCGTTCCTAATACAGAACCGAGCGCGGTAGCGCCGGATGCTAGAGTTAACCTACGTATTAAGCGTATTGCTTAGGCTTTTTGCCAAAGGGGTCTTTAGCTCCGGCGCTACCGCGCTCGGTTCTGTAATGGCATCCGCTTATTCGTAGTTGATCCTGGCTCCGGTCTCCTGCCGTGGTTCATTTCGTGGTGCTCTCATACCAAACTACACCATTACCTGACTTTACCAGTCAGCCTGGAACAGTTATCGTTTCGGACACATGGTCAAAGCACTGCAAGTCGAGCGCGTTTCCAAGGTGTATCGCATCTATGAGCGGCCGAATGATCGCCTCGTAGAGATGCTGACCCGCGGACACTGGAAACGACATCGCGAATTTTGGGCGCTGCACGAAATCAGTTTTGAGGTCGAACCTGGCACAACTACCGGCATCATCGGCCCAAACGGCAGCGGTAAATCCACACTCCTTCAAGTCATAACGGGCACGCTCGAGCCCACGCACGGCAGCGTTTATCACGAAGGTCGGATTGCCGCACTGCTCGAACTCGGCGCCGGCTTCAACCCCGAATTCACCGGAATAGAAAACATCTATCTAAATACCGCGCTGCTGGGTTTCACGCGAAGCGAAACTGAAGCGCGCCTCCCGGAGATCCAGCGTTTCGCGGAAATCGGCGACTTTATCAAACAGCCGGTCAAAACTTATTCGAGCGGAATGTACATTCGGCTCGCGTTTGCTATCGCGGTAAGTGCCGACCCGCAAATCCTGATTGTTGATGAAGCGCTCGCAGTGGGCGACGCGGTATTTCAGCATCGTTGTCTGCGCCGGATCAAAGAGATGCAGGAGTCGGGCGTAACGATTCTTTTCGTCTCTCACGATCCACATGCCATTCGCGCGCTTTGCACACGTGCCCTGCTTCTGAATAACGGTAGAGTTGAAGCTGACGGCGCACCGTCGGACGTTCTCAACCGCTATCAGAAACTTATCATGTCGCGCGAAGCAGCTTATGAGGCGTTGCGTCCTGAAACTTCTGAAGCAAGCGAGTTGGATGAGTTTTCATTGGCGGAGGAAAACCTTAAGCTCCTGCATTACAGCTATCGACATGGTGATGGCAGCGCAGAAATTTTAAGCGTGGACTTGATGGACGACGCGCGACGGCCAGTTGAATTCGTTGAGACTGGTGAGCCGGCACTGGTTCGCATTCGCGCTCGCTTTCAAAGGGACGTTTCAAACCCAATCGTGGGATTTCTCATTCGCAATCATCACGGCATTCATGTCTATGGGACAAATACTGACATTCAGCAGTCGTATTTTGGCCTGGTGAGGGCCGGCGAAGTCATTGAAGTTGTTTTTGCTTTCAACTGTTGGATAGGAACCGGAGAGTTTTCAATCACGAGCGCAATTCACAGCGCCGGCGGTACCAGTTACGATTGGCTGGACGATGTAGTCTTCTTTCGCTGTATGAGCTCCACTCTGATTGAGGGGGTTGCCAATCTCAACGCGAGCGTGACAACCAGGCGCAGGATGACTGCTGTCGAAGGCGTGACTGCGAATCTGTAGATTTCGCTTATTTCAAAATCGTTACCAAATGGTCGAAACTCGCAATTCAGAAATTAACATCGAGCAGTTGATGGCCGAGATTCGTGCGGCAGTCGAGCGGCGTGAAACTAACGGTCAGAGATCTTTGGTCGGCGCGTCACTCGCGTTACACAACTTTCTCTCGTCCGCTGACGCACCTCTGGCCGAACAGTTGGAACTGCCGCCACTCGAACTACAGCCCAAGTTTAGTCCCAGCGAAGACCATCATTATCAACTCAACGACCTGCTGCAATATCACGATCACACGTTCGTCTGGAACGCCTACAGGGCGATCCTGAAACGCGAGCCGGATGAGACAGGGCTAAACCAATTCCTCAGGAATCTTCGCAGCGGGCGTTACGATAAAATCGATATTCTCGCCAGCTTAAGATTTTCACCCGAAGGGGAACGTAGGAACGTCTCCGTTGAAGGCCTTAAGCCGCGGCCACTCCACAGGCGGCTTTATCGTGTTCCTGTTATCGGCTACGTGATAGAGATGTTGGTCACGCTTGTGCGCCTCCCGTCGAGAATTCACCGGCGTCGTCAGTTTGAAGAGTACGCGCTCGCACAGCAGGAACTTATGGCGTCCCACATCAATCAGCTGAGCAAGGCGACTTTTCAGGCGACCAAACCTTTTCCCGAGGAACTTGCAGACTTGTCTCGAGAGCAAAGGAGGTTTGCGGAGCTGCAGCATCAACAGGTGGTCGGATTGTTTGCCGAGCAGCGCAAGATATTTCAGCAGCTGGAGAAGTTGCGGGTTGATACAAACGCAAGACTCGGAGAATTGCGGGCAGTCGCCGGCGCACCCCCGGCAAACCACAGACCAAGCGGGCGAGGTCTGGCCTTCGAGTCTCCAGGCAAGCTTGATGAATTGTTTGCAGCATTCGCGGACGAGTTTCGCGGAAAGCGCGAGGACATCAAAGAAGGACTGGTTCGATATCTGCCAGTGCTGAAAGATGCGGGCATTTCAGACCGCATACTCGACGTAGGCTGCGGACGCGGTGAATGGTTGGAGGTTTTGCGAGATGCGGGTTACCAGGCACGGGGCGTTGAGAAGAATTCTGTGCTGGTTGAACGACTGCGGACGCTGGAGTTGGACGTGATTGAAGACGATGCTTTGGCTTACCTCAGCAAACTACCACATGAAAGTCTTAACGCGGTGACGGCGTTTCATTTCATTGAGCATCTGAAGTTCGCAACGCTGATCGAGTTTTTAGACGAAACCGCCAGGGTGCTCCGGCCCGGTGGTGTAGTCATCTGCGAGACCCCTAATCCAAAGAACCTGGTGGTTGGGGCCTGTAACTTCTATTCCGATCCGACCCATAACAAGCCTCTCTTTCCGGAATCGATTAGGTTTATCCTGAGCAATCGAGGTTTTGCAAACGTTCGCATCGAATACGTCAATCCGGTGGGCACTAGTCCTTTTGTTGAGGAGGGCCGAAGCTCAAAGGAATTGGACAGTTGGTTTTACAGTCCACGCGATTTCGCGGTAATTGGAATCAAGGCATAGCCTTGCAATATTGATGATTCGAAAGCGGCCAATGGCGCAGTCAAAGCGAAGGCATGTGATCCGCGAAATTACACGAAATAACACCAACGATTATTTGTGTTCGTTCGTGTGATTTCGTGGATCGTCTACTTCGATCGTGTCCAGGTATCAATTACAGAACCGAGCGCGGTAGCGCCGGATGCAAGAGGCACTTTTGGAGCTCAGCGTCAGTAATACGAGGAATAACAGAGTTAACTGGTTCGTCGCAAAAGCCAGTTTTACGCCGCCTTCAGCATCCGGCGCTCCCGCGCTCGGTTCTGTAGTCGCTAAACGCAAATCATATTGGACCGCTGCCGAAACGTGACTTTTCCCCTTCATCGCATCGCTGTTGTAACTTCGCACCTCGCTCCGGGCGATGCCGTCAGCAACGACGTCCTCGGCATGTGTGCTGCCCTTCAAAGGCGCGGTAATGATACCCGTGTTTACGCGGGAAGCTCTGACATCACGTCCGCCGCTGTTTATCCAGTCGAGGAAATCACACAGTTTCTTCAAGACCCACAGGACCTCTTCATTTACCACCACTCGATTGCGTGGGTTCCGGGACAAGACCTGTTGAGCGATTTGAGAACGCGGAAAGCGATCAAGTATCACAATGTCACGCCGCCTGAGTTTTTCCTTGGTTTTAGTCCCTGGCATGAAGAGAGGTGTCGACAGGGTCGCGAGGAGCTAAAGGATGTTGCTCGCGCCGGCTGCGAAGTTTACCTCGCTGACTCTGAGTTTAACCGGCTCGATCTGATTGAGGCCGGCGCGCCCCCGGAAAGATGCTTCGTCGTTCCTCCGTTCCATCATGTTGATCGCCTTGAAGCGATGGAAGCAGACCTGGAGGTACTGGACGAATACAGGGATGGCCAGACGAATATTCTGATGGTTAGTCGCGTCGCGCCGCACAAAGGACACCAGGCTCTACTCGAAGCTTTCGCCGTGTATCACCTTGATTACAATCGCGACAGCCGCTTGATTATCGTTGGTAAGGAAGAAGGGCCTTTCGAGAGTTACTCGAAGCGTCTGCGCCAGCTAATTTCGTTCATGCTGCTTGATGGTGTAGTGGTGTTTGCCGGAGCAGTTACTGACCAGGAATTGAGATCGTATTACCTCCTCGCCAATGTCTTCGCTACTGCCAGCGAGCACGAAGGCTTCTGTGTCCCGATCATTGAGGCAATGGCGATGAAGGTTCCGGTGGTGGCTTATGCTTCGTCTGCCGTTCCCGACACGATGGGCGATGCAGGGATTCTTCTGCAGGACCGCCGTCCTTATTTGATGGCTGAAGCAATCAATCAGTTGGCGAGTAACGAGGAGCTGAATGTTGCTTTCGGTATCAAAGGCAGACAACGGTATGAGCAGCAGTTTACCAACCAGAAGATAGAAACTGAGCTGTTTGAATCTCTCAACGGTTTGGAATAGAGATGACTCGAGTAGCACTCCTAACGCCGAGCATCACCACGGGCGATGCCGTCAGTAACGACGTGCTGGGAATGTTTGACGTGCTGAGAAAACTCGGACATGAGACCAGAATTTTTGCAGAGGGCTGGACGTTCGATCAGCCAAGGATTCGGCCTGCGCCAAAAGTCAGAAGCTTTCTCCAAAGCACGTCCGACGTTTTGATTTATCACTATTCGAGAGGCTGGGACTTCGGCGTCGAACTTCTAAGCGAGCGGGAATGGCGCACGGCTATCAAGTATCACAACGTGACGCCGCCGGAGTTTTTTCTGGAGTTCAGCAAGGATTTCGCCCGGATGTGCCTTGAGGGTCGCAACCAGCTGCCGTTCATTGCCGGCGCCGGCTGCGACGTTTACATGTCTGCGTCTTCATACAATGAAAGTGAGTTGCTTCAATGGGGTGCGCCGGAGTCGAGGAGTTTCGTGGTCCCGCCCTTTCATCACACGGCTAGACTCAAGGCGATTGATACCGATCCACAAATTCTGAATTTATATTCCGACGGCAAGACGAATATCCTGATGGTAGGACGGCTGGCGCCGAATAAGAACCACTCAGGTTTGATCGAAGCGTTTGCCGCGTATCACCACGATTACAATCCTGACAGCAGGCTGTTGATCGTCGGCAAGGAAGAGACGAGGCTAACAACTTATAACCGATGGCTTCGGAAAGTAGCCGAACACTTAAAAGTCGACCGCGCCGTGATTTTCACCGGCGAGGTCTCGGATGAGGCGCTCAAGGCGTACTATTCGGTGGCCCACGTTTTCATGATCACTAGTGAGCATGAAGGCTTTTGTGTACCGCTGGTCGAGGCCATGTCTATGAAGATCCCCATCGTGGCATACAGCTCATCGGCAATTCCAGACACAGTAAAGGAGGCCGGGCTGGTTTGGTCGGAGAAGAACCCATACCTTCTGGCCCAATCGATTCACTCAATCGTGACAGGCAATGGCGTTGGCGAATCGCTCGGCGAGATGGGTTGGCGGCGGTATTCGGAGAATTTTACGAACGAGAGAATAAAATCGAAGTTCCTCAAGGCGATGGGCGGGCTGTTATGAAAAAAGTAGCCATCGTTGTTCAGCGTTGCCACGAAAGCGTCGTCGGCGGTTCGGAGGCGCTCGCATGGCAGTATGCGAACCTGCTGAAAGACTCGTACGAGGTCGACGTGTTGACGACGACGGCAGTTGATGCGGCTTACTGGTCGAATGCCTTACCTGAAGGTCTGGAAGTTCGTGATGGCATCAACGTTCAGCGCTTCAGAGTAGACATCGGTTACAGCCCGTACAGAACGGAACTTTTTAACCGCATGATCGAGGACTTCGGCAGATTGGGAGCTGGGAGCCACAACGGTCCGGACGGCGGCATGAAGCACATTCCCTGGAGCATCGCGCTCCAGGAGGAATTTGTCCGCCGGATTGGCCCTTATTCTGAATCGCTCGTCATGTTCTTGCGTGAAAACTGGTCGAGGTATCGTTCAATCATTTTCGTTACCTACCTTTACCCGACTGCATACTTCGGAATAAACGAAGTGCCTCGTGGGCGGGCGCTATTGGCCCCGACGCTTCACGATGAAGAACCGGCGTATCTGTCCATCTATAAACACGCGGCCCGCCGCGCACATTCTATGATCTGGTTGACCGAGGCTGAGCAACGTCTGGGTCACGATCTCTGGGGACAACTTTCCGGGCAGGTGGTGGCAATGGCGATTGAGTCCGCACCACGTGGGCCTGAACAGCGAGATTATCCTTACTTGCTTTACTGCGGGCGCATCGATCCAAACAAGGGCTGCACCGATCTGTTCAACTACTTCATGCGGTTCAAAGAACAGAACCCCTCGCCGCTCCGTTTGGTGTTGACGGGCACGGCAGACATCCCTGTGCCCGACCATCCGGAGATAGCGTTTGAGGGATTCGTGACGGCGGAAGAGAAGTTTAGTCTGATGGCAGGCGCGGTGCTTTACGTGATGCCGTCCGGAAAAGAAAGTTTCAGCATCGTCACGCTCGAGGCAATGGCCCAGGGCACACCGGTGCTGGTAAGCAGCCGCTCCAACGTCTTGACCGACCACGTGAAGATGAGCGGCGGCGGCAGGATCTATCATGATTACGAGAGCTTTGCGACGCGGTTAAGCGAAATGTTGCCGGACGAACCTGCACGCCAGCGCATGGGTGAGGTCGGCAGGCGATATGTTGTTTCGAGGTTCACTCCTGAGCGCGTACGTCAATCACTTATGAATGCGGTGGAATCCTCTCCTGAGCCGGAAGAGGCAGTTCCTACCGCGGCATTCCCGGAAAAGATTCCCAAGTCCAACCGAGCCGCTGCTTCAAAACGAAAAAGTCAGAGTGAGGCTGAAAAACTCCCAAACGCTCCTCCTCTTCCCTTGCCTCAGGGCTGGCTCGAAGACGATCTGCGTGCGTTGGTCAGTTCAGTCCTGGTTGAGGACGCACCGCCCGATGAGATGAAGGGCTACGTTGAGTCCGATTTCAAACGCTTCGTCTACACTCTGGGATTGGTTCCGGAACGGACCGGCATGTCTGTGCTAGAGCTCGGAGCGAATCCGTACTTTATGACGGTGCTGCTTTCGAAATTTCGCGACACCAAACTACAACTGGCGAACTTCTTCGGCGGTCCGGAAGCGGAAGGCAGCCAGAAAGTTTTTATTAATCAAAGCGGCGAAGTCGTCACCTTTCCCTTTAAGCAGTTTAACGTGGAACACGACATCTTTCCCTATGACGACGACTCGTTTGACGTAGTTCTATTCTGCGAAATCATCGAACATCTTCAGTCAGATCCCGTGCACGCCCTGGTGGAGATCAGGAGAGTTTTGAAGCCTCGCGGCATTCTCGTGCTGACCACCCCAAACGTGGGGCGTCTCGATAATGTGCGGAAGGTGATAGCTGGAGAAAACATCTACGATCCTTATTCGGGCTATGGTCCATATGGGAGGCATAACCGTGAATACACTCCGCAGGATCTTGTCAGCCTGTTGTCTGCAAACGGGTTCAACGTGAGAACTCTATTCACCGCCGACGTCAACGCGGAACGCAGCAGCTCCCGCGTTTCGATTGAGACGGTGGCGCCACTGGTGAGGCACCGGCAACCGGATCTGGGTCAGTACATATTCTGTCAAAGCAGTATTCAGAAGGCTGCGAGGAAACAACCTGCCGTCAGGCCTGACTGGCTCTATCGTAGTATGCATAAAGAATCCGAGGGTGGTAGCTGATAGCGGAGGGGTGAGGAAAGGTGACGCCAAAATCGATACTGATGCAGTTTGGAGCAATGTACCTAATTACAGAACCCAGCGCGGTAGCGCGGGATCCCTCAGGCATCTTAGCCGTGAGGTCAGCAATACTTTCTTAATACTCAGTTTCCTGAAGGATCCCGCGCTACCGCGCCGGGTTCTGTACTGAGTGCGTTTCAGCCGAAATAATCAAACTGCATCAGTACCCCAAAATCTTGGCCTGACTGAGCTGGTGGCAATGGCGACGGCAACGGCTCGGATCTTCGTCGGAGCGCGAAAAACGAATGGCTTCTTTCAAGCTATCCCTCACGACATCCCTGCGCCACGTTTTCTTTGTTGTCTTCTTATTCTCGCTGCTGTTCACGGTCTTCTTCTCATCAGTACTTTTCTCGGGTTATTTGCTGGCCCCGGGCGGCGGGCGGCTCGGCGATGGCGTGGTTTACCATCTCGCCTTTTTCCAATCGAGTAAAGTGTTTTGGGACAACCTGCTGGCAAATGGCTTCCCTATGACGGCCGATCCGCAGGTAATGGCCTGGTATCCACCCGCGCTGCTCCTTTCATTCATACCCGGCGCCTGGAACGTTTTCGTGCTGTCGGCTTACGTGATGGCCAGTTGCTCTACTTATGGCTATGTCTACGCGATTACACGTTCGAGATTTTCAAGCATGGTTGCCGGCATCACCTACGGCATGTGCGGTTTCATGATGGCCCACATGGGCCATACAGCAATGCTCCATTCGGCTGTCTGGCTGCCGCTGATTGTTTGTTCGTTGGAGAAACTGCGGCAGCAATTCAGCCGGCTCTGGCTGGTAGTCGGGTGCCTGGCGGTTGCGTGCTGCATGTTGGCCGGACATTTACAGATCGTTGTATACAGCCTGATCGTCAGCGGCGCTTATGGTCTATTCCTGGGTTGGAAAGCTCCGATTGGCCGTCGTCGATTTTACTCGGTTGCCGCTCTTTTATTTGTTTTCGGCCTGGGTCTTGCCGCCCTCCAGATTCTCCCGACCAAAGAACTGGCAGCCGTAAGCATGCGGGCGGATTTCACTTTCCAGGACTTCGTTTCCTACTCTTTTCCTTCGAAGCATATTCTCTTACTTTTTTTTCCCGCTGCTTTTGGTGGGCTTCCTCGCTATGGAACAACTCCCTATTTTGGAGAATGGAACCTCATCGAGATGACGGGCTACGTCGGTCTCCTGCCTCTAATGCTGGCGGCTATCGGTTTCGTCACCTCCAGGCGCAGAGGCGTAGCAGTATTCTGGTTGGTTGTCGGACTCACTGCCCTCCTCCTGGCTTTGGGAGAGCGCACGCCCCTCGCGTTACTGGTCCATCAGCTTCCAGTGCTGGGCCAGTTTCGAGCTCCCGCCCGTCACCTCATCGAAGTGGCATTCGCCGTTAGCGTTTTAGCTGGTTTGGGAACCCACGCATTCACGCAGGGAAAAGTAAACAAGCGCGTGCTGTGGATTACGTTGTCAGCGGCTGCGTTCGTCATGGCGGCCGGCCTCTTCATTCTTCTTTCAAACAAGGTTCACCAGTTTGCTGTCGCGCGAGGAGTCGTAGATCTGAAGATGTGGCCGTGGTCTAACCCGGCGATTGGCGTTCCCCTGGCAATTTTTTTCCTCGCTACGGCAGTCCTATTTATCTGGAACAAAAACCCCAGCTCCTTCCCCCGTCGCATGTTGGTTATATCAATCCTGATTCTTGACCTGGCTAGCTTTGGCTGGTTCTTTAATTGGCATTTTGCCGCGCCTCGAAAAGAGGTAATAAACGAACCGCCGGCAGCCGCGAGAGCGAGAAACTTACTGAGTGGTAGTTATCAACGCATGCTATCCGTTCGCGGCACGCTCGGAGCGCCGGATGAATTGATTCCGAATCTATCCAGGTTATGGAACGTCCCAAATGCCACCGGGTATGGTCCACTGGTGCCGTCCAGGGTTATGTATCTCTTATCAATTCTTCCCGACGGAAGTATTGCTCCTTCCTGGAGAAATGCAGAGGACCAAAGTCTGAACTTAACGTCGGTGCGTTATGTTCTACTTCCGAAAAGCGGGACCGTGCGCGACGGGCGCGGCATAACCTGGCTTGAGGAGAATTTGGACGTCTGGCTCGGTTCGGGCTGTGACCATCAGCAGCGCGACAGCGTGCAGTTCAATCTTTCCACGCCTTTCCGCGCCACCACCCTTGGCATCGTGAGTCGTTTGGCCTGCTCCGTATCGATAAGGGATGGTGAAGAAGTGGCCCGCGTGCTGGTAACGGACGTCGACGGGAAGGTTGAAACGCAAAGCTTACTTGCGGGGCGTGATTCGTCTGAATGGTCCTACGATTGTCCGAATATCAAGCCGCAGATGCAGCATCAGCGCGCGCAAGTCTTCAATAGTTTCCCGGCTCAAATGTATGACGAGCCCTGCGAGGGCCATTTCTATCTTGCGACTCTGAAACTGGACACCGTGAGGCCAATTAGCCGGCTAGCGATTCAATGGTCAGGACGCTCCGGCGCAATCGTAATAGAAAAGGTCAGCTTGATTCACGAGCAGACAGGAAGTGCTGAATCGATCGGGCCCACATCGATTCTCGGGAGCCAGTGGCGCTTTATTGAAGAGGCAGGAGAAGCACGAATTTACGAAAATGCTCGCTCGCTTCCTCGCGCGTGGCTCGTCCCGGAACCAATCAACATGCAACCCCAGGATGTACTACGGACGATTAAGACGTCACGCTTCCCGGACGGTCGTGAATTTGATCCCTCAAAAACAGCTTTGGTAGAAAGGTCTTTGCCGTCACACATTCTTGACGCCGGGGCATCGGCCCAGGTCGTTCATCTCTCCGATACCATCATGGAGGTCCAAACATCGTCGGCTGCTCCTGCATTCCTGGTTACCAGTGACGTTTACTATCCAGGCTGGCAAGCGAGTGTGAACGGCAATCCAGTTGAAATCTTTCGGACGAATTACGCTCTGCGGGGCGTGCAGGTCCCGGCAGGCAGGAACACAGTAAGGTTTGAGTTCAAACCAAAAACGTTTTATTACGGCTTCGCGATTAGCGCGTTGTCGCTTCTGGCGCTCGCGGGCGTGATCACATTCTCCCGCCAGTTAGGCTGGGGTCCTGAGTAAAGCAAACTGTTAGTTTGCGAACCGGAAGCATAGGCTAGCGCGTGACAAGAAGTGATCTCTGGATGGGGAGCATCGCAAACTAACAGTTACGTTACTTCATGTAGCAAATCGAACGCGCACCAGAATCTCTTTCTCTATGCAGCCCGCAACCTCAAACCAACGTCGCGCAAACATCCGGGCCTACTCAAGTGCGCTCCTCATCCTGATTGCCTCGAGGGTGGTAGTAATTTTGGCCCTGTTCTTTTCCGTCAGGTTTGTAAAACCAAGCATCCACGCTGTAGGCGAGACTGACGTGCCCTGGTATCAGTATCTGCTTCGCTGGGATGCGGGCTGGTATCTCCAAATAGTTCGCGATGGGTATTCACACACCGGCGATGAGCTCACCCAGCAGTCGATCAACTTTAGCCCTGTCTACCCGCTATTTTGCAAAGGCGTTTCCGTTCTTTTCGGTCTGCCTCCTGGCGTCGCGCTCGTGATCGTTTCGAACTTACTACTCGTTATCGGCATCATTCTGCTCTTCAAGTTGATCAGAGATGATTATGGGGACGACGTCGCCTTCTACTCTTTGGCGGCCCTATGTTTCTTTCCCTCTTCAATGTTTTTTTCCGCAGGCTATACCGAGTCGTTGGCCCTCGGGTTAATTGCGGGTTGCTTTTTGTTGCTCAAAAGAAAGCGCTACGTCTTCGCATCGGTACTCATCGGCCTGGCCGTAGGCACCCGCCTCATGAGTTTGGTTCTAATACCACCTCTGCTTTGGGAACTCTGGCGGGATCTCGCACCGAACAAAAAGCGGCTCTTCGTAACTGGTGGGGCAAGTCTGATACTGGCAACTTCAGGATTGTGGCTCTACATGATCTACTTGTGGGCTGCCTTCAATAGTCCGCTGTCAATAATGACCAGCAAACGCGCCTGGCATGGCTCGGGCAGTTCGGGAGAGCTTTTCCGGGTCCTCACCTTGCAGCCTTTTCAACATCTCTTGGATATATGGCGCGATGGACCCATTCCCGAAACTCTCGCGCCGTGGTTTTTCGTCCTGTTCATATTCCTCCTAATTGTCTTCAGAAAACTCCTGCCTGTGTCATACACGCTCTATGCTGCAGGCGGTTTGCTGATGCCATATTTCCTGGCCAGCGCGAATAGGGGGTTTGGGTCCTTTACCAGGTATCTCATGCTGATATTTCCTTTCTTTATCATTTTGGGGGAAATACTCCGGAAGCGCACATGGCTTGCATTAACAGTAATCGGCGTCTTTGCGGCCTTACTATTCATGCATGCGGCCTTTTACGCCCAGGCATATTGGGCCGGATAGACCTTTAAGGGCGGGTTTTCGCTCTCCTACCTATTTATTTGTGGTCCTTTTTCCCTCTCCATGCATCTAAATGTTTCGGTTTGACAGTAACCTTCGCACCGACCTAAACTACTGACTGTCTCAACGCTGCTCAGAATGCACCGATGACGAAACCGTACGCCCCGCCTCATGAAGATTTTTACACCCCTTTCGTCGCTCATGAGGAGAGGATTAGGAGCAATATGATGAAGTTCGTCGTTACCCTTTTTATTGTCGCACTCACGGCTGTTAGCGCCTTGGGGCAGAGCCCCACGCTCAGGATCGTGACTGAAGACCCGACCCTTCCGTCGGAGCTTTACTATGGCAACGTTAAAGTCAAACCGCTGCGTTTGCGCCCCGGCACAAACCAGCCTATTACCATTGATGACCAGGATTTTTTCATTCAGCAACATTACATCGACTTCCTCGGGCGCATGCCGGAACCTGGTGGTTTCCAGGGTTGGATGAATGTAATGTCTGGTTGCGGCACTACGACTCCACCACCCTGCGATCGAATCGAAGTCAGTTCAGCTTTCTTCCGCTCGGACGAGTTTCAGGTTCGCCGTTACTTTGTCTACCGCTTTTATTCTGTAAGCCAAAGGCGCGTTCCGCTCTACGCGGAGTTTATCCCTGATGCGCGTCGCGTTAGTGGGTTTCAAACCGACCAACAGCTGGAGGCCAGCAAGGTCGCCTTCATCAACGATTTCATGGCACGGCCTGAGTTTAAGAACAAGTACGACGCTCTGAACAACACTGAGTACGTCAATACGCTCGTAAGTACCGCGGCCGTTACGCTTACCAATACGCAGCAGCTGATCAACGATCTAAACGCCGGTACGAAAACCCGTGCGCAGGTGCTGAGAGCAATTGCTGAGAGTACTGAGGTCTACAACAAGTATTACAACGAGGCTTTCGTAGTAATGCAGTACCACGGCTACCTCCGTCGCGACCCGGATATTCTCTATCTGGACTGGATCAATACGATGAACCAGACGGGCGACTACCGCACGATGATTAACGGATTCATGAACTCCGCGGAGTATCGCAACCGGTTCTAACGCGAGAAAACCTAATCCAAATAAACGAAGGCTAGTTTCGGTTGAAACTGGCCTTTGTTATTTTATGCTCGCCCTTACCGCGCAATCTGTTGCTGTTTCAGAGAGCAGCGAGCAGTTCGCCCGCACCCTGGAAAGAGTCTGTCGGGAAAATAGATAATCGTCTTTCTCTGTGCATCCTCAGTGTGCTCAGAGATCGCACAGAGAGTTAAAGGTTATCCCGACAGACTCTTCAGGGTGTGGACTCATTTTCCGATTGGTCCGGTGGTCTCCGCTACGCTACGACCACCGGCTACTATCTGACAGCCCTTCAGGCTGAAGCACCCACCCGCTACCGCGCGGTGGTACTCACTTCATTGCGCGCGCGATTCAAGATCGGCGATGGTTCGATGTTGACGGCTTCCTGGACCACATAGAGGGGTCGATGCTTAGCTTCCACATACGTGCGTCCCACGTATTCACCAAGGATGCCTATGCCAATGCTGTTTAGACCGATGGCGCCGAGCAGCAGCACGATAATCGTGGTGATGCCGGGAGGTGGAGACGCTGTAAAGAACAGCACAGCGTAGACAACGGCAGCGATAATGGAAACAGCGAGGATAATTGCTCCCAGTAGTGTAAAGAGGCGAAGTGGCTTCAAAGAGAAACTGGTAATCGCATTGAAAGCGAAAAACAGCAGGTGCGAAAACGGCGCTTTGCTTTCGCCGGCTCTTCTCGGCTCGCGCTCATAAGCCACTCCGACCTGACGAAAGCCGAGCCACGCGATCAAACCGCGCAGGTAACGATTGTGCTCCGGAAACTCTTCCAGTGCGTCGCGCACCTGCCGGGTAATAAGACGAAAGTCTCCGGCGTCAGTCGGAATCGGCACGTCGGAAAACCAGCGGATGATGCGATAGGCGACTTTCACTGCATAGTTACGCCATCGGGCGTCGCCGGGGCGAGCAGTCCTCACTCCGTAAACGACGTCAAAACCTTCCTGCCACTTCTCGATCAGACGCGGAATAACGTTGGGCGGGTCCTGCAAGTCGGAGTAGAGCACAACGATGGCGCTGCCTTGGGAATAGTGATAACCCGCGGTAATGGACATCTCGACGGTGAAATTGCGGCTGAACCTTAGATACTTCCAACGGGCGTCGCGCGCGCAGATCGATTTGACGATTTCCCCGGTCTGGTCAGTGCTGCCGTTATCAATAACAATGAATTCGAAATCGTATGGCAGAGAGTCGATGGCAGCCAGCAACTCCTGCTCAAGGCGCTTGATATTCCCTTCCTCGTTGAAAGCAGGAATTACGATTGAGATCAGGCTCGTCATAGCGTTCCAGAACTTTCGACCTTCGGTTCAGAACCAGGAGAAGCAAACAGGCAACTTCTTGTTTGTGGAGCAAGATTTTGATCGAATAAGATCCGATCCACGAAACCACACGAAACAGCACGAAAAGATTGTTAATGTCTTTTGGTGTGATTTCGTGGTTCGTATTTTATCTTCGCGTATCCTTAGTCAACGGTTCCATCTCAGTCATAGGACTGCCAAAAGCAATCTTCGGATACGCATTAGCGTAGGTGTCTATCATCACCTGCAAGAGAGCGGGCGCGGTCGGATCACTCCAGAGCCAGCGGAGCGCTTCTGCCGTTTTGTTTTCATCTTCTATCGTACGCGCGGGAATCTCGTAAGCCTCGGCGACTTTAGCAAAGTCCGGCGCGCTGTAACCCAGGAGTGTTGATTGATACCGCGATTCGAAGTAGCTCTCCTGAAACTGGCGTACCATCCCATGACAACCATTGTTGAGAATGACCATCTTCAAAGGTAAGCGATGATGGGAAACGGTCTGAAGCTCCTGGATGTTGGATTGAAACCCGCCGTCCCCGGCAATCAGAACAATCGGCTGCGAAGGTACGGCAAATGAGGCGCCGATAGCAGCAGGAAGCGAAAACCCCATTGACCCCATGCCACCGGATGTCAGGAATCGCTGCGTCGGGCCAAGCTCAAGAGACTGCGCTGCCCACATCTGATGTTGCCCTACATCGACCACGTAGGCTGCCGCGTGCCGTGAAACTGCCGACAGTTTATGCATCAACACGTTGGGATTAATCCCCGTCACATCGGAAAGCTCCCGCGTGTCCGACCACAAACGGCGCAGAGATGCAATTTCTTCCCGCCACTCCGCACGTTCTGCGAACTCAAGACTTTCGATGGAGGTAAGCGCAGCTGCCAGGAATTCCCTTAACCCGGAAACAATCGCGGTGCAGTCTGTGACCCGGTTATTTATTTCGCCGCTCTCGCAATCGACATGAAAAATGGCACGCTCGCCCTTGAAAGCTTCAGTCTGTGATCCAGTCTGCCTCACGTCTAATCGGCTGCCAAGAACCAGGAGGAGGTCGGCGCGGCCAATTGCCAGATTCGCCCAGCGATTTCCATAACTGCCAATCATCCCTACCCGCAGCTGATCGTCAAATGGCAACACATCAACAGCCATTAATGAATTCACGACGGGCACACGCAGTTTGCGAACAAACGTTCTGAAGAAATCAACGGTACGAGACGAAGAAACGCCGCCACCAACCAAAATTAAAGGACGCTTTGCTTTCTCAAGTTGACGAAGAAGGCTTTGCCACGCCTCTTGATCGATCTGAGGCTCTGCTGCCACTCCTACCTGGCTTCGCGGTTGGGGGGCTTGATTGGCCACGTCCCTCTCAGCTTTGCCAGCGTCAACGATCTCAATCTCAGCTCTTTGCACATCCATGGGAATATCGAGAAGGACCGGGCCAGGTCGCTTATCAGTAGCCAGTGCGAAAGCATTCTCGAGCATAGAGGGCACGTCTTCGGGTTCCCGCACACGCCACGCTGCCTTCGTAATCGGAAGCGCCATCGGCACTATGTCAGTCTCCTGGAACCCTAATTGTCGGATTGCGCGGTCACCTTTTTGCTCGTTGCGATTGACCTGGCCCGTGATAAAAACTGCGGGCGACGAATCGAAATAACAACTCCCAATGCCTGTCAGCAGATTGGTGGCTCCCGGTCCGCTCGTGGCCATAGCCACCCCTGGAACTCCCGTCATTCGCCCCATCGCCTCGGCGGCGAAGGCGGCCGCTTGTTCGTGGCGCATGCTTACTGTGCGAATGCCCTCGCGCTGATGAAGCGAGTCAAGCAGGTGCGCAATCATTCCGCCGGACATTTCGAAAACACACTTCACGCCCTGCTGCTCAAGGTAACTCACGATGTAGTCGGAGACTTTCATCACTTATTTGCGCTTTCAGCCCGGAGGGCTGGCAGATAGTAGCCGGTGGTCGCAGCGCAGCGAAGACCACCGGTATAGAGGACAAAAGATTCAGCAACCCGGAGGGTTGCCAGAAGCTCTGGCACCCCGCCGGGGTGCGGACAATGTGCTCATTGTTTCCGGTGGTCTTCGCTGGCGCTGCGACCACCGGCTACTATCTGTCAGCCCTTCAGGCTGAAATCCACTGGCTATCTTCGCCCACGACTCTCTGGTTCTAATACCGGCGCGTCTTGTACCAGTCAACCGTTCGAGCTAAGCCTACATCCAGATCGACCTTTGGTGACCATCCCGTTGCCTGGCGAAGCCGATCGATGTTCGTTTCCAATCGCATTGTCTGGTCGGGTGGATAAGGCGCCTCGCCGAAACCTAACGACAAGGATGGGTCAATCAGATCCCGTATACGCTCAAGGATACTGCGGACACTGTGGCTTTTACCTGAGCCAAGATTGAAGACGCCGCGGGCATCCTTCGAGACCGCTGCACGATAGATCGCATCAGCGGCGTCTTCGATGTAGAGGTAGTCCCAAAGTTGCTCTCCTCTCGTGAGTCGCGGCCGTTCGCCTTTCAGCAATTGGCGAATGACAGTCGGAATCAGATGTCTCTCGTCGTCCATGGGGCCGTAAGTAGCCAACAGTCGCAGCCATACATGGCGAATCCCAGAGAGCTCGCACAGTTCTTTTGTTTGCAATCCAACTCTTAGTTTGGCGGCCCCGTAAGCGGTCTCAGGATTAGCGGGTGTATCTTCAGACAGAACGCCGGGATGTGGGCCATACTCGGCCTGCGAGCCAATTCCGACCCAGAGTTTGGCACCAGCATCGCGCGCTATTTCAAGGAGCTTAAGACTACCTGCAACATTGTCCACAAGCTGGCCAGGTTCATTCTTAAATGCGCTGGTTACACCCTGCCAGGCCAGATGGAATACTGCTTCGGGTTGCGCCTGAGTAATCGCCTGGGCCGCTTCTGATACATGGGACAAGTCTGAGCGGATGACGGTGATCAGCTCGAGCAGGTCTTTCAATCGCCAAAGGTCGCTCTCGGGCCTGACAAGCGCGGCGACGTTCCAACCCTCCTGTAACAAACGCTTTGTAAGATGTGAGCCGAGATGACCGGAAGCCCCTGTGACCAAACAGCGCATGTTACTTCTTGACCATTCTGTGCAACGTGTCGACTATGAAACTTAACATCTTCTCAGAGAGACCAGGCCACACGCCTACCCACAAGACATGATTCATGACGAAATCGGAATTTGGCAGTTCTCCGACTTTGCGATGACGGACGCCCTGGTATGCCGGCTGGCGTAGCAGATTGCCTCCGAACAGCAGGCGCGTCGCGATTTTATGGTCCTCGAGATAACGCAGCACTTCATCGCGGGAAAACGGTGCCTCGGGCGTCACGGCCAAAGGAAAACCAAACCAGCTGGGTTCTGACCCGGAAGTCGCCTGCGGCAGAATGAAAAACTCTTCCAGGTCACGTAAGCCTTCATACAGAAAGCTAAAGTTTCTCCGCCTTATCTCGATGAAGGTTGGCAGCTTTTGCAGTTGGGCCACTCCGACCGCCGCTTGCATGTCCGTTAGTTTCAGGTTGTAGCCGATGTGTGAATAGGTGTACTTGTGATCGTAGCCGTAAGGCAGATCGCCTAACTGCCACTCGAAACGTTTGCCGCAAGTATTTGCCACACCCGGCACACACCAACAATCGCGCCCCCAATCTCGAAACGATTCCACCAGGGTCTTGAGAGGCGGGCGATTAGTCAGCACACAGCCGCCCTCACCCATTGTGACGTGGTGTGCCGGATAGAAACTCGTGGTTGCCAGATCGCCAAACGTTCCCACGTGATGCCCCTGATAAGTGGCGCCGACTGCGTCACAACAATCTTCAATCAACCAGAGGTCGTGCTTCTTAACAAAGTCGGTTACGCGTTGCAGGTCAAACGGATTGCCCAGAGTGTGCGCCAGCACCACCGCGCGAGTGCGCTCGCTAAACGCCGCTTCCAGCTGGCCAGCATCAACGTTGTAGGTTGGTATTTCAACATCGATTAGAACGGGAACCAGACCGTTTTGAATAATCGGATTAATGGTGGTGGGAAAACCTGCGGCGACGGTAATCACTTCATCGCCGGCGCGCAGGGCACGGTCTTTGAGCTGCGGCGAGGTTAGACACGTTAACGCCAGCAAGTTTGCAGAAGAACCGGAGTTTGTCAGCATCGCATAGCGCAGACCGAAGAACCGCGCGAATTCAGTCTCAAACTGCGCTGCGTAGCGGCCGCTGGTCAGCCAGAAATCCAACCCCGCATCAACCAGGAATTGAATCTCCGCTGCGTCGAAGACTTTGCCCGAGATCGGCACAGGCGTTTCCCCGGGGATGAATTCGCGCGCAGGGAAAGCAGCCGAGTAGTATTCGCTGACCATCTCCAGGATACGCGCACGCAACAAGTCGGCTTCATTGGCCATTGATTAAGAAGTCTCGCCGTAGCTCCGCGTACAGATGTACATGTTCCGTGTATTAATGGCTAGCGGGCACGGCTCTTCGCATCCGTTTAACGACTTCGCGGTAAACCTCCAGGGTCGAGCCCGCGACCTTCTCCCAACTAAAGCTTTTTGCGTGTTTTATTCCAGCCGAGGAAAGATACTGCCGCTCGCTCTCATTCTCCAAGAGACCAACTATGCTTTGGGCCAGGGCATGCGCGTCCAGCGGCGACACGTGACGCGCTGCGTCTGGCCCCGTGGTCTCGATGAGGCTGGGGATTCGGCTGGTGACTACGGGAGCCCCGCAAGCCATCGCTTCGAGTGGCGGCAGACCGAAGCCTTCATACAAAGACGGATAAACAAAGACCGTGCATGAAGCATAAAGCCCGCGCAAGTCATAATCGGAGAGATAACCAGTAAAGCGCAAACGGTCATCCAAACCTGACTCTTTCACTTGCATCAACAGATCATCCACTAGCCAACCCTTCTTCCCGGCAATTACTAATTGTGGACGCAGCGCAGTTGTCTGAAGGATCTCCTGGAAAGCTTTCAGTAGCGTAGGCAGGTTTTTTCGCGGCTCAATAGTTCCTGCAAAAAGGATGAAGTCAGGTTCGATTCCGAGCTTTCTTCTCGTGTCGATAGTTTCCTCAAACGGCATCGGCTTGAAAATACTGCGCGACGCGTCGGGGATAACGACCACCTTGGACGGGCTGACGCCCAGATATTGAATTATCTCGCGCTTGACGGTTTCCGACGGCGCGATGATGCAGTCAGCGGTACGCGCCATGATCGGAAGTCTCCTCCGTCCCCGCCTGACGAGATGAGTTTCATGTGTCCCTGGATGGATAAATAGCGAAAGATCGTGAATGGTCAGTATCGTGGGGCACTGCCTCCAGAGCGGCACCTCGTAGTTTGTTCCATGAAAGAGGTCAAACTTCGATTGCCTGAGGTGCAACGGCAAACCAACGGCGAACCAGCGCCGGCTCAGTGAGTTTACTTTGACCTGAACTGCCCGAAGACCGGGCGGCAGATCGTATTCAAGAATCGAGGAGTCAAAAGAGAAGGGCGAGAGTAGTTCAAACTCGTCCGGCGGAGAGATGAGTGCGAGATGGCGCGCCAGTTCGAAAGTGTAGTGACCCACGCCAGTGCGCTGGGTTGCGAGCGGAATAGCATCGAGTCCAACGCGCATGCGCTCAAGAATATTCGGGGCAAAACCAAAAGGCCAGCGGAGAACATCCGGAACAGGCGTAGGGAGTACAAGCTTTAGCTTGCGGGCTCGGAAGAAGCTAGTTTGAGATCTGGGTGAAGCTAAGCCGCATGGTCGCGAAGACGCAACCTGAAGGTTGTACTCTGAACGCCTGTCAACAGGTGTATAGAGTACAAGCTTTAGCTTGCGTGGTGAGAAAGAATGTAGCTTGCGGTTAGGGAAATCCTCGCGTGCGCTTACAAAAACCTTGGCTAGCGTCGTATGCACGGAGAAGCAACCTGGATGTTGTACTCTCTACTCCCCTTATCTAGACTCGGGGCGCGTGTACGACTATCGCAAAATGACGGCGGAAAAGCAGCTCGAAGCTGTCGAGTACCGGCGTCTGCATGAACATCCACTCCACTCACCGCCCCATTTCGATTACGTCGGTCAACGCCAGTTCTTCATTACCGCCAGTTGCTACGAACATCAGCACTATATCGGATTTAGGCAAGAACGCATGACCAATTTTGAGGTTGATTTGCTGACAACATGCGAGAAGTTTGCAGCCACCACATATGCCTGGTGCGTTTTGCCGAACCACTATCATGTGCTGGTTAGAACTGACAGCATTGAAGCCCTGCGGCATCAGTTGGGATTGCTTCATGGACGTAGCTCTTACAACTGGAATGGCGAAGAGGATCGACGAGGCCGACAAGTTTGGTTCAATTGCGTAGACAGGGTCATCAAATCACATCGGCATTTTTGGGCCACCGTGAACTACATACATCACAATCCAGTTAAACATGGATACGTCGATAGTTGGCAGGATTGGCTGTGGTCGAGTGCGGCCCCGTTTCTTGAACGCGTGGGCCGGGAACGAGCGTTGCAGATCTGGCGCGAGTTTCCGATCCTAGACTATGGAAAGAAGTGGGACTTTGATTAAGAGGGGTATAAGTACAAGCTTTTAGCTTGTAGCGTGGGTAAGAAGCTAGCCGCGGTTCTTGGAAAGATACCAGCTTAGTGGTCGCGAAGACGCAACCTGAAGGTTGTACTCTATACGCCTGTACTCAGGACGCCTGTTACGGTCCGAAGCGGCGGCGGTATTCAGATGAATTCATGAAACCATTGATCATGGTCCGGTAGTCGCCACCAGTCTGGTTCATCGTTTGAATCCAGCTTAAATACGACGCATCTGCAGTGCGGCGCAGGTAGCCAAAGTACTGCATGATCACAAACGCTTCGTTGAAGTATTTGTTGTATACCTCAGAGCTTTCCACCAACTGCCTCAGCACCTGCGCTCTCGTCAGTGAACTGTTCGTCAACCCCGCGATCCAGCCTGCTCTGCTCGGATGATTAGGCAAGGTTACTGTCTGCAACAGTGCGTCAACGTATGCTGTCGGATTATTGAAGGTGGAGCTGTACTTCGTCTGAAACTCTGCCCGGGCCATGAACTCATTGACGTAGGCCACCTTGTTCGCTTCCAACTGGTCAGCCGTCAGGAATCCGCTCACCTTCGCAAAGTCAGGATAGAACTCCTCGGACACTGGAATCTTCCCCACCGAAGAATAGAAGCGGTAGATGAAGTAGCCGCGCGATTGAAACTCTTCGCTGCGGAAGAAGCCTGCCGACACCTCAATCCGATCGCACGGAGGAGCGACAGTCGTGCCGCAGTTGTTCAGCACATTTCGCCAGCCGGCCAGACCCGCTGGATCTGGTTCACGACCCAGGAAGTCGATGTAGTTCTGGCGAATGAAGAAGTCAACACCATCAATCGGATTTGCGGCATTGACCGTCTCATTATCATTGATTGTTACGGTCGCACTGGACGGTGAAACCAGCGTGGACCCGCTCACACTGCTTAGAGTGATCGTGAACGTTTCGCTTCCTTCAGCATAAGCATCGTCGACAACCGGAATGAAAATGGTCTTGGAGCTCTCACCGGCAGCAAAGCGAAGAGTCCCTATGCTCGTGGCGTAATCGCAGCGCGATGAGCCCGCCCCATTTACGACATTGCATTCATTCAAAGCAGCGTCGTCGCTGGTTGCGTAATCAACTGTTGCGGCTCCCGCCGTATCTGTGCGAGTGACCGTGATCTGCGCATTGCCAGTACCTTCCGCGACTGCGTAAATGCTGGCGTTGAGTTGCAGTGTATTTGGCGCAGGTGTGCTGACCAGCCATCCGAGATCAATAAATAGAGAGGTAGTCAAATCAAAGGGAACCGTGACGTTGTGAGTTAGATCATCGCTGTTATTCGGTTCCATCAGCAGGTTCGGAAATGCCGAACTGTCGTAGTGTGAAACTGAAGAGCCCCCAGTAAAAGGATTGGGATTGTACATTCGAAGTCGTCCGGCCGAGTCAACCCCCGAGGGAACGGAGCCGTCAAGTAACAATGAAGCATTCACACCCGAAGCTAACTGAGCTTTGATCGCGTTGCCGTTGGCGAGGGTGATGGAAACAGTGGGGATTGTAATTGTGGCGTCTGAACCTGCCATTCCGGGAGGCGCGCCGTCAACATTATTAACAATGATTACTCCCACCGCACCCGCGTTATGGGCCTTCTTCGCCTTAGATACAAACGTGCAAATGCCGCGATCTATGAGTGCGATCTTTCCTGAAATCTCTGCTGCGTTTGTCAGCGGTGAACACCCATCCGTCGAAGTGGGGCCGGCGCTGTCGGCAGCATCAAGTGCCTGCACCACGTTGGCTGTTACGCCTGGCGAAGACAGCGGTGGACCAAAATCAGCGGTGCCTATTTCATAGTTACCCGCTATTGCCGGTGGTGAATTCACCCTAAGTAAAGCGCTCTTAAGTACAGCCGGTACGTCGGCCTTGACCCTGGGACCGTTCCAGACAAGGTGGGTCGTATTAGTGGCTGATGCTGCGCGTTCCGCGTCTGTCATCTCGGGCCAGAGTTTACCGGTGCTGTTGTCCAGCAGAAATCTCTCGTAAATACCCGGGAGGTTAAACATCTGCGCGCCGTTTCCGCCATTAGTGAAGGACTGAAATCCAAGCCCATGCGCAAACTCGTGCTGCGCGACGCTGACCAGATTGATACCGTCGGGGCCGTGATTGGTGTCGAGTCCGTAGTACCAATGAGCGCCCTCCAAGCAGGCTTGGGTTCCAATACTCACATTAAACCGCGCGTTAATCTCCGCGCTGGCCCCATTTGAGTCGATGTTTCTCAACGCGTTAGCGAGTGCATTCCCATACCAGGTGCCTGGAACAGCGCCGGGGAAGTCTCTATGAAGGTTGCTGTTGTTTCCGGCCGAGGCGAGCGCCCCCGAGTTCGCAGTGCAGGTTAGTGGTTCCCAGTTCGCGCGAATCGTAATCGTTGGACCGCTGATCAGAGATGCACCCCAGATGCTCGCCGCATATTGAAGAGCAATGAGCCGCTGCTGGCCCACGGTGGTTCCTGAGTTTCCGCCTACAGGGGTGGCTGGCGTCGGGTCATTAAACCCGGTGTTCACGGAGTCAGCGTTTTCGATGACTATGTTGGCACCAAAAACGGATGGCGAGGCCATGACACAGACAACTACGGTGAATAAGAGCGCAGGGAGTTTGGAGAAAAGTTGCTTCATTATCAGTTCTTGCTTTCGAGTGTTAATTCCTGGTCTTCGACGGGTTCACTTTGACTGGTTTAGCCCCGCTTGCTTCCGAGGTGTTATCGATAAGCTTCGGGTCAATGCCGAAAAACGCACCTGCCGCCTTCGGATTATCAACACAAGATTGCGCTATGCTTCCATCCTTATTGATGCGGGCGACGGTCACATTCTGAAAGCGACCTTCTAAGTCCACAGACACACTCCCATCAGCATGTTTCACCTCGGCCAGACCTTCAGTCGACTGATTAACCAACTCCTTCAGTCCCGCTGCCAATTTCTGCGCTTCGTCTGGAGTAAGCTCCTGCTGTTGAGCGTCGCCAGTGACCGGAACGTCCTGAGCGGCCAATTTCGAATTCACGAAAGTCGTCTTATTAGCCATCTGCGTCTTCCTTTCGGCGTCAGCCTTTTGTCTTGAAAGGACTGTTATCGCCCCGATAGCGAGAATAAGAATCGCCACCAATACGGTGCTAACTGATAGGCGCCGCAGTCTTCGGCTCGGGATTCGAGTAGTATTTGTCCGTTTACGCACAACGTTCTCCTTAACTGGTTTGTCAATCGTGTTTTCTTAGGGTTATCAGTGCCAGGCGAGCATTTAACGCGTCGCAAGCCGGCGGGGCAGGTACTGCGCTAATCAAGCTGCTGTAACGCCGAAAAAGCGATTCGTGGCCTGCTTAGGCCGCGAGGCTCAGGAACTGAACAAAAGATATAACAACTTCCACCCAATCAACAGGGACGGCTGCGTGAGTCGTGGGTGTAAGCAGCACTATTAGTGGCGAAACATGGCCAAAGCGTTGCCCGAATCGAGGCTATGCGGAGCGAATTCATTAACGCTATGAGTGGTGTCTGGGTGATTCAGGATGAGCGGACTAAAAAGGGAGGGTTGGATGCCCCCGCGGCACTGCCGCCGCACACTGCGGTAAGGCTCGGCCTGGCTCGGCCTTACCGAAGAAAGCCCGCCCTTCAATTCTTTCCTGAGGCCCAGCCTCAGGAGATTTAGAGTCGGATGGGCTTTGGTAAGGCATAGCCTTACCGCAAGGTCCTGCGGCAGAGCCGCGGGTTGCGAAGAAGTCACCTGAAGCTTTAGCTGCGGGGTCGAGAAGACGCAAACCAAGAATGCAAGATCCGGAGTAACGCGGCTTCGCCGCCGCACACTGCGGTAAGGCTCTGCCTTACCGGAGAATGCCCCCTTGGTTTTTCCTGAGGCTCAGCCTCAGGAAAAGGGGGAGTGGGACTGGCCCGGAAAGGCTGAGCCTTTCCGCAGTGTGCGGCGGCAAAGCCGCGCCAACTCAACCACTTCGCCACTTGATGCGGTCCAGTTCATAAGCATTTGCAAGATAATAAGTAACGCGGCTTCGCCGCCGCACACTGCGGTAAGGCTCTGCCTTACCGGAGAATGCCCCCTTGGTTTTTCCTGAGGCTCAGCCTCAGGAAAAGGGGGAGTGGGACTGGCCCGGAAAGGCTGAGCCTTTCCGCAGTGTGCGGCGGCAAAGCCGCGCCAACTCAACCACTTCGCCACTTGATGCGGTCCAGATTCATAAGCATTGCAAGATAATAAGTAACGCGGCTCAGCCGCCGCACACTGCGGTAAGGCTCTGCCTCACCGGGGGAGGCCCTTTCAAAATTCTTTCCTGAGGCTCAGCCTCAGGAAAGGGTGAGTGAGACACTCTCGGTAAGGCGGAGCCTTACCGCAGTGTGCTGCGGCAGAGCCGCGAGCTCTGAACGCTACTATGGCCCAAAGCGGCGACGGTATTCAGACGAATTCATAAAGCCATTGATCATGGTGCGGTAGTCGCCGTTCGTCTGGTTCATCGTCTGAATCCAGCTTAGATATGACGCATCTGCGGTGCGACGCAGGTAGCCGAAGTACTGCATGATCACAAACGCTTCGTTGTAGTACTTATTGTAAACTTCAGAGCTCTCGACCAACTGCCTCAACACCTGCGCTCTCGTCAGTGAACTATTCGTCAACCCCGCGATCCACCCTGCCCTGCTGGGATGATTCTGCAAGCCCACTGTCAACAAGAGCGCGTCTACGTAGGCCGTCGGATTACTGAAGGTTGAGCTGTACTTCGTCTGAAACTCCGCCCGCGCCATGAACTCATTGACGTAGGCCACCTTGTTTGCTTCCAACTGGTCAGCCGTCAGGAATCCGCTCACCTTCGCAAAGTCAGGATAGAAGTCATTGGACAGCGGGATCCTTCCCACCGAAGAATAGAAGCGATAGATGAAATACCCGCGCGACTGAAACTCTTCGCTGCGGAAGAACCCCGCCGAAACTTCGATTCGATCGCACGGAGGCGCCACAGTCGTCCCGCAGTTGTTCAGCACATTGCGCCAGCCGGCCAACCCTGCCGGATCCGGCTCACGACCCAGGAAGTCGATGTAATTCTGCCGAATGAAGAAATCCACTCCATCGATCGGGTTTGACCCATTGGCCGTTTCATTGTCCTGAATGGTGATGTTTGCGGTCGTGGTAGCGCCCAGGGTAGTCCCGGTGGGATTACTCAAAGTGATAGTGAAGGTTTCGTTGCCTTCCGCATAAGCATCATCCACGACCGGAATGAAGATCGTCTGTGACGCTTCCCCGGCTGCAAAGCGCAGCGTGCCGATGCTGGTGGCGTAGTCACATCGGGACGATCCAGAGCCATTCACCACATTGCATTCATTCAGCGCGGCGTTGTCGCTCGTGGCGTAATCAACCGTCGCCGCACCGGCCGTATCTGTGCGAGTGACAAGTATCTGAGCAGTACCGGCGGCTTCACTGACGGCATAGCTCGAGGCGCTGAACTGCATCTGGGTCAGCGCGTTGGTTGTTATCTCGTATGCTCCACGGCCGTAAGTCGCAATTTGAACCAGTCCGGTAGGTTGTGCTGAAAATGCCAATACCGGAACTGGTGGCAGGCCGTCGTTGAACGCTGCCCATGTTCCCCCATTATCCGTAGATCGAAATACTCCGATATCCGTGCCGGCATAGAGTGTTGTAGTGGTCCGAGGATCGATAAGGAACGCGCTGGTTGGAATATTTGGCAAATTGCTGCTGATGTTTGCCCAGGACGATCCTCCGTTAATGGATCTGAAGATGTGGCCGGTGCCGTAACCGGAAACCGTGAGGTAAACCAAAGAGGGATCCGTGGAACTTACGGTAATACTGGTTATCGATCTGGTTGGTAAACCGTTGGTAATGTCGGACCAATTTGCACCTGCATTCACACTGGCCATGGCCCGACCGCCTCTGGAGCCGGTGTAGATAATGTTGTTGTTGCTTTTAGCCACAGCGATCGCGCTTAGCACATCGCTCCCGCCATTGGTCAAATCTGTTGTGTCACCCGGCGCGGTCCACGTGGGCAATTTAGCTGAGCCATGACGTCTGGTTGGGTCGTCACAATCGCTACAAATAAAAAGACGCCACGTGCCGAGGTAGATTTTGGCGTCAACTCCGTTCCCTGCTATCGGAGGGTAAAAGCCGATACGCAGCGTATCTGTTTCTCCAAAAGTTTCTATGTCTGAGAGTTGTCCACTGAAACTAAGACCATTCGATATAAAACGACTCATAGTGCCCCTGACATAGCTGGTAAAAATCATCGATGGCTCCAGCGGATTAATCACGAGCATTCCACCGTCGCCCGAGCTGAACTCCCTCCATCCATTCGAACCATTAAGACGCAGCTGAGTGCCATTATCCTGCGTGCCGCCGTAGGAGCGAATGGCATCAGTCGGGTGCAAACCAATACTGATGAACTGGGTAAGGGAAAGTGAAGAGTTCAACGACGTGTAGGACGTGCCATTGTTTGTAGTTTTCCATATCCCGCCATCGTTGCCGGCATAAAAGGTAGCGCCGCTTTCAGAGTCGAAGGCAAATGATTGTTGATCGGCATGAAACGCCTGTTGATTGGGTGTGTATCCGCCGTTAGGCCAGGGAGGGGCAAAGGACTTTGAAAGATCCGTAAACGATAAACCCCCGTCCGTGCTTCTGAAGAGATCACGCGTTCCGACATAGAGAGTGTTCGCGTCGGTCGGGCTGGCGATGAGGTACGTGTTATACCCAAACGCACCAGGGTCGATACTAAAGTTGCTAATGACACCGCGGTTGGTCCAGGTAGCTCCAGCATCGTCACTCATTTCCAGATGCACCTGAAAAGGAGTCGTAGTGCGCGTACCAAAGTAGATAAAGACCCGATCCGGACTCGCCGGTGTTACGGCAACTCGAAAATCACGCGTGGCCGTCTGTGTGCTCGTGTAAGGAGAAGGAAAAACGTTGGTCCAGTTTTGGCCGCCATTAACCGACTTGTAAAGGCCGGGAAGACCACCACTTCGAAACTGGACGCCGGCGTAAAGAATCTGTGGATTCGTAGGATGGATGACGAGATCGCGAGCCAGGCAGCTGAGGGTTTGAGTCCAACTTATGCCGCCGTCAGTGGAAAGGTAAACTCCGCCAATGAAGCTTGTACCGCTGGATACATTCACAGAACTATACTGCGCCAAATAGACTTTATTGGGGTTTGTCGGATCTACCACGATCTTCATCGTCTGCCCTTTGTCAGGCAGCGTCGAGTTACTGACTCGGGTCCAGCTTAATCCTGCATCGTTGGAGCGCAGCACACCGGAGCCGAAATAACCATTATCGTTATCTCCCATTCCCGCGTAGACAATGGCCGGATTGCTGGAAGCAAAAACGACTGCGCCGACGGCAAGATCGACGTGACCGTCGGTAACGGGAACAAATGTCGTTCCGCCATCGGCAGACCGCCAGATGCCTCCAGTGGCGGATCCAACCAGCACAATTTGCGGATTAAGAGGAGAAACGGCAATCGCATTTATGCGTCCAGACGTTGGGCCTCCGTTATTCGGAAATGCCGACGTGGTCGGTAGTGGGCCAATAGCAGACCAGGTGTTACTGAGCGCATTGGGACCCAATAGCTCGACGCCGCCCTTATTGCGTGGTGGGATGGACTGCCATGCAATTCGGCGCGCATCGGATGGTATCTCACTGAACGGATAGGTGCGTTGAAACCAGAACCAATTCAGGCGTCCATCAGGATCGTCTGCCTCACCCGCGGCGGACTCCTGCTTTTTGCTCTTGTGAGCAATAACGTCTTTACCAGCTTTCTTTTTCTTCGACTTCTCTTGGCGTACACCTGGACCACGTTGCGAGCGCGCTGGCTTCGATTTTCCTGGTGAAACCTGCGCCAGGTGGTTCGCCTGGTTTGAGCCGGGCAAGGCCACGCATACCAGAATCACGAGACAACCAAGTATGAAACGCGCACGCGCGTGAAGACCTACCACTGTTGAGGCGCCGGTAGCTTTCAAGAAGGAGATACCTTTGAAAATGTGAACTTCTGCGTTGTTCATTTATGCGGTAACAGGTGTATAGAGTACAAGCTTTAGCTTGCGGAGTCGCTAGAAGCTAGCTTGAGTGGTCGCTAAGACGCAACCTGAAGGTTTTACTCTATACACCTGTTCGGCACGTGCCATGAAGTCAGTACCACCGCGCGGTAGCGGGTGGGTCGCATGCAAATCTATGCGGCAACTAATCCAGAGGGCCCACCCGCTACCGCGTGGTGGTACTGACTTCATGACATCTATGGTCTCAAGGTCCAAAGCGGCGACGGTACTCTGATGAGTTCATGAAACCGTTGATCATCGTTCGGTAGTCGCCGCTCGTTTGGTTCATCGTCTGGATCCAGTTGAGATACGACGCATCTGCAGTGCGACGTAGATATCCGAAGTACTGCATGATCACAAACGCTTCGTTGTAGTACTTATTGTAAACTTCTGCGCTCTCCACCAACTGTCTCAACACCTGCGCTCTCGTTTGCACGTTGTTATTACTGTCGAGCGTAGCGATCCACCCGGTCCTGCTTGGATGGCCTGGCAAGCCTACGGTCTGTAACAACGCGTCAACGTAGACGGTCGGACTATTGAACGTCGCGGCGTTCGACGTGCCGCTGAAAAAGTTGTAGGTGTTCCTTGGCGTAGTGCTTAGGATGTGTTGGCCCGGCGCGGCCAGGTGCACGGTGGCCGGCCCTGAGTTTGAGAAGCTGGCCCTTATCCCTCCGCCACTTGAAGCCGCCACCGAAATCAGGTTTGTGGAAATGTAGCTGGAAGGATAGACGGGAAACATGTCGTTGTTGAGACCTTCGTTCCCTGCCGCCACCACAAATAGAATCCCCGCTGCTCCCAAAGCGCGGATTGCCTCCAACTCCGCTTGTGAGGATCCGTCTCCGCCATAGCTGTTGTTGAGCACTCGGAGGTTTGCGCCCTTCGTTCCTCCCGACGATGTCCATAGCTCGCGCATTGACTTGGCGTAGCCCAGCGCTTTGAGCAGATCGACTGATGTCCCCTCGCCCTCGCCTGTCAAAAACTTGAGCGACATCAAGCTGACTTGCCAGTTGACTCCGACGACACCTATGCCGTTGTTGCCGGTCGCTCCAATAGTGCCGGCCACGTGTGTGCCGTGGTCGTCTACGTCTCCTGAGTAATCTTGCGCAGGAGGATAGCTGGGGGCCGTGTAATCAAAAACGCTGCCATCATTGTGAGCAAAATCCCAGCCATTAATGTCGTCTACCAACCCGTTGCCGTCGTCATCGACCCCATTGCCGGCAACTTCGCCAGGGTTTGTCCAGACGTTGTCGCGCAAGTCTTCATGGTTGACGTCAATCCCCTCGTCGACAACTCCAACCACAACGCTCCGGCTGCCGCTGGTTACGTTCCAAGCCTGCTCGGCGCGAACGTCGTTACCGACTTTGCCGGGGTTCCCTCCAGAGGTAGTGGACTGCCCGATGTTGTTGAGCCCCCACATCTGCGGGTAACGCGGATCGTTTGGCGCATTGGTTTTGCGGCGAATATAGTTTGGCTCCGCATAGATGACATCGGCGCGTTTACGCAACGCTTCAATGGCCCGCAGAGTTTCGGTGGGAGCGACGCGAGCCAGGCGCAGCCCCGGGATGATCTCAGGGCCCGAACTCAGACGTTCAACTCGCATCGAGAGATGGCCAATACAGAGTACAAGCTCTTGCTTGCGTGGACGCCCGCGGCTCTGCCGCAGGTCGTGAGGACGCAACCTGAAGGTTGTACTCTATACGCCTGTACTCAAGACGGCCTGCACCCAAAACACCTGTTATGGACCAAAGCGCCGGCGGTATTCTGCAGAGTTCATGAAACCATTGATCATGGTCCGATAGTCGCCACCGCTCTGGTTCATCGTTTGAAGCCAGGACAGGTATGACGCATCCGCAGTTCGACGCAGATAACCGAAGTACTGCATGATCACAAACGCTTCGTTGAAGTACTTATTGAATACCTCTGAGCTTTCAACCAACTGTCTCAATACCTGGCCTCGCGTCTGCGAGTTGTTATTGCTGTTGAGAGTACTGATCCAGCCTGTTCTGCTCGGATGGGCCGGCAGCCCGACTGTTTGAAGCAACGCATCAACATAGGCTGTCGGGTTGTTGAGGGTTGTGCCGTACTTGTTCTGAAACTCTGCCCGGGCCATGAACTCGTTGACATAGGCGACCTTGTTGGCCTCCAACTGGTCAGTAGTCAGGAATCCACTCACCTTCGCAAAATCAGGAAAGAACTCAGGGGACAGCGCTATCCGTCCCACTGCCGAGTAGAAGCGGTAGATGAAGTAGCCACGTGACTGAAACTCTTCACTGCGGAAGAACCCGGCTGACACCTCGATCCGATCGCATGGAGGCGGAACCGTCGTGCCGCAGTTGTTCAAAACGTTACGCCAGCCTGCCAGACCTGCCGGATCGGGCTCGCGGCCCAGGAAGTCGATGTACTGTTGGCGAATGAAAAAATCCACTCCATCGATTGGGTTCGGTCCGTTGGCTGTCTCGTTATCCTGGATCGTGACGGTGGCCGAAGCAGGTGAGCCGAGAGTTGCTCCGGTTGCGTTACTCAAGGTGATAGTGAAAGTCTCGTTTCCTTCCGCGTAACTATCGTCCACGATGGGAATGAAGATGTTCTTCGAACCTTCGCCTGCCACGAATCGCAACGTGCCGATGCTGGTTGCGTAATCACAACGCGACGATCCCAGGTTGTTGAAGACGTTACATTCGTTCAGCCCGGCATTATCGCTCGTAACATAGTCGACGGTGGCGGCGGCCGCGGTGTCCCCTCGAGTCACCACGAGCTGCGCGCTTCCCGTTCCTTCGCTGAAAGCATAACTAGCAGAGCTGAATTGCAGTCCACTGGGCTGTGAGCAATTTGTTTGAGTCCAATTGAGCGTGATGTTTCCTCTGTCGTCTCCCCAACCGTCGATCGCAATCTTGTAAACCGTGCCTGCGGTTGCAGTGAACGTTACAGTGCTAGTGGTAATGACGCCGAGATCAACGTCATCGTTCTTTATTATGGAAGTTAAACTCCCCACAGCGTTGCCGGTGTAAACGGCGAGCAGAGTGTCGTAGTTACTGCCAGCCGTAGTCATGGTCACACTCGTCGATGCGGGCGCGGTCCACTGATACCAAACCGAACCGCCGCCGTCATCGTTATCAGGCGAGTGGCTGGGCTCACCGCTTTCTTTGTTCGAGCCGATGTTCGTGCCGGTAACACTTCCAGAACAACCGCTAATCAGTTGAGGACTAGCGAAGTTGTCGTTGGCCGGTGGCGAGGGTGTCGGCGTCGGTGACGGCGGTGGCGGAGGCGGCGGACAATTCGCGCCGCACCAACCAACGTCGATCAGCAAAGAGGATGTTAGATCCTGTGGGGGCGTAACGCTGTGACTAATGTTGGCGGAGATGTTCGGCTCCATTAACTGATTGGGGCTAGCGGCAGGGGACCAGTGCGAGACCGACGAACCTGGATCGACTGGATTGGGCGCGTGCAAGCGCGGCCGCCCCTGCGCATCCTTACCCGCATTTAAAAGTGTGGCATCGGCGAGCACCCGCGCGCCGGTCCATACCAAGTTGCCTGTGTTGATGGCTGACGACACGCGTTCAGCATCTGTCATCTGCGTCCAGTTTTTGTTTGTCGTCGCGTCGAACAGGAAGTGGTCATAAACACTGGGAAAGTTCTGCGGCCGCGTCCCCGTGCTGGAACTGGTAAATGTCTGGAATCCCAATCCATGAGAGAACTCATGCAGGAGCACTGTTACCAGGTTAATCGCATTGAAGCCTGAGGTGGAGTCGAGACCGTAATACCAAAAGGACCCTTCTAAACAACCCGTTGTGCCCAGATCAGGATTGAAGCGTGCCCTGATCTCCGGATTCGCGGGGTCGAGGTCAATTCCGGCCAGGGTATTTGCCAGTGCTGAACCAAACCAGGTGTTGATATGAGGCGCGTTGGGGAAATTGCGGAAAAGGGCCAACGATCCTGCGGAGCCAAGTGTTCCTGAGCTCGTTGAACAGGAAAGAGTATTGTCCCAGGATGAGCGCACGGTAATCGTTGGGCCATTGGGCAAAGTCGCGCCCCAAATGTCGGCGGCACGTTGAAAGGCATTCAGCCGCTGCTGTCCCAGGGTCGTGCCTGGGTTACCACCCACCGGCGACACTGCCGTAGTGTCATTGAAGCCAACGCCTGCCGCGTCTACGTTCTCAATCACAATTGTGATCGTGCCGTAAGCGGTTGACGAAGCCATAGTACCCACAACCAAAGTGAGCACCAGCGCAGGGAGTTTGGCGAAAAGCTTATTCATTGTTTAGCTCTTATTCCTGACCGGAGAAACTTTGGTTGGTTTTGGACCACGGCCATCCACCGTTGGATCGATCAGCTTCGGATCGATGCCGAAAAACGCGCCCGCGGCTTTGGGATTGTCAACACAGGACTGCGACACGCTGCCGTCCTTATTCACCTTGGCCACAGTCACATTCTGAAAACGGCCGTCGAGATCGACCGACACACTCCCGTCGGCGTGCTGCTTTTCAACCAACCCATCCGTTGACTGGTTGACCAGCTCTTTCAGTCCACCTGCCAGCTTCTGCGCTTCGTCATCTGACAATTCCTGGGTCTGTCCAGTCTCACCATCCAGGTGAACGTCCTGCGAGGCAAGTCTGGCGTTGACAACCTGGGCCTTAGCGGCCGCCTGAGACTTCCTGTCGGCCTCGCTTCTTTGCCGCGAAAGGACGCTGATTGCTCCGATGGCAAGAATCACGGTCGCCACCACAACAACGGTCGTTAACCGGCGGAAACTCCTGACCTGACGCTTCGTTTTTGAATTGTGTTTTTTCACAACGTTCTCCTCACCTGGCTCTTGATTGTGTATGTTTTTGAGGACTAACCGCGTGGGAGCCTTTCGACGGCTCTCACAACTACGGCAAGCTAAAGGGACAAGCAAAACTCTTTCAAGCTTAAAACATCTACCTGGTTCGTGGTCCCGCTTGAGGCCGGCGCCAGATTATAGCAATTCTAATGTTTACGGTATGGGTAGGCCGTGTCGGCGACGAACCCCCGAATTTCTGGCCGCGACACGTGACTTAGAACAGAACGGCGAAAGGCAACCAGAGAGACGGGTATTAGTAGCCATTTATGACTGAAAAGTTGCTTGATTTACAGGGCTCGGTAACCTTAAATTCACGTGCCGACGGAGCCGAAATGGGGTTGTTTTTGCTGACTGAATCGTGAGGTTTGTGTCGGCGACAAGGGCGCCTCCTTGGAGTGCGTCCGACTTGTCGCCGCTTTGGTCCAACCGCGAAGTGCCTGGAACTTTCGACAGGGGAAGGGATGCGAGACGAAGCGGCGCCGGGCCGCCGCGGGCCAAAGGCGCCGACAGGTCGGACGCACTCCAAGGAGGCGCCCTGCTCCAGAGCTTTCCGTTGCGGAGGAACCGAAAACCAGGCGGTTTTCCTGTCGAATTACGTCCTTTTTGGAGTGCGCCGCCTTGTCGGCGCTTTGGCCCGTGGCGGCCCGGCGCCACGTTCGGCGCAATAAGTGTCGATGTTGGAGGAAGCCTCTAGCGCAGCGTGGTTGCGACAAGTCGCAACCGGACAAAGCGCCGACAAGGCGGCGCACTCCAAAAAGGTATCTACCGGAAACGTTGCCCGATTTGCTCGGTTCCGAAGGTGCCTATGCCATTTAGGCGGAAGCCGAAAACCAGGCGGTTTTCCTGTCGAATCCCCACATTGAAGGTGTAGTTTTGGACCGTCACGGCGCAGCAGTCCCAACTATAACCAAGAGTGGCGGTGGAGCTGATGAGCGAGCTGTTTCCCTTGCCTGGGCGGGTTTGAAAATCGAAGAAGAATGAAGCGCCGCCAAACAGACCCTTCTCGCGATTCCCCAGGAATATTGAGGGGCTCCACTGAGAGCCGCGTAACGTGCCGGCTTCCTGACCGCGCGAGTCGGCATATTGGGCCAGGCTAGGCACCAGCTCGACCGCGCGGGTGTAGTAAAAACTCTGAAACGCCTGGACCAGCGGCCGGTTGATCCCAAAGGTTGCTGAGAGAGCACGGATACCGCCGCCGCGCGTGTCCAGGTCTGTGCGCAAATCGACAAACACGTCGGCACGCGGACGATAACGAGCATCAATGTTGAGCGGCGAAAACCGTCTCGGAACTCCGCCATAACTAAAACCCGAAAGCGTGTTGATGGGGTAAAACTGGTTTCGTTGACCAGGTATCAATGCGCCACCGAAAAAGCGGTCGAAAAAATATTTCCCTCGCACTGTAATCGTCAACGCTTCATACGGTTGACTGGCTATTGACGCACTGTCACCCGACCTCGCAGCTTTGACTGCGGCACTGCTGACGTGCTCAGTAGACCGCCGCGTAAAGAAACGATTTGAAATTCCAAACTCGATCTCGTTGGTGTCGGCGACTGCGTCGGTATAG
The DNA here is from genome assembly GCA_038040525.1 of Acidobacteriota bacterium. GTDB lineage: Bacteria > Acidobacteriota > Blastocatellia > Pyrinomonadales > Pyrinomonadaceae > PSRF01. The sequence continues at coordinate 11,280 of JBBPIC010000015.1, read as the reverse complement.
TCGAACCTGATGATGCGATCAAAGTCGTCCACGCCATGGATTCTGCGGTAGGTGATATATGGTTCAATCACATGCCGGAAAAAGAAGCCGCTTTTGCGATGAAAGTCTCGGGCCAATGCTGGAGGCCTTAGATCCAACTCAAATTCCGCATACCCGCGCGTGATGTTACGGCCCAGGATCACCCGGTTCGTCGGATCAATCGAGTTTGAGTAAAACGTGGCGCGCCCTCCGAGCGTGGCCGTCAACGAAACGCCGTAGAAATACAGCGGGAGTTGGACGCGAGGATGAAAGTCGAGGCGCTGCACTATCGACGGCGTAATAATGGGATCGCCGCGCACGTCCCGTCTGAAGGAAATGAGATCCTCAACAGTCTCTTTCCGGCTAACCCCGTCGGCGCTGGCTTCGAAAGAAAAATAGACCGGGAGCTTCTTCAAAAAGTTCAGAGGAGACCCGCGCTTTTCGATCGACACACTGGGCAGCTCGCGGATACGTATGCGCGAGGTGGGTAACGACGTGACCTGCGTCCGAGCGAGGAAGTTGAGGGTGTAGTCTTTGTCATCCTTGCTTACGAAAACCTGGGATCGTTCTTCCGGTGATATGGCCTGCTGAATGCTATCGGAAAATATCTGGCGAAATGAGAGATTCGAAGTAATGTTGACGTCAGCAGCGGCAATAAATCCGTTGGGGAAGTAATGAACGCCTTCCGCGTAAAGACTCGAGCCGCCCTGGTCCGGATGTTCCGCATCTGCCTTGTGGCCCAACACTCGATCCTTCACCACATAAAACCCCAGGTTCAGAAACGACCTTGAGTTTGCCCGTGTGCGCACGTCGGCGCCGATGCCTATACCCCGGGAAGTGTAGATATCATTTCGAACCGTGACATCCGCCGACCGCCCCAGTGTTTGAAAATATGCGTTGGAGATCCTGAATCCTTTTGCTCCCGAGCCACCTGCAGTGGGCGTCAGGAATCCGGAGGCGCGGTCACGGCGCTTGATGGAAACGGAAGCGTAGGGAAGATAGAGGATCGGCACTCCCTTAATGCGGAAATTCGGCGCCTTCACGCTCACCCGATCACCGGTTTTTATCGTTGCCCGTTTGGCTTGAAAGCTCCACTTGGGCACATCCTCGTCGCAGGCCGTTATCTGCACGTTGGTCGCGATCAGGGTATCGAAGCTGACCTTCTCCACGCGCTCCGCGGTGAAATAGATGCGCGTGCCGTCTTGCGTCTGATTTGTGAACCCGGTCGAGTCGAGAAAGTACCCGGTCTTCGTTCTGTAGTTCCATTCTGCGCGTGATCCAGTGATTCGTTGCTGATCTCCCTGATCAAACACAACGTTGCCTTCCGCGACTATTTTGTTCGTCGCTTCGTAGACCGTCACTTTGTCTGCCTGCAAACGGTAGGTTCCGATGCGTGCGTCAACATTACCGTGATGAACAACGATGCGCGCATTGTCAGGCCCGGAAACTGACTGGGTACCGGAGTCTACAGTTAAGTCGGTTGTTACGTCCTGTACACCCTGGCCACGAGGAGTTGGCTGCCTGATTGGCTGGTCCTGGGTTAAAGGATTTACGTTGGGTGTGTCGGTCATCGGGTTTGTAACCTTCCGATCGACAGGATTGGTCTGTTGAGCGCCAGCGGTGAGCGGGTCTACGCCTGCGATCGTAATCGCCAGGGTAAACAGAAAAATTGGAGATAAACTTCTGGAGTGAAGTGCGATCCGCAAAGGAGAATGAAGCCTCCGGCCTAAGCGGCGAGCACTCCATGAAGTTGGGGGAACTAAAACGTGCGCGCCTTAACTTTAGATAGCGCAGCGATGCTAGCACGAAAACGACAGAAGGCAGTAAGCACAAGGCAGTAGGCAGTAGGCAGAAGGCAGATGACAGTAATCGATAGAATCTGAACAGTTAGAGGTCGGGAAGGCGGGCTTGCCCCCGCTCTTTCGTTGGTGACATGAGTTCATGAAAGCGATCCCCACCTCCAGCTACCGTAGGTGAGGAGGTGCTTAATTGTTTCATCATTTGACCTGCGTAACGAAGAGCGGGGGCAAGCCCGCCTTCCCGACCTCTAACTGTTCAGAGTCTATCGATTACTGTCATCTGCCTTCTGTCTTCTGTCTTCTGTCTCCTGTCTTCTGTATTCTGCCTGCGATGACACCGCGTCGACTCATGATCGTTGCAGGGGAACCTTCCGGTGACGCCCATGCGGCTGCGCTTACGACCGCCGTACGCGAAGCCGAACCGGAGACCAGTTTCGAATTCTTCGGGGCTACCGGACCCCTGATGCGCGCCGCTGGTGTTGACTCAACTATTCGCTCGGACGAGCTCGCGATCATGGGGCTGCTGGAAGTCGGTCGTACGCTCTCGAGGTTTTGGCATGCTTACAAACTTCTCAAGCAGGCGGCCCTCGACCGAAAACCCGACGCCGTGATCCTGGTTGACTGGCCAGAGTTCAATCTGCGCCTGGCGCGCGCGCTACATCGTGACGGCATCAAAGTGATCTACTACATCAGCCCGCAACTCTGGGCCTGGCGTTCATATCGGCAGCGCAGCGTTCGTCGGGACGTCGATCTACTTCTGTCGATTCTTCCTTTTGAAAAGCAGTGGTATTCGGAACGGGGGATTGAGCAGGTTGAATATGTGGGCCATCCGCTCGCGGGCGAAGTGAAAGCTCGTTATGGTCGCGAGGAGTTTTGTCGTTTGCACGACTTAGATCCGGCGCGGCCGATTGTGACCCTGTTGTCTGGCAGCCGGCACAAAGAGGTTGTGCGCATACTTCCGGCGCTACTCGACGGCGCCGCCCTACTGGCCCAGGAGCGGCCAGATGTTCAGTTTGTTCTGGTTGTCGCGCCGAGCCGCCAGCCCAAAGAAGCGGAGGATATTATCGCGTCCAGGAGTTCTCCAATTCCGCTTCCCGAGACGCTGCGTATCACTCATCACGAAACTCGCGAGGCTCTGGCCGCGTCAGACGCTGCCGCGATTGCCAGCGGTACTGCTACCCTCGAAGCGGCTTTACTGGGAACACCGATGGTGATCGTTTACAAAGAGTCGGCGGTTAACTGGCACACGCTGGGTCGCCTGATCAACGTCGATCACTTTGGCCTCGTAAATTTAGTGGCGGGCGAACGCGTTGTTAACGAACTAATGCAGGACGAGCTGAATGGCGAGATGCTGGCGTCAGAGCTGCTGTCCTTACTGGACGTGAAACGAAATCAGATTGTCAGGAATCGTTTGCATGAAGTAGCTCGCCAGCTTGGTGAGGGTGGCGCGTCGCAACGGGCCGCTGAAAGAATTCTCGCTTCGCTGCGGTGACATCCCGTCACTGAAAAGAGTCTGTCGGGATAACTCGTAACTCTCTGTGCAATCTCTGTGAACTCTGTGTCTCTGTGTTGGAGTTACCAGCAAAAACAGCCACCACAGAGACACAGAGGACACTAAGGATGCACAGAGAAGGGGACGATCCACGAAAGCACACGAAACGACTCGAACAAAAGCTTCGTTCGTGCAGCTTCGTGTGGTTTCGTGGATCGTTTTTGTTTTTCAGTTCGCACCGGCTATGAATTGCTACCTTCTTCTTCAATTTCCTCTAGCCGCTGTTGGAGTTTCTTGATCTCTTCTCGCATTTGCGGCAAGCGACCCAGATGGGCGTTCATGCGCTTGTACTCATCGAGCGGCTGAATTGGAATCCCCCACCACACTCCCGGCCGCACGATTTTCCCCGGCAGAATGCCGGCCTTAGAACCAATCACCGCACCGCTTAGCACGCGAATGTGATCGCCGAATCCCACCTGACCGCCTATCAACACGTCGTCTTCGATCGTCACACTGCCGCTGATTCCGGTTTGCGCGGCGATGATCACGCGCTCTCCGATGTCACAGTTGTGGCCGACGTGGACCATGTTGTCGATTTTTGTGCCGCGTCCAATACGAGTTTGTCCCAAGGCGGCGCGATCAATGCAGGTGTGTGCTCCCAGTTCAACGTCGTCTTCGATGACGACCGTTCCCAGCTGCGGAAACTTTTGATACTCCATTTCGTCACGCACGTATCCAAAGCCGTCCGCACCGATACAAACGCCCGCGTGAAGTATCACTCGATCGCCAATCGTGACATTGTCATAAAGAACCGTGCCGGGATGTAAAACGCAATTGTGACCAACGGCAACGTTGTCGCCTACGAACACGCCGGCCTCGATTCGCGTGCCGGCGGCGATGCGCACGCCTTCACCAATGGAAACATGCGGTCCGATATAGACAGTCAGATCAATGTCAACGTTTTCCGAAATCACCGAGGTCGGATGGATTGCGGGCTGCCGGCGTTTTTGCGGGTGCAGGAGCTCTGCGATCAGCGAGAAGGCCAGCTTGGGCTTGGAGACCTCGATCAAGGCCGGACCCAACTCCCTTTTCGTAATGAGGTCCTGAAAGGAAGCGACGAATTCTGGAGGAACGATCAGGCAGGACGCCTGGCTGGACAATGCTTCATCAAAAAACCTCTCGCCTTCAACATAAGCAACATCCCCGGCGCTCGCTTTGCCAAGATCAGCTACCTGCTGCACGTGTATGCTACCGTCACCCAGCAATCGTCCGTCTACATGCGTCGCCAGTTCAGCGATCGTCATCAGTTTTGGCTCAGTCACGCGCGAAGTGTAGATAACAGGCGTATAGAGTACAACCTTCAGGTTGCTTCTTCGCCGCCGCGGAGCTACTTCCCCACCCGGCAGGCTAAAGCCTGTACTCTATGCGCCTGTTAACGTCGGCAACCCCAAAAACCTAAGAATGCGCCTGCCGTCCGTACTGATGCAGTTTGGAGCAATTTACCTAACTACAGAACCCGGCGCGGTAGCGCGGGATCCCGGAGGCAACTTCGCCGCAAGGTGGGCAAACCTTGTTATTGCTTAGTTTCCTGAAGGATCTCGCGCTAACCCCGCTGGGTTCTGTACCTGATTTGCGTTTCGCCCGAAATAACTGCATCAAGTACCCCGCCGCCTTTTGCCTTGCCTAGACTGGATAGACCATCTATCATGACGCTTCTGGAAATCCGCAGGGTATCTGTTGGAAACACCAATATTTATTTAAGTTTTCAACTTGTTTTTATTGAAACCGGGCGCATAGGTCCGTGAGGAGCACAGACTTTGTTTAGTGATCAGTTTCGACGAGGGGAATCAGAGAAAGGCAAACTTGCGGGGGCAAAAGGCTCTAAGTTGCTGTCGAGCGTTTCAGACGTGGCGTGGAAGGCTTTTCAGTCAGTCAATACGCGCTTGCCTGAAGGGGAAGCTATTCGTCCCACATGGGCCCCCGGGCCTCTGCTGAAATCATACGAACGAAGCGCTCCGCCGCTCGGCTTTCCCAGAGAAACCGATAGCCTCTGTCCCCGTTGCGTTAAGGAAGTTCGCACCGCCGTCATTTCCGGCGAAACCCCGCTCGAAACTTTGATGTACGAACACCCGGGCGAAATCAAGGCGCAGATCCTTGAAGAGAACGGCCAGGTGGTCATGCGCAAGACTTGTCCAAAGCATGGTGAGTTCGTGGACGTGATGGCCACGGACCCGGCCTTCCTCGAGCGTATTGAATCCCTCTTCTTCGGCCGAGACTTTCGTGTCGCAGAGGATTCCTCGGTCCATCATCACGGCACCTCGAACATCAAATTTGGACGCGGCGCAGTTTTGACTGTTGACCTGACCAACCGCTGCAACATGATGTGCAATCCGTGCTTCATGGATGCAAACCAGGTTGGATATGTGCACGAGCCCACGTTTGAAGACACCAAAGCGATTCTGGATCGCGCAGTGTCATTTAAGCCAAAGCGCCAGGTAATCATTCTCTTCTCCGGCGGCGAGCCCACACTTTCGCCTTACTACCTCGAGGCGGTGGCATACGCAAAGAAGATTGGTTTCTACAGAATACTGGCCGCCACGAATGGGATTCGCTTCGCCGAGGACATCGAGTTTTGCAAGGCTGCGAAAGCCGCGGGCCAGCACGGTGTTTATTTACAGTTTGACGGAGTCAGCGAAGAAAAGAATAAGCACCGCGGTGTAGGCAATTTGTTTGATGTGAAGCAACAGGCGATTGAGAACCTGGCCAGCGTAGGCATCAAAGTCACTCTGGTTACGACAATCGTTAACACCATCAACAACGACGGCATCGGCGCCATTGTCGATTTCGCTGCAAAGAACATCGACAAAGTTCAAACCATTGCCTTCCAGCCGGTTTCCTTTACGGGCCGTGACGAGGACGTTTCTGATGCCATGCGTATTCAGCAACGCTACACGCTCGCCGGCATGACCCACGATCTGAAGGACCAACTACGCGGGCAATTACAACCTCTGCGCGACTGGTTTCCACTTTCGTCCTATTCGGCATTCACGAGTGTCATGGACATGCTCCAGGGGGCCGACGCGCCATGGGGTTGGTCGTCCTGCAACTGCCATCCAAACTGCGGTATTTTCACTTTGATGGTAGTGAATCGGAAGACGGGCGAGTTCAAATCGTTGTTTGAGTTTTTCGATTACGAGCAGTTCATGAAGGATGTCGCCACCATCACCGATACCGCGCGCGGGAGAAAGCTTTCGTATGCTCAGCTGGGAATGGCGATCCTGCGAAACTTCAACGCTGAACAGGCACCGGAAGGATTTCCCATCTCTCAGATCCTGAATCTCTTCAAACCGTCGTCGACAAACTCCAGTTCGGATCGCAACGATCGGATGAAGGCCGAGAAGGCCGAGGACCCCAGCGACATCTGGCGCGTTCTGTGTGTGGAAGGCATGTGGTTTCAGGATCTCTTCAACTACGACTTCCGACGCACAGAGATGTGCGTTATTCCCTACGGCACACAGGAAGGCGAGATCTCTTTCTGCGCTTACAACACAGGCGTCGGTTGGCGGCAAATTATCGAGAACATGCACAAGACCGCGAACCTGGCCGAGTGGTATCAGGAAAACGAACGTCATCCAGTCTACGCCGCAGGTCACAACGTTCCCGGAATATCAAGAAAGCATTCGCTGAGCCTGCCTATCATCCAGGCCGTGCTCGCCGAGGATGCTGATCACAAACCTGTGGTAGTCTCCCCGTATTTGGTTCAGGAGCAAGAAGAAGAATCCCTTACCGTTTGAGATTTACCGACGCAGTTTCCCCGACCTGCGTCGACATTCACGCGGGTTGCAGTTAAGTTCGCACCCCGCTTCCACAATCCCACCAGGAGAATTAAATGACAAGCTTTAACAGGAAACCCGTAATTACCAGACTCACGCTGATGTTCGTAGTCACAGCTCTCGCCGTTCAGATAACTATGCTTCCGCTGGGCGCTGCTAATCGTTATGACGCAGTTCCCCAAGCCACCGAGGTTGTGATTCCTGACGGGACCGAATTCACGGTAGTTACAACTGATGAAATAAGCAGCAAGACAGCTACTGAAGGCGATCCACTGACTTTTAAAGTGGACGAAGATGTCAAAATCAACGGGCAGGTCGTGATCGCGAAGGACTCGCTGGTGAAAGGCACAGTTGCCAGCGCCAAGAAGTCCGGATTTTTTGGGCGCGGTGGTAATCTGGGCATCAGGATTGAATCCGCCCAAACGGTGGACAGTCAAAAAGTAAAACTCCGGGCCGCCAAGGGCAAAGAAGGTGGCGATAAAACCGGCACCACTGTGGCCTTAGTGGTTTTGTTTGGACCGCTCGGCTTTCTCAAGAAAGGGAAACAAGCAATCATCAAGCCCGGCACACAAATCAAGGTGTACACTGACGAAGATAAAAAGGTCCAAATCAAGAGCGCGCCCATTGGTTGATTCTGCGGCGCGGCTTCTGAGACAGTCGGTTAGACAGCTTATGTTCAGTGTCCTCGCCGGGTTAAAAGCGATCCACGAAGCCACACGAAATCTCACGAAGAAAAGTTAGTGTTGTTTCGTGTTTTTTCGTGGATCGTAACTGCCTTCGCTTCTGCTACCTGCACCTCCGGTATTCCAGTTGCAATCTTTGTATGCGTCGATCAAAGACCCAGGATCGGAGCCTACTCATGAAACAACTGATTCTGCTGACCTTAGCACTCTTCCTGTGCGGGGCGAGGCTGTCGGCCCAGACTGCGACGCCTGCGCCGGCAGCAACCGAAACTATCCAACCGTCGCAATCTGCGAAAGCCGCTGACAATCCCGGGTTGCCCAACCAGGATCTGCCCGCCAAAGAGGCTGTCCCAATCAAGATTCCCGCGGGCACGCCAATCGAAGTTGAATCCGCTTACACAGTAAGCTCCATTCACGTCAAAGCCGGGGAGTTGCTTAGTTTTCGGGTTCTGATTCCGGTAACCGTGGATGGAGTGGTCGCCATTGAAAAGGGCGCCCTGGTCACCGCCCGGATCACCCTCGCGAAGCGCGGTGGACGCTGGGGCAAGGCTGGGCGGCTTTCCTGGACCATGCAGGATGTTATCGCCGTCGACAACACACGCCTCCCACTCGCCCCGGAAACCTCTATCCGAAATCCGGATTGGATACTTCTCAAACCGAAGGGCAAGAACAACGAAAGCACCATGGGGCAGGGCACTGTCAAAGGCGACAGTCATAAAGGCGAGGTTGCCCTCAAGACGGTTGTCGCGGCCGCGATCTTCCCTCCCCTCGCTCCGCTGGCGCTGATGAACGGATTCCGACGCGGGGAAAATGCGGTGCTGCCTGAAGGTAAACGTTTCGTGGTCTTCCTTCGTACCGATTCGGGCGTGACGACTAAAGAAAGCCGCTGACGGCAGATGGCCACTTTGGAGTGCGCCGGCCTGGCGGCGCTTTGGCCCACAGCGGCCTGGCGCTGTGCTGCTTCCCCAGCTCAACTCCTCATTTCGAGAGCGAGCGGGCCAGGCAGGCCGCCGCAGTCAAAGTTGAATCTGGCGGCCGCACGTTAAGTCTGGGCCTTGAATCCGATTTCTTTCTTCACTGCTTTGGGTAGCTGCTCAAGAACGGTTTTTAGAATAATCTTTGGTAGTTCAATCAAACTCGCTTCGATTCTCTCCAACCGTTGCTCAATCTTGTCGAACCGCCCTTCAGCTTTACGCTGCCAATCCTCAGTCTTGCGCTGCCAATCCTCAGTCCGGCGCATCCAGTCCTCGCCTTTGATCTGAAGCTTAAGTCGCTCCTGGTCATTCCTGGCAATCTGTTCGACAAACGCTGCCTGATTCCGAATGAGAAGCGCCATTGCTTCTTCCAGATGATTGTTACTTACAAAAGATTTTCGAACCGGCATGTTCAAAAGTCTATCATCCAGAAGCTTAGTCCACCACGATCTGCCCGTGTCTGACAAAACGGGAGCCTTGCCAGTTTTCTTGCAAGGCCGGCGCATTCCATACAGCGAAAAGAAGTTTGTTTCGTGGCGTTTCGTGTGATTTCGTGGATCCTACTCTCCCTCAAATAAGACATGATCCACAAAATCACACGAAACGGCACGAACATTTGTTTCGGACTTTGAGCAACGCGCGCCTTGCCGCATAATGGCTCGCCATGCCTTTTGCAAGAAAAGCCCGCCGAATCTTCGGGGCCGCGCGCCTGTTCGCATTCGGACTACCCAAATACGCGATCGGTTCAATCGACGTTACCAATCGTTGCAATCTTCGCTGCGAGCACTGCTATTTCTTCGCTGAGGATCACGACAACGAAAAGGAGTTGTCGGTAGAGAAGTGGGTGGAGAAACTGGAGGCAATGAAGGCCGACGGCCATCCGATGATGCTCTGTACCTGGGTTGGCGGAGAGCCGATGGTCCGGAAACAACTGATGGAAGTGGGACGAAAGTATTTCAAGCACAACACCATCGTCACTAACGGGACGATGCCTCTGCCTGACTGGCCTAACTGCACCTGGGTTATCTCAATCGACGGAACAGAGGAAGCGTTCGCGCGAATGAGGGCTCCAGGCATCTACCAAAAGATTAAGCAAAACGTCATCGACCATCCCGAGCTCAACATACAAATATCCTGCGTACTGACAAGCATTACCCGAGATTGTATTGAAGATTTGATTAAAGAATGGGGACCGCTGGCGCGCGGCGGCATCATTTTTGATTTCTTCACACCCGTTACTGGTTTAGACGAAGCGTTGTGGCTGGATTGGCCCACGCGCGACCGGCTGATCGATCAGATTCTGGCGTTGAAGAAAAAGTATCCGGGCGTGATTAATATGATGGATTCCACGCTCGAGCTTATGAAATCACCAAACGCCAAGCAGGTCACCGACAATTGCGGGTTTCGTCTCAAGGCCTTTGCTTATGGGCCGACTGGAGAAAACAAAGGTAAATGCATGATGGGCGATAACGCGGATTGCGATCGTTGCGGGTGCGTTGTTCCTTTTCACATGGCCACGATTAGCAGCCGCCGTCTCATGCTCAAGGAATCGTTTAAGCGCCTCAAACCATCAACATCGGTCCAACCCGCGAGAAGCTGAACTCGCTTTCATACCGTCACACTTTGTAGGGTTTGTTCGGGTAGAGGATCACTCCGATTCCTGCCGATTCGGCACTGTGGGTTTCTGAATTTGGCGTAATTGACCAACCACATCCCGCAAACGGATAGCCAGTTCTTCTATGGTTTCCGCGCGTTTGCGGGCACGATCGCTGAGTTCTTCTCGCAGGAGCAGTTGCGCCTGGCCCAAAACTCCGGCCAGAGGATTGTTGATTTCGTGTCTCACTCGCGTGACGAGATCCGACACTTCGCCTAGTTTTGCCTCATACTCCGCAGCCAGAGTGCGCATTGCTTCTAAGGAATGGATCGTATCTGAATCGCTTGGTGATTTCTGATCGTCAGGGTCAGTCATGATTCTCCCAGTTTCCGAGACTAGTTTCCAAATGTGGGAGGTCGTGGCCGACTCAGCTTGAGTGCAAGAGAGGTAAGCGGGCTAATAGTAATGGGTAAATCGTAAATCGTAAATGGAAAATGTAGAACGGCAGATCTTCCGGTAGTGGTTAGTTTTGCAGTTAGCGGAGGGCTTTACAGAACCGAGCGCGGTAGCACCGGATCCGAAAGGCGACTTCAGCAAAAGGGGATTCTTGGTTACTTACAATTATCACCAAAGTAGCCTCTCATATCCGGCGCTACCGCGCTCGGTTCTGTAATCACCTCGCCTTACGGAATTCAAACTTAACCATCACCAATTTCCCATATCTCATTTCACAGTTCTCGAACGCGCCGTTCGTCCATGTCCCATTCAACATTTACCATTTACCTCTCCTCAGTTGACAAAGAAAACCCCGACCACTTACATTGAAATTCCTTTGCTGGGAGGTCGTCTAACGGTAGGACTGCGGACTCTGAATCCGCCTATCGGGG
>JBBPIC010000193.1:0-1577 GCA_038040525.1 Acidobacteriota bacterium | reverse complement strand
TGCTGTGGCGCCGATCGGTTGGCGCTCAACTGGTTCTCGTGGATTGGGGTCTTTGAAAGTCGCATTTTGGTTTTTGAAACAACCAACTGCAGCTGCACGGGAATTAACCTGAAAGCACCTGCATTGGCTTGAAGCATTAACCTCTTAGCGGCCAGCCTATGCTTCTCCTGATGAATGTCAAGGGTCGGCCGGCGGCAGATTAGAAAAGCCGCGAAGCCACCTTTGAGTTTCTGCCGCCGGCCGACTTGCGAAGCCCTTGACCTTCATCAGGAGAAGCATACAATCGGCCGCGGAGGTTAATGCGGTTGCTGCGCTCGATGCCGAGTTGATTACCTCTGTCGATCATTCGCAGTGCGATCAACCATCTATTCGAGTATTCCCCATGAGGTTCAATTGGCTCTCTCTTATTTCAAGAGAGGTTGGTCTCCCAATCACGGGTTCAGGCATAAAAGCCCAGTGGTTTAACGGGAAGACCGAACTTCGACACCACGGCGCAAGAATTCCTCGTAGTCAATCTGATCTCGTAGCATGATGAAGCAGCGTACAAGCAGCTTGCGCCCGACCGCTACTTTCGCTTTAGGTTTTCCATGCCGGCCCATCAGCCTACGGTAGAAGCTCTTCAATCCTTTATCACTCTTGGCTGCGGTACTGGCCGCTTCAATCACCAGGTAACGTGCCAACCTGCTCCCTTGTTTGCTGATCGACCCAATCCTTATACGACCTGCTGAGGAATCTTCCACTGGGTCCATTCCAAGATAGGCCGTCACTTTCCTGCCATTCCTGAATCGTTCAACTGGCCACAACGTGTGCACTAGCACAAGGGATGTCAACAGCCCTACTCCTGGATGCGTCTGCAGCAGCACCACTCTGTGATCAGCGTCGGCCTGCTTGCGTAACCACTGCTCCACTCGTTTTATCTCTACCGTTACTTCCTCTATTACTTTGACCAACTGTTTGGCTTGCTCCCCCAGCATTGGTTCACGCTCCAGGGGTCGCAGCTGTTGCCGCCTTTTGCTCGAGTACAGCCGCTTTGCCAACAGCCCTCCGCTCATGGCCAGTGCTTGCACATTGTTCTTTGCTATGGTCCTGATCTTCACCAGCCGGTGCCGATAACGAAGTTGCTTGAGTACCTGGCGACTCTCGGTTGTCTGTCGGTGCACCTTAGGAAACTCGCCCTTCACCATCAGATCCAAGATCAACATCGAGTCTCGCTTGTCATTCTTCTGGCGCCTTCGCGCCCGACGTCTGATCTCAGCTGAATCTCCTACCCATACCTCGTGCCCCATCTCCAGAAGCATCTCCTCAAACCATTCGATGTACCCACTGGCTTCCATTCCAACTACCACCTCACCATGGAACTGGCGATAGAAGCCTGCTATGTCATCCTTTTGGTGGTCCAGTTTGCACTGGTGTATCTCACCATCTTCAGTTGTCAAATAACTGACGGTCTGCTGACGCGCGTGGAAATCGACTCCGATGTATACTCTCATTGGTGCCTCCCCGCGACTTTGCAAAGACCGAACAATCCATTTGGCTAGTTTAGCCGCAGGAGGCACCAGCTTCATACCATCACGGAT
>JBBPIC010000096.1:0-17881 GCA_038040525.1 Acidobacteriota bacterium | reverse complement strand
GCCAGCAAACTAACAGTTTGCGTTACGCCAGCAAACTAACAGTTTGCGTTACGCCCCCCGAGTTTCAAACATCTCTCCCAGTCAATAATCCGGAGTAACTTATGACGTATCCAAGGGTTCGGGCTTCGCTGATGCTGTTTGCCATCATGCTCTCGCTGGTTCTGGCCGCGGAGTCGATGGCGCAAGTTGCGATGCCCCCGATAAAGTTTCGAGAGAGGACGCTCGCTAACGGGGTGCGCGTCCTGAGTGCGGTCGATCATTCCAGCCCCACTGTCGCCATCCAGGTTTGGTATCACGTGGGTTCCAAAGATGATCCCGAAAAGCGCAGCGGCTTCGCACACCTTTTTGAGCACATCATGTTCAAGGCCACGAAGAACATGAAGTCTGAGATGATGGATCGTCTCACTGAAGACGTGGGTGGCTTTAATAACGCATTTACGAATCCCGACGTTACGGTCTACTTCGAAGTGGTGCCCTCGAACTACCTGGAGACGTTACTCTGGGCTGAGGCCGAACGGCTTTCGGGACTGACAGTCGATGAGGCAAACTTCAAATCGGAACGAAGCGTGGTCCAGGAGGAGTTTCGCCAGGGCGTCCTCGCGCCGCCTTACGGGATGCTCGCATACCTGATCGAGCAGCAATCATTTACCCTGCATCCCTACAAGCGGTCGACTATCGGCAGCATCGAGGATCTTGATGCCGCAACGCTGGAGAACGTGCGAGCCTTTCATGCCACCTTTTATCGCCCAGACAATGCCACGCTTGTTGTCGTGGGCGATTTCGAACCCAAACAGTTAGACGCCTGGGTGGATAAGTATTTCGGAGTTCTCTCCAAGCCGCCTCTGCCTCTTCCACGGGTAACAATCAAAGAACCGGAACGCACAGCGGAGCGGCGAATTACGCATTACGCCCAAAACGTTCCGCTTCCGGCGATTGCGTTCACATACCTGACTCCCCCCGAGAAAAGCCCCGACGCCGAACCACTTCGCGTAGCGGCGACGATACTGTCGCAGGGCGAATCGTCACGCCTCTACCGATCTCTAATCTACGACCAACAAGTTGCGCAAAGCGCAGACGCAACTCCGGATCTTCGTGAAGACGCCGGCGTGTTTTTTTTCCACCTGGTATTGGCCAGCGGCAAGAAACCGGAAGAAGGGGAGCGCGCTCTGTTGGCGGAAATCAAGAAACTTCAGGATGTTCAGGTAAGCGTGGCTGAACTCGATAAGGCCAAGAACCAATTGGTGACAAATGAACTTCGGCAGCGTGAAACCAGCAACGGCAAAGCGCTTGCACTCGGCTCGTCGGCGGTTTTGCTGGGCGATCCACATCGCGTCAACACCGACCTGGCCAAGCTTCAAGCGGTCACGGCAGCCGATGTCCAGCGTGTGATGAAGAAGTACTTCACAGACGCCAATCGTCTGGTCATTTATTACCTGCCTGAGTCAGCGAAGACAAATGCGACAAGCAGCGTCAAAGGGGAGCAATCAAGGGGAGGGCAGGCAAAATGAAAACCTCGAACTCTTTGGAGTGCGGCGGCCCGGCGCCGCTTTGGTCCACCTCCGCCGACAAGGCGGGTAATTTTCATCAAGTATCTGAGTGTCACCGGCGGGACCAAAGCGCCGCCGGGCCGGCGCACTCCAAAAAGGCGAACCTTCTGTTTTTGGCTCTACTGATCTGCATCTTCGCTTCCGGTCTTGTTAGTGCACAGTCTCCCGCACCACAAGCCACGCCGCCACCTCCGGCCGCTCCCCGTTCAGTTCAGTTTCCGAAACCTGTAGAAAAGACGTTAGCTAATGGCTTGAGGGTTATTGTCATTGAGCGGCGTGGAACACCTCTGGTGGCTGCTCAGTTGTTGATCAGGAATGGCGCCGAAGTTGATCCTCCAGAGCTTGCCGGGCTCGCTAACATGACCGCCGATCTCCTGACGAAGGGAACGGAGAAACGATCGGCAACTCAAATTGCGGAAGCCATCGAAGCACTCGGCGCTTCGCTTGATTCTGCGGCCCGTTGGGACGCGTCTCGGGTGAACGTCAACGTGATGTCCTCAAAAATCGCTCCCGCCATGGAGATACTTTCCGACGTCGTGCGACATCCAACTTTTAAAGAGGATGAGATCGAACGATTGCGTCAACAGACACTCGACGATCTAACGGTTGAGTTGGGCGACCCTGGCTCAATCGCTCGATACGTTGCCGCCCGAGTTGTGTTCGAAGATGCTCCCTACGGCCAGCCTTTGGCCGGAACACCGCAAACAATTCCACGAATCGCGCGCCAGGACTTACTCAGGTATCACAATAATTATTACCGGCCCGACAATGGAATCCTGGTAATTGGCGGTGACATCAGTGCCGCTAACGCTTTCAAGCTGGCGCAGCAGCACTTCGGCGACTGGAAGAAGCCAACTACGCCGCTGCCCCCATTGGCGGCGCGGAAGCCTCCGGTAACTGCGGTGCCGCGCGTCGTAGTAGTGGATAAACCCGATGCCGGACAAGCGGCTGTGGTCGTTGCGCGCACGGGAATCGACCGAGCGGACCCGGATTACTTTCGTGGCCTCGTCACCAACTCCGTACTCAGTGGCTACTCGGGACGTCTGAATCAGGAAATCAGGATTAAGCAGGGACTGAGTTACGGCGCCGGAAGCACGTTAGATACGCGGCGCAACGTGGGACCATTTACAGCTTCCGCGCAAACAAAGAACCCGTCGGCGGCGAAAGTTGCTGCTTTGCTACTTGAAGAGATCAAACGCCTCGCGTCCGCTCCTGTACCAGACATCGAATTAAACCCGCGTAAGGCAGTTGTGATTGGTAATTTTGCGCGCAACCTCGAGACGGCCGCGGGAGTCGTGTCTCAGATAGGTTCTCTGGCGTTATATGGAGTTAGTTTCGATGAGATGAACTCCTACATTTCGAACGTGCAGAATGTCACGGCAAGCAATGTACAAAGTTTTGCCGGCGCGCGTCTTGATGCCAAAGGCATAAACATCGTGATCGTGGGAAACGCGAAAGAATTCTTACCAGAACTACGCAAGCAGTTTCCGAACGTTGAGGTCATTCCTGCGGCGGAACTCGATCTGAACACAGCGCGCTTGCGTAAGAATCCGCAAGGATAATTCCAGTCGGGGCAGTAGCCCGACCGTGAGGGAGGGCGCAAGCAGCGCCTGTAAACGCCCTCCCTCACGGTCGGGCTACTGCCCCGGCTTGGGCTACTGCCTCGATTGTCACTCTCGCTCGCCTCAACGTTGCCGCGTTATACTGCTCAATCTTCCATGCACCCTAACCTTCGCACATTTCTCGATCTCTTAGCGCGGGAAAACGACCTGATTACCATCGAAGCTGAAGTGGATCCGTATATGGAAGTGGCTGAAATTCACCGGCGAGTAATCGAGCGTGGTGGTCCTGCGCTGCTGTTCAAACGGGTGAAGGGCAGCCGGTATCCGGTGGTTACAAATCTCTTTGGCACCAAACGACGCATTGATCTCGCATTTGGCCCAAAGCCCGAAGCAATCGTGCGCGAAATTGTCCACGTAGCTGAATCGCTGCTGCCCCCGAAGCCATCCGAATTGTGGAAACATCGATCTCTGGGTTTGGAGTTATTGAGGATCGGAACTCGAAACACTTCCGTAGCTCCGGTGCGCCAGGTTCTGGACCAACCAGCACGCCTTGGTGAGTTGCCGGTGCTTACCACCTGGGATGAGGATGGCGGGCCCTTCATCACGCTCCCTCTGGTCTATACCGAACACCCCATCACCAGGAAGCACAACCTCGGCATCTACCGAATGCAGGTCTACGACAAACAGACAACGGGCCTGCACTGGCAAATTCAAAAAGGCGGAGGCTTTCATTACACGGAGTCCGAACGGCTCGGTCAGGCATTACCTGTAACCGTATTAATTGGCGGGCCGCCTGCCTTGATACTTGCGGCTATTGCTCCGTTACCGGAAGACGTTCCCGAGCTGGTACTGGCTTCGTTGCTGGCCGGCGAAAAGTTGAAGATGACGAAGAACCCGCTGAGCAATGCGGCACATCGACTGGCGGCCCAGTCTGAGTTTGCCCTTGTGGGTAAGGCTCCGCCAAGTAAACGACGGCTTGAAGGACCATTCGGCGATCACTACGGCTACTATTCTCTCGAACACGAATATCCCGTATTTGAAGTGGACGCGGTCTTTCATCGACGTGATGCGATTTATCCCGCCACGGTGGTTGGCAAACCTCGGCAGGAGGATTTTTTCATCGGTGATTATTTACAGGCGTTGTTATCGCCACTTTTCCCGCTGGTGATGCCCGGCGTTCGCGATCTCTGGACCTACGGTGAAACCGGCTTCCACTCCTTATGCGCGGCCGTAGTCCAGGAGCGTTATGGACGTGAGGCGTTGGTCTCGGGTTTTCGCATCCTGGGGGAAGGGCAGTTGTCGCTAACCAAATTTTTGCTGCTCACAGACACACCACAGGATCTGAAGGACTTCCCCCGACTGCTCGAGCACGTGCTGGCGCGGTTTAATCCTGAAACAGACCTTTTTATCTTTTCAAACGTTTCGATGGATACGCTCGATTACACGAGCGGTAAAGTCAACGAGGGCAGCAAGGCGATTATGCTCGGTTTGGGAGAAGCCAGGCGGGCGTTGCCGCGAGAATTTCGCGGCGCCATGCCGCCCGGAGTATCTTCCGCGGAAGCTTTTTGTGGAGGTTGTTTGGTTGTTAAAGGATTGCCGTACGCCGAAGATCCCGAACAGGCAGCCCGGCTCGCGACGGACGAGGCGTTGGCCGAATGGCCGTTAGTTGTGCTGCACGACGATGCAGCAGTAGCGCACTCAACGCCGGACTTTCTGTGGTCCACCTGGACCCGCTTTGAACCTGCTGCTGATATTTACGCCGCTCAAACGAAAGTAGAGCGCCACCACCTTTCGTATTCCGGCCCTATTGTGATCGATGCACGCCTCAAGCCCGGCTTTCCCAAAGAACTGGTCGTAAGTGATGACATTCGTGATTTGGTGAATCGACGGTGGCGAGAATACTTCCCCAAAGGCTGAATTGCGTCGTTGCGCAGCAGTCTCCCGAAGAGTGTGCATCGTTAGCAGGAAGATCAGGACGATCCACGAAAGTACACGAAATGACTCGAACGAGAAGCCTTTTTTAGTGCAGCTTCGTGTGATTTCGTGGATCGTATTTTATTGATTTGTCAGCGGGGTCATAACCTTTCGCACAGGCATCAGTTCATGAACGGCTGGCTCCGCCAACCAACAAAACGGTCAAACGTAATCTGAAAAAATCTCCACCAGCGTGACAGTCTTCATGCTTACTTCTTTTTCTTTCGAAGGCTCGCCTCGTATCCCGCATGAGAAAAAATGTCGCAAGAGCTATGTGCAAATGCATAACCTTTTTGCAGGCACTCCGGCGGGACATCGAGCGCGGTGTCTTCAATCCGGACAAGTAGCCAGTGCTTCGGCAAATCAATGGAATCATCGATCAGGATGTCAAAATAAAGATCATGGAAGCTGATGCTGTCTCCGGGGTTCATTACTTCATCAATAAAAAAGTCCTGTCCGCTCTTAATGCTGTCCCACCTTTTGTCACCGAGGCTTTTTGCAAGGTCGAACCGCAGCGCGGAAATCTGCCGGCGTCCCTGATATGGGCAGTCGCGGCTAACTCGAATTTCCGCCTTCGTAACCTTCAATTTGATCCTGTCAGGATAAATCCGATACTCGCCTTCAAATAGTCCTCGAACCCCAAACCCTGTATTGAGTGATGAGATGTAAAACGGCTGGGCCTCAGGCGAAAGATCTTGTTGAGAGTTTGCGGTTGAGAGACACGACAGCGCCAACATAGCCATTAAAAGGTACTTCATGACTTCTCCTTTCAAATTTCCAGGCCGAGAACCAGATTCTAACTCTTAAGGTCACTTTCAGGCAGTGATCCGTCTTTATAAAGCGCAGCGCCCGCGACAGCGGCCACAATCGACGTGACTAACTGAAAGCCGCCGACCTTCATCCATAGAGCCTGGGAATAGAACCCGAGCGGAATGAACTGGGCTGTTGCCGTGAGAGAGAAGGCAAACCATGCAACTAGCCCGGCCAGCGCTGCGGTCTTTGGCCCCGGACGAAACAGCGGGCGCATCAGCGCATAGAGAAACAGCGAAAGAAAGCCGCGGCCGATCTCGAAAATTGCGAAGTAAAAGAGAGCGCCGATGTGCTCCTCTGGAGGATTCGGAACGCGCAGATTGTCGTAGACGGATTTCCATTCAGCGGCAACCAGCCGTTCGTGGAGGAATCCATCGCTGAGAAAGCAGATTACCGCCGCAACTAAACCGCCGCTAAAGAGTCTGGCCCAATTGATTTTCTGCATCACCACCTCCTTGGAGTGCGCCGCCTTGTCGGCGCTTTGGCCCCCTGCGACTTGTCGCAGCTTCGGTAAGGTTGGAGCCCCTTGAAGCAATACATGACTCTATGGCGACATCGCGGCGCCAGGCCGCCGCGGGCCAAAGCGCCGACAACCGGGGTCCCCAGCGCGGGCAGCCGCGCTGGGGTGGCGTGGCGGCGCACTCCAAGGAGCCGCCCGTAGGCAAACATAAAACAGCAAACAGCCGGAAGTAGTGAGCTTATCAGAACGGCGACTAGTTAATTAAGTGTTTGTCATAACCGGCTCTGACCAGCTCTTCGTATGCGGCCCAGACCTCACCCGGTATGTCCTGATAAATTTGATACCCCTTGCCGGGGTACACCTTCATCCTCTGTAAGTCTCCAACCATGATGCTGATAATTTCGTCTCTACTCAACTCCCGGTTTGAATGCCCCTCCAAATACTGTTCAAAGCTCATCTGTGGTGAAGTGACCAGAATATCCATCTCGGGCCACATCTTCTTGCAGGTCGCAAAAGCCCTGCGCTCCATATAAGGCTTTTGCACGAGGATCAACTTCCGTGGAGTTATTTGAAGACTCGCCAGGAGTTGTTTTGTGTACAGGATATTCTCGCCGGTATTTGTGGATCTGTTCTCGATGACTATCCGCTCCTTAGGTACACCCATCCCAACGGCAATCTCCGCAAATCGATCTGCTTCCGGCTCAGTCCACAAACGGCTAGTTATAGCGCCCAGTCCACCCGAGAAGATCAACAGTGGAGCCCAGCCATCAAGAAACAACTGCGCCCCTCTCTCTGCCACCACAAGGTCATAGCTACACAGTACGAGGATGGCATCGGCCTCGGCGAGTGAATGATTCATTTGATGGTAGCGCCAGACGCTTTGAGCTAACGCTTTGATGTGATCATTCACTTGGCATTCGTTTCGTGCCGCTTCATGTGATTTCGTGGATCGTTCAAAAGCTGGAGGACAACATTGCCCAACCGTGTTGAGCGTTGATTAGCTTCGGGCTCATGTCACAAAGCAGAATGGCGCGTATCGCCTAGATTTTCTGGAATGTCATTTAGATTGTCAGTTTCCTTGGCTAAACGTTCTAAGAAAAGGTTAGTTCAGCTCCAAGCACTTGCCCCGCTTCCTGTTCCAGCCTTCGACAATCTGTCCATTTTTCCAGGCTCAGGGAGGGGCACGTATGAAATCTCAAAAAAGAAGACTGTTAAAGTCGCTCGCAATCGCCGTCACTCTAGCCGGCACGCTGATCTTTTCGCAGGGTCAGGCACGAGCTGACGAGGTTACGATATCCGGTTCTACTGTTGGGTCTATCAGCGGAGTACCTCAACTATCCTTCGTCGGTAACAGCGCCTTTACCAACACCACCTTTTTAGGCATAGGCGCCTTGAGTGGCGTCAATAACCTGGGAACATTTTCCCTAAGTGCGGCCCCAGGGACTTTGGTAGCGGGGACCTTCACGCTAAACATCACGTTCACCTCCCCGACTGGCATCAGTGGTGGACAAGGCGCAACGTACGTGGCAACCATTACGGGTAGTGTCGCGCCAATCGCAAATAATGGCGGCGTTAATATCAATTTCGATAACACTCCCGTGGTATTTACGTTTAACAACGGAACCAGCACTGGAAGCTTTAGCCTGGCAGTCGCCGACTTGTTTGTGGAAACAGGCCAGCAAGCAAACCTGACCGCTGGAACAACCGGTCAACAACAAGCCGCGATCCCTGAGCCGGCAACTTTGATACTGCTGGGGTCGGGATTGACTGGCATTGCCGCGAAACTCCGGCAGCGAAAAAAGAAACAGCAAAAGGTCTGACGATTAAGTAACAGGTCGGAACCTTCCTGCGCTCGAGACGTGGGGCCGGTGGCGAGTGTCGAAAGTACTTTCGCCGGCCCTTCTCGTCATCTTCACAGCATCAATCCAGAAGTATGCGCAAAGTGATGAAACTGTGCAGTTTCATCGCCGTAGCAGTTCGATCATCAGCCCGTTGGCACGCGTAGGGTAAATACGGCGCCTCCGCCACCTGCGTTGGCTGCCGTCAGTGTGCCGCCGTGCTGGGTTATGACGCGATGCGCCAGTGCCAGCCCCACGCCGTGACCAGAAGCCTTGGTGGTGAAGAAGGGAATAAAAATGCGGTCCAGATCGGACGCTGGAATCCCTTCTCCTGTATCTTTCACTTCAACTAACGCCCATCCCTTTTCTCGCACCAGCGAGCTCACAACTTCAACCCGGCGATTACTCTGATCAGCAGGGATCGCTTCCGCGGCGTTGCGTATCAGGTTTAGGAGAGCCTGTCGCAGCATACGTTCGTCGGCGCGAATCATAATCCCTCGCGCTGGTGAAGCGTCTGCAGCGTCTGGCCGGCGAATTACAAGGTCGACGTCGCGTGCTTTAAATAGCGAGCTGAGCTCAGCCGCGCAATCGTTGATTAGTTCGTCAAGATCGACCTCATCCAATTGCAGCGGTTGCGGACGGGCGAAGTTGAGAAACGAGGTCACCATCTCAGCTAAATTGCGCACTTCGTTTAGCAAGGAATCCGCGGTGCTACGTGCCTGTGCATCCAGCTCCAGGTTCTGCAAGAGCTGTACATAACCCTGAAGCGTGGCAATCGCGTTCTTAAATTCGTGGGCCAGGCCCGCCGACATCTCGCCGAGACTTTCCAGATTCTGTTTTAGCGCCACCTGCTCCCGCAGTTGGGTTACTTCGGTAATGTCGGTAAGAAGACACAGTGCGCCGCGTCCATCCTGGCCGGGCGATAGTTCAATAGGCGCTACGGTGGCGCCGATCCTGCGCGGCATCTTCTCTGAAGTCAGCGTCTCAATTTCTTCACGACGATAAATCTGTCCACTTCGTAGACAGTGCTCGACCATCTCAGCCAGTTGCGGAATGTTTTGTAGGATAGAAGCAACCGGTTGGCCCAGTGTGACGTCGTCGATATCAAGCAACGCCCGACCCGGAGCATTGATGACCATTGAACGTCCCTCGGCGTCGAAGGCCACCAGACCGGAGGGAACGCTCGCCACGATGCGCTCACTGAATTTCTCGGCAGAGTCGGCCCGCTGGCTGGCTTGAGCGCTCAACTGCTCCAGCGTTTTGCGCTGTTCCTGAAGTTGGGCGACGACGGACTGGAAAGTCTCCAGAACAAACTCCGCTTCGTCTTTCGTCTTAAGAGGCTGAGACTGCACTGAAGCACGCTCGGCTTCACCCACGAGTTGTCGATACGGACGCAGCATCCACCGCAGGAAAAAGAGTATGCAGACCAAACTTCCTAGCAGGACGGCGACAAAGACTGCGAGAAATAGAGGACCGCGAGTGGCCGGCGTGGCAGGTGTGACTGCATAAAGGAGGAAAGCGAATACGGTCGCAAGCAGGAAGAACCCGGTAAGAAGGCTAAGTCCAAATTGGTAGCGGTTGCCGTAGCGCACTAGGATTGCCGATTGCCGATTGGCTTCAGATTTTGGATTCAGCGCCAAAGGCGCGAAATATAATAGCCTGGGGCAGCGCCCCAGGTGATGAGCCATAAACTCTGAAAGCGCTGAAGGCGCGAAGTAGAAAGTATTGAACCAACCATAGGTATTGCGCCGGTCTCCGACATCATTTCGCGCTTTCAGCGCTTCGAAGATTCAACTTGTGCGACCTGGGGCGTTGCCCCAGGCTATTACATTTCGCGCCTTTGGCGCTGAGACGGGAGCTTCAAACCTGGTCGCTCGCTTCCTGTGGTACTGACGACCTGGGTTAGCAAGTGTCAACAGTAGCACTAGACAATCGCACTTGGACATCATGGTAAGTACGTTGCTGCATACCATTCGACGATATGCGAACCTATCAACAGTGACGCGATTGCGCCGATACCCAGAAACACGCCAAACGGCAAGAGCATTTGCATGTCTTTTTTACCCTGCCGCATCATCAAAGCAATACCGATTATCGAGCCCGACAAAACACCCAGGAACAGATTCAAAATCGTAAGACGCCAGCCAAGGTAGGCGCCCACCATAAACATCATTTTCACGTCGCCCAGGCCCATCGCTTCGACGCCCCGTAGTTTTTCCCAGATCCAACCCATCAACCATAGAGAGCCGCCACCGACCAGACCCCCAATTACCGCTCCCGTCAGGGACGCGGCCCAGATTGGCATCCCGGCGAGCATCCCATCCATGAGCATTGGGAGATCGTCGAAGTGCGGTTGTCCGGCAAGGAAGGGAATTGCCAGGCGAGCAGTCACGGCAAATGCAATACCGGGATATGTAATCGCATTTGGCAGAATCATATGCTCCGCGTCGATGAAAATGAGCGCGATGATGGCGGTAACAAAGATAAGATCAAACGGCAGTGCCCAGGTCAAACCATCTCGCCAAAATACAGCGATCCAGAGAAGGGCGGTCATCGCTTCTACTGCCGGATAACGCGCCGATATGTGTGTCTTGCATGAACGGCACCGTCCCCGAAGAGCGAGGTAACTAATGACCGGCAAGTTGTCGTAGAAAGCAATGCCGGCTCCACATGAGGTGCACTTTGAACTGGGTAGGACGATCGACTCCTCGCGAGGCAACCTATGGATCACTACGTTTAGAAAGCTGCCGATGATCGCACCGAAAATTCCGGCGGCAGCATAAAAAAAACTTTGAGGCATCAGGTCGAAGTCCTGGACTGCTGTCAGGAAGAGATGCATGCCGGTGGGCATTGTAGCTTAATTGCCACTTGAGCGTGCAGGCGAACGAGCAACCTCAAGGTTGTACTCTGAATAGCTGTTACAGGTGTATAGAGTACAAGCTTTAGCTTGCCGCGTCGTGAGGAAGCAGCTTACGGTTTAGGAAAAAGTTAGAGTGCGTGGTCGCGAAGCCACAGCCTAAAGAGCCACTTGCAAAACTCGGAGTTTCGGGGTAACCAAAGAGGCAGATCCCAAAACTCCTAGTGTTTTCGATGATTTGTTTTTCAAAACTCTCTTCAACGACGAGTTTTGCAAGTGGCTCTAAAGGCTGAACTCTGAACTACAAGCCCGAAGTTTAGAGTTCAAGCTTTAGCTTGCGCGATGGTGGCGAAGAGCTCCTCCTACTGCCTCCTGCCTCCTGCCTCCTGCTTCCTGCCTTCTTCCCTCTGCTTCTCCCAGAGCATGAGGTGTTTAAGAAAAGCATGGTGTGCCGCGAAACTTGCGATGCTCAATCCAGCAAGGCCGTCACGGAAGCCGGCTTTAAGAACAAAACTGCGGACGAAGGCCGCCGGACCGGCGGCAGCAATCTTAAGTGCCGAGGTGCGACGCCCTTCGTCAAACATTTGCTGCGCGGCAAGCGGGGCATAACGCTCGCCAATCATGCGGTGGTGTTGAGCCGAACCACGCACGGTGTAGTGAAGTATGTCTCCGGCAAGTCTTTCAACGCGCGCTCCGTCGTTCATGCTCACCGATTCATGAATCTGGCGTGGCCCCCAACGTCCGCGTGCTTTTCTAAATAATCGCAGTTGCGAGTCGGGATACCAACCCCCACCCCTGATCCAACGTTCCTGATAGAAAGACCGTCGCGCGATGCGATAACCGTCCGCTAGTTCGCTGTCCGATTTTCTCTTTAGGTCCTGGATCGAGATTTTTAGCTCCGGCGAAACGCGTTCATCGGCGTCGAGGCTGAAGACCCAATCGTGCGCCGTCTGCTCCACCGCAAATTGTTTCTGTGCCGCAAAACCTGGCCAGTCGCGATTAAAGACACGTGCGCCCGAAAACGCAGCAATATCAGGAGTGTTATCAGTGGAGCCTGAATCAACGACTACGATTTCATCGGCCCACGCGAGCGATTCGCACGCGTCGCGAATATTCTCTTCTTCGTTGAAGGTGATGATGGTGGCGGAGATCTTCATGCTATCCAGCAACAGGCCCCTCTTTGGAGTGCTGCGGCCTGGCGCAGCTTTGGCCCGTGGCGGCCTGGCGCCACGCACGTGGCAGTAAGCCCCTTGGTGAGTAGAAACTCTATCGCACCATTTGGTTGCGACCAGTCGCAACCGGCCAAAGCTGCGCCAGGCCGCAGCACTCCAAATAGGGCTATAAAAATGCGATTGCCAAGGGTTTACCTTAGCAATCGCAAATGGTGGTTCGCAAGAAGAGTAGCTATGGCGTCACGGGGTCAAACACGACGTTATTGGCGCGCAAGGTAGTGGAAGTGGCCCGTTGCAGATCTGCCAACGCCTTGTTGTAGTCAGTTTCCGCTCGCAACTCCGCGTTGCGCGCGTTCGTTAATGCGTTCTCTCGCTGGAAGAGCAGGAAGGTCGTTGAACGCCCTACTGAGTAGAGTCGCTGTTCGCCTTCAAGTTGCATCTCCGCGTTGGCCCGCGCTTCCCGAGCGGCCAGCACACGCCTTCGCGACGTTTCCACTGCTTGCGCCGCATTGCGAACGTCAACTTCAATTATCTGGTCCTGCGAACGCATCGATGCGTCAAGCTGGTCTCTTTGAATTCGCGCACCAGCAAGATTGGCCTCAGCCGTCTTGTTCTTGAACGGTAACTGTATCGCAACGCCGACGGTGATATTGCGCGTCTTGAAGCTGAACAGGTTACTCAAGTCCTT
The DNA here is from genome assembly GCA_038040525.1 of Acidobacteriota bacterium. Taxonomy (GTDB): domain Bacteria; phylum Acidobacteriota; class Blastocatellia; order Pyrinomonadales; family Pyrinomonadaceae; genus PSRF01. Next base: position 4,973 of record JBBPIC010000096.1, on the reverse strand, counting down.
GCCATAGCCACCAATCAAGTCCGAAGGCGGGCCTCCCGGCGAAGGCACCACCGGAATTACGGCGAGAGGAAACATGGCTCGGGTTTGAATGTCCCGAATCTGCTGCAGAAGGAAGGCGGTTTCATTAAAATTCGGATCTCCGCTTATAAGGGGCAGCAGTGTTCCCGCGGGCAGTGCGCCTGAAACATCTTTTCCGGCCAACCCGGTAGTTGCGAGCGTCGATACAATATCGACCTGGGGACGCGTCTGGTTTTTGAAGTATTGAATGTCGATCTTGTTAATATCGTCCTGCAGACGCAAGCGACGAAGCTCAGGCCGGTTTTCGCGCGCTTCTTTCAATGCCTCATTAAGATTGACAGGTGTGGCATCGAATGTCGGAGTGTCCGTGGGGGTGATCTGCGCCGACCAGTCCGGAGCAGTCGGGTCTTTAATAATCAATTGCTTGAGATTGTTTTCAGCTATCGATACGTTTTGCACTGAAACCAGGAGGGACGATTCACGATTCGCCAACTCGGTCTGCACTTCGGCGCGTGCGAGTGGAGCCTGTGTTCCCACAGAGATTTGTGCTTCTACCCGTCGCAGATTCTCGCGCGAGAGATTTAGATTCGCGAGTTGGTTTTGCTGATCGCGCAGCGCAAACACAAGCTCCCAGTAAGCTTGCTGAACGTTCGAGATCACATCGATTGTCCGCAAGCGAAAGTCAGCGTCTGTCTGTTCCAGCCGTTTCTTCTGAATTCGAATCTGCCGGCGATTGTTGTCAATCGAACGGTTGCGCCAGAGCGGCTGTGCAAACGACAACGAGAGATTCGAAGAATAGAAGGGGTTGATAAAACTAAAGCTCGAGCTGGTATTTGTGTGCGAGTTGGCAAAGTTTAGAGTGTAGTTTCCTCCGCCAGTCCCAAATTGCTTGTTAATAGACGGGCCCCATGAATAAGTCGTGCTGGTTGTAGTTCCGGATCGGCCCGATCCGCCCAGCGAACTTTGTTGCGGAGTGATCCTTTTGTCGATCTGTGGCGTTACGCTGAAGATCGGATCGAAGATACCCTCCAACGAGTGGAGCTGAGTTTCCGCAAAGCGCACTTCGTCACGCGCGATTTCAATGTCGTTGTTGTTTTCGATGGCGCGCTTAATGGCATCGTTCAACGACAAGGTCATGGTGTTGTCGCCTGTCACCCCCAACCTTGTCAGGTTTGGCATCGGCGGCAGCGGCCTCTGTTCGACACTCGGAAAAACTGGATCGCGTGGCTCTTGAATCGGCTCGACGTCAGTGCTCACCGGAGGCGTTACGGTTTGCGGAACCGCATTCGGAGCGGCGGGAGGTGCCTGCGGATTCGTCGGTGGAATCCCTGGAGGGGCCTGCGCGGGCAGTTGTTGAGTGCCCGGGGGGTTGGCTGGATTTTGTGTTTCCTGTCCTGGAGGACGTGTTGCGTCTCGCACAGCTGGATTGGGGGTTGGAGTCGCAGCTGGCGCTTGCGCATAAGCCTCGTGGCTTCCTACAACCAGAAACGCAGATAGAAACATTGTCTTAAACAGCGCACGAGGCTGAAAATTAACCATTACACCAAAAGCTCCTTCAAATTGTCGCTAGTATGTTCCGGGCCAACTGTTATCAAACAAGTCTCGTCGGATCAAGTCTTTACTACGCTATTTTGACGAACGCAGTTTCAAAAAGATGACTTTTAAAGCCGCATCCGCATGTCCTTCAGACGTAAGCGGGACACTATACTAAGACACCAAAATGGGTCGGATGGTTACAGGCTTGACACTCAAAGCGACGCCGCATAATCTTGGCCTTCTTTACCCACAGCAAGTTTCGCGCCTCGTTTAAGGAAGCAGCAGAGCAAAGTGTGTCTGGATGATTTCAGCCACGAACCGGGGCAGAGGCTTGTTGGATTAGCTGGCAGGAGGGTTTGGCGCAATGGCTGTGAAAGTAGGCATAAATGGCTTCGGTCGCATCGGACGAAACATCTACCGGACGTCGATTGGTGACCCCGATATAGATTTTGTGGCCGTAAATGATCTGACGGATACGAAGACACTTGCTCACCTTCTCAAGTATGACTCTGTGCTCGGCAATCTCGATCATGAGATTACCAGTACCGAAAATGGGATTAAGGTCGACAACGACGAATTTCGCGTCTTTTCGCAACGCGACCCTGGGGCCATCGACTGGGAGTCGGTAGGCGCCGAAATCGTGGTGGAGTCGACCGGAATCTTCACCAAGGCCGAAGACGCCAAAAAACACCTGCGCGGCTCTGTGAAGAAGGTCATCATCTCCGCCCCGGCAAAGAACGAAGACATCACCATCGTGCTTGGCGTTAACGAAGAGAGTTACGAGCCGGCCTCGCATCACGTGATCTCAAACGCCTCCTGCACCACCAACTGCCTGGCTCCCGTGGCCAAGGTGATTCACGAGAAGTTTGGAATTCGTGCTGCGCAGATGACGACCATCCATTCGTACACAAACGACCAGCAATTACTCGATTTGCCCCACAAGGATTTGCGGCGGGCCCGCGCCGCAGGCCTTTCAATGATTCCTACATCAACCGGTGCAGCAAAGGCTGTGGCGCTGGTCCTACCGGAACTCAAGGGCAAGTTTGACGGGATCTCCGTGCGCGTGCCGACGCCAAACGTTTCCCTGGTTGATGTCGTCATCGATGTCGAGAAGGAGACCACTTCGGAGGAAGTGAATCGCGCTCTTAAGGATGCTGCAAACGAAGAGCTCAAGGGGATACTTGCTTTTTCAGAGGAGCCACTCGTTTCGGCTGACTTCAGACGAAATTCAAACTCTTCAATCGTGGATGCCGAGTACACGAAAGTAATCGGCGGAAATATGGTGAAGATACTTTCCTGGTATGACAACGAATGGGGCTATTCCTGCCGCGTCCGCGATTTGATCAAATACATCGCGAGTAAAGGCCTGTAGTTCAGAGTTCAGCCTTTTAGGCTGTGCTTCGCGCGCGCCGCCAGGCGCAAGCTAAAGCTTGAACTCTGAACTGCGTTTTCGTCACCGATGTCGAAGCTGTCCATTAAAGATCTGGACTTAAAAGGCAAACGTGTCTTTATGCGTGTTGATTTCAACGTGCCGATCAAAGATGGCAGAGTTGATGACGACACGCGAATTAGAGCTTCGCTGCCTACGATTCAATATGGCATTGAGCAGGGAGCGCGCCTGATTCTGGCTTCGCACCTCGGTCGACCAAAAGGTGAGCGCGTTGAGAAATATAGTTTGAGTCCCGTGGCGAAACATCTGGAAAGCGTTTTGGGTAAACCAGTTGTTTTTGCGCAGGACTGCGTCGGCGAAGAGGCTGTATCGAAAGTTGCTGCCCTAGCGGATGGCGACGTTGTCCTGCTCGAAAACCTTCGCTTTCATAAAGAAGAAGAAAAGAACGACGACGGCTTTTCGGAGCAACTTGCGAAGCTCTGCGACAGGCTTTACGTGAACGATGCGTTTGGAGCTGCGCACCGTGCCCATGCTTCAACTGTCGGCATCACCAAATACGTAGATCAGGCTGCTGCAGGGTTGTTGATGCAGAAGGAGCTGGATTACCTGGGTCGTGTGATCAGTAATCCGGAGCACCCGTTCGTGGCCATACTCGGCGGAGCAAAAGTTTCGGATAAGATCCCGGTTATCAATGCACTCGTCGATCGCAAGGTCGATAAGATTCTGATTGGCGGCGCGATGGCCTATACGTTTCTGAAAGCAGAAGGCTTTACGGTTGGCAAGTCGCTGGTTGAAAACGATATGTTGCAGACTGCGCTCGAAATCAAGAAACGCGCCGAAGCTGCCAGTGTCGAAATACTTCTGCCTACTGATCATCAGGTTGTCGACAGTTATGAGCCCATAAAGGGTGACAAGATCGTGGCTAAGACAATTCCGATTGAGTTTACCAACGCGGGCCATGCGGGGATGGATATCGGGGTGGAATGCGTCTCGCATTTTGCCAACGCCCTGCGCGACGCACGCACAATCATCTGGAATGGGCCAATGGGCGTTTTTGAAGAGCCGCCATTCAACGAAGGATCAATCGCCATCGCGCGGGCAGTGGCGGAAGCAGCGGATCGTGGCGCGATTGTCATCGTTGGAGGTGGCGACTCGGTTGCGGCTGTGACGCAGGCGGGCGTAGCTGACCGGATAACCCACATCTCAACAGGCGGCGGCGCGACCCTCGAGTTTCTGGCTGGGGAAGAGTTGCCGGGGGTGACAGCGTTGACTGATAAGGAATAGGGTGTCGGTGTCGGGTGTCGGGTGTCGGGTGCCGGGTGCTATCCTTAGCCACACTTAGCTTAGAATTAGATTCCACCATCAGAAACAAATCCGACACCCGACACCTGACACACGATACCTGACACCCAACACCCAACACCCAACACCCTATTCTTATGAGAAAACCTGTAATCGCCGGAAACTGGAAAATGTACAAGCTGCTTGGTGAAGCGGTGGAGACTGCGCTTGCGTTGAAGCCGCTGGTTGCCAACGCTAATCATTGCGAGGTGGTCATTGCGCCGGTCTTTACGGCGATAAAGACGGTGGCTGACAGACTCGAGGGCTCCAACATTGGTGTGGCGGCGCAGAATTGTTCGAGGGAGTTGGAAGAAGGAGCCCATACGGGCGAAGTGCTGGCGAAGATGCTCCGAGACGTGGGCGCGGACTATGTGATCGTCGGACATTCCGAGCGCCGGCAGAAGTATTTTGAGACCGATTCAATGGTCAACAAGAAGTGTCAGGCGGGCCTCGCGGCTGGTTTAACCGTGATCATGTGCGTAGGTGAGAGCCTGGAGCAGAGAGAGCAGGGAATCGCGGAACGCGTTGTCAGCGGCCAGCTTAGCGGCGGACTTAGCGGGTTGACAGCCTCCGACCTCGACCGTATCATCGTTGCCTACGAGCCTGTTTGGGCCATCGGTACTGGACGTACAGCGACGCCGGAGCAAGCGCAGGAAATGCACGCGTTTATCCGGCGCGTTTTCGCGGA
>JBBPIC010000192.1:0-1588 GCA_038040525.1 Acidobacteriota bacterium | reverse complement strand
GCTCGCCCTCACGGCACGGGGCATAGACATGGGTAACACGGAGGGCATAGACATGGTATACACCTGTAGGAGTTCAAGTTTTAGGACGGCGAGGTTTGGTGGGGCGAATGCCTCCGGCATCGCGGTCGTGGAGTGTGCCCAGGAGCAAGCGTTGAAAGTAAACTTCGGAGATGCCTTGGGCTTGGTGGCGCAAGGCGACGGGCTGACCGACGAATGCTTCGCCGATGGAACGCAACCGACCCTGCCACTTGATCTGTCCGTTGTGGCGGACGTGGCGCACCGTCCAGCCGTGCCGGTACCGGATGGGTTGCGGTCCGCGATAACGCCTGCGGCTGCGGTGATAGCGATCGGCGGGATAACGTCCTGCCAGCGCTTCATGGGGACGCTCGAAGTTGTAATACCGTCGCCAGCGATCACTGCGCCGCTGCTGGCTGACGGGGTGAGCCGCCGGTGGCCGGGCGGTATCACGTTTGAGTTCGCGATGCATTTGTTCATGCGCGCCGTTGTCCTCCGGATGGCCGGGGCGAATGAATTCGACCGCGATGCCCAAAGTTTGCCACCACACGCTCAAGGCCGAGAGTCCCCAAGCGCCCGTGCTGCCGAAGGGCGAGCCGTTGTCCACGCGGATCACCTTGGGCAAACCGAACCGGCGGAACAGACGTATAAACACGCGGCGCACCGCGGCAAAACGCTGGTGCGGCAGGATGCAGACCGCCAGGAGAAAGCGGCTGAACAGATCGCGGACGGTGAGCGGATCGCAGCGGGTGCCGTCGGAGGTGCGGAAGAACCCCTTGAAGTCCACCGTCCAGACGTCGTTGGGCGCGGCAGGCTGGGTCAAGGGCGGCAAGGCCAGACGCGGGCCGCGACGCGAATGGCGATGGCGCCGGGGCATGGGACAAAGCCTGGGCAGCCACTTGGTGATCGTACGCACGGCGGGCAGACGGGCGCGGGGAAACTTGTGGCGCAAGCGGGCGCGAATCTTTTTTGCGCCCCAATGCGGAAAGCGGCGGCGGAGACGACGCACGAACTGACGCCAGCGCAGCGAAGTACGTTGCGGGGAACGGCGCGGGCAACGCGAGCGATCGAGCAAGCCGGCGCGGCCGTCCTGCTGGAAGCGCTGCAGCCACTTGTAGCCAGTGCGCCGACTGATGCCAAAAGCCTGGCAGAGCACAGCGAAGGGTTTGAGATGCTTCAGAGCGGCCCGGACGAAGCGGGTTCGCTCTCCAATGGCGGAAAAGATATTCCACGGCATGAGTGCCGCAGAAAAACACAACAGCGAAATGAAAACTGTTACCCATGTCTATGCCCTCCGTGTTACCCATGTCTATGCCCCGTGCCCACCCCGGCCCTCTCCCCCAGGAGAGGGAGAACCGTTCAATCACCACTTGTGAAATCGGCTGCGCCTTTGCAATGAAGTTTCATTTGCTCGGGATCACAGAACAGGCTTCGGACATTCTGCGAACCATCGCACGGTATTCCTTCTCCTGGGGGAGAAGGTCAGGATAAGCGCGGATCAAAACCACTGCCTTCTCTGAGTTTCCTTGCGGTTCAGTAACCCGCGACCTGTCCCTCCAAGCCCCGTGACACG
>JBBPIC010000124.1:0-5416 GCA_038040525.1 Acidobacteriota bacterium | reverse complement strand
TTCATCAATCTAACGCCGGGCACCCGCAGCGGCATTATCCACGATGAAGCTTATTCCGCGCTTTTGGATGCCCTGCTCCCGTTGGAGGAAAAGCTGAACGAGATGTTCGAAGCGCAGCGTCGAGCTGAGGAAGAGCAAGCCAGCCGAGAACTACTGCACACTATCCAACGCGCGTTTCGCGAAGCCTTTCTGGCGCTGCCCGCCGAAGAGTACGACTGGTTCGACATTCGTGCCCGTGCACAACGGGCTCCGGGAAGCGGCAATCGCGAGTTCGATTCCGGCGAAGGAGATGCTGGCGAAGGACTTGTCGTTGGCGCTACAGAGTCTGAGGCCAACAACGTAAAGCAGCGGCAGTTTTTCGAGTTTGCTGGTCCACTTTTCAGTGTCGCGGTTTCACCCGCATCGAGCGTCGTGCGGGTTGGCGAGCAGAGATCGCTGCGTGCGTTGCCCTATGATCGATCCCGTCGCCGTGTCGAAACCGATCTCACTTTTATGTGGGAAATAGTAGAAGGCAATGGCGCCATGGATCGCCGTCATGATCAAGCGGTGACCTTCCTGGCTCCCGCCGAACCCGGCCTGGTGCGCGTGAGAGTCATGGTTCGCCAGGGCGACATTGAGCGTTCAGGCGACGCGCTAATAACAGTGACACACGAATTGCTTCCACAGGTTGGAACGGCACCCGCCGAAGTGGCGGGGTTACCTGGTTACACTTTCGAAAGTGCGCCGGGCGATTCGTGGCGATCCAGATTTGATTCGACGCGGAATATTATTGTCGTAAACAACGGTCACCGCGATTTTGTGTACGCTGCGCGTAACAAGTCGCTCAAGCTCCGTTACCTGGTCCGGCTGTATTCCAAAGAACTCGTGCTAAAGAATTTCGTCGGGTTACCACCAGACCAACTCCTGGAACGCATGGTCGAGCTATCGATAAGAACCGAGGAAAATCTCTAACTGCTTTCAACAACGGCGAGCAGGCTGAATTGTCGCACAATAGAGGGCACATCATCGGATCGCTGAGCCAGGCTATTAGGAAGGAACGCTGATAGTCATGAAAGCATCAAGAACACGCAGGTTTCAGACGAGCAAGACAAACCATATGAGTGATGACGCATTTTCCGATCTCAAGCAGGCATTAGAGGATGCGCTTGCCTTTGAGCGTGCAGAGGTTTGGCATGAGAGGCAGTGGGATAATAGTTTGTCAGAGTTTCTTTATCGAGGTGGCCGATTGCCAATTTTGGAACCTTCGCTGGCCACAACCGGTGAGTTTATAAGGCGTGGTTGACCTCTCTCATTCATTTCTGTTTGGATCGGCTGGCGAATAGGTTTTGGCTGCGACTCAATCTTTGGTTGTCCATCAAGATTCCTATTCACTGCGTAGGGTGTTTCCAACGATCTATTTGATTGAGCGGCCTGCGTCATTGATTGACCGGCTTGGGTCATTGATTGATCGGCTTGAACCAATCCAGCGGAGGGCGAATCGGCCCTCAAATCTAAGGATTCGACCGAACTCTCCAAAGCCACAACATCAATCTCATCCTCATATTCGATTACCGGCTGGTGCTTAAAACATTCCACCGGGGGCGCAAATCGCGAGGCGACGCTGACCGTCTGGGCCGTGGGGCAGTTTGGTCCTGCCAGCTGACCCGTCTCCGGATCGATTTTCACAGTGACGATTCCCGCCGGTTTCGGGAAGGACGCCCCTCCCAAACTGGGTCGAACGGCAACCGCTTCTTTCATGAAATCTATCCATGCGGGAAGTGCTGCCTCAGCACCAGTCAGTCCCAATTGCTTGTTATCGTCAAATCCCACCCATACCGCGCACACCAGGTTAGGCGTGTAACCGACGAACCATCCGTCACGCGAAGTACCGGTCTTGCCCGCGATAGCAACATTGCTGAAGCTACCTTGCGCCCGCCGAGCTGTCCCGCGTTTTGTTGCGTCTGACAACATGTCGGTAATCATGTAGGCCGTAGTTGGTTTAATGATCTGACGCCTGGCAGAGATTGCGTTCGGCATTTGGCCGGCGTTTGTATCAAAGGCGGTACCAACGGATTCAGCAATGAGGGTGGGCTCTATCATCGTGCCGCCATTTGCGAAGGCAGCGTAAGCAGCAGCCATTTGCAGAGGTGTCGCCTCGGAAGTGCCAAGGGCCATCGACGGATATGCTGCTGGCCTGGGCAGACCGAATCGAGTTGCGGTAGCGGCGACGCTGGCAAGCCCGGCGCGCATCGCCAGGTCTACCGTCACAACATTGAGCGATCTGATCAATCCTTCACGCAACAAGACGTCGTGCATTGAGTAGGCCTTATTGTAGTTGGCCGGCGAGTATGTGGCACTGCCATATTCAAAAGTTTGCGGAGCGTCGTTAGAGGTCGAGAGCGGTGAAATCCCGGATTCGAATGCAGTAGCGTAGACGAACGGTTTAAAAACCGAGCCGGGTTGTCGTTTGGCGTCCGTTGCCCGGTTTAGTTGAGACTCAGCGTAGCTACGTCCCCCGACCATTGCCAGGACCTGTCCTGTATGTACATCCAACGCGACCAGAGCTCCCTGGGGCAGTGCCTTCGTCCCGGACGATTTACCTAAGAGCTCCAATTGGTGACGAAGGGCATTTTCGGCAGCCGTCTGCAGATCCGGATCGATTGTTGTTTGTACCCGAATACTTTGCTCGGCCTCAGGTTGGGAATCGCGCTGAGCATCCATAGCGCGATTAACGGCGTCAACGTAATAGGGAGCCAGTTCGTTACCACTGCCCTCGAAGGGAACGACGTTAACCGCTACGGCGCTCTCCATCTGCGCAGTCTCAGCACTGACCACCCCGTCACGGGTCATAGCCGCAATCACTGTATCGCGACGCGCTTTGGCAGCTTCCGGGTGCTGGTCAGGAGCATACCTGGCGGGACTCTGAATCATTCCGGCAATGGTCGCGGCTTCAGCCAGCGAAATATCTTTTAGCTCCTTGCCGAAAAAGACTCTCGCCGCTTGTGCTACCCCACGTACTCCCACGCCATTCCTTTGACCCAGATAAACTTCGTTACAATAGAGCGCAAAAATATCCTGCTTTGAGAGTCGTTGCTCCAGTGCTACCGCTATCATGGCTTCATTGAATTTGCGCCGCAGAGTTTTTTCCGGAGTCAGGTAGGTATTCTTGACAAGTTGTTGCGTGATAGTAGAGCCGCCCTGGCGAAACTTTATTGATCCACTCGTAGACCAGCTAATGAAGGCCCGGCCAATACCTCGAATATCCACCCCGCTGTGTTCGAAGAATCTTCGATCCTCAATCGCCAGAATCGCCTGGACCAGAACTGAAGGAATGTCCGGATAGGTGAGCGTTTCCTGCTGGCCGGTTTTTAAGCCCGCATCCACGGTCAACAGTTCAGGTTCCAAAGAATAAGCAGGAAGGTCGCCCCCGTTCGCTGATAGAGAGGCAACCCGTCCCTGGTGATCGAAATTGACGTCGATGCTTTGGTGTGTTTCTGTTCCCTGACGAGGCAAGATCCTTACGCGGTCGTCACTCACCTGGAAACTGCCACTCCAGATATTGCTCGCTTTGTCGCGCGCGTACCCCGCTCTCTGCAAAGAGGTGACAAGCTGTTCTTTGGAAAGGCGCGCTCCCTTTTCGATAACGCGGGGCGCCGCATAGAGTCCGGCATGGCCTCGCAAATAGCCGCCTGCTATCTGCTGATCGATCACCTGGGCAAAACTGCTATATGAGTTGTAGGTGAGAACTGCGATGAGAGCGAATCCTGCGGTAATCAGAATCGCTCCGAGTTTACAGCAAGTTACAGCCTTTCTCAGTGCTGACTTTCGTCTCCCCTCACAGTAGATCCTCACACCGTAGTGAGTCTTCTGCACTGGAGTCCGCGATAAGATGAGTTCTGCTGCCACGAGGTCGGGAAGGGCAATGACCATGCCGTGGCTGGAAGTCCCTGGCCACCATATACAAACCTCTTTAAACAGTAGACGAAACCTTGATCGCCCACTTAGTTAGAGGTTATCTCGGGCGCGCGCACGCATTAAAAGCATGCAACGGGGACAGCAGACTTCCGTATTCATTTCGGGTTCCGAACTTTGCTTCTTCAGGCCTCCAGATCCAGCACCGGATGAGGCGCCCTTCGTATCACCCGACGCAGTCTCAGTGGCTCGTCAAACATCTGCTCAAGACCACGCACAATGGCGTACTTTGGTTCCGAAGCGGTACGCACCGGCAGTTTTGTTTGGTCTCGTAAGAAATCTTCAAGGCCCTCAAACTGGGCACCACCACCCGTCAGGATGATTCCTCGTTCGTAGATGTCTCCGCCAACCTCAGGAGGAAGCTCAGTGAGTGTTGTTTCCACGGTTTCAACTATTTTGCGAACAACCTGCAGAACGACGGGATAAAGCTCCCCGGCAGTGATCTCGATAGCCCCAGGGCTCCTCGTCAGAACATCGATTCCCTTGATCGTCGCCTCCTCGGCCAGGTTGGCTGGAAGGCTCGCGGAAGCTAGTTCGAGCTTTAGACGCTCCGCTGACTGGGGGCCGATCAGTAACCCTCGGTGTCGACGAATATGATCGGCAATGGCCGTATTAATGTCCTCGCTTCCGATCCGTTCCGCTCGCGCATGAACGATTTCGCCGTTGGCGACGATAGCCACATTGGTAGTGCCACCGCCGATGTCAACGACCGCAGAAGCATGTTGGTCATCGACTCTTACTCCCGCGCCAAAGGCCGCCGCCAGCCCTTCTTCGATCATCACAACCCGCCCGATACGCGCGTGTTCAGCAGCGCTGAGCAGTGCCCGCTCCTCCACCTGCGTCACTCCAGACAAGACGCTCATCAGCGCTCGACGGCTGAAAATAGATTTGCCTCCGCGCGCCTTTCGAACAAAACTAGCCAGCATCTCCTTCGTTCGCTCAAAGTCAGCCACTACTCCATCGAGCAAGGGAGCGATCACCGTAACATCACGAGCCTCCCGGCCAGACATCTGTTGGGCTTCAATCCCAATCGCTATTACCTCTCCGGTGTTGGAATCGACAGCGACGAGTGATGGCTCGTCTATTACTATGCCTCGCCCGCGCACAGAAATGATGGTGGCCGCCGATCCCATATCTATGGCCATCGAATCAGAAACCAGGTTTCGCAGGGCCTTCATCCCCGTGAATGCCGATGTTTTGCTCATGAACGACATAAGATGATCTAAGAAACTTTCTAAATGCCTTGATGTTGACCAACCACGAACTCAGATAGCACGGAATTGAATTGTCTGTAGTTGTACGCAGGAAAGCAACTGGAAAGTCGACCACGGGTCAAGGAGCGTCATGTGCGGGGAAGTGTCCTAGTTTCGCCGTCAGTGTTTTCGCCGGGTAAAACGATCCACGAAGTTACGTGCTGATGCAGTTTGGAGAAATGTACCTAAATTACAGAACCCAGCGCGGTAGC
>JBBPIC010000014.1:0-122886 GCA_038040525.1 Acidobacteriota bacterium | reverse complement strand
CGGCACAGGTGAAGTTTTTTCTTGACAACCCCCTTTCATAGGACATTTGGCTCCTAACGGAGCCGGGCCCTTGCCTGGTAACTAGGAGTGTTAGAATAGTGCAGCAAAGTGATGAGGTACGAAGCGATCGACCCTATTAGTAAGGAGCAGGCAGAGAATCTTTTCGCGAAAGACCATCGCGAGGCGATCTGTCTTGCGCTTGTGCGCGTGGCGATGTTCGGATTTCAGATTTCTCAATATATCTCGGCTGGAACAAGCGAAAGACCAAGAAACTGCTTGCTGCTTAGGTCACGTTGCTCGTTAATTCTCCTAGCTCCACGCGGCTTCGCCGCCGCACACTGCGGAAAGGCTCTGCCTTTCCGATGAGTAGTTCCCATCTTCCTGAGGCTTCGCCTCAGAAACGGAGGCAGAGCCTCGTGTGTTCTAAAAGGCGAACGGAAAGGCACAGCCTTGCCGCCCTGTGCGGCGGCAAAGCCGCGTTTAACTGCTCAGCATTAGGCGACGCTTGAGCACTGGCCATTTATAAGAGCCCAATGATCCAAAAGAATGACGACGAGACCCGGCGAAACGCAGCTAAGATAATTGCAGGTGGCGGCATTATCGCGTTTCGTACGGACACCTTCTACGGCCTGGGGGCTGATCCGTTCAATGCTTCTGCTGTTGGTAAGATACGAAAACTGAAGGGCAGGGAAGAGGCAAAACCGATTCTTCTTTTGATCTCTGATCTTAGCGAAGTCACGCGCTTCATCTCCGACCCATCCGAAACCTTCAAATCAGTCGCAGATCGTTTTTGGCCTGGTCCAATCACGCTGATTGGAGTCGCCCAACCGGAATTGCCTATCGAGTTGACTGCAGGAACAAAGACTATAGGCCTGCGTTTGCCGGACGACGAAGATGTTAGGACACTCGTGCGCGCGTGCGGAGGAGCGTTAACGGCGACCAGCGCGAACACTTCGAGCAACGATCCTGCGACGACGGCTGATGAAGTAGTGCGCTACTTTCCTGTGGGCGTCGACCTTATTTTGGATGGGGGAACAGTGACGGCAACAGAGCCATCGACTGTTCTGGACTTGAGTACCGCTTCGCCGAGGTTGATCCGGGAAGGCGCCATCAAACGCGAAATGCTGGGAGGACTATCCGCAGATTTCGCAGATTACACAGATTGAATCTAAATAATAGAGTTGTGGGCCTTAACTCATCACTCATTACGCATCACTCATCACTTTTAAGGCTTAATAATCCGTGTAATCTGCGCAATCTGCGGATTATTCTTTCTGTACCGTCACGTTCCTGACAAACCCCCAGTCGCCGCTGGCGTCAACTTTAATGTTGCCCACATTTTTCCTGGCGATGACTATGTTTGCCTGATACCAGAGCGGCAAGAGCGGCACGTCGCGGCTCACAATGTCCTGTATGCTCACGTAGAGTTGCTTCGCTTTCTCGCGATCGAATGTATTGATCGCTTCATCCAGCAAGGCATCCAATTCTTTATTGCTGTAGCGGCTGCGATTGCGCGACGCGCGCGTCTCCGTGGGAATCTCGGAAGTAGCAACGAGGTCTTTGAAAAATATCGGATCCTGATTTCCACCCACCCATTGGCCGTAGAAGATTTGAAAGTTTCCACGCCTCAGCTCATCGAACAAGGTATTCAGTTCAGCCGTTTCAATTGAAACCGGAATACCAACGTTCTTGAGATAGTTTTGAATCACGCCGACAGCGTTTTTCGCCGACACGTTGCTGCCAGACACCTTGAACACGATTGGATCCTTAAAACGTGACTGTGGACCATCACCATCCGGATCTCTAAAACCGGCTTCGTCGAGGAGTTTCTTCGCCATCGCCGGATCGAATGAATATTTCTGGCCGGCATGATAAGCCCACGATTCCTCCGGCAGGATCGAGTCCGCAATCTTTCCCTGGCCCAGCAGCAGATCGCGGATCAAGCCTTCGCGGTCAACCGCGTAAGAGATCGCCTGTCTCACTCGAACATCGTTGAGCGGTGGCCGGTTGCAATTAAACGTGAGGAGATAGACGTTTGAACCGGTGAACGAAAGTACCTGCAGATTCGGATCCTGTCCCAGAAGTTTCACTGCGTCAGGCGAGAGGCTGGTCGGCAACGGCGCCAGATCCACGCGGCCTGAACGAATCTCGGCCTGAAGCGCGTTCATGTCGGCAATGACGCGCACGCGCAATTGTTGGATGTGCGGTGCGCCTTCCCAGTAATCGTTGTTACCTTCCAAATCGACTACCTGTTGGGAGTTGTCATAATTCTTATACTTGAATGGACCTGTACCAAGTGGATGGTCCTTTTGGGTCGCGTAGCTATCTTTAGGAATGATTGCAATCGGAACCAGGTTGCTGAGCAATCCTGTCCAGGGCTTCACGGTCGTCACCACCACTGTCCTGGCATCCGGCGCTTCAACGCTTTTTATGTAACTCCGCTTCGCATCGCCTACGCCTTCGTAGAAACTTGCCGACTTGGCGAAGGTGCTCGAGAACACGAGATCCAGAGTGTATTTAGCATCCGCCGAAGTAAGTGGCCGGCCGTCGTGAAACTTCACGCCGTCGTGGAGAGTGAATGTAAAGGTCAGGTTATCGTCTGATCGCTTGATATCCGAGGCCAGATCGCCGACGTAGTCAAATGTTTCATTCTTCTTCACCAGCGAATTAAACATCAAAACACGCACACGCTCACTGGCAGCGTCGACAGAAGGCGATCCGATGGGATCAATGGTGCGGATATTGTTGTCCAGCGCGATGATAAAGGCGTCGCCGCGCTGGCGCCGGCAACCCAAAGGCAGCATCGTCGCCAGCAAGAGGATAAAAAAGAGACCGGCCGCTTTGCGCAGCATTAGATTGATCCTCCGTACTTGTAGTTTAGCTTCTGGTTGAGAATGGCCGTTTCGTCCGAGAGCACTTTTAGTTTGTCGGCATCAAAAGGCGGCGGCGGTTTGACGATCTGTTTCATTGCTCCTATTCGCCGAAGCGAACTGCGCAGGCGATCTTTGGGAAGCTTCCCAGCGCGGGCAACCTCCAGCATCGAATGATACCCGCGTCTAATCGTTTCCGGGTTTGCGCATATCAACATCATGTCTTCACCCGCAAGAAACGCGCGCACAACTGCCGACTCAATTTCACAGTGCCTGGCAATAGCCCCCATCTCCAGATCGTCAGTCACTACAAGGTGCTGGTAACCCAACTCTCCTCGCAACAGATTAGTGACGATGTTGTGGCTGAGCGACGCAGGCTCAAGCAGACCACCAGTCACGCCCTTGCGGATATCGATGTTGGGAAAGCCGCCGTGGCTTACCATTACACATCGCACGCGATCGTCTTTACGCTGAAACAGTTCTATGTAAGGCGCCAGATCGGCGGCCATCAAATCGTCATGCGAAAGGCTAACCATCGGCATTTGCTCATGTGAGTCCACTTCGCCCGCGCCGATTCCCGGAAAATGTTTCAGACAGCCAACCATACCCGTCTCCTGCAACCCGCGGAGATAAACCGTGGTGTACCCGAGCACCTCGCCGGGCGAGCGACCAAAGGACCGGGAGTAAAGTCCATTCGAAAGAAGATCGCGCTCCTCTGTCATGATTGACATTACGGGTGCGAAATTCATGTTGAAGCCAAGCAGTCGCAAAGCTTCGCCGCTAATTCTTCCCAAATCTCGCACTGCCGCCAGATCACCGTGCTCCCGAATGGTCCTCGCTGATGGCATCGGGGTGAACACCTTTCTCAGGCGATCGACGAGCCCGCCCTCCTGATCGACGCCGATCAGTGGGTCATAAGGCAGCAGGTCACGGACGCCATCCAATAAGTCTCGTAACTGGCGGGCCTCGGCGACGTTGCGGCCGAAGATGATGATTCCTCCCGGCTGCACCTCTTGAATGAGAGCGCGCGTCTCGTCGTCCAGCTCAGTGCCTGGAAGACCGATGTAGAAGAATTGTCCGACTTGTTGTTCCAGCGATAGAGAGTTAAGGGAATCCGATGGCATTTTTAAGAGTAGGCTAACCTGGCTGTATCATGTCCGAAACAGTATGAAAAAGCGGTCTCACTATAACCAATTCGAAGTTAGCGGCCAACAGCAACACGATCCACTAATCACACGAACTGGGCACGAAATGTCGTTAGTGTCCTTTTCGTGTGATTTCGTGGATGCATCCTCTCTTGTCTCCCACAGTTATTTATCTTTGTTCACTGAAGTAGTATAAAAACAACATGCCGACTGAGATTACCGACCGGACCGCAATTCTTACCTCTCTGAAGTCTCTTGAAATCACGTCTGACCTGTTCGCAGAAGTAAATGGAAAACTGAAAAACGCCGGCGATCTCGAGGTGATCGTCGATGGCCGCGAAAACAGTAGCGGCAAAAAAGTAGGACCCTATGTGCGTTTGCTTGTCTACGGTGCTGAAGAAATGATCATGCGTCAGGGCGAGTGGGGTGGTAATACGTTTTATCTTTCCGTCGGCGGCGTTCTCGATGTCTACATCACGGTTCCGGGTGGTGAGCAACGAATAATCAGCCGCCTTGAGCCTGGCTCCTGCTTCGGTGAGATGGCCGTACTGGCCGGCGTAGAACGCAATGCAACGGTGGCCGTGCCAAAAGAAGGAATAGCAACAGTGTTGGAGATCACGCGACCGGCGCTTCGTCTTCTGAGAAAGCTTCCCAAGTTTGGCCAGGTGCTGGACGAAACCTATCGAAGACACGGGTTTGGACGCGTGCTGGAAGATTTGGAACCCGTAATCAGACCAGCCAATGACGCCGTTGTCAGGAAACTGCGCGAGATTGCGATCTTCAAGGTCTACGGCAAGCACCATGTGATCTGCAATGAACAAGCCCCTATCGAAAAGATAGTACTCATCAAGAGTGGCTGGGTGAGACGAGTTCGAGGCGTTCCCTTTGATGCTCAATCCACCGGCGTAGCAGTTGGGATGGGCCAGTCGATTGGTGTGGACTTTCTGGGCGCCG
Organism: Acidobacteriota bacterium; assembly: GCA_038040525.1. Taxonomy (GTDB): domain Bacteria; phylum Acidobacteriota; class Blastocatellia; order Pyrinomonadales; family Pyrinomonadaceae; genus PSRF01. The sequence continues at coordinate 117,917 of JBBPIC010000014.1, read as the reverse complement.
GAAACTGCCTGGGACTCGAAGGCGAGACGAAGAGTGAATGTTGGAACTATAGCGCGACCTGCATGGCGCGTACCGAAGTGCTCGAAGTTCCGATCGCTCCACTCGAGGACGACCCTGCTCTGCGGGCTCAGATCATCACTGCATTCTCAGCGTTCTCGAGCGCTGACGACTATCCTCCGGCAATCGAATTAGTGAAAGACCTGCGCGCTCTGGCGTCGGCGGAAGAGGAAATTACTACCGGGCTCGTCGACGGAGCAAACCTGCTCGTCATGGACATGGACCTTTGCGTGCGATGCGGCAATTGTTCGCTCGCATGTCACAAGGTCCATGGGCAATCACGATTGTTGCGGCGGGGAATTCAGATCGACCGGCCCGTAACTATTGGCGCCAAACGTACGCAGCATGTGCTTTCACCACAGGTTTGCATGCATTGCAAAGATCCGGAATGCCTGACTGGCTGTCCGACCGGTTCGATATTCCGCGATCCACGCGGTTACGTCGATATTGATCCCGCCACCTGCATTGGATGTTTCGACTGCGCCACCCAGTGTCCCTACGATGCCATCACGATGGTGCCGAGAGCTCAGGGAAATGAAACGCCGGTGAGTTTTGACTTGATGGGAACGCTGAAAAGAGTACTCGGCAGTTCACCAGCTCCCTCCGCCCAGACGCTCACACCATCAGACGATGCGGTGGCAATCAAATGTAACCTCTGCGAACACACTCCTCTCAATCCGCAGGGCGCCAAAAGGCAGGCTTATTCATGTGAGGAGAATTGCCCTACCGGTGCGCTGGTCCGAGTAAATCCGATTAAGTACTTCACGGAAGTGGACGAAATTCATGGATTGATTTTCCAGGATCAGACGCACGCCTTCGGTCGGAACATTCATAAGAGCGATCCGCTTGCCAAAGGGCTTCACTTTGGCGGGGTGGCACTCCTCATCCTCTTAACCGTCGCCACAGTTTGGGGGCTGACAACACGCGGTTTCGATGGAGTCATCGCGGGATCATGGTTGACTATGCGGTGGCTTACCGGGCTGGTGGGACTTGCCGGTATCGCCGCAGTGATGACTTACCCCTTGCGCAAGCAAGTTTACCGGCGACGCGCAGGAGCTCTGCGCTATTGGATGCTGGTCCATGTCTACCTGGGGGTGCTGGCGGGCGTAATCCTCATGTTGCATGCGGGCACGCGCACCGGTGGCCTCCTGACCACCGCCCTCTATATTGCATTCGACGCCTGCATTGCTTCGGGTTTGTTTGGCGTTGCAGCTTACATCGTGGCGCCAAGGATCATGACCAGCATCGAAGGGGACCCTCTCCTGATCGAGGACTTAATTGCGCGCCGCGAAGAGTTGGAAAAAGAACTCGCGGAAATTGTTGAGGGTAGCGAGGGGTGGCTGCGTGAAGAAATTGAAGATCGGGTGCTGAAAAGATTTCAAACCTATGGATTCCTGATGCGCCAGTTTATACGGCGGGAGTCATTAACGGCCCTGCTTGCCAGGGCGCGTGAGCCATTCAAGGAGCGGTTGTCACGAATGGCTACCAACCATGAACGAATGCTTTTGCTCAGTGCGATTGAGACTGCGGTCACTATCCGGCGAGTAGATGCGTTGATTTACCTGCACAAGATGTTAAGGGTTTGGATTGCTCCCCATGTAATTTCGACCTCCATAATGCTGGCTCTAATGATCGTGCACATCGTCCAGGTCGTTTATTTCGCAGTGTAGTGGGTTGGGTTGAGATACCTCCTTGGAGTGCGCCGCCTTGTCGGCGCTTTGGCCCGCTGCGACCTGTCGCAGCTTTCGTTGCACTCCTCGTACGAACGCGGCGCCAGGCCGCCGCTGACCAAAGCGGCGCCAGGCCGCCGCACTCCAAAGAGTTATTTCGTAACGAAACCGCTAGCCGAAGCTCAAGCACCACGATGCCGTTGCTGAACAAATACATAATCATTCGCGAGGACCTGCTGCAGGACCCGGTGACAATAGTCACCGATGGCCTCCTTATCGGGCGTCTGCCGGAATGTGAACTGCGGCTTAACCACCCAGCAGTTTCGCGCGCGCAGGCTGGGATCCGAGGATTCAACGACGCTTCTTTTCTGTTCAATCTTCGGCCATCGAATCCCATAAAGCTCAACGGCAAGCTAGTCGAACAAAACACAGCCTTGTCTCCGGGTGATGTTTTGGAAGTCGGGCCGTTTTTGCTGCAGATCGATCAGAAAGATGACGCTTTGACTATCCGTGTGTCGCTTCAAATCGGCATGGTGGTGGAGGCAACGGATGACTTGAGTCCTCAGGTGGACACATCGGAGTTAGTATCTGCAGAAGTTGCCGGGGCACCGAAAAAGGCTGCGCCAAAGACGCGTGCGGCGCCGTTGCCGGGAGACAAGGCTCTCGACATTTTTTGGGACAAGCGCATCCGTGAGGCCGGGAAAATGGTGAAGCTTTCAACTCTTTTTCCGAAGGGTTCAAGACGAACCGGAAAGGCGCAGTTCAATTGGACGCCGACCTCCGATCTGATTTCGCGTTGGCCCGTTTCATTTTTTATCTGGGGCGCAGTAGGTGTAGGTTTACTTTCGATTGCTGCTGCTTACTGGTACACGAGTGCTTACTCTCCCGCGCCGGTTTCAAACGCGCACGCCAAATCAAAACTCGAAATGACACCGGCCATAGCTGCCAAACCAAACGCCAATGCGTGCACAAACTGCCACACTTTTACCTCGACGATGGAAAACAACTGCTCCGGTTGTCACAACGCTGAAGGTTTTGTCGCTACCGTGATTGAGCCTCACTCCGCGGCGGGCATCGGCTGCGTTTCATGTCATGCTGAACACCGCGGGCAGAATTTCAAAGCCGCCGAAGCCGCACTGCAAACCTGCACAGACTGTCACAACGATGCCAACCGCGAGTTGTATAACGGTCGCAAGGTAAGCACCCCACACGGGGGTAGCTTTGGCTACCCGGTCTCAAATGAACAATGGAAATGGAAGGGACTAAACGATAGCGATTGGCAGCTAAAGCAGATTTCCATTATTCGAGCGCCTACCGATTCTGACGACCTTTGGCGTAGCAAACAGTTTCATCAGCTTCATATTTATCGTGTCCGCGCACGGCCCGGTGAGAAAGGTAACACCGAAGGGGAATTATCATGCTCAAGCTGTCATAACAGTATCGATCCGATTGACCGGGAAACTGCGCGCACTACTTGCGGAGGTTGTCATAACGGCAATATCGAGCCAGTCACCAAGCGCGTCCTGATTGCTCAGGACAAACCAAACTGCATCTCCTGCCACGTGCAACACGTCAAGAGTAAGAAACACTGGAACCCGTCTTTGTTGACGGCAGCGAAGTAGAGTTACTGGTTCGCACAATGTGCAATGAGAAATGAGAATTGACAAATGGAAAATGGATTGATTTTCCATATATCATTTTCCATTTCTCATCTGTCATTCTCTGACATTACTAGCTAACGGGCTTGTGGCAAGGGAAGCAGTCGTTTGTGCCGTGTGCCTTTCCCTTTAGGGCCGGTCTGGCAACTAGTGCTTTGTCGTGACAGGTGTTGCAGTTCAGATGATAGGCAATTTCGTTTGTCAGTTTAGTCGGCGCAGTTTTGCCGGCATAAGTTACGGTCGGGATTGCAGCGCTATCATCCCCTGCCTGCAGATGGCAAGAGCGACAGGATTTCACCGGCTTCGCGTCGGCGGGCTCCAGGAGTGCCGCAGTCAGAACTGCATCGCGTTCAGAAGTCTTAAGTGGCGCCTTCAGCGCTGACGCGGGTTGGTCTGTGTGATGGCATTCCACGCATGGGATGACGGCCTTGCCGTCGATGCTGTAGTTCTTCAGCGAATGGTTCTCATGATTGAAAGGAACCTCGCCATATTTATCCGACTGGCTATCCTTGCCTAAAGTCACTTCCTTCGGCTGGACCTTGCTCTCCTTCGGAATATCCTGCGATGCAGTAAAGGCAGAGTGATTACCAACAACCATAATCGCAACACAGCCAAGCAATGCAATCAAAACCAGGAGTTTTTTCATAAAAGCGCCTCTACGACAGGATGTTTAGGAGAGTCGTCATGTACCACTGGGGAGGGAGTGCCAAGTCGGAGCTAATCTTAAGTAGCGAAACGAAGAGTGTCAAACATTTTCCATGATCAGGCGCCCTGCGAATGAGGCCTCTCTCTGGAGTGCGGCGCCTTGTCGGCGCTTTGTCCCGGGGCGGCCAGGCGCATCTGGAAGTAATTAACCCGGAGGGTTAACAGAAAGTAGCCGGTGGTCTACGCTTCGCTTCGACCACCGGCTACTTTCTGACAGCCCTCCAGGCTGATGCTGAGCCTATTATTTTAGGATCGAACCGCTTCTGCGACGGTGAAGTCGCGGATAAGTCCTGGGCTGTTAGTGTCGCGTATGACGAGAAATATCTCTTGTAAGTGGGTCTGGCACCCCGCCGGGGTGCGGTCATCGTGCTCGTGCTTTCCGGTGGTCTACGCTGCGCTCCGACCACCGGCTACTTTCTGACAGCCCTTCAGGCTGATGCTAAGGCTATTATTTTATGATCTCCCTTCAGACTGATATTCCACCGTCACATCGGCATGCGAAAGCTTGCAGCGCTGTGGCAGCGGCGGCAGTCTTTAAAAGCCAGATCGCCGCCAAAAGATCGTTTACCGTTGTGGCAGGTAAGGCATGTCATGCTGCGGGTAGCCGGAAAATGTTCAGAAGCAGAGGGAGAACTTACCTGGCGAGACTGCGGCGCACCCGCCGTCAGCCGGTGGCAATCCGCACAGTCAAGGCGCTGGGCGCGCCCATGTTTGGCGTGACTGAAAGCAAAACGAAACGCGCGCGCGTTTGTCGTCGTTCGTGAGTATCCCTTTTGATCATGGCAAACTCCGCACGATGCAAGCTCCTTCCCACCTGAAGTTTTGCTTCCCGGGGTATGGCATGTGTAGCACTGATTATGGGCTGACAAGCCCACGGGAATACTAAGTGCCGCGGCGCGGCCGCCCAGCCGCGCGTGACAGGCAGCACAACCGCTTGCCGGGCGACCTGCACCGCTCATATGTTGCGCATGATCGAATTTCACGTTGAAGCTTTCGTTGAAGCGCGACGGAAAACTTTTCAAGGGCGGGTTTGAACCACTAAGGTTCGCGTGGCAAATAACACACATCGGAACGGTGGGAGGAAAAAACTGCGCCCGGTGACAACCAATACAAGCTTTGTGTCCGGGGAAACTCGGCGTCGCGGAATTATCGCTACGCACGTGACAAGCACTGCAGGCTAAAGACGCGTGGCGCTGGCTTGTGTGAATAAACCTGGAGTAGTCCAGATCCGGACCTTGCGAAGGTGCGCCAAACACTTCTCTGTTCATACTCTGTGTCCTTCGTGTCTCTGTGGTAAACGTAACCCGCGCCAGACTTACCACAGAGACACAGAGAACACAGAGAACACAGAGACAACACAGCGCTACTAATGTCGCAGGCGAGCGAAGAGCAGAACCGATCCACGAACTCACACTAAAAGACACTAACGACATCTTGGTGTTAGTTAGTGTGTGTTCGTGGATCGTGTCTGGTTCGATCGAAATCTTGTCCGCCAAACTTATTTTACATCCTTGCGCTTCATCGAAGGTCGCGATGCATTTAGATAGTGACTAGCCGGCGGATCCAACCGCCCAACCTCGGAAGTATGGCAGTAGCTGCAAACAAAACTCCGGTTCTTATCTATCGCTTCCAATTCATTACTCACATCAAGCCGCAGCCCCTCACGATTGTGGCATTCACTGCATGAGGTGATCGGCACGTCAGGTTTCAAACCGCGCAGCGTGGCGGCTTTAGTGATGTTTATGTGGCAGGTTGTGCATTCCTGCACGTGGGTCCGCTTTTCACCTCCGCCGTCATGCTTGAATTTCCACGAAATGCGTTTCGGGACATTACTCGCAACAGCTTGCGGCGGGGTTGGCTTGTGGCAGCCACCGCAGTTGCTGCTCACAGGTTCCTCTGTTTTCCAATGACAATTGAAACAGGAAGAGTGGTGCTCGGGAAGTGACTTAAAATAAAACTCGTCAGGAAGAATCCCGTCCGGCGAAACCGAAACCGTGAACTTGAGTAGATCTGCACGAGTCACATGGCAGATCGCGCAATTGTTGTAAGTCTTTTCCTGCACGTTCAATGGCGTAAACGACGCGCGAATGAACTGAGGGGATTCCATCGGGCGCACTTTCCTCATGAGGTCAGTACCGCCACGCGGTAGCGGGTGGGTCCGTTTAGCATCGAGAACCCACCCGCTACCGCGTGGTGGTACTGACTTCATTGGCGGCAATCGCGCAATTACATCCTGGTGCTTGTCGTGGGGGAACTCGATTTGAAACTGGCGCCGCCCAGCCGGATTACGAAACGCGAATCGCTGATCATTCCGCGGAGAAACGCTTGAATGACAAACCGAACAAATTGGCGGTTTCGCTCCACGGAAAAACTGCCGTCGATGGCAACTGACACAAGCATCATGGTCCGGGTAGTCAGCGACGTCGGGATACTCGCGTACCTTTTGCCAATTCGCCGTCGGAGTCTTGTGGCAGGTCACGCAGTTTGCCTGATGCTGCTTTGTCGAGTGAAGAAACTTAGAGTAATCGATGCCTCTCAGGACCTGAGACACTGGTCTGGGCGGTGTCTTACGTCTTTGGCGCTGGGCCACACTGCCCCCTCCGGTGGCCGTAACCGCTCCATAAAGAAAACCAGAGAGAGCGGCAGACACGACCACGGTCCTCATCAAAGCGTGGCTGACAATTCTCATTATTTTGGGGTTGACTCACAGACCGGTAGCGGCTTCTCTAGACTCGAGCACTTGATGTTTCTTACGTCTTTGGGATCTTTATTCCCGGGGTTAGAAATAAGGAACGGCTTCTCGGTTGCCAGATCGCCAGGCTTCACGGTTATCGGGCAGTTCCAGAGAGAGCTGCTGCTTCCCACTTGGGTTGGCAGGATATTGGAGATAACGTAAACACCCGGTTGCAGATCAGTGAAATAAGCAGTGCCATTACTATCGGTCATCACTGACATAACCTTGTCATGAGACACGCTCTCAGCCTGTTTCAGAAACGCCTGCAGGCTCTGCTGGCGAAGTTTATAGAAACCACTCCGCAAGTCGTTCGCCAGATTCACTGTGACCCATTTTCGCGCCAGTTCACGACTGCCGAATTCCTTTTCCCCGGCGGCGGCGGCGCGCTGAAACTCCGGCACAGCCTCTGCGCCATCAACGTTTTTCTGTTCCACCTCCCGGCAGTAAACCGACTCGCAATCGTTTTCCCTGAGCCACGTGATGAGGGCTTCGCTTGCTCCCTTGCTGCGGTAGTAACAATCGCGGGAAATGATCGTCTGGCGTTCGAGGTTCTCAATTAATACTTTGTTATCTTCAAGAGAACCCTTAACCAGAAAGAATCGTTTGCGTGGCAGGCCTTTGGCTTTGTTGCTTTGCGCCACCCTTACTCGCAACCTGATAACACCGCGAGCATCTTCAGAAGGCCCAGGCGTTTGCGAGACTCCCGCCACCGCGAGAAGGAGAAGGATCGAAATAACCGTTGTCTTGCTTAGCATGGTTTGGAGTTTTCACAAATTGGGGCTGCGCGGAAACTTCAAGAAGGGCAAACGCACGCCGCGGACAAAAACCTGATCAGATCGAATAGCCGGTGCTGGAGAATAACCGTTTCCGCCGGCAGCGCCGATTATGTCGTCCTGATCCACTCCGTCGCCGCTAATCCCGATGGCGCCAACCAGAACGCCATTCTTGTAAAGCGGCACACTGCCGGGAAAGATCTGCATGCCGTTAGCCAGACCTGCGATCGAACTGCACGGCACCTGGGCGCCGACGATCGCCGCTTGAAAATTTGTTTTGATCAGATCAAGTTGGAGGCCGACGTTAAAAACACTCCACTGGTTAAGCTCGGTGCTAAACGGGCCGGCGGCTGTGTCGTTAATTCCATCCGGAAAAAATGGACGATGAAGAAACCCGATGGCGCGATCGCTAAATGCCACCGAACCATCGAGCTTGATCCCGTCAGCGACGGCCCGGTCAACGTAGCTGCCCAAACCTGCGCTGCGAAGCAGAGTTCCAGCACTTGCAGTGGAGATAAACGCAGCGGTTCTCGCCTTCTGCACTGAAACATCGAAACCAAAAACAGGGGCATCCTGTTGACGAAAAAGACCGAGCACGACTCCATTGGTGTCTACTACCGCAATTGACACACGGGCGTTGCTGCCCAATGGCTGACGAATTGCCGCGCGTGTAATGTTCGCCTGTTGTGCGGCGTGAGAAATAATCAGGTTGACATCCGTCGCTGTCAGAGCGTTGGGACCTCCTGACGGGCTGGCAATGAATGGAAAGAAACGCGGATCCGATTCACCGGCAATGCCCCCGACCGTCACGCTCGTGAAAGCCGATGGCTGGGCGGCGCGAATCGGGAATGCCGGGTCGACCGCGCCAGGCAGACTGCCAAACGAGATAGTTGGAGGTTGGAGCGCTGTCGTCGGATTAACAAACGGCAACCTGATGCCGTTGACCAAAATGTTATCTGCTCTAATACCCGAGGGAGGCTCAAACGATCTAATCGCGGAAAGTGCTATGATCTCTTCAAACGGCTGGTCAAAATCCGATGGGTCTCGGTCAATGCCGTAAACACCATCGCCTTCAATCCCAACTCCACCTTGTGCGATTCCATTTTTGTAGATTGGCAGACCGCCGGGGTCTCCCGACAGCCCCAATTTCAAACCCGGTATCTTTATGTCTGAGCACGGAAGGGAAGAGAATTGAACGCCGTACAGTGGTCCACCAGCCTGAAAAGAAACGCCCGGCGGAAAGTGTTCCTGAATAATGAAGCCGGCCGTTCGGGTGGTGAAGGCGTTGCCGGAAGTTGCAAACAGGGCTGCAGTTCCCGCTTTTGAAATCGCCCCGTCCACCGATGGCAGGCGAGTGCCCTCCAGGCCCACGGGAACAAGTCCGGTGATTGGATTTGGGGTTTGGAGTGGTCCACCACCTCGAATCTGCATCATGCTGGGAGCACCAGTCATACTAAACACTCCCAGCACGTTGCCTTCGCGATCAGTAACGGCGACCGTTACCAGCTTGTTTAAAGCGACTGCCGCGGAAACCGCCTGCGCGATAATTGTCTGTACTTCGTTTGTTGTGAGCGTGCCGGCCGTGATCGGGTTGATGTTCAAAGAGCCTGTTGGGCCAGGCGTCGGCACGGAGCCTGGATCGTCCGGCGGTCCGCCACCAACGTGCCCAATGCCAACCCGCACACGGTTGCTGGCACTACCTTTGTAATAGATGCGCACCAGCACATCACCCACATCGCCCATTTGTTCGTTGAGCCTCAGCACTACAGACGTGGCCCAAATCTGCTCAGGCACTGGTCCGACATATTCCACTTTCAACGAATAGATTCGATGCGATTCATCCTCGGCGTCGGCGGTGACTACTGCCGGTCCTTCACCCTGCGCGAGCTTTAAATTCCCGGCAATGAGCATAATCCGCGTAACGTTGTCCGGGGCAAAAGAAATTGGCGCAGTCGTAGAGAAGGGTTCGCGCTTGCTGCTTACCGAATCGATCACTACGCCGCGGGTGGAGTCGGGGGCGCTGAACAGGATCGGACGGCTGGGCTGGGTAGATTGCGCGGATGCTTGAGCTGATAGCAGGACAAGAATGCAGAACGCAAAAACGTAGGACAGCCATTCCTGAGGGTAGGACAGACATTCCTGTCTGTCGTAGGTTAAGTGCAGGTTAGTGTGGCTCCACCTCGCTTCCAGGCAACGGTAGACAGACAGGAATGTCTGTCCTACTTTCCATGGGCGGAGTCTTGTTTGGCTCCACCTGGCCTTTAGGCAACGATAGCCAGACAGGAATGTCTGTCCTACTTTGAAAATTGGCCCGTTCATGACAGAACGAATCATTACCAGAACTCAACATGACTTAATGCGGACGTGCCGGACAATTTATCACAAAAGCGGATCAGGCCAGACTGTTATTCTGAGCGTAACTGTGGGTTAGCTTGGATGCAAATGACCGACAGACTCTAGGAAACTCTTATTAACTGCCAATGAGCAGTTCGCAAGAGGCAGAAGAAAAGAAGTTTGTTTTCGTGTCGTTTCGTGTGATTTCGTGGATCGAGTGCTATTGAGGGCGACGACGATCCACGAAATCACACAAAACGGCACGAAACAATTCCGTTAGTATGTCGCGACGTTACGACAAGCTAAAGCGCATCGGACATCAAACTGTAGTTTGCGGGTCGTTAAAAAACTTGACTACCGTTACGCAGCTAAACTACCGTTTCGTCAACAATCTTTTCGGTTCAAAACCAGTGTGAGGTTACGATAGTATTCAGCGGCGTTTTGTTGGGAAGAGTCATGATGAGAAAGCCAAGCGTGATCCCGACGCTGCTGGCCACAATGGCATGTGTGGCCTTCTTCTCTGCTGGCCGTCCACTCCAAAAAGCCCCGCCTCCCGAACCTCCAAGTTCAATCTATCCATCCAACCCAGCAGCGTCATCACTTCGGCATAAACAACAAATCACAACACAGGACGCAAGACTGATCGGCAAGATCGCTTTTGCCAGCGACCGTGACAGCAATCTCGAGATCTACACCATGGACGCGGACGGCGGAGGGCAAACCAGGCTAACCGAAAACCCCGCTGAAGATTACAGTCCGGCCTGGTCATCCGATGGCACCCAGCTGGTGTTTGTCAGCACTCGAGATGGGAACCCTGAAATCTACGTCATGAACATGGACGGTACGGGGCAAACCAGACTGACAAATAATTCAGCTGCCGACCTCGGCCCCAAGTGGGCGCCAACGGTATTCATCACGGGTGGGACAGATGTGCGGGATGGTTCTCAAATCGCTTTCTTCAGCAATCGCGACGGCAATGATGAAATCTACTTGATGAATAGCGATGGCAGCAGTCAAGTTAATCTCACGAATCATCCGTCTGACGACACATCGCTCTCGTTCTCACCAAACGGGGGGATGATTGCCTTTTCGAGTAACCGCGAAGACAGTCAATTCGATATCTACACGATGAGCCAGGCGGGCGGTGCAGCTAACCGTCTGACAGTCACCGCGGGCGACGATATCGATCCTTCATGGTCCACGCAGGGAATAACGTTCGTCAGTAATCGCGACGACTCCGACGAACTCTATTCGCTGGGCGTTCAGGGTCAGAGTCAGACCCGTTTGACCAATAATGCCGACCTTGATATCGACCCGAGCCAATCATCAGACGGTTCAAGAATCAGTTTCTCAACCAATCGCGACGGCAACTTAGAAATTTATTTAATGAACGCGAACGGCAGCGGCCTTTTGCGGTTGACGACAAATGAGGCGTCCGATGTTCAGCCTGCACTCCAGCCGCAGGCGGTGATTCCTCCGGCATCGGGCGCAACCACCGTGCAGTTTAGCGCCGTCAATTTTTCGGTTAGCGAAGGCGCGGACACCGGCTTCGCCACGCTGACCGTAGTACGTACGGGCGATATTACAGGTACGACCACCGTAGACTTCGCGACCATCAACGGCACCGCGACTAACCGCTCAGATTATTCAGACCACTTCGGCACTTTAGTGTTTAGTCCAGGCGAGACGAGCAAGAGTTTCATCATCCTGATAACCGACGATGTTTTCATCGAGAACGACGAGACGATCACTGCGACGCTCAGCAATCCGATTGGTTCGGTACTCGGAAGCCTGAACACAGCGACTTTGACGATAGCGGACAACGATACGGCGCCACGACCCCCAAACCCAATTGATAATGCTCGCTTCTTCGTCAATCAACATTACGCGGATTTCCTGAACCGCGTGCCTGACCCTGCCGGGCTGGAAAGCTGGATTGCACAAATCAACGCCTGCGGCAATAACCTGACGTGTTTGGAGGAGAAACGAATTCTTGTTTCTTCAGGCTTCTTCCGATCGCCGGAATTTCAGGACCGTGGCTATTTCATCTACCGCTTCTACCCGGTAAGCTTTGGCCGTCCACCTACCTACGCTGAGTTCATTCCAGACCTCTCTCGCGTGAGTGGCTTCCTGACGCCCCAACAACTGGAAGCGGCCAAAGTCGCATTCATCAACGACTTTGTGGCCCGCCCGGCGTTTGTGAACAAATACAATTCCCTGAACAACGCTGCGTACGTTGACGCGCTACTAGTGACGGCAGGCGTGGCCGTGGCGAACAGGCAGCCGCTAATCAACGCCCTCAATACGGGGACGAAGACGAGGGCCCAGGTGATGCGAGAAATAGTTGAGAGTGGCGAGGTGTACCAGCGCTATTTCAACCAGGCCTTTGTAGTGATGTCTTACTTTGGTTACCTACGTCGCGATCCAGACATTCTATATCTCGAATGGATCCGGATTCTGGATACCACCGGCGACTTTCGCATCATGATTAATGGATTCATTAATTCAGCTGAGTTTCGATCCAGGTTTGGACCATAGGCGGTTGGTGAAACGCGGCTCTGCCGCCGCACACTGCGGAAAGGCTCAGCCTTTCCGGGCGGCGTGGCTTTTGATTCTTTTCCTGAGGCTTAGCCTCAGGAAGGATGGGTGTGGTAGTCGGAAAGCCGTAGGCTTTCCGCACTGTGCGGCGGCAAGCCGCGAGGAGGAGTATGAAGCGCTTCAAAAGAACAAGATTTCCCGTTGCCGTTTTCATATTGCTGCTGGGGATTGCTGTCATCATGTCGCCGGCAACGAGGCTGGACGCCGCCGATCATGGCGACGCGCCGCTGACCGCCCACGATCTCGGAGCTGACCTCAACGACGGTTATTTGTTTCTCGATCCCAATGACAATTCGCGGGTAATCATGATCTTGACGGTGCACGGGTTCATCGTGCCGGGTGAAAACTCAAACTTTGGCATCTTCGATCCAGCACTCCGTTACCGGTTCGAGATTGAAACTACCGGTGATGCAAAGCCGGATAAATTCATCGACGTCCGGTTCTCGCCGCGTATCGCTAACGCCGCCGGCGCACCGCAGGCACAGACTGCAACTATAACTTTGCCTAACGGCAGAACGTTTACCGCGCCCTCAACTAACTCCAGCAATACTGCGGATGCAGCTCCGACTCAGGTAGTGACAACTGATTCGCCGACAAATGTTATTTTCTTCGCCGGCCTAACGGACGATCCGTTTTTCTTCGACATCCCTGCATTCGGCCGGTTCAATGCCTCAATCCGCTCCGGGGCTCCGAATCCTGGGGTCTTCAGCCGCGGCCGCGACACCTTCGCGGGTTATAACACCCTGGCAATCGTGTTTAGTCTTCCCCTCGCATTTATTCGTGGTCCAGGCAACAGCCTTGGGTTGGCTTGCGACACCCAGAGGCGAAGTCCACAGTTTTATAACTCGCGCACCGGCGAACCGGTGGGGACAGGCAGGTGGGTCAATGTAGATCGCCAGGGAGTACCCGCGGTGAATGTGGCTCTGGTCCCATTTAATCTGAAAAATACTTACAACGCGGGCAATTCCGTCGACGATGCAGCGGGCAGGTTCGCGCCGGGGATAGTAGATACTCTGAAGAACTTTTACCGCACCGATGCCACCAGTGTGGCTATCCTGGCGAATGTCGCGGTCACCAGGGGAGATATTCTTCGGCTCGATTTGACCATCCCCAACAACGGTACCAACCCGGAGGCGTCATTTCCCAACGGCAGAAGATTGACCGACGATGTAATCGATATCCTGCTAACGCTGATCAATAACCGACAGCCCCTGGGCGACAGTGTGAATGGCAATGACCTGCCATTTAGGAACACGTTTCCGTTTCTTGCTCCGTCACAACAACCGCGTGTGCCCGGCACCACTGACGACAGCACACGCAATTAGAAGGAAGAGACGATTCACGAACTTACACTAAACAACACTAAATGGTTTTTCGTGAATTTTCGTGTGATTTCGTGGATCGTTCTTATTCATGGTTTAGCGAGAGCGAGACATCTCAAGACCACGCTACACCACTGATAGTTTGCCGCTGAATATTTGAATGGACGGGGTAGCGGTTGTTTTATTCCTAATGAGATCTTGCTTCATCAAGACAACCTTTCTGTTGTTGGCAATCGTCGCGACAGCCACCGCGTGCAGCCGTAAGCCCGCCAACGTTGAGTCGGCTTCTATCGCCGCTCCGGCGGCTGTGGCCTCCACACGCGCGCTCGCGAAGGGAAACGAAAGCACCATGCTGGCTGTTGCGTTTCTCGAGGATCGGGTAAAGAGCGACCCTGACGACATCGTGGCGCTGAATAAGTTGTCTACTTACTACGTGCAGCTTCACCGGGAAACTGACGACGTCGAATACCTCGATCATGCACTGCGTTCGGCGCAATCATCGTTGCGCGTTCTGCCAGCGGATCAGAACCTGGGCGGTTTGCGCGCCCTGGCCCAGGCCGAATACGAGACCCACAACTTCATTGCGGCCGGCGACCATGCGCAGGAACTAACTGAGTATGAGCCGCGCCGCAGTTACGGCTTTCAATTGCTGGGCGACGTCCTGCTTGAGTTAGGAGATTACGACAAAGCGGCTGCCGCGTATAAAAAGATGGCGGATCTCGATGCTGGCAGCGTCGCCACTGAGACCAGACTCGCGCGTTTAGCCCTCCTTCTAGGAGAGTCTGCAGAGGCTCACCGGAGGTATCTCAGTGCTTTGGCCCAGGCGGAATCGGCTTCGACTCCGTCGGCGGAAACTATTGCCTGGTGTAACTGGCAGTTGGGTGAAGTCGCTAGAGCTACAGGCCAACAACATCCTGCCTTGCACTTTTACCGCGGAGCGCTTGCTGCGTTTCCTGACTACCCGCAAGCGGTTGCTTCGCTTGCCCTTCTCCGGGCTTCTCAAGGTGGTCTGAACGAAGCAATCACATCGTTCGAGAAAATAGTTGGCGAGCGACCGGATCCGGTTGATGCAGCCGCGCTTGGGGATCTTTATAAACTCAAGGGTCGAGACAGCGAGGCGGAGAATCAATATATCGCAGCGGAGCGCCTAAGCCAGCAAAGCCAACTCTATTCCGCCTTGTACAATCGGCATTTGGTATTGTTTTGGGCTGATCACGATCTGAAAATCGAAGAGGCCTATGCGCGGGCAAAGAAGGAGTATGAAACTCGCCGCGATATCTATGGTGCGGATGCGCTGGCGTGGATAGCGCTCAAGGCCGGCAAGTTAGATGAAGCCCAGACAGCCATCAAAGCCGCCCTGCGTCTGGGCACGGAGGACGCCCGCCTGTTTTATCACGCTGGAATGATCGCGCGGGCCAGAGGTGACCGAACCGCGGCGGAGGAATTCCTGAGACGCGCGCTCAAACTCAATCCACACTTTGATCCATTGCAGTCAAAAATTGCAGCGAAGGCACTCGAAGAAACGACTAGCCAGAAGTAATAACCACACCTGGAAACTGTCGCAAGATCACGGAGGATTGGCTATATCTGCTTTCGAGATACATTTTTATCTAAATAAACGATCCACGAACCTACACGAAGCAACACGAAATGTGTTTAGTGTGGTTTCGTGTCATTTCGTGGATCGTATCTTCGCTCGCCTGGCTCCCTCGATGTCGCGTCTGCCCCTGCTCCTTATGATCACGATTGCAGCGGGCGGCGTTGTGGTACAGGGCCAGAGTTCGGGTCGTCTCAAGGGAACGACACGGGTTGCGTCTGGTGCACCCGCTCCGGGTGTTCAGGTCGTGGTTACCAATCAGGTCACGGGTAAATGGAAACGCACGCGCAGCAATAACGAGGGACAGTATTCGTTTCAGTTGCCGGCCGGTGCCTATCGTTTGCGAGTAAACCCTCCACATGTCGCGAAGTTTGAAAAGGACAAAAACTACGGAGAGTTCTCATTTCCAAAGGGGGACACACTCGAGAACGTGATTGTGGAGCCGGGTAAGGATATCGTCGTAGATATTTCTCTGGACCAGGTCGAAATTAAAGAAATCCCCAAACCGTCCGCCGATAAGCCTACCGGACATGCCGGTGACGAATCCATACCTTCACAGCCGCAGACCGATGCCACACGGCGGGAAGCTCGCGATCGCTGGCGCATCGGGTTCCCTGAATACGATCGATATGGCGACCGGGCAGCCAGGGGCCGCGACATTCCGTTTACGCGCGGACGTTGGTGGGACCCGTATAAGCAAAGCGTGCTGAAAGGCGATTACCCTATCAAGGGCAACAAGCTCTTCATGGTCCTTTCGGCGGTCAGCACCACTGGAGTTGAGCAACGTCGCGCGCCGACTCCTTCAGACGTCAGCACGGACGAACCCGGCAGCGCAGAGTTTTTCGGCCAGCCTGAACAGTTTGCGCTCAACCAAACGCTGCAGTTCAGTTTTGAGTTGTTCCATGGTGACACAACATTTAAGCCACGCGACTGGGCGATCAAGATTTCGCCGACCTTCAGTATTCCTAATTATCTAAACGCGCGCGAGAATGGGGTCGTCAATATCGATGTCCGTCGGGGCACAAATCGCACAGACACGCATGTTTCCCTGGAAGAGGCGTTTGCTGAAGTTAAGCTTGCAGATATCAATGCAAACTATGATTTCATTTCCGTAAGGGCCGGCATTCAGCCGTTCGTCTCCGACTTCCGAGGTTTTATTTTTTCCGACAACAATCTGGGCTTCCGCTTGTTTGGCGCCGCCGACAACAACCGCATTCAATACAACGCAGCCTATTTCTCAATGCTCGAGAAGGACACGAACAGCGGGCTAAATCGCTTCGACACTCGTCATCAGAATGTTTACATCGCAAATATTTTCCGGCAGGACTTTATTCGCAAAGGCTACACAATCCAGGGAAGCCTGCATTACAACGACGATCGGCGCGGCGTGGAATACGACCGCAACGGATTCCTGGTTCGTCCTGCTCTAATCGGCGATGTAAGGCCGCACGCGATCAAGGTCGGATATCTGGGAATCAGCGGAGACGGGCACCTGGGGCGTTTGAATCTGTCGCATTCTTATTACTATGCATTAGGTCGCGACGAACGGAATCCGATAGCAGGGCGTGACGTGCGGGTGAAGTCGCAGATGGCGGCTGTTGAAGCGTCAATCGACAAAGACTACGTGCGATTCAAGGGATCGTTCTTCTGGGCGCAGGGCGACAGTAATCCAACGGACAACAAGGCCACCGGCTTTGATGCGATTTTCGACGATCCAAATTTCGTCGGCGGGCAGTTTTCATACTGGAACCGAAACGGAATTCGATTGACGCAAACGGGCGTGGGCTTGGTGCAGCCTAATAGTCTGTTGCCGAGTCTGCGCAGCAGCAAGACTCAAGGGCAGGCGAATTTTGTGAATCCGGGTATCTTCATTTACAACGCCGGCGTGGATGTTGAAGTGACGCAGCGGATCAAAACTGTATTCAACATAAACTACCTGCGGTTCCATCGAACTGAACCACTCGAGTATGTCCTGTTTCAAAATCGTATTCGGCATGACATCGGATTCGACTACAGTGTGGGCGTGGCCTACCGACCTTTCCTGATAAATAACGTGACGATGACATTTGGGGCAGCGACGCTGCAAACTGGACGCGGCTTTCGAGATATTTTCACTGACCGTTCGCGCAACTGCCCGCCAAACGTGGGCGACTTCTGTGAACCCGATGTCATCAATCCGAGGAAGCCGCTGTATACGTTGTTTGCACAGTTGAAGTTGATCTTTTGAGGACTTGATAGCTGGCTACAAAGGCGGATAGAGTTAAAGGCGGAGGAAACCAGGATGGCAGAAATTGAAATAAACCTGACCGAGAAGCAACACCGAGCTCTTCGGCAGATTTCGCAGCTGACCGGCAAGACAGAGGACGAGCTTGTTCATGACGCGGTGGAGAATCTCATCAGGCAGGGCTTGCCCTCTGGTAAACCGGCAATGGTTCAAGCCAGGGGCATTTGGCGGGACCGGAACGATCTCCCCGACTTTAAAAAGCTTCGAAGGGAGTTGGATAGACTCTGACGGACTGTGCTCATGGCCGAACTACTAATCGATACCGACGTGTTGATCGACTATCTCCGGGACCAACCTGAGTCAGTTGCATACCTCGAAAACCTTCCATTACCTCTTTCCGTTTCTGCGATCACAGTTGCGGAACTCTACGCAGGTGTCCGCAACGGCGGAGAACGACTAGTCCTCGATCAATTCGTAAATTCATTTCATATCGTTGCTCTTGATAAAGAAATCGCTGTCAGGGCTGGAATTCTTCGGCGAGATTACGGGAAGAGTCATGGTACAGGTTTAGCCGACGCGATCATCGCCGCCACCGCCGAGGCGCAACAAGCCAGTCTTGTGACGCTAAATAGCAAGCACTTTCCGATGCTTAAAGAAGTTGTGATTCCCTACACGAAGTCATAATGCGTGATGAGACAGGTGGCGCGGAAAACCCAACTACATTTCTCTGTGCAACCTCTGTGTCTCTGTGATGAGTACTCGTTTGAATAGGTGCGAGTCAGCGAAAATGCGGCAACTGTCAACAAAGCGCCCCACTGGCGCACTCATCATTGTTGTCCTGCTTTTCATTGCCGTCTTCGGAATTGTTTGGTTGAGTGTCTCACGTACACGTGCCGCTAATGCACCTGGCAATGCGCCTCAAGAACCGCAAACGCAAGGTCCGCCAGCGCCTGCTCGCCTGGAGGGCTGCGTCACCTGCCACGGTCCAATCGAGCCGATGCATAAATACGGCACGACTGAGACGCTTGAAAAACTGAACGGCGACAAAGATGCCGTTGGTCTCACCTGCACCCGTTGCCACGGCGGCAACCCGGTGCCACGCAAGTCCACTGACGATCCCAAAGACATCGCACGCATCAAAAACGACGCACACGTTCGCCCGAGGTTTCCGGACGAGTGGAAACGTGACGGCAAATACACTGGCGCGAACCCGGAACGAACCAACACTTTGCTCGCGCGCGAGAGCTGGGAGTTTGTTCGGTTTATCAATCCCGGCGACCTGCGCGTTGCCGCGAAGACGTGCGGTGAGGGCGGATGCCACGAAGTTGAATCGAAGAACGTCGCGCGCAGCATGATGGCCCACGGCGCAATGCTTTGGGGCGCGGCCCTCTACAACAACGGTGGCTTTCCTCTCAAAGATGTGCGGTTCGGCGAAAGCTACAATGAAGATGGTTCACCACAGACGCTAATACAGTCACCCACGCCGTCCTACGAGGATCGCCGGACAAAGGGTCTGCTGGAATTCCTCGATCCGATTCCGCGTTGGGAAATCGCTCAGCCAGGCAATGTGCTGCGTGTGTTCGAGCGCGGCGGCAAACGCCGGCTTGAAGTAGGGCTGCCGGACAAAGAAGAAGAGCCGGGCAAACCTGACAAAGGACTGAGCCCGCGCGGCTTTGGTTCCAACCAACGCACAGACCCAGTCTACCTGGGTTTGCAGAAGACGCGTCTGCTTGATCCAACGCTGAACTTTCTCGGCACCAACGATCATCCCGGCGACTATCGATCGTCCGGGTGCTCCGCCTGTCACGTGATTTATGCCAACGATCGGGAGCCGTCGCATTCAGCTTTTTACAGCGCGCTGGGAAACCTTGGGCGATCGCAGACCGCGGATCCGAACATTCCGAAAAACGTCTCGGGCCATCCCATCAAGCATCAATTCACAAACCAAATTCCTACGTCCCAGTGCATGGTCTGTCATATGCACCCGGGCACAAACATGGTGGCCAGTTATCTCGGCATGACCTGGTGGGACAACGAGAGCGATGGCGACAAGATGTATCCGAAGCAGCAGCGCACTCCCTCCGCGGAGGAGGAACAGACGAAGCTGAACCGCAACCCGGAAGGAGCAAGCGTGCGTGGCTTGTGGTCCGACCTTGAGTTCTTAGCTCAAACGGGAACGCCGGAGTTTAATGCTGGATTGAAGAACACTCAGTTTGGAAGTTTTAACGGCCACGGTTGGCTGTTTCGCAAAGTCTTCAAACGCGATCGCAAAGGCAATTTACTGGACGCGGCAGGAAACCTCGTTTCCGCCGGCGACCCCGATAAGTTTAAGAAGGCCGTTCATCTAAACGACATACATCTCGAGAAAGGCATGCACTGCATCGATTGTCATTTTCGCCAGGACGCGCACGGCAACGGCAATCTATATAACGAACCCCGCGCCGCGATTGAGATCGCCTGCGAAGACTGTCACGGCTCAATTCGCCAACGCGCGACCTTGTTCACTTCCGGCCCAGCGGCGCCGGTTGCTGCTGCACAGACCGGAAGGCCGGCCGTCGTCGGACGAAACCTCACTCGAGGTTTCACCACCCGCGATGCGGATGGCGGCAAGGTCCAGGTTTTTCAGGTGCAACGCAGCAATCGAAAAAAGAAAAACGAAAAGGGAAACGAAACTGAGTTAAAGACCGGTGACATCGTTCAAAACTCGCTGGTCGTGCCTGGACGATGGTGGCGAGTTCCTCAAACCATCGACACGATCACTCCCGGTACTCCCGACTTCAACGATAAATCGCGTTACTCAAAAACTATTCGCAAAGACAACGCGACCTGGGGCGAATTGCCGAAGGATGACAGCTCGCTCGCGCATCGCGACAAAGACATGACTTGTGTGGCCTGTCATTCATCGTGGGTGACCAGTTGTTTTGGTTGCCACCTTTCGATGGAGGCGAACCGCAAGATGCCCAATCGCCACAATGAAGGTGGCGAGTCTCGCAACTTCACTCAATACAATTTTCAGGTTTTGCGAGATGACGTCTTCATGCTGGGCCGCGATGGCACCGTCACCGGAAATCGAGTGGCCCCGGTGCGTTCGTCTTCCGCGGTGCTGGTCAGCTCTCAGAATCAAAACCGCGAATGGATCTATTCCCAGCAACAGACGACATCCGCTGAAGGCTTTGCCGGACAGGCTTTCAACACACACATTCCTCACACGGTGAGGACAACAGAAACTAAAGCCTGCTCGGATTGTCACGTCTCGGCAAACAATGACAACAATGCCTGGTTGGCCCAGTTGCTTTTGCAGGGCACTAACTTTGTCAACTTTATGGGTCGCTACGTTTACGTCGCTGCGGGTCATTCGCTAGACGCCGTGGTGACGACCGAGCGCAGTGAGCCGCAAGCGGTCATTGGGAGCACCCTTCATCGCATTGCCTATCCCGACAACTATGAAAAGTTTGTCAAAGAGGGGAGTGAACTAAAGACCTTCTATGAGCACGTCGGCAATCCCAGCGTGTTGCAGGTGCAGTTGCGTGGCGAATACGCCTACGTGGCGGCTGGAGAAGGTGGTTTGCGAGTCTATGACGTGGCGCAGATCGATCAGAAGGGATTTTCGGAGCGAATAACCACTGCGCCGGTTTCAAGATTTGGACAGAGGTTCTGGTTGAAGACCAGGTATGCAACAGCGGTGGCCGCGCCGACTACATTGGCGGTTGACCCGGCTCGCTGGCGAATGAAGTCTGACGGCACAATGATCGATCCTGAAAATGCGGCGAGGCTAACGGGCCCGGACCGCAGGCAGCTTGTGAATGAAGAGCAGTCGATTCATCCGCTTTACGCCTATCTCTACGTGGTCGACAAATACGAAGGCCTGGTTCTCGTAAACGCCGCGACTTTGCTGGATGGTGATCCGCTTAATAACTATCTACGTCGCGTCCTGGACCCGAAGAAGTATCCCAATGGGGCGTTCAACCCCGGCGGGGCACTGGACGATGCGAACAACATCACGATCGCAGGCAGGTATGCATACATAACTACCAGGTCAGGGCTGGTGGTTGTTGATCTTGACGATCCTCTCAACCCCAGGGTGGTTAAGCGAATCGGTTCAAACGACCTTCGTAATCCCCGCGCCATTGCAATTCAGTTTCGGTATGGCTTCGTCGTGGACGATGACGGGCTCAAGGTGCTTGATCTATCGGTACCGGGTGACCCCAACATCGTGCGCAGGGCCTACGTTGATCTGGGCCATGCGCATGACGTTTACGTTGCCAGAACCTACGCTTATGTTGCGAATGGAGAAGAAGGAATAGCTATAGTCGATGTGGAACAACCAACGGAACCAAGACTTGATCAAATCTACAACGCTGACGGCAAACTAAATGACGTGCACCAGGTTAAGGTAGCGATGACTAATGCCAGTTTGTTTGCTTATGTAGCCGACGGAAAGAATGGCCTGCGCATTCTGCAGCTTACGTCACCGGAGACGATGCCTGAATATGCAGGGTTTAGTCCCCGGCCCAGCCCCCGGCTGATTGCAACGTTTAAAACCAAGGGCGAAGCGTTGGCGATTTCCAAACCGCTTGATCGTGATCGCGCGGTGGATGAAAGCGGGAACCAGGTGTCGGTATTTGGCCGCCGCGGTGCACGTCCGTTCAACTTCGACGAAATCATGCGTCTGTTAAGGACCAACGATGGTCAGGGTGAATGGTTCCGGGTGACTGACACACCGCCGCAGAAGAGCATTAGCCGCAGATGACTATCCGCAGATTACGCAGATTACACAGATTTAAGAATAGAACTACAACAGACTGAGTCTCTGCACTCATCGGGATAAGCCTTAACTCATTTGGACGATTTAGAATCTGCGTAATCTGCGGATAGCGACCGCCGATCTTTCCTTACATCATCCGGTCGCGGAGTTTGCGAAGCAGTTCTTTGGCTTCTTCCGGCGACAACTTGTCAGGTTCGATCCGGAGTAACTCCTCAACCACTTTCTGATTCGCGAGATCAAAAAGCGAAGCTTGAGCGGCGGCTCTTCTGCGCCCGGCGCGACGCGCAGCATTTTCCAATGCCTCGCCTGCCGCCGAGACGGAAGTCGAAGATTCATTCGCACCGGCGCCTTGTGCCGCCGCCCTTGCTTCAACCGTCACCGCTGCGGCCGTTGCAGAAACTTCGTCCTCAGCAAAAACGTCCAGCTCATAACGCTCCAGCCTGGCCAACACTTCGCGCGCGTTCGCGAGCACTGCTGGAGGCATGCCGGCCAGGCGAGCTACCTGGATTCCATACGACTTGGACGCGCGACCGCGCTCCAGCCGGTGTAGGAACACCACTTCACCTTCCCGCTCGGCCGCGGTGATTTGGTAATTTTGCGCGCCCGGCAGCCGCTCGGCGAGCTCGGTAAGTTCGTGATAGTGCGTAGCAAACAAAGTCTTGGCGGCGTGCTCCGGAGAATCATGTAAATACTCGGCCACGGCCCAGGCGATGGAAAGACCATCAAACGTAGCTGTACCTCTTCCAATCTCGTCCAACAGGACAAGAGACCGCGGGGTTGCACTGTGAAGTATGGCAGCCGTCTCAGTCATCTCGACCATGAATGTGCTGCGACCGCGCGTCAGATCGTCTGAAGCCCCGACACGTGTCCAAACACGATCGAGGAGCGGCAAACGGGCCTTCTCCGCGGGAATGAAGCTGCCCATCTGAGCAAGGATGCTGGCGATTGCAACCTGGCGCAGCACCGTGCTCTTTCCTCCCATATTCGGACCGGTAATGATCAGCAGGCGATCGGTCGAGTTGTTCAGGTAGACGCTGTTTGGAATGAACGGCTCTTCACTGAAGACTTCGATCACGGGATGCCGGCCCTGCACGATTTCAATTTCGTCGCCGTCGTGCATCGCCGGTCTGACAAAACGGCGTCGCGCAGCGGTTTCCCCAAGCGAGGCGAGGGCATCGAGGGCTGCGAGCGCGCGTGCCGTCGCCTGTATGCGTTTCGTTTCCGCGGCGACTTGCCGGCAAACATCGTTGAAGAGCTCGACTTCGAGTTGAAGGATGCGCTCCTCGGCACCCAGGACTTTCTTCTCCCAGTCTCTCAACTCCGGAGTGGTGAATCGCTCTGAGTTAGTTAGAGTTTGCCTGCGCTCGTAGTCAGCGGGTACACGCGAAGCGTTTCCCTTTGAAACTTCGATGAAGTAGCCGAAGACATTATTAAATTTGATGCGGAGATTGCCGATGCCGCTGCGATTGCGTTCAGTAGCCTCGAGGGTCGCGATAATTTGTTTAGCGTTGCGGCTGATGGACCGCAGTTCGTCCAGTTCGTCAGAGTAACCTCCTCGGATCGCATCGCCATCGCTTATCTTCGCCGGCGGCTCGTCGCTGATTGCCTTTATCAATAACGCACAAATTTCCGGCACGTCGTCGGCGCTTTCGGATAGCACCTGCAAGAGCGAAGAAGGGGCCGCCGCCAGGTTTTCGCGAATCGCAGGCACCTGGTAGAGCGAACGCAGGATCGCATTCAAGTCGCGTGGGGTCGCTGAACCAAGACTGATCCTGCCGACTAAACGTTCCAGATCAGAAACTTCTTTCAGCAAAGAGCGAATCTTGTCTCTGGTAATTTGTGACGCGAACAGATCCTGCACGGCCGCCAATCGCGCTTCCACCTCACCACGCCTGACGCACGGTCTGAGCAACCATGAACGCAGCAGCCGCGCGCCCATCGCGGTCACCGTCTCGTCAATGACGCTCAGAAGCGTTCGTCCGCTGGCACCGCTGAGCGAGTCGATGAGCTCAAGGTTCTTCACTGTGACGTTGTCGAGGACCAGATGGTCCTGCGGCGCGAAGAAAACCAGATCGGTGATGTGGGCGGCGGCGGCCCTTTGCGTCTCCTGCGCATAACGCAGGCATGCTCCAGCTGCTCTTATCGCTTCGTCCTTGCCTTCAATGCCATAGCCTTCGAGGGAAGCAGTACCGAAATGGCTGAGCAACAGATCCGCGCAATCCTTCTTCTGCCAGGACCAATCATCCACCGGCGTCAGCGCCGCATTTATGAATTGAACGCCTGTCGTTTGCCCGGAGGATTGACTTGCAGGCTTGGTGTCCGCGGTAGTTGCATCACCGGGTGCAAGCGGCAGTGGTGCGGTCTGCGGTTTTCCAGTGAGTCCTGACTTAATTAAAGGGGCAAGGGAAGCGGGAAACAGCAACTCCCGGGGCGAGTAGGACTCCAAATCAGCTCGGATCTTTTCCCAGGCCTCAGACCCGCTTTCCTGTGTCGCACGGAATTCGCCGGTCGAAATATCGAGGAAGGCAGCGCCAATTGTCTCTCCAGAGGTGCAAACCGCCGCCAGGTAGACCGCTTCGCGTGCTTCCAGGAGTTGAGGATCGATGGGGGTGCCCGGTGTCACGATCCTGACTACTTCGCGCCGCACAAGCTTCTTCGTTTTCGAAGCGTCTTCAGTCTGTTCGCAAATGGCTACGCGGTAACCCTTACGCACCAGGCGCGCGATGTAGTTTGCCGCCGAATGGTGGGGCACGCCACACATTGGTATTGGATCACCGCGCTCTTTATGGCGCGCGGTGAGTGTTATCTGCAGCTCCCGCGCTCCAATCACAGCGTCTTCAAAGAAGAGCTCGTAGAAGTCGCCCAGGCGAAAAAACAGCAGCGTGCCAGGGTGCTGCTGCTTGAGTTCCTGGTACTGGCGCAACATTGGAGTGGAGGTGGTGGCGATTGACATTGAATTGTGAATGGTAAGGGCGAAGGCATGAATAGTAAATCGGTGAGAATGGATCAGTGCGTTTTATGTACTACGCGATTGCTTGCATCGGCGGCGAAACAGGCCCCTCTTTGGAGTGCGCCGCCTTGTCGGCGACATTTGGAGTGCGCCGCCTTGTCGGCGCTTTGTCCCGTGGCGGCTTGGCGCCACGATGTCGCGACAGATTCACCTAGAATCCTTCAAGCCTCTAAAGCAAACAAAGCTGCGACTAGTCGCAGCGGGACAAAGCGCCGACAAGGCGGCGCACTCCAAAGGGTTGCTCAAATTCTTGCATTAGCGCGATTATCCTGATCTCCAAGAAATCTTGACGTCCCAACTTCGCGAGTATTCAAATCGCAAGACTGCAAACGCAATACTCTAAGGAGCCTCCCGTGGACCTAAATAAAGACTGGCCCCACGCACCAGTTCATCGGCTGGATTCGGCCGGTATTTATATGGTTACCGGCGCCACGCTCTTCATAAACAACACTTCTTCCACACTGAGGAAGCTTTGAGTCTGCTAGAGCATAAACTGCTCTTACTCGCTAAACGTTATGAATGGCAGCTTGAGGCGTGGTCGGTATTTGTTAATCACTATCATTTCATTGCACGCGGCTATGCAGACGCTTTACCACTTGACCGATTCCTGAAGCATCTACATGCAGACACCGCACGCGAACTGAATTGTCTGGACCACGCGGCAGGCCGTGAAGTTTGGCATAACTTTTGGGACTCCAAGTTAACGTACGAACGTTCCTACCTCGCACGTCTCAACTACGTTCACCAAAACCCTGTGAAGCATGGACTGGTTAGGGTAGCCAATCAATATCCATGGTGTTCCGCCGGCTGGTTTGAACGCACCTCATCTCCAGCCACGATCAAAACGATTTACAGCTTCAAGACTGACAAGCTAAACATCGCGGACGACTACTAATAACGCCTTGGAGTGCGCCGCCTTGTCGGCGCTTTGTCCCGTGGCGGCTTGGCGCCACGATGTCGCGACAGATTCACCTAGAATCCTTCAAGCCTCTAAAGCAAACAAAGCTGCGACTAGTCGCAGCGGGACAAAGCGCCGACAAGGCGGCGCACTCCAAAGGGCTACCTTCCGTCGCCCAGGAGCATGAACGCGCTCCAGTAGTAAGGATGTTGATATTCTTTCGAGCGTCTCAGCGTCAACATGCTTTGTCGCATGGATTCTGCCGTTGAGACAGACGTATTGAATCGCGCTCTTGAGCCACCTGGAGATCCACTGCGCGCTCCAGATCCTGCGGCTTTCACACCGGCGTGGAAGTCGGTCATAAACGTCGCGAGAGCAGGGGACTGAACGGGCCATCGAGTCAAGGCAAATGTCCGAGTTCCGGCAACAAACCATGCCCACGTAAGTCCCGCTACGGCGTCACCTGGTCCTACTCGCCCGCCTTGCATCTCCGCCCCGGATAACACAACCAAACGAGACTGTGAATTCAGATTCATTACTTCCCACGTCTGAAGCAGGCCATTATTATCCTGAGTCGCCTGTTGACCGCCCAACGCGGAGAGCGCGGTAAAGGAATACAACGGTATCGCGTCGTCGAGAACGGCGGGAACCGCAAAATGTAGAACCACGTTAGCACGACCCGCTTCGACTCTGGCGCGTTCCTCGGTCGCGTCAAGCCCCGTAAACACACGACTCTGCGCACTGCCATACAGATCTCGCAGTTTCTGGTTTTCGCTATTTGGATCAAGGGATTGGTCAAGTCCGGCCTCCGTCGCCTGCACCGACGTGTTTATATTCGCGTTGTCGGTCAGTTTATTAGACTTGAGACGCTGTCGAAGCTCCAGCGCTAGCAGCGGGTTTCCGAAAGCCGAAAGCGTGAGAGGCGATGTGGAAGCTTTCGAAGCTTTATCGCGAATGTTCTGCGGATGTCGCGGAGTCCTCATCTCGCGTAATGCGGAGACAGAAGGCACATAAGATATCGCGGCTTGTTCTATCAAATAGCGATCGTCAACGGGTTGCAAGGCGGCGAAAGGCAGTCGCCATAAAAGGCGGTCAGGAATAATAATTAGCTTAGTCTTCCCTGCGAGTTGTTCATCAGCCGGCTTCACTAATAAGTCGTACAACTCGCGCGCGAATGGACTGAACGCTTCATCGCGGTTAGCCAGCAATTGCTGAAATCGGGCGATGCGATCACCCAGGTCGCTCGGCCTGACATTCAGAGGGTAGACCTTCAGAGTAATAGTGGGCCGCGCCGCCCGGGACCTCGGCCTGGCAACTCGCTTCGGCACACCAGCAGCGCCAGTTCGAACAGGGATCGGCGATACGTGGTCGAGAGTAATGGCAAATAAATATACGTTGTCCTCAGTAACGACATAATTAAGCAGTGCAGTTTGCTGGTCCGCAATCAGAGCGCGTGTCTCTTCGAGTTTGAGCGAAGGCAGTCCACCTCGGGCGATTAGCAATGCCGGTTGGCTTACAAACAGACGCTTCAGGAACGATCCATAAGCTGTACGCGCCGCGCGCAGTTGGTTTTTGAGAGAAGCCTGGCGCACTTCGTCATAAGTCCTTGACTGCGATTGTCGATCGAGTTGGAGACTGAGGGAGACCACATCCCCGGTAAGTTTGCGTTCCTCCGTTTGCTCCTCCGCTGACATGCCCCTGGTGATCCTCGCGCTGCTTCGGCGCAGCAACTCCGAAAGCGCTTGCGCCCTTGCTCGTTCGGCGATGTCGAAAGCTTCAACGGGTTTGTTTTGATCGATTAGAAGATCAACCTGCGAAAGATAGGGAAGCAGGCTGCTTCTGCCGTCGCCCACTTCAACGGCGGCAGGCTCGAAGCGCAACGACTCAACGATGGTTACGGCTTCGGCGAAAGCCTCACTTGCCTGGTGAAGTTGGTTTAAAGTGCGTTGAGCTTTGCCGTAAACCAGCCGCGCGTACCAGGACGTGCTTAAGCTTTCGACTTCTTTTCCCAGGGCGTAGGCGCGCTCTGCATTCGCGAGCGTCTGTGGATAATCGCCTTGCAACAGATAAGTCTCCGCGAGCCTCGTAAGTACATAGGCCGTTGCTTCTTTGTTTGCCACCGCTTCATAGAGGCGCTGCGCTTTCTGATAGTTTTCGAGCGCCCGTGGGTAATCCTTCTGGGCCAAGAGAACCGTGCCTATGCCAACCAGCAAACCTGCCTGACCCGGCCGGTCATCCATCGACTCTCGAAGAGTCAGACTCTTCAGATAAGACTCGAGCGCGGGCTCGTAATTTCCCACGGCGTAGTAAGCGTTCCCCAGATGGCCCAACATGCGGGCCATTCCGACTTTGTCGCCGGTTGCTTCAAATTGGGCCAGGCTTTGTTTGAAGTAGTTCGCAGACTGAACATGATCGCCTTGCATGGTTCTGACGAGTCCGATGCTTCCGATCGTTGCGGCAGTTGACACTTTGACGCTTGACTGTTCAGCAACAGTAAGGCTCTTTGAATAACTATCCAACGCCGAATCGAGGTCACCGCGTGACCTGTAGACATTACCCATCCCCTGAAGAGACGTCGCGACACCCGACTCGTCGCGCTGCCCTTTCTGTATGGTCACATTGCGTCGATAGTATTCGAGCGCTTCATCATATTTGCCCTGGTAATAGTTGGAATTGGCTGCGCCCTCCAAAGCGCTGATCAGCCCTGCAGCGTTTCCCTCCTGTTCAAAACTCTTAACAGATAATTGGTAGTGGTCAGACGCCTGTGCGTAGTCACCCTGCATGTAGAACGCGTCTGCCATGTGCAGCACGTTTTGTGAGCCTCCATTGAGCTCTCTGCTTCTTGAGAAAGCCTTCGAGGCTGCAGGGTATTCGCCGCGCGCGTAGTAAATGGCTCCCATGCTGCTCAGCGTGTTAGCCATCTCCTCTTTGTCGTTGAGGTTTTCGAATTCTTTCAGGACCTGCGCGAAAACTTTCAAGGCCTCCTCATCCTCGCGTTGTTCTTTATGGATTAGCGCTATACCCGAAAGAGCTTTTGCTGCTTCCCACTGGTTTCCCGCGGAAGTGAAAAGTGTTCGGGCTCGCCGGTAATGCTCGAGAGCCGGAGCGTAGTTACCCTGGAAGTAATAAACGGTGCCGATGTTGAGTGAGGCTGAGGCGAGTCCGTTGCTGTCGTTGATTTGACTGGAAACGCTTCCCGCCAGGCTATAGACGTCGAAAGCTGCCGAATACTTACCGGCGAGTAAATGGAAGTTCCCTTGTCTGACCAGCTCTTTACCGAGCTCAATCGTGACCAACTCTCTTTTCGCGGCTAACAATTCGCTTCGTTTTGCTGTCGAATCGGATCTGAGTAGCTCTCGGGCAAAGTCGGCGACTTTTGAGTCAGGTCTTTGGGCAAGACTTATAGGCGCAATGACACTTAGAACAATAGTCAACGCCAAACGCGAAAGCTTTACTGTTAGTCGCATCTTAGTCACATCGCGCAGCCACTTGTTTTACCGCGAGGAACCCTAAGACAAACTGCTAGACTTCGCTTAGACACCAATGCGGCAGGAAACGTTCCTGAAAATGCAGCCTGATCTCTCCTTGGAGTGCGCCGCCACGACCACCCCAGCGCGGCTGCCGCGCCGGGGACCCCGGTTGTCGGCGCTTTGTCCCGTGGCGGCTTGGCGCCACGATGTCGAGGCAGATTCAACTAGAATCCTTCAAGCCTCTGACTCCACAAAGCGGCGACTAGTCGCAGCGGGCCAAAGCGCCGACAAGGCGGCGCACTCCAAGGAGGCTGTGGAAAATTCAAGATTGCAAGTAGCCAGCGAACAGCGGGGCAAACCAACTCTGGCTGCAGGTTTACACTTCGCCAACAAACTATGCTAGTTTCCCACACCAACGTGGATAACAAAGACTCTCTAAGCGATCTCCTGCGCAGCTCTCTTGAGGAGCACCTGGATGCCATCCGTGCATTGCTCAATTCAAAACTTGGAGAGATTGAACAGGCCGGCCGGTTGATATTGCAAACTCTGGAAGCAGGTAACAAAGTCCTATTCTGCGGGAATGGGGGCAGTGCGGCCGACGCCCAGCATCTTGCGGCTGAGTTGGTCGGGCGATATGAACGGCACCGGCGTGCTTACCCGGCCATCGCGCTCACTACCGATACGTCGGCCCTGACGGCGATCAGCAACGATTACGGCTACGAGGGGGTCTTCGCGCGCCAGGTCGAGGCGTTGGCTGTATCTGGCGACCTCCTGATCGCGATCAGCACTAGCGGGCAGTCGCTAAACGTGATCAAAGCGGCTGAGCAAGCCCGGGCTGTCGGATGTAAAACCATTGCGTTGTCAGGATGTGCCGGCGAGCCGCTCGCTTCACTCTGTGACCTCGCTGTCGTCGTACCCTCCAACCGGACCTCCCGCGTGCAGGAAGCTCACATCACCATCGGCCATCTGTGGTGTGAAATGATCGATGCCCGCGAGCGATAGCGGGAAGGGGCAGTAGCCCGACCGTTAGGGAGGGCGTCACAGTTGCAATATGGGAAACGCCCTTCCTAACGGTCGGGCTACTGCCCCGGTCAGCAAGACGATCCGCGAAATCTCACGAACCACCACGAAATGACCTTCGTGCGCGTTCGTGTGATTTCGTGGATCGTATTCCTGTTTTAACCCTCTTTTCATACCTATTATGTCCTACATGAAAAAGTCTTGACATAAACTATTGATGCAATTAGGCTCTGTCGCGAATTTGGCATAGTTGGTTCGTTGAGCTTTGTGATTTCCCGGGGTTCCCAGCTAACACCCCTCCTTCACAACACTCGGTTGAACATCAGGAGCTATCAACGCGTCCCTTCGTTTCGGGTTACTCAACCTGAACCACGAAGTTTTCGCACTCCGACGGTCGGGCCAGGTAATTTTGGGCCAGCCCAACCTACTTTCTGAGACAAACTCCATGTTCCCTCAAAGAAGTGAAGCCAACGCAAACGCTGATTCAAAAACCTATCCTTTAGGCCAGAACATAGGGCGTCCGGAAGATGAAACAACCGGCGCGCTGGTGGCATTGAGCCACACGCCGCTCGAGCGACAACTCTACCTGGCAATGTTGGTCTCCACCGGTCCGGAGTCAAATGGCCAAGCGTCGTTCACGGTCCGGCGCATTAAGGAGGTCACAAACATCAACAGTCTTAGCACAATAAGGCGCGGCCTGGAGGGACTGGTGGCTAAATTTAGTGTCGAGCGGGAGAGGAAGGACGCCGGAAACGGCTTACGGGAGGCAGTGTCTTACCGCGCCGTCCCACCCGGAGAGGTACTCGCGCGCAGAAACGAAAGGGGAATTTGGACCTATGAAAAAGGGATGGAAGCAAAATTTGTTAATCGCTCGTTTAAACGTGTTATTGCGCGAGTAGCTGAAAACAAGAACCTCAGCCGACGCGAAGCTCAGGTCGCATTGTGTTGTGCGGAAGGGGTTACCAACGCGGAGATAGGATCACGATTGTCAGTGACCGAACAAACAGTGAAATTCCACTTGCGCAATATCTTTGTCAAGTTTGGTGTGAAGCGACGGGCGGAATTGATATCCCGCTTGTTGATGTAGTTTTGAGAATCTAATGCTGCCTCGCAGAGAGGCTTCCCTTCGGGGTACCGTGTGTGCTGCAATTCGCCCAGGCAGGCCGCGAACTCAGTCGACATACCGGGGCGGAAGTGTGTCTATGGTCACAGCAAGAAAGATGAGTACCAACAAAGACAAGAAGAAGAAGAAAAGAAAGAAAACTGCCCTGGTAGTCTGCAAGGATCGCAAGGAGTTTTGGACCACACAGACCCAGTTTTGGCAGTGGGTGAGAGAAGGCGTGGTAACCAAGGTCGGGGACCAGCCGCTCACGGGAACATTTAATAGGGAACACGAGGAATTATTGGTTCTATTGAGCAACACCGTATTAAACCTGGCCCATCCAAATCACATGCGGGAAGCACTCCTCTCGCGTCGCGTGGGCCTGGCCAGAAAGTAAGTATCGATATGACACTCTCGGCTATACAAGCGCAACTGTGAATACTCTCAGGTCAGGAAGGTGGGCTTGCCCCCGCTCTTTGTTGGGCACATAGAATCCTGAAGAAATTGAGAGGGAGCTGAAGGTGTGGGAATCGCATTCACAAACTGGTAATCAACGAAGAGCGGGGGCAAGCCCACCTTCCTGACCTGAGAGATGCACAAGGGTTCTCCTTCCATGACTGAGAGTTTCTCGCCGTCTATGAAGCCACGGTGTTAACGAGATCGCTCCGCGTGGTTCTTGCTCAAAACATTCCGCGAGTTTGTATTACAGAGGACATGAGGATGCACAAAGAAAGACGAGTTACGCATTGTCCCGTCGGACTCCATCGGGGTTACATCGGAATTCATACATCCTGGAGATGCATGATTCTCGCGGCAGTAGTCATTTTTGGTTGCGCCCTTTCGGCTTTCGGCCAACAAGCCACCGCGACAACTGTTGGTCAACCAGCCCTGCCCTCCGCGTCCGAAGAGCAGGCGCGCTATCGGATCGGCCCGGGCGACGTTCTCGATATACGCATCTTGAACCGGCCCAACCTTTCCCGAGACGCCGTTCGTGTTGAGGGCAATGGAATGATTCGCATGCCCTTGGTCGATACGGAGATTCAAGCTGCCTGTAAAACAGAGGGCGAGTTGGCAAAAGAGATCGCCGCCAGATACCTGAAGTTTTACCGCAAACCGCAAGTTGACGTCTTCATCAAGGAGTATCGCTCAGTCACAGTATCGATTATTGGCTTCGTAAATGAGCAAGGCCGATTCCAATTGCAACGGCGCATACGTTTGCTCGAGCTACTCACTTACGCCAGGGGGCCCTCTGCAAAAGCGGGACAAACGATCAATATTGTCCATTCGCCGCCGGTTATCGCCTGCCAGCAGAATGACTCTGAAGCCGAAGATCTCGCGTTCTCCAGTTACAAGCTCAGCGATACGCTTGCCGGAAAACCGCACGCGAACCCTTATTTGCAGGCCGGCGACATCGTGACGCTCCCGGAAGCTGATCAAGTCTACGTGGTGGGAAATGTACTTACGCCTCGTTCAATTCCTTTGAGCGAGCCGATCACACTCACGCAGGCTATCGCCATGGCAGGCGGAGTTGCGAAGGACAGCAAGAAGGACAAGATCCGGATTGTCAGGCAGGAGCCCGGCACTCAGACTAGGAAAGAGATAATGGTTGATCTCACAGCAATCGAGAAGAAACGCGCTCAGGACATCGCACTTTTGCCTAATGACATAGTGAACGTGCAAACCTCGGAAGCCAAAAGTTTGTTACGCAGCATCATCGGCGGCGGCGCGCAGTCGTTGACGCAGCTTCCTGTGCGGGTAATCCCGTAAGGGAACGACGGATGACCGCCGAGGCGCGGCTTGCCGCCGCACATTGCGGAAAGGCTCAGCCTTTCCGGGACTAGGTTAATAATCTACCTTTCCTGAGGCTCAGCCTCGGGAAAGAACTGGGGTGGATGACGGACGGAAAGCCATAGGCTTTCCGCAAGGTGCTGCGGCAAGCCGCAAACGCCAAGTCCTCGACAACCAATATGAACCCTCATGACTTAATCAAAAAAGAACCCGAGCCAACGGCGCTCGAAAGGCCAGGCGACTTGGGGCGCAATCCGCACACCTACAACTATGGTGTCGATCCTAATGCGGAGACGGAAGTCCACCTGCTTGATTACTGGCGGGCGGTGCGCAAACGTTTGTGGCTGGTCATCAGCATGGTTGTTCTGGTTACCATGCTTTCCGTGCTTTATGTGGCGCGCAAGCCGGACATCTATAAGGCCAGCGCTCGCGTGCAAGTTAATCTCGAGAACAACGCCGAGCTCGTAGGCAGCAAGGCCCCATACGTTTTTGGTCCCACAAACGATCCGGTTTACTTCAACACTCAACTGCAAATATTGGTAAGCCCTGGTCTAATGCGCCGCGTCGTCAAGACTCTAGACCTGGAGCACAATCCCAACTTCTTTAGAGGAGACTCCACTCGCAAAAGATCTACCTGGCAAACTGTAAAGCGCATGGCAGGCTTCGGAACCGATGAGAAGCCAGCCTCGGCCGCCCAGGTAAAGAATGAACTACCACTGAACACCACTGTCGCTGCCGCTAGCTCTCACGAGGATCTGGCGGAAGCTAAGCGGCTTGCCCCTTACGTGCGAGCGATTCTCGGAGGCTCAAAGGTTGATCCGGTAAAGGAGACACGCGGTTTATATAAAGAGACGCGGCTGATAGACATCTCGTTTACACACACTGACCCAGAGGTAGCATCAAAGGTCGTCAACGCGATAGCGGAAACCTACGTCTACAACAATCTGGAAAAGAAAAGTGAGACGAACGCTACTACCGGAGACTTTTTGCAGAAACGCATCGCTGAACTGCAACAGCAAATCCGTAGTGACGAAGAGCGCCTGGTTAACTACGCCAAAAACAACCAGATCATCTCCCTCGACGCCAACCAGAATACTGTTGTCGAACGGCTGGCTGCACTCAACACGCAGCTGGTTGAGGCCGAGAAGGACCGTATCGACGCGGAAAGTAAATACACCAGTGCCAAAGGCATTGGCAGGGCCGATGCGCTTGTCGATGCTGACGAGAAGCGCCTGGGCGAATTGGAGTCAAAACTTGCAGAGTTGCAGCAGAAGAGAACACAGTTGCTGGTTGAAGCGACCGAAGAAGCACCCGAGGTTAAAGAACTGGATCCTCAGATTGGCGAGTTGCAGACTCAAATCAAGGACCTTCGCGGCAAGAAGAGCTCCACACTGCTGACCAATCTCGAGACCA
This sequence comes from Acidobacteriota bacterium, assembly GCA_038040525.1. Taxonomy (GTDB): domain Bacteria; phylum Acidobacteriota; class Blastocatellia; order Pyrinomonadales; family Pyrinomonadaceae; genus PSRF01. Next base: position 82,779 of record JBBPIC010000014.1, on the reverse strand, counting down.
GATATCGCGAGACACTCGCGAGAGAGCAGGCTTTGCGCAAGTCGTTTCAGCAACAACGTGGTGAGACCCTCACGCAAAATGAGGCGGCCATCAACTACCGCATCATTCAACAGGAGATCGTGACGAACAAGACCCTGCTGGACAACCTGCTGCAGCGCTCCAAAGAGAACGACGTCATTATGGCGAGCAAGCCAAATAACGTATCGATCATCGATTACGCGCTGGCCCCCGAAGGACCAGTTGGTCCAAATCGCACGCGCACCGTGATGATGGCCATGTTTCTATCCCTGGGCCTGGGCGTGGGTCTGGCATTGCTACTCGAATATCTTGACGACTCTGTCCACTCAACCGAAGACGTCGAGCGGTTGCTGCATCTGCCCGCGCTGGCTGTAATTCCTTCGATCGGAAGCGGCGGCAAGCGTCGTCTGCTGGGTTCACCAGGCGCGTTGCAAAAGCGTAACGGACACTCTGCGGATACTCCAGAATTACTGATGAATGTAGATGGCCAGTCGCCTCTGGCGGAGGCGTATCGCCAGCTACGTACTTCAGTTCTTCTCTCAACTGCCGGGCGGTCACCGAAAACATTATTGGTAACCTCGAGTCTGCCAAGTGAAGGTAAGACGACAACTGCGGTTAACACAGCCATTACTCTGGCTCAAACAGGTGCCACCGTGGTTATTGTCGATGCTGACATGCGCCGGCCGCGTCTTCGGTCGATTTTCGGATTATCGGATCGGTTGGGCTTGAGCTCAATATTGTCGAGCGATGCTTCTGAAGCTGACATGCTGGCAATGGTCTCAAAGGACGAGGTCACAGGGTTGAGCGTATTGACTTCGGGCCCGATACCTCCCAATCCCGCGGAGCTGCTCGGCTCGGATCAGATGCGCCGTCTGATTGCCGCGCTGCAGTCGGAATTCAATCATGTGGTAATCGATTCGCCGCCCATCACCTCGTTTACCGATGGGGTGCTGGTTTCCTCAATGGTCGACGGCGTGCTCCTGGTGGTCCATGGCGGCAAGAGCTCGCGCCATGTGGTCCGTCGTTCGAGACAACTTCTGCAGGACGTCGGGGCAAAGGTTTTTGGCGTGGTCCTCAATAAGGTCAACCTTCATTCACAGGATTACTACTACTACAAAAAATACTACGGCGCGCGCGCCTACAAGAGTGACGTCGACGATGAAACTGAGCGGACCGCCGCCACAGGGACTTTGAACCTGTAGAAGAGGACGGGTGACCGAAGACCGGTGACGGGCCCCCGGACGTATATCAAATGGCGCTGGAATACCTTCCGGTCTCCGGTCTCCGGTCTCCAGTCTCCAGTCTCCAGTCTGCCGTCCTCGGTGATCGAAGTGAAAACCGCAACGCTCCCAGCATGCGAAATCCAGTATAAATTTCAAAAGCTGGACGTGTATCAATTGGCGCTTGAATACCTGGACCAACTTTATGAGCTAACGAAGCGCTTTCCTGTAGAAGAGAAATACAATCTCACAAGCCAACTTCAGCGAGCAGGGACCTCGGTTGTGCTAAACATCGCCGAAGGTTCTACCGGACAAAGCGATGATGAGCAGAATAGGTTTCTGGGTCTCTCCATGCGTTCTTAGTTGGAAACCGTTGCCTGTCTTGACATCGCTCGGCGGCGAGCTTATCTAAGCAATGATGCTCTTGTTAGCATTCGCATTTTTGGCCATCAACTATTTACCAAGTTGCAGGCGTTCCGACACTCCCTGAAAAAGTAATCGTATTTCGGTCACCGGTCACCGGTCACCCGTCTCCGGTCCTCGGTCTCCGGTCCTCGGTCTCCCGTCCAATCTGATCATGGAACAATCGAATACAACTTTCCCATACAAGAGAATCGTCGTCACCGGAGGTGCGGGATTTTTAGGACGCCGAGTCGTCGCTAAACTGAAAGAACGCCCCGGGGTTGAAGTATTCGTCCCGCGTAGTAGTGATTACAACCTGGTTGAGATGGCCGACGTAAAGCGTCTGTTCGCTGACACGCGGCCAGACCTGGTGACTCACCTTGCGGCGGTAGTCGGTGGCATTGGAGCGAACCAAAAGAATCCCGGTCGATTTTTCTACAACAACCTGATGATGGGCGCGCAGCTGATTGAGCAAGCCCGTCTCAATGACGTGAGCAAATTTGTGGCAGTCGGAACCGTCTGCGCTTATCCCAAATTCACTCCTGTCCCGTTCAAAGAAGACGATTTGTGGAACGGCTACCCTGAAGAAACCAACGCGCCTTATGGTCTGGCGAAAAAGATGATGCTGGTGCAGGCACAAAGCTACCGTGAGCAGTACGGTTTCAACGCGATCTTTCTGCTGCCGGCAAACCTCTACGGCCCCGGCGACAATGCTGACTTGGAAAGCTCGCACGTCATTCCGGCGCTGATACGCAAGTGCGTGGAAGCGCGACGTAATCACGCCCCCTACATTGATGTATGGGGAACCGGAAACGCCTCGCGCGAGTTTCTTTATGTTGACGACTGTGCCGACGCGATCCTGCGCGCCAGCGCACTCTACGACGGCGCCGACCCGGTCAACATCGGAACCGGCAACGAGATCACTATCCGCGATCTGGTAACACTGGTTGTGAAACACACAGGCTTCGTAGGTGAGACTCGTTGGCAAGCCGACAAACCAGACGGCCAGCCACGCCGATCTCTGGATGTCTCGCGCGCCTACGAGCAGTTCGGCTTCCGCGCGACCACTTCTTTGGAAGATGGTCTGAAACAAACCATCGAGTGGTACGAAGGGGCCACTGCCGGCAAAGGCCACGGAACAGCGGGGAAGGCGCAAGGAGCTAAGAGCAAAGCGGGCAAAGTGCAAGGAGCTAAGAGCGAAGAGCTGATGGCAACTTAGCTCTTACCCTTTACCCTTGACCCTTTACCCTTCACCCCCTTTGCCCTTAGCCACTTCCGCCGCATGGAGCAACAATTCGCGGATGTGGTCTGACGGACCGATGACCAGCGACCGACGACGGCCGGAATGGCAATTGGCTCTGAGGGTCTGAACCACGAGTTACGAAAGTTCTCAACCACCACCTAGCTTACCCGGCGGTCTCCGGTCTTCCGTCTTCGGTCCCCAGTCGGCTTCGCCCTTTGCTCTTTGCTCTTCGCCCTTTGCTCTCTTAGAATTTGCGACATGACTATTGAAGAATTAGAGGTCGTAGTCTCGCGTCTATCTCCGGAGGAGTTGGCTCGATTCTCCGAATGGTTTGATGAGTTTCTCGCAGAGCAGTGGGATCGCCAGATCGAAGTCGACGTTTCGACTGGCCGATTGGACGCGGCCGGCAAACGAGCCGATGATGACTTTGAAGCCGATCGTTGTACTCCGCTTTGAAGCACTTTGCGTCTCCCGAGTTTTGGTTTCACTATCGGTAGCTGCCTGATGAAATTCGAGATCTCGCGGATAAGAACTTTGCCCTTATGAAAGCTGACGAGCGTCACCCTTCGCTTCGGCTAAAAAGAGTAGGACGATTTTGGTCGGTTCGCGTGGGTCGTCGTTATCGAGCACTTGCAAGGGACCGCGCTGAAGGCTTGGTTTGGTTCTGGATTGGTCCTCATGATACCTACGACAGCCTAGTTTCCTAACTCTTCCGGATTTCTGACTTGTGACTTCTGGTTTCTGACTTCTGACCGCTGACCTCTGACTTCTTCGGCGTCTCCGGTCATCTGTCCCCGGTCATTCTTCCTAACCCATGTCTGACATAGCCATTCGCTGCGAAGGCCTGAGCAAGCGGTACCGCATCGGCGAACAGGAACGCTACAAGGAGATGTGGAATGGCTACCCGGAAGAGACTAACGCGCCTTATGGTCTCGCGAAAAAATGATGCTCGTGCAGCCACAAAGCTACCGGAAGCAATACGGCTTTAACGCAATCTTTCTGCTGCCTGCAAACCTCTATGGCCCTTGTGACAATGCTGATTTGGAAAGTTCGCACGTCATTCCGGCGCTGATACGCAAGTGCGTGGAAGCGCGACGTAGTCACGCCCCGTTCATCGAGGTTTGGGGAACTGGTAATGCTTCGCGAGAGTTCCTTTACGTTGACGATTGTGCAAGTCCGATCCCGCGCGCCAGCGCCCTCTATGACGGAGCCGAGCCGGTTAACATAGGAACAGGCACCGAGATCAGAATTGCGGATCTGGTAGGGATGATTGCGCATTTGACCGGTTTCAAAGGTGAGATCAGATGGCAGACCGACAAGCCGGACGGTCAGCCCCGCCGCTCTCTCGATGTATCGCGCGCCTTTGAGCAGTTCGGCTTCCGCGCCCACACCTCTTTGGCGGATGGTTTTGAAACAAACCATCGATTGGTATGAGTCAGCAACTGCAGGCGAAGGCCACGGAACTGCGAACAAAGAGCAGGGAACAGCGAGCAAAGCGCAAGGAGCTAAGAGCGAAGAGCTGATGGCAACTTAACTCCCATCCTTTGCCCTTTACCCTTTATCCTTTGCCCCTTATCTCTTGGCCCTTCGCCCTTTGGCCTTTGCCCTTTGCTCATAACATGTCCGCAATCCGCAGCCCGCAATCGGAACTCGGTTCGTTTCCAACCTTTTTCATTCATAGACCCAAAGGAGACGAAATTCCTTGTCGGTGTTGCTTTTCTTCCTGACGTGGCTAAACCTAAGACCTTCCTCGCCGCGATAGGCGACGCAAACAACCCCATCACTTGGAGTGGCATTCCGTACCATTTCTTGCAAAGTGCTCGTTCCGCCGGCTTGATTGATGAAGGCTTACAGCTCTCATCGGAAGGTGGAGAATGGCGAGCTCGGCGCATTGCTTGGAATATCAGACGCTTAGCCACTGGTGAACGTTATGGAGGGTATCAATATTCGCCGACGTTTCTAGAAAAGTTGTGGTCCCGATCACTACGACAAATTACTGACGGCACGGTCATAAACTGCTTTCAACTTTTCCCGCCTTCAGTGGTCAAGGATCCTACTGTGAGGAAGTGGTTCTTCATTGACCAGACCCTGCTCCAACTTTTCGATTACTACGATCAACGTCAGATGATTGGGCGCAGGATTGCACGAGAAACCGTAGAACAAGAGAGGGAAGGTTATCACGCTGCGGTTGGCATTATTGCGCATAGCAAGTGGGCCGCCAAAAGTGTTATCAATGACTACGGCATCGCTGCTAATAAAGTCCATGTAGTGGTACCGGGAGCAAACTTAGACTGTATTGAATACGCGCGTTGGGAGACAGCAGAAGTAAAACAGCGACATCTTCATTGGGAGATCAGAGATCGGCCGCTGCGACTTGTGTTTGTCGGCAAACACTGGAGCCGAAAAGGTCTTGACCGGCTCTTACGTGCAATGAAGATTGCGCGTCTTTCAGGATCAAAAGCTACGCTAAGAATAATAGGTTGCCGGCGTGAAGATTTACCATCTGACCTGCGGATTCTTGACGGCATCGAATGGATGGACTTTATAGACAAGCGATCGGACGGCCTCCGATTCTTTCGCGCAGTTGCAGAATGTGATGTGGGGTGCCTGCTATCTCGTGTTGAGGCAGGAGGAATCGCACTCCGTGAGTATCATGCGTTGGGTCTTGTCGCCTTAGGTCCTGACACCGGCGGTGCTCGCGAACATATGATTCAAGATGGTTCAGTCCCAGTTTCACCTAGAGCGACTGAGGAAGAGATTGCCAACACTTTAATAGAGTTAGAAAGTAATCCGACTTGGTTCGATAGCCTCCGTATTGCCGCTTGGAAGCGCCGGCGCTCAGCCCTGTGGGATGAGTCCGTCAGACAAATGATTTCCTTCTGGCCATACACTGCAGCTGGCTTTGCGGAGAAAGGCCGGAGATAGCTCCAGTAGTTCTATCTAAGACTGACACCTGAACCACATAACGACGCTAGCTTTAACGTCGTAGATAATCTTAGAGCTGGGTCTTCAAGATCATTTCAATTTATGGCTCGGAATTCCGTGGTGGCGACCATTCCCTCGCTACGTCTGCAAAATAGACTCGCCTTTTACTCTCAAAGATACGGGGCATTATCCACAATGCTTCGCTATATTGGGAGGCTGTCGCCGCGCTTCTGGATGAAAGCTGGTAGGCTTGGTACAAGTGGATACCTTCAGCGTTGGTTAGAATCTGACGGAGAGCATATTCTGAACCTTGGAGGAGGTGGACATTGTATCGAAGGTTGTTTGACAGTAGATATAACTCCTAGAGCAGATGCCTTCGTTGATTTTACAAAGCCTTTGCCGTTTCCAGATGCTTCGGTTGATGCCATCTTCTGTGAAGAGGTAATTGAGCATGTATCGTACAAAAACGGACAACTAATGCTTTGTCAGTGTTACCGCATACTTAAGCCCAACGGAATACTGCGCATCACCACGCCTGATCTTAATTACTTTGCAGCGCATTTAGAAGACTGCGACTCCATTAATTGGATTTTCTATGAACACGAACATCGCTATATCTATACACGTATGAAACTTGAACAGTCCTGCTTAAACGCGGGATTCACCGATCTAAGACCCTCTTTTTACCAAGACCCAGACTCTCGGCTAGGGTATTTGGATTCTCATCCTGATAGGTATAGGCATTCACCGGATATCTCTTACTATCTAGAAGCACGAAAACCGAAGTCTTGAGTCTTAGTTCTAAGATCACTGCCGCAAAAACGAGTAGTTTGCGATAGCGAGGCCCCGTTACTAGTTCTAACAATCCGAACCTCCCACATATCGTCCCCGGGCTTCGGAGCAACTGATGTTAAACGCAGAAGCTGAATCAGTAAATATGGAAGGCGGATCGCAATCAATACATTCGCGGTCTCTCAGGAATCTGCTAGCTCGAGGAGGTTCGACGCTTGGGGTGGCAGTTGCCATTGAGCGTGGGTGCGGCTTCCTTGCTAACCTTTTCGCAGCGCGGGCGGCGGGACCACAAACGTTCGGGGCTTATTCAGTCGTACTCGCGACTGCGGGCACTATCGCAAACTATGCGGGCGCTGGCATAGGCTCGACCGCTAACCGCTTCTCCGGCGAGTATCCTATTGCGAGCCAGGGCTATCGTGGGTTCCTGCGCACGATCATGCTCGTAAGCTTGGGTTCTGCGCTGTTAGGCGCCGGACTGATGCTCGCCGGCGCGGGCCCATTCGCGCGGGTGTTGTTACGGAATGACGCTCTTGTCAACGTGCTACGCATCGCCGCGTTGTCCGCAGGGGCTTTGATTCTGCTGGAGTGCTGCCGCGGACTTCTGATTGGTCAGCACAAGTTTCAGGCGCTGATACTTCTTTCATTAGTTTCCGGTGTCGGTATGCTGTTGATCTTGCCAGCAGCCGCACACGTCGGAGCTGGGGCAATGATAGGCGGCCATGCCAGTGTCGCGCTTGTCGCGGTCGCTGTTTGTGCCATGTTCTCGCGTCGTCTTGGAATTGTTCCGGCGATACATAAAGCAGAGGAGGGGCGTGGGCCCGGGGTTTCGTCAATTCTGAAATTTGGCTTGGTCCAGTTCGGCGCCGTGGTTGGAATTAATATAGCAAGTTGGTGGCTTGCCTCGTTGGTCGCACGCTCGGACACCTCGCTTGTTCAGATGGGAATGTACGCGGTTGCTAATCAGTTTCGAGGATTAGCGTCAATCATGCCGGGGTTGCTCTCACAGATCTCTTATCCGCTGCTAACGGCTGAATCTTGGCGTGACTATGGTGGCCCTGAGCGTGTACTGCTGGTCAATACTTTTTTAGCTACTGCACTGGTCATGGTGTTCGCTTGTGGCGCCACTATAGTTCTTCCCTGGATTTTGCTGCTCTTGTACGGGGCGTCGTACACGAGCGCAGAAACTCCTGCGGTAATAGCACTCGGAACGGCAACTATCCATATGAGCAGTGTCCCTGCAGCTTATCGACTTAGCATCGTAAACCTTCGCGCAACGGGCGCAATCAATATGGCTTGGGCCGTGGTCGTTGTTTCGTTCGGCATCCTATTTGTACCTGCGGCTGGGGCGACTGGGGCGGCAGCGGCTTTCCTTATCGCGCATCTCTTTACGCAGTGCGCTGTGCTTATCGCGCTTCGGCAATCCCATTCTTTACCTAAGGGAATACTTCAGTTATCAGTGGTAAGCATTTTCGGGACTCTGCTCTTTGTCTTGGGTGCTTACTTCCGCGCAGTCGGGCCAACTCACCGCTCTGTCATTACGGGAGCGCTAATGGGACTCCTTCTGCTGCTAATATTCGTGTTATTGCGCTTTGGTCAGAAGCAAGAATGGTTGCCCAAGATATGTCGACGGGCACTTAGGGGCGGCTCGTAAAGCGATAGCAAATCGCGCACTTGGCGGAGTCAATCAACATAAAACACCATACTGTCTGGCAGGTTCTTGATGTAAGAGCCATTTGGGTTAAAGAATTCACCTCTGCCTTGGGAACCATTGTTCCGACGATTGGCTGGCTCCCACGCATCAGCAACACGGGCATCTTTGAGCGTTGGGAGCATGAGGAGGTTCTTGATGATCCCACAATACGTATTCGGCGTTTCCCGCTCCAACGTGGATTTGCCCGCATTCCAATAAAGTGGCTGGCACGTGAAGGAAGCCGCGTCACTTCTCGATTGGCAAGCATGTTATCCGAAGGAGAATCTTCTACCCTAATATGTTGCTCCCCCCATTATGCGGCAGTTGCCTGCCGTTGGTCCGGACCTGTTGTTTACTATGTCACTGACTTGTTCGTAGCATGGGGCGAGAATCCAAACAGGATTCGCACACTCGAACGGCGCCTGTGTGCGGCGGCTGATCTGGTTTGCCCGGATTCGCAGCGGATCGCGGATTATTTGGTCGCAGATGCAAATTGTAATCGTGGAAAGATCGTAGTCCTTCCGATGGCAACAAGAGCGGCGAACCTACTGTCGGGGCCTGTTTTGAAACCGGCTGCGCTGCCTGAGGACATCGCCGATCTCCCGCGACCTATCGCCGGAGTGCTGGGGAATCTGGCGAATAATATTGACTGGGTGTTACTTCAGGAGGCGATCCGACAAACGCCGTGGCTCTCCTGGGCATTGATTGGTCCTACCGCGATGGGGGTGCTTGACCTTGAGCAAGAGCGTGCGCGGGCCGCGCTGATGGCACAACTCGGGCGCGTTCGTTTCACGGGATATAAGCCGTACGGCACTTTGCGCGACTATGCGCGAGCGTTCGACGTGGCGGTGCTACCTTACAGAAAAATCGAGCCAACTTATTCTGGAAGCTCAACGCGGTTCTATGAGCATCTGGCTACTTGCAGGCCAATGCTCGCCACGCGCGGTTTTGAAGAGCTCCTGCACAAAGAGCCTCTACTCAGATTAGCAAATTCAACGGAAGAAATGGTTAAGGAGCTCGAGCTGTTAGCAGGCGCAGATTTCCACGACGGGTTTGAGGAAGTACGATGGAAGGCAAGCCAGAAAGAGACTTGGGAAGAACGAGCCTTAGCTATGAAAGAGGCAATCGCTACAAGACTACATGCAACTTGAGGAGAACTCTCCATGAGTCTATTAGCCAATGCGGCATCAGTCCTTAAATCTCCGCATATCGCAGTCTCCTATGTGCGCTATCAGTGGAAAGCAAGAAAACAATTTGATGGCTTTGCCCTAGGGAACTTCTCTAACTTCTCCGAATACCTCAATTCAAATTTTCTTAGCGCCGCAGAGACACGATTCCTTACGACCCAATCCTTTCCAGAGGGAGATATTATTGATGTCGGAGCGCATATCGGATTTATTAGTATTCTGATGGCGAAACGGTATCCAAATCGTACGATCCATGCGTTTGAGGCATCTCCATCTACTTGTAGATCCCTCAATGGAAATCTTGAACTAAATGAAATCAAGAATGTTCAGACACACAATCTCGCCATTACAGATCACGAAGGCAAGGTGACCTTTAACGCTAACCCAGGCCATCGAGCCACAAACAGTATTGCTCTTGAGTCAGACCTGTATAAAATCTCTATTCCCTGTACTACCATCGACAACTTCATCGAAAAAAACAACCTATCGCAAATAGCCCTCTTGAAGATTGATGTTGAGGGTCATGAGGACTCTGTACTGAAGGGCGCGGAGAAGACATTAGAGAAAACGCAAATGGTTTTCTATGAGGTTTGCCCATCAAATACTCAGAAGGCTGGGACTGATATAGAAATTCCGTTTCGCATTCTGACCGAGCATGGGTTCACGATGCTCCGATTTAGTGGTGAGAAACTTATCCCCGCTCTGCGCTCTGATATTTTAGGGTTGGGGTTGGATAATTGGATTGCCGTTAAGCACGGAATTGCGGTTCAGGCTTCCGCACTCTGACGCTCACCTAAACAAGTAAGGACCTTCGAGAGGAATTGTGAAGAAATCATACGTTCAATATGGCTGCGGATTTTCGGCTCCGGCTGAATGGCGAAACTTTGATGCTTCTCCGACATTGAGATTCGAAAGACTTCATTTCGTAGGCAAGCTATACAGAAAAAACGGGAATAGATTTCCGACGAATGTAGAGTATGGAGATATTATAAAAGGCTTGCCTGTGCCCTTAGGGTCTTGCGCCGGTATGTACGCAAGCCACATCCTGGAGCACCTGGCACTCACTGATTTCCGCCTCGCCTTAGAAAATACCTACAGTTTGCTTAGTCTAGGCGGCATCTTCCGCTTAATTGTGCCAGACCTTGAAAAGATAGCTGGAAGATATTTGCATTCTGAAGACCCAGCTGCAGCTGAGAGATTCATGCGCGAAGCGTGCCTTGGAGTTGAAACCAGGCGTAGGGGCGTCAAATCCCATTTCCAATCTGTTCTGGGAAACAGCGCGCATTTATGGATGTGGGACTTCAGATCATTATCACGTGAGCTTACGACGGCTGGCTTCGTGAACGTAAGGCGATGTGAATTCGGTGATTCATCTGATCCGATGTTCACGCTAGTCGAGGATGCCGAGAGATTTGTTGATGCGGTAGCAGTTGAGTGCAGAAAAGCGTAACGAGGACTTAATCGCTTTCTATTCGCAAGTGAGCAAATCACAACACAACATTGAGAGTGAGCGACCACTCCGCGTAGTAATTGTGCATTACCGTGATGATGTGGCGGCAGGCGGATCGCTGCGCGTAGGAGAGACGATCGTCAACCATCTGAACTCTGACAAAGTAGACGCACATCTGGTCTTCGCTTACGGTGAGCCGGGGCCAGTCACAAAGCGTGCACGGGTTCCATGCCATTTTTTGAAAGCGAAAGGCCCAAAAGACTTCGTTGGCTGGATTCGCGCACGTCGTTTGATGAAAAGCCTCAAGCCTGACGTTATTCACTTCATGGATAATGTAGTCTGGCTTAACGCAGCATTAAGCGGGAAGAGGTACAAAAAACTGTTGCACGTGCACGGCAAGTTCCTTCTCTCCTACGTAAAGTGGCACGACCGCGTGATAAGAAAGAGATTGGGACTGATGGCCGATGGACAGGTCTGCATTACCCACGGCGCGAGCGAGACCTTGACTGCTCACGGATGGTGCCGCCCCCAAAGAACATGGGTGGTTTCCAACGCTGTAAATAGCAAAGCTTTCGAAACTTTACCTGCGCGCCATCTCGCCCGTGCCGCGCTGAAGATTCCCGCCGATGTTCGCTTATTGGGAATGATCTGTCGCCTTGTTAAGCATCGCGGTTGTGAAGACGCTATAGAGATATTGCACCGCCTTGAAAACGGCTGGCATCTGGCCATTTGCGGTGATGGGCCGTTTAGGAATGAGCTTGAGGCGAAAGGGGAACGTGAAGGAGTTCGTGGGCGGATGCACTTCTTGGGTTCTCACGAAGATGTTCGTCCCGTGCTCGCGGCGATGGACGCCTTCTTATTCCTTGCGCGCTATGATTCTTTTGGTCTAGCAACTTGCGAAGCGCTTGCGTCTGGCGTTCCCGTTTTCGGACTGGCCGGTGACGGTGAATACCGTGAGCGACAAAATCCGCTTATAACTAGCGACAATTCTATTTTTGTTGAAAGGCATCAAGCTACGAATTATGAAGCGGCCGAATCTCCTCAAGTCTTAGATATGTTAGCCAGGCACATTACTGACTTTGGGAAGAATCCGCAGCGATATGAGGATATGACAAGGCGCGCCAAAGAATGGGTCCGCTCGCGCTTCGACGCTTCAAAACAGGCAGAAGCCATGACGAAAATTTATAGAAGTGTGCATTGTTCAAATAGGCAGCATTCAGAAATATCAAATGATTGTTCAGAGAGTCGGCCGTTTTGAATTCCGCCGAACCGTATGAATCACCTTCGAATTAAGAACATCGCAATTAAGTTTGATGAGCACCGACCGCAAGATGATTTCTGGGGGCCGGTGAGAATAACAGGTGACTTGGCACAGCCAGACATCAGCCATCAATCTGACCCGCTCCAATCAAAGCCTGATGAGTGTCCGATTTGCTCATCAGCTAAGACCTCATTTCTCTTGAATGTTTATGGCTGGCCCATCTATGAGTGCGAAAATTGCGGAGTCGGGTTCGTTTGGCCGCAACCATCGAACGAGCTATTAGAGAAGTTCTACGACGCGGAATACTGGTCTCACTACATGGGAAGCGAGGAGCCTCTCTACTTCCGAGCGCAGTTAACCTCTCATATTTTTAGTCGGCAAGCCCAATGTTTTGATCGAATTATGAATGGTCACCGAAGGGCGCGAGTTCTGGACATTGGTGCGGGTGATGGCACAATGTTACGTCTGCTCACTGATATTGGGTATCGCGACGTTTACGGAGTTGATCTCAATGAGACTAATGCGCGCCGCGCACGTGAGCACCTAAACGTTAATGTAGAAGCATGTGATTTCTTAACTTTTCACGAGAAAGGTTGGGACGCAATAACGCTCTGGGCAGTGATAGAGCATTTGAAAGACCCGGTATCTTATCTTCGGCATGCACGCACGCTACTGAATCCCGGCGGGACGTTTATTTTGATGACCGGAGATAATTCATCTGCTCAAGCTTGGATTCAAGGAGCCTTGGATATGTGGGTGTATCCTCCCGAACATCTCTTTTATTTCACGAGAAGATCCTTACGACACCTCTTCGAACAGGCGGGTTATACCGATTTCAGAGCGCAACTTCAGTTTCAACCCAAGTGGAAGGAGTCACTCCTATGGGGAATTCGAATGTTGCTGGCTGCAAAAACCCGTCTCAATCCTAATGCCAGGTTCTGGCGAAGTGTTAACAGCAATCTCCTGGTGGCTTGGGGGACACCGGGAACTGCGAAGTCGTGAGATGGCAAACCAAGTTCGAGTCGCGCACGTAATTGGAGGGATGAACTTTGGCGGTGTCGAGGCTATTGCTCTTGATCTCTTAAAACGACTTCCGTCCGCAGCTGTTCTGTCAAATGTCTACTACGTCGGCGAAGAATTGACCGAGCGTCATCAGGAATTTGAGGAAGCCGCAGACCGGTTTGCGCATTGTCCTTATAGCTCGCCTCATAGGGTCGGCTTCGTTCGCCGTTTGAGTGCCCACTTCCGCCATGATGATATTGAATCCGTATTGTCGTACTCCTTTGGTAATCATGCCTGGATTAGCATGGCCGCCAGCCTCGCTGGAGCGCATCGGTGCTTCGTGACAGTACAAGGCTCACCGATGCGTGACCGTTCCACCCATTGGAAGAGTTGCGTGCTTGCACATCTCGCGCGACCCTTTTGCACGGGCGAAATCGCAGCGTCTAAACAGGTCGGAGATCAACTAATAAAAGGGCTTAGGTTGCCGCAACGTCGCGTTCATATTGTGAATAATGCTTGTGATGTCTTTGGGATTAATGCGCGCGCCGCGAAAGTGCGACGTCAAAGCGCAAAGAAGGATCCTCCGATCATTCTGATGGTGGCCCGGATGGATGACGCCAAAGACCAACCGACATTAATTCGAGCCTGCGCGCGACTTATCCGATCCGGGCTGCCGCTCCGGTTACGTTTCGCTGGCGATGGCCGGGGCCGCGCGGGGCATGAAGCACTTTGCGTTAGGGAAGGCATCGAAGGATTCGTCGAATTTCTCGGTAGTCGTACCGATGTCCCAGAGTTACTGGGAGCGTCCGATCTCGCGGTGCTGGCAACCCATACGGAAGGATTACCAGTAACGTTGACTGAAGCGATGAGCGCGGGAACACCGGTTATTGCAACAGACATTCCAGTCTGCCGGGATGTGCTCGATTCAGGTCGATGTGGATTGCTTGTGCCGCCTCGCAATCCGGATGCCCTCGCGAATGCAATCCGTCGTTTACTTGAAGACGGTGCTTTGCGTGAGCGCCTTACCCGCGAGGGATTTGCAAGGGCAGCGGAGTTATATGATATGGAGCCTATGGTAAGTAGATACGCCGCGTTATTGACGGGTATTAATGGCACTTCGAAGATTAGTTCTAAGTTCATGACGTCTTAAATAAAGAGAACCCCTTGGTCAGACGCAGCCGATACACTTTTTGGTGAAGCGTTGAAATGCTATGGAACGGCGGTGGAAGACGCAAAATGATAGCGATTAACAACGTCCAACCCTTCCCTTTTGTTTCAAGACCTATTGCGGTATGTCTTGGGGTTATCGTCTCATACGGCGTTGTTAGGGCCATTTTCGTAACCGGCGACCTCCCCTTGTTTCTGCCGCTCGTTGCCTCGGTTCTATCGATCGCTGCCCTTGGCAAACGACGATATTCGGTTGAGGGTTTAACGCGCATAGGTTTTCACCTCGGCCTTTTCGCCTATTTCCTTTCATACCCCATCCTGTCTCCGGAGAGCATCGACCCGAGTATCCGAGAAGTCATACATCAAACCGTCGGCGGGATGTTGCTGCTTATGGTCATAGGCTTTGAGGCGGGATACTACCTTAAAAAGAGGCAGCATGTCCGCCTAGATGCTGATGAGCCTCTTTCTCTCGGGCAACGACAGCAGAAGTGGCTTAGGTTATTTGTGTGCTTCGGGATGGCGGCATGGCTCGTCACCTTGCTGGATTACTCCTATGCGGCGGGGGTTTCGCCGACTGACGCTCTACTAACCATGCGCGGAGCCGTTGAGGGCGCACGGGAGAATGCCGTAACAACCCTAGGTCATCTATCATATATCCTCCACGGAGGCCTTTATCTGGCCGCGGCTTCAGCAGTGTTGCTTTTAACTTCGGTCAGGCGCATTTCAAAGTTCAGCACCTTCTCCTACTGGCTGGTACTCCTTATCTGTGCTCTGATCGGTTTTCTGGCCGGTTCCCGAGCTATCTTCCTCTATTCATTCATCCCGCTGATTTTGACCATCTGGCTTCGGCTATCGAAGCTAAACACTGGAAGACCGCTACGATTGGTGCTTATCGCCCTGACCGCATTGGTAGTGGCGACAACCTGGGGCGCAATGAGTGCGTTGCGCGGCGCCGACATACGCAACTATGAAGGCGGGTTCGAAGAAATGAATCCGGTCGCGCATGCGCACGGCGCTTTTGATATTTATTCGCAAACGGCGGTTATTGTTGAGACGTTCCCTGAAAAAATTGATTATGAATATGGGAGGTCGTTGGTCCCGCTTGTGCTGGGATGGGTCCCGCGCACGCTTTGGTCTGGGAAGCCTTACCCTTTCAGCATCTTCGCAAATATCATAAAAGGTGAAACGCTCGAAGAAAGAGCTGCCAGCCTCGCCGTCGGATTGCCAGGTGAAGGCTACGGGAATTTCGGATTGATTGGCGTTTTACTGTGGAGCTTCCTGATGGGTTTGGCCTGCCAGATTGGTGACGCCTATATCGGTCGAATGCACTCATCTAATCCGTTGCGCTTGTTCCTTGCGGCGATGATGGCTATTTGGGCGGCGATGATCGTGCGCGGCGGCGTGCCTGAAATGTTCTACATGGGACTAAACGTGGTCATGTTCCCACTGGCTCTCTCCTGGTTCTTATCACGGCGCAAAAGGATTGCACATCCCCGTACTCTAACCGCAAGCCCCATAGGAGTGTACCAGCGGGTCAATTGAGTCGTTGAGCCCAGTCGCCTTCGCTGTCTGTCCTTCTCATGAGCCTGGAGATCAGACATTTACTCGCTTCACAAATCAAATGAGTAAATCACAATGAACGCTGCGATACTGTACGTGAAGCTGGCCCCTTTCCATCTCGCGCGGCTTGAGGCAGCCGGAAGGGTGTGGGCTGAGCGTGGTGCGCAGCTCACCTGCCTGGAAATCGCTAAAGAACAAAAAAACTATTCATGGCAAAGAAGCGAGTATGCCTCCGACGCCTTTAACCATCTGACGCTGTTTAGCGGCGAATACTTCTCTTTAAACTACAGAGACATTAGACAGGTAATTAACCGCGCGCTTGATAGAGTGCGGCCCAACGTCGTGGTCATTAATGGCTGGGGACATAAAGAGTCTGTGGCGGCGCTGGGTTGGTGCTGCCGCAACGGTGTTCCACGTGTACTTATCTCCGATAGCCAGAGCATTGATTCACCGCGCCGCTGGTGGAAAGAAGCAGTCAAGAAATCGTTCGTGGCGCAATGTCATGCTGGCTTCGCCGGGGGCGCGCCACATATGCGCTATTTAGCGTCGCTGGGTCTCCCACTTGAGTTCTGCGTTCCGGGCTGTGACGTGGTGGATAACGAGGTGTTCCGTTCCGCGACAAAAACCCCATGCGAAATTGCCGGTGCCTCAAAGGAGGCACCGCTGCGTATTTTAAGTTGCCTGCGCTTTCTTAAGATCAAGAATATCCCGATGGCTTTGCAGTCACTCACGATGCTGCGTAGGCCCTGGAGCTGGACTATAGCCGGTGACGGCCCCGAACGTGAGAACGTCGAACGATGTGTTGAATCACTGGGATTACACGACCGTGTTCACTTGCCTGGACATGTGACTTACGGAAGTCTTTCGCCGTTATTTGCTGTGGCGGATGTTTATCTGCAGCCAAGCCTTTCCGAGCCTTGGGGGCTTGCGGTGAATGAGGCCATGGCCGCGGGATTGCCAGTTGTGGTTTCCCGACAGTGCGGGTGTTATGAAGACCTCGTGGACGAAGGAGTCAATGGCTATACGTTTGACCCTCGTTCGAGCCAGAGCTTTGTTACCGTAATGGAAGAATTCTTAGAGCGAAGGGCGGAATGGGCGCAAATGGGAGAGGCATCCGAGAGAATTATTAAGAAGTGGTCTCTGGAACTCTTCGCACAAAACCTCTGGCGAGCCTGTGAGTTGGCACTGGCACGAGAGCGGCAATCGGAGGAGAGCCCTTCGGCAGTAGCAAGACTTTGCCAAGCGCTCTAGCCGCCAACAGTTAAGAGCATGAGGGTATTGCAAGTCATTCCTTCCGTCAGACCGGAATCGGGCGGAACAGGGCGGTCGATTAGTGCACTGTGTACGGCTCTGGCAAATGTTGGAGTCGATACCATCCTCTACGCAGCGCATGCGCCCGGAGATAATTTAACCATCGAGCCAGGGAGCGAGGCATATGAGGTCAAGCTGTTTTCGGCAGCCGCCGGGAGACTTTATGCAAGTTACCTCATTTTCAAACACATCAACGCGATCGGTAACGAGTTCGATCTAATTCACCTTCACAGCATCTGGAATCCGATTGTGACAGCTGCGGCGGCCGCGGCGCGAAAATCCCGTGTCCCATATGTCCTGTCGCCACATGGGATGCTGAACAAAGTCTGTCTGAAGCGGCGTCAAACCCTCAAACGCGTGTGCTCCGCCCTCTATGAGAGGAACACGGTAGAGCGCGCCGTTAGCCTTCAGTTCTCATCCTCCAACGATTCGAGGGATTCGCGCGTCAGCTGGTTCAACTACCCGGAACATTTTCTCGCCCCTAATGGCATAGACCTCGGCGGTGCACAGATTGATGCCGGGGCTTTTCGCAAGCGCTTTCCTGAATTGGCGGATAAGCAGATCCTGCTCTTCCTAGGCCGGCTTCACTCAATTAAAGGCTTGAACTTACAGTTTCAAGCGTTTGAGAAATTGATCGGTAAGTATCCGAATCTGAGATGGGTCTTGATCGGTCCTGATGATGGTGAGTGGGAACGTGTAGACAGATTGGGTCGCGATGCCGGGCTTGACTCTTACATTAGATGGTTGGGACCAATGCTTGGCGCGGAGCGATTCGACGCGCTCGCAGCCGCCGACGTGGTCTTGCAGAGTTCTTTCTATGAGTGTCATTCGATGACTATTAATGAAGCGTTGGCCGTCGGAGCACCGCTCGTGATTACTGACACCGCCAATTTCGATGCAGTCCAGCGTATAGGCGCAGGCTATGTTGTTCCCAGAGATCCTTTGAAATTTGCGACCGCCATAGATTCTATCTTGCAATCGCCAGAGAAGGCGGAGCAGATGCGTAAGGCCGGTCGGCAATTTGCGGAGGAAGAGCTGAACTGGTCGCATATTGCTACTCGAGTCAAGGCCGCCTACACACAGATTCTATCCGGCAGTGGTAAGTCGCATTCTCGGCGAGAATAGCTATTAATCTTGGTTGCTAGATATAGAGATTTTGGCTGGGGAACGCCTGACCCAGCTAACGGTAGCTCGGGAGCGGGACTGGCTGATTCCGTAATAAAGGTCATTGAACGCTTAGACGATGCTGAACGCATCTGCGACCTTGGTTGCGGGAACGGGTATCTTGCCGGGCGGTTATCCGAGCTTGGATATCAAGTGACAGGCATTGACGCTTCACCAAGTGGGATTGAAGTGGCAACTAATCAATATCCGAACGTCAAATTTCTATGTTCGCCGATTGAGGACAGCCCACGGACGGCATTAAATGAGGCGGTTTTCGATCTCGTTGTTTCGAGCGATGTGATTGAACACTTGTATAGACCCTCCGTACTGCTGGAAACTGGAAGTGTTTTGCTCAAGCCGGGTGGGCACTTGGTGATCGGAACCCCGTATCATGGCTATTTGAAGAATCTGGCACTAAGTATTACCGGCCGCATGGACCCCCATTTCACCGCCCTTTGGGACGGGGGTCATATCAAGTTCTTTAGCGTCCGTACATTAAGCCAACTCATTAAACAGCAGGGTTTCAGAGACCTCACCTTTTCTTTTTACGGGCGCGCCCCTTACCTGTGGAAAAATATGATTTGCCATGCGCGAAAGAGTGGAAAGCATGCTTGAGAAAATCACGCCACTCATACTGACTTACAACGAAGCGGCCAATATTGGACGTACGTTGGACCGCTTGCGTTGGGCGCGGGACATTGTCGTGGTTGATAGTTTTAGCGAAGACGAGACGCTGGAGATCGTCTCTCGCTACCCCCAGGTCAGGATGTTTCAGCGGTCTTTCGATAATCATCGCGATCAGTGGAGTTTTGGGCTTTCACAGACTGACATTACAACCGAATGGGTTTTGGCGCTCGACGCCGATTATGTCTTGACTCCCGAATTTGAAGCTGAATTGAAGGCACTGCGGCGGAACTCGGAAGTCCACGGATACCAAGCTAGTTTCACCTACTGCATCAACGGGAACGCTTTGCGAAGTGGTATCTATCCGCCTGTGACCGTGTTATATCGTCGAGCCAGCGCTTCGTACGAACAAGATGGGCACACACAGAAAATCACTGCCGCTGGTGACGTCGAACAGCTTCACTCAAGAATTCTCCACGACGATCGGAAGCCGCTAACGGAATGGTTGCGGTCGCAGGTGCGCTACACGGAATTAGAAGCGAACAAACTCCTCCAGTCCACTGCTGCGTCGCTAAGTATGCCGGATCGCATTCGCCGTTGGCGTTTGATCGCGCCATTCGGAATGCTCTTCTATTGCTTAATCCTCCGGCGTGGGATCCTTGATGGCTGGGCTGGTTTTTATTACGCCTTTCAAAGAACACTGGCAGAGACAATGCTCTCGCTTTTTCTACTCGAGCATGACCTGCGGAAGAGCCTGGGGTTTCGGAGGGCCCGGTTCGAACTGAACGTCGCAGAACCTCTTGAACACCAACGGGCACTCCGGAAGAGTCGCGGTCAGTAAGCACTACTCGCTCCGTTAGTCATTTCGAACCTAAAACACCTAGATGTACATCCTTGGAATCAACGCATATCACGGCGACGCGGCGGCGGCGATCGTGCGCGATGGCGAATTGCTCGCTGCGGTTGAGGAGGAGCGGTTTAATCGTGTGAAGCACTGTGCGGGGTTTCCGGCGGAGTCGGTGCGTTACTGCCTCAGAGCCGCAGGCGTTGGAATTGAAGAGGTTGAGCATGTGGGTGTGTCGCGGGATCCTTCGGCGCACTTGCATAAGAAGATACTGTTTGCGGCAGGACGGGCGGCGAGGCAAGGGGCTATTGCTACGAGGGGTGAACTGGGGGAATGGGGAACGGGTAAAGGGGAAGTGAGCAGCAGAGAGGCCGGCGAGGGAATATCGGATTTCGGATTGCGGAATGCGGATTTGAACACCGCCCCGCATTTGGATCCGGCTGTGGATTTTGAAACGACTGTGGATTTGGAAAAGGCGCCAAATTTGGGAGCGGTTGCGGGTTTGGAAACGACCACGGCGGACGAGACGTCCGCGGTCCCAGGCGACAATGGCAACGGCGGCAATGGCGACGGCGGTAATGCACAGAAAGGCGGCGGAATATTTGCGCAGATCAAGGACCGTTTGGGAAACGCGGCGAAAGTGCGTGACCTGAGAGGTGATCTAGCAAAGGCGTTGGGTGTTTCGAAGAAAAGTTTGAAGGCGCAGTTTCATAACATTGAACACCATCGCGCGCATCTGGCCAGCTCGTTTTATGTGTCGCCGTTTGAACGCGCGGCTTTGCTGTCAATTGACGGCTTTGGGGACTTTGTTTCGACGATGTGGGCGGTGGGGGAAGGGAACTCGATCAAGGTCCTGGGCCAGGTGGAGTATCCACACTCGACCGGGATCGTCTATACAGCGACGACGCAGTTTCTCGGCTTTCCGCATTACGGTGACGAAGGGAAGGTGATGGGGCTGGCTCCTTATGGACGGCCCCGTTTCATCGAAGAGTTTCGAGACATCATTCGTACTGAGGTGCGCGGTCAGTTTCGACTGAATCTGGACTACTTTCGTCACCATGCTGAGGGTGTCGACATGTCGTGGGACCAGGGCTCGCCGGTGATTGGCAGGATTTTCTCCGATGAGTTTGCGCGCGTCTTTGGGCCGGCACGCGTGCCGGGTGCGCCCTTGACTGAACGTGAACAGGATATTGCGGCGAGTCTGCAACAGCGTTTGGAAGAGGTCGGGTTTCATGTCTTGAATCATTTGCACGAGCAAACTGGGTTGACTGATCTGGGCTTGTCTGGTGGCGTCGCGTACAACTCTGTGATGAACGGGAAGATTTTGCTGAACACGCCGTTTCGTCGTGTGTTTGTGCAACCTGCGGCGGGCGATAGTGGGACGGCGGTCGGGGTTTGCTATCAGATTTATAGCCAGGTTGCGCGAGCCGGCGTGCCCGCCGGAGTAGAGCAATCTGTTAGATTGCGTAGCGATGGTGATGAGATCTCTGAGAGCTCTGGGGAGCAGGGAATCAACGGTCCGCAAACTAACAGTTTGCGTTACGTGATGCAGGGCGCATACACGGGGCCGGAGTTTACGAGTGGGGAGATTTGTCGCGAACTCCAGGCAAGCAATCTTCAGTTTGAAATGTATACCGACGAGGACGTGACCAAACACGCAGCGCGCGATATAGCTGACGGTCTGGTCGTCGGCTGGTTTCAGGGACGTATGGAGTTTGGACCACGCGCCCTCGGCAATCGCTCTATTGTGGTCGATCCAAGACGCGCGGATATGAAGGCCATACTCAACGAGCGGATCAAGAAGCGCGAGCCGTTTCGTCCGTTTGCTCCATCGATACTGGAGGAACGCACAGGCGACTACTTTGAGCAGAGTCATCCCTCGCCTACGATGCTCATGGTCTATCAAGTGCGGCCCGAACGGCGCGCTGAAATTCCGGCTGTCACACACGTCGACGGCTCGGGGCGTTTACAAACAGTGTCGCGCGAGGGTAATCTTCGTTACTACCAGCTAATATCCGACTTCAACGAGCTTACCGGGGTACCCGTAGTTCTCAACACATCCTTTAATGAGAATGAACCAATTGTTTGCACTCCGCGTCACGCCATTGACTGCTTTCTCAAGACGCGCATGGATGTGCTGTATGTTGGGAATCAGGCGGTGAGAAGAGGACCGGGGACGGGGGACGGGGGACCGATAGGGGAACCGACCACCTTTGAATGAGTTGGTAGACGCTATTAACTTGATGCGCTAAGACGACCGGGGACGGGCGACGGATAAGAAGACGGGTGACGGACGGTCACCGGTCTCTAGTCTGTTATCTATGGAAACAAAGCGGCGCCGGGCCGCCGCGGGACAAAGCGCCGACAAGGCGGCGCACTCCAAGGGCGCACTCCAAGGGTTGATACTCGGTCACCGGTCACCCGTCACCGGTCTTCTTACCGGTCTGTAACCAATGACTAAGAAAGCACTCATAACGGGAATCACGGGCCAGGATGGAAGTTATCTGGCGGAACACCTGCTCGAACTCGGCTATGAAGTCCATGGTCTGGTGCGCCGTGTCGCGCTCGAGATTCCGGAGAAACGCACCGAGCGCATCACACATCTTCTCGATCGAATTACACTTCATCCGGCCAGCGTTGAAAGTTATCCCAGTATTTTCAATGTCGTGAGCCGCTACGACTTCGACGAGTGTTATCACCTGGCCGCACAGAGTTTCGTCGCGGAGAGCTTTGCCGATGGATTCTCAACGATGAACACGAATATTAACGGCACGCATTACATGTTGGCCGCTCTCAGAGAGCTGCGGCCCGAGTGCCGCTTCTATTTTGCCGGTTCGAGCGAAATGTTTGGCAAGGTGCGTGAAGTCCCGCAAACCGAGAACACGCCCTTCTATCCCCGCAGCCCTTATGGAATCAGCAAAGTTGCCGGCTTCGACCTGACGCGAAACTATCGCGAAGCTTACGGTATGTTTTGTGCCAGCGGGATCTTGTTCAATCACGAAGGGCCGCGGCGTGGTTATGAGTTTGTGACGCGCAAAATCAGTAGCACTGTCGCCAAAATCAAGTTGGGGCTTATGTCGGAACTACGTCTCGGAAATCTCGAAGCGAGGCGCGATTGGGGACACGCTAAAGACTACGTCCGGGCAATGCACTTGATGCTGCAACAGCCTGAGCCTGACGATTACGTGGTGGCCAGCGGCGAGTCGCACAGTGTGCGTGAGTTTTGTCAGGCTGCGTTTTCCGAGGTCGGGCTTGATTACACCGGGTACGTGGTTACAGACGAACGTTTTCATCGCCCGGCCGAAGTCGATCAGCTCGTGGGTGATCCGTCGAAGGCCCGCAATGTACTCGGCTGGTCCCCGAAATACACTTTTAAAGAACTGGTCATTGAAATGGTCCATTCGGATTTGGAGACGATCAGTCACACGACCAACCAACGGGACATGGCTCACCAAAATTAGGGGAAAATCCAATAGATGCGCATATTGATAACTGGTGGCGCCGGTTTTATCGGCTCGCACCTTTCGGAACGTTTATTGAACAGCGGACACGATGTTATTTGCCTTGATAATTTCTTTACGGGCCGACGAGACAACATCATACGACTACTTGATAACCATGGCTTCGAACTGATACGACATGACGTCACTGAGCCAATACTGCTGGAAGTGGACCAGATCTATAACCTTGCCTGCCCCGCCTCGCCGATTCACTACCAATACAATCCCGTGAAAACAGTGAAGACCAGTGTGATGGGAAGCATAAATATGCTCGGTCTCGCCAAGCGCGTGCGCGCGCGCATTCTTCAGGCATCGACGTCGGAGGTTTATGGTGATCCCGAGGTTCACCCTCAACCCGAAGAGTATTGGGGCAACGTCAATCCAATTGGGTTGCGATCCTGCTACGACGAAGGGAAACGTATTGCCGAAACACTGATGATGGATTACCACCGGCAAAACCACGTGGACACGCGGATCGCGCGGATCTTTAATACCTATGGACCACGCATGCGTGAGGACGACGGCAGGGTAGTTTCGAATTTCATTGTGCAGGCGTTGCGTGGCGAGTCTCTGACACTTTATGGCGACGGAGCTCAAACTCGTTCTTTTTGTTATGTCGACGATATGGTTGAGGCGTTGATCAGACTGATGAATGCTGATGATCTGCACGAGCCGGTAAACCTGGGTAATCCTGTTGAATTTACGATCAAAGAACTCGCGGACGAGGTGATCACAATCTGCGAATCAAAGTCGGATATTGTTTCCCGGCCTCTGCCGCAGGATGATCCCAGGCAACGGAAACCCGACATCTCACGTGCGAAGGCGGTCCTGGGTTGGCACCCAACCATCCAGTTGAAAGAGGGACTTACGAAGACGGTCGCGTATTTCAGGAATCGAGTGCCGAGTACTGAGTACTGAGTACTGAGTGAAACAAAACAGGAGTCATCCGCTGGGCTCCTCCCCAAAAGGAGGATACTAATGGCAAAGAAAATTGAAAAGTTCGAGGACCTAATTGCATGGCAGAAGGCGCGTAAGCTGACCCGGCAGATTTACAGGGCTACAAACTAGGGGAAATTCGCGAGCGACTATGGTTTGAAAGATCAAATTCGGCGCGCTGCAGTTTCGAGCATGTCAAACATGGCTGAAGGATTTGAACGCGGCGGCCTGGTTGAGTTTCAACGATTCTTGGCTATAGCCAAAGGATCGTGCGCTGAGTTACGAACCCAGTTATATGTCGCTCTCGACGTGGGATATCTCGATACAACTAGTTTCAATGCGTTAATGACACAAGCGGTGGAGGTCGGAAAAATTATCGGCGGCCTTAGGGCATCAGTAGATCGCCGCCGCGTTAGACCGATTTAAGACAGCAATCGCGGTAACCCTCACCCTTACTCAGAACTCAGAACTCAGAACTCAGAACTCAGAACTCAGACTCATCACTCATCACTCATCACTTCCTTACTCCCACAGGGGGTCTCCTCTATGCGCATTCTGTTACTGAACCAGTGTTTCTATCCAGATGTGATGGCGACGGCCCAACACCTCACTGATCTAGCTAAGGGACTTGCAACCGCGGGCCACGAGGTCACGGTTGTCGCGAGCGACCGCGGCTACGACAATCCTTCCCGACGCTTCCCCCGTCGTGAAACATGGAACGGCATTAAGATCATTCGGATTCGTTCGCTGGCCCTGGGCAAGCAAACAAGATGGCGCCGGGGCCTGAATTTTGCGAGTTTCCTGATCAACTGCACATCAAGTCTTTTGCGGCTCCCTCAGTTCGACGTGGTTGTGGCCTTAACGTCGCCTCCGCTTATCTCATTCCTGGGTGCTCTTTTCGTGCGTCTAAAAGGTGGGCAGTTTTTCTTCTGGGTAATGGATCTTAACCCAGACGAAGCCATCGCCGCGGGTTGGGTTAAGGAACAATCACTGATGGCCCAGTTTCTCAGGAGACTCCTACAGTACAGTCTGCTTCACGCCGAAAAAATCATTGCACTGGACAGCTTTATGAAACGCCGAATCGTGGCCAAAGGCGTTCCTGAGGAGTCGGTAGCGGTTTTGCCTCCGTGGGCCCACAACGACACTGTCAGATTCGACCGCAAGGGAAGGGAAGAGTTTCGCCGGCAACACAATTTGGCAGAGAGTTTTGTGGTGATGTATGCGGGCAACCATAGCCCCTGTCACCCACTCGATACGTTGGTTGAAGCAGCACACCGTTTGTCTGACCGCAAGGAAATAATGTTTTGTTTTGTGGGCGGCGGCAGCGAACAGAAGAAGGTGAAAGACTTTGCGGTGCAACACAACTTACGAAATATCGTTTGTCTCCCGTACCAGCCTTTTCTCACATTGTCCGATTCACTCTCGGCCGCCGACTTGCACACAGTAGTGATGGGCGCTGATTTTGTCGGCATTGTCCATCCGTGCAAAATCTACAACATACTAACTATTGGCAGTCCGTTCCTTTATATAGGACCAAGCCCCAGCCACGTGAGCGAGATCGCTGCGCAAATCACCTCCCAGGGAAATGTTGACTATCACGGGTATTCAGCCAGCGACGACGACGTCGAGACTGTGGTTAAAAGCATTTTGGAAGAGGCAAAACGTCAGCTAAATGGGGAGCAACACTGTTTGCCGGAGATTGCGAACATGTTTTCCAAGGAAACCCTGCTGCCCCGCATGATTAGGCTATTGGAATCTCGCCCGATGGCCGAACCCCAGATTCTAACTTCGGCAGAAAGCGCGAATTATCAGACGGCGGGTCGCCAATTCAGGTAAAATACCCACTTTTTAGAAAGGTCGCCGCATGACTACTTACTTCACCCTGTTTTTGATCGCTACTGTCGCGTCGTTAATCCTCACGCCCGTGACGCGCCGGCTTTGTGAGCGCTTTAAGCTGTTGGATATTCCCAGTGACAATCGTCGAATGCATGTCAAGGCAGTACCCCGGCTCGGCGGGGTGGCGATTTATCTGGCATGCGTTATCGCGTTATTAACTTTGCCTCTAGTCGATAACATGCTGACGCAAACCCTTCGGGGGTACGCATCAGAAGTTTTCGTGGCGTTGATTCCAGCCACGCTGGTCCTCCTTTTTGGCGTTTATGACGACTTGCGTGGGACGAACTCAACCGTAAAATTCGCGGCCCTGGGCTTAATCGCGACGCTTTTTTTCCTCATGGGTGGCCGCATCGAAGCTTTGTCGATACCCTTCCTCGGGGGCGTTCACTTGCCTCTGGCTGTTTCATATCTGGTAACAGTCTTCTGGTTAGTAGGTATTGCAAACGCATTCAATTTGATCGACGGGATCGATGGACTTGCTTCGGGGGCGGCGTTGTTTTCGTCCCTCGTCATCCTGGTGATCTCATTTGCGCAGGGCCAGCCCTTGATGATTGTTTTCTCTCTCGTCCTTTGCGGAGCATTGGCCGGATTTCTGCGTTATAACTTCAACCCGGCGTCGATCTTCCTGGGCGACTCGGGAGCGCTTTTTGTGGGCTTTAGTCTGGCAGCTTTGTCGGTGCTTGGATCACAGAAAGCTACCACAGCGGTTGCCGTTGGTATTCCCATTCTGGCGTTCGGTGTACCGGTCATAGACACCATGGTCACAATCGCGCGGCGACTTATCAGCGGTAAGCCGGTCTTTCAGGGAGACAATGAACACATTCATCACATGTTGCTAGCGCGCGGCTGGTCGCAGCAACGGGCAGCGCTGGTTTTGTATGCCGCATGCGCGGCATTCGGCCTGGTGGCAATCCTCTTCAACGGAACCGGCTCTCGGCTCATAGGTTTTGCTCTCTTCGTTCTTGGAGTAGTTACGCTACTTGCATTGGGACATCTCCGCTATCACGAAGTAGATGAGCTTCGGGCAGGTGTAAAAAGAACTGTCGGAGATCGACGCGCTCGAGTCGCTAACAACATTGCCGTAAGGCGAGCAGGTTTGGCACTCTCCAAAGCCTCCAACATAAATGAACTATTCGAAGCCATCAAGGTGATGCTCGAGTTTGAGGAATTTGCCTATGCGTACCTGGAGCTGGGGCACCCGAAAAACGCGAAGATCAACAGGAGTGCCTTTGAGGCAATCCGGCCGCTTCATCCGCAAGAGCGGGTTGAATTCGTTAATGGGCGAATTGTATGGGCCTGGAAGCAACCGTCTATGAATGGAGATGCGGTTATGGATTCCACTAAGTTTTGGTGTTTCCGTCTGCCGCTGACCACGGACAAGGTTGACTTGGGTTGGATGAGCTTTTACCACCCACTCCATGGTGAACCGTTGCTGGTTGACATGAACTACTTGTCGGGCTACCTCAGAGTGAACCTGGCAGAAGCAGCCGGTCGGATTCTTCAACCCTTTGAGCAAACTGCCGAGGAGCCCGCCCCGAAACTAACCATGACTGCAGGAAAAACCTCAGGTTGATTGGTAGGGAGACGATCCACGAAGTTACACGAAACAACACCAACAATTTTTCGTGCTCCTTCGTGAGATTTCGTCGATCGTCTTCTTCGAACGCCTCGCAGTTCACAGTTCAAGCTTGCGCATCTTGCTCCCCTAAACGCCAAACTGACTCTTGAAATCTGAACTGCTCAAGCCGTATGCGTCAGGTGTCCTCGGAAAAATCATTTTCTTTTCCCTGCTTTTACTCCTGCCACTTACAGCGATCCCCTATGGAACAGCAGAAGCGTGGTGGAAGGCCTTTTTCATCTGCGCGATTTTTGCCCTCACGATCCTATGGTTGATTGATGGCCTGTTGACGCAGTCGTGGCTAAGTGAAGGGTGGGGCCTCGTCTCACCCATTCTCACGCTGGCGCTATTCTCCATCCTACAGACCCTCCAATTCACAAAGACCAATGAGCGGCCGGGAGGGACCACCATCCCATCCTGGAATACGATCAGCGCCGATCCTTTCCAAACGCGCTTTTTCGTTCTGCAACTCCTCGCGTTGATGATGGCGGGGGTGCTGCTGTTTCGTTATCTGTCCAGCGAAAGTCGTTTGCGACTGCTGATCAATGTTGTGATTGTAGTGGCCGTCGCCACCGCGATATTCGGAATTCTTCGTCAGACAACTCAGCATAGCCTGGGCTTTGGTTTGCCGCTGCTGAAGAGCGGTCAGGGGTATGCGCAGTTCATAAACAAGAACCACTTTGCGCTTCTGATCGAGATGGCCTTGGGATTGACGTTAGGAATGGTGATTGGCGGTGGCCTGAAACGCCAACATCTGCTCATCTATATTGCAGCCCTGTTGCCAATGTGGGCAGCGCTGGGTTTGTGTGGTTCACGAGGGGGATTGATCGCCATGATGACGCAAGTGGTCACAGCGGTCCTCGTTCTTGGTGTTGTGCAGCAAGATCGCCATGTAGAAGTGCGTTCAAAAGCGGCGCGTCTGGTCCGGTCATGGCCGATTAAATTCGTTCTGTTAGTGCTTCTAATAGGCGGAGTCGTTTTCGGTACGCTGTGGCTCGGCGGAGATCGGCTGGCAACAACAATTGAGCATTCGTTTGACCAACTCGCCGAAGCGCCGGATCAAACACGCGAAGGGGCGAGCAGAAATGAGATTTGGCGAACGACCTGGAGGATGTTTACTGCCAATCCGTTGGTCGGAGTCGGCATGGGGGCTTATTGGGCTGCAGTTCCTGCTTTTCACGATGCCTCGGGAAGGTTGACGCCGCAGGAAGCACACAACGACTATCTGGAGTTGCTGGCCAGCGGGGGAGTGGTTGGGTTGGCCATTGTCGCGTGGTTTGTCGTAGTTGTTGTCCGCAGGACACGCAGAAATTTGCGCTCGCCCGATCGCTTCCGCCGTGCCGCTTGCTTGGGCGCATTGATAGGCATTACGGGAGTTGCGGTCCACAGTCTCCTGGATTTTGGTTTGCACTTATTTGTGAACGCTTTTGTATTTACAACGCTGTTAGTAATTGCAACATCGAAATCCCGTTGGGCCTTCCAGACCGCGGAAGAAACATCATGAAACTCTCAGGAAATCTGAATCGCTTGATGGCGCTGCTGGTGACGTTTTCACTTTTCAGCAGCACGATCCTGGCCGTCGCCCTTCAAGGCCTCGGTGGCGGGGCGAGCGCTTTTCAGGGACAAGACATCATGGGTGGCGCCGCCATTATCTATAAGCGGCCCCAACGCGTGCGCGATATCGTCGGAGGCGTGGCGATGCTGATGGTTAAGCGCACACCCACGGTTGCCAAAGTCGAGCCTCCGAGAACCAGTCCCTCGAGCAGACCGGATGCTCCGAGGACCAGGCCGCCCGCCACGACCGATGTAGCCAAGGCTACTCCGCCGCCGGATCGTCGCCGGCCGAGGCCCAAACCAGCCCTGCCTGATTTAGTAACCGTTTCTGCTGTGGATCAGGCAGAGGCCCTCAAGGATGCGGGTAATCGTTACTACGATCTCTCAAACTTCGAGAAGGCCGTCGAGTCGTATTCCAACGCCAGCAAGCATGCTCCACAGGATGCGGAGATCTATAACAATCTAGGCGCGGCCTACTTCGCCCAGGGAAAAAACAACGAAGCGGTTGAGGCTTTCAACAAGTCGCTTGAGTTGAAGCCGAATGATCCCGAGGCCCTGTTTAATTTGGGTATCGCCTTGAGTTCAATGGAAAAGCATGCTGAAGCAGTCGAGAAATATAAAGAAGCGGTCAAATACAAACCAGATTGGGCTGAAGCATACAACGCGCTCGGCGATAGTTACCTCACCTTGAATCGATACGAAGAGGCTTCCAAAGCGTATGAGGAAACACTTCGCTTAAAACCAGATGACGCCACCGCTGCGAATAACCTGGCTTTCGCTTATGGCAGACTTGGAAACACGACACAATCGATTGAGGTATTGCAAAGAATATTAAGACTCAGATCTGACGACGCAGTGGCTTATAACAACCTGGGCGCCAGTCTTTATAACGCAGGTCGTTTCGCGGAAGCGATTGACGCCTTTACCAGGGCCACCCAGTTGAAGCCGAATGATGCGGAAGCGCTAAACAATCTGGGCGCTGCTTACTACAGCATGGAGCAGTATCCGAAAGCCCTGGAAGCTTTCCTCAAAGCCACGACCCTCAAACCTGATTTCGCCGATGCTCAGTACAATCTCGGCAACGCCTACTACAAGTCTAATAAGTTTCCGGAGGCCACCAGCGCATACCGCGCTGCGCTCAGACTCAAACCAGATTCCGTCGAAGCTCGAACCAACCTTGGTGGTTTGCTGATAGCGCTCAACGACTACCGGCAAGCTGTTAACGAGCTTACGGCGGCTATCAAGCTAAACCCTGACAATCCCATATCCCAAAACAACCTCGGCTACGCTTACGTGAAAATTGGTGAGTCAAGTCCAGAAGCCGAAGCCATTGAATATTACAAAAAGGCAGTCAGCGCTTACCTGGAAGCGCTCCGCATACTGCCTTCTTATGCAAAAGCGCTCAATAACCTGGGCGTGGTCTACAGAAAACTCAAAGATTACCCCGGGGCGGCGGAAGTCTTGAGAAAAGCAATACAAATCCAACCCGGGTTTTCTGAGGCCCACTACAACCTGGGTCTCGCGTATTACGATCTGGGGCAGTTTACTGATGCTGTAAAATCCCTGCACGAGGCAGTCAAGCTAAAAGACGATTTTGCTGACGCTCACAATGCCCTTGGCTCGGCGCTCTTTGCCGCGAAGCAGTTTGATGCGGCACTCGAGGCTTACAAGAAGACGCTTTTGTTAACGCCCGACAACGCGGACGCCTACAACAACGTTGGTAAAGTCTATTTCCAGGGCAAACGCTATCAGGAGGCGACTGAGTCGTTCAAGAAGGCTATTGCTCTGAGACCGGGATTCGCCGAGGCCCACTTCAACCTGGCGGTCACCTTGGAAGCACTCGGTGATTTTGAGGGAGCGATTGAAGCTTACAAGAAAAGACTTTCGTTACTGCCTGAGAGCGCAGAGATTCACAATAAATTCGGTGAATTGTATTACCGGACTAAGCGCTACCGGGAGGCAATCGATCCCTTCAAGACCGCGACGAGGCTCGAACCAAACTTCGGGAAGGCCCACTTCAATCTGGCCCTCACGCATCTGCAACTTGGCGACAAGGCTTCCGCCCTCGCTGAACTCGAGGTCCTTAAAACGATAGATCCCCGTCGTGCCGAAGAGCTTCAGCGACTACTAAAGAAATAGATGTCCGACACGCTTTAGCTCGTCGTTTCGTCGCTACTAAACTGAAGGAAGCTCTGATCAAGTTCACAGTAGCAGTAAGCAGTGTTGGAAGGCAGTGGCCTCGGCAGAAAAGAGTAGTCTGTTCCGTGCCTTTCGTGTGATTTTGTGGATCGTCCTTTCCGTCAATAGCACACGATCCACGAAATCACACGAAAAGGCACGAAACAAACCTTTTTCGCCTTTTGCCTTCTACTGTCATTACCACTTGATCAGAGCTTCCTGAAGTATGTCGGATTTTCAGCGAAATTGACCCATTACCAGCTACAGCTAGCTATTGACCCGGCGCGCCGCAAGGAGTAAAGTTCGGTTCGATTGTCACCCAGTTTCCTGAGGTTTACGGTTGGAGGTATTGATATGGGCATACGACATCCTAATGGTTTTAGAGCCATTGCGGGGTTTCTAGCTTTCGCACTGGTCCAAATCTCGCTCCAATTGAGTTTTGCGGCCCCATCTTCCTCAGCCATTCCAGCCGTTCCGCAAGGGTTGCTCGGGCGCATCACCGTTAGAGGTAATTCGCCGATCTCTATCAACGGCAACACTGCTGCAACCGGTGACACAGTTACGACTGGTTCGATAGTTGAAACACCCAGCGGCACGGAAGCAACGATTGACGTCGGGCCGCTTGGCACCGTTGAGCTTGCCTCCGCTACCAGGATAAGGCTTGATTACGAATGCCCGCCCGAAGCGCAAACGAATCCTGACCCGGAGAGATGCAAGGTTAAGGTCACGCTTCTTGCGGGTTGTGTCGTAACAAACTACAGACAGGGTTCGCGTCATCAGATTGTCGATGAGAGGCAGTCGCAGATCGCCCATAGCGATTCGGATAGGGAAAGGCGTGGCGGCGGCGTTCTCAGAACGTGTTCCCGGGGTGTGCCGGCTGGTGCTGTGGCCACCACGGGAGGCATTGGCAAGAAAGGGTTAATCGCAATCGTGGCGGCCGCGATAATAATTCCCACCACTGCGATCCTGATTGCTGCAGGGGGTGACACTCCGAGCCCCGGTGCTCCGTAGATTTCATAAGTAGGACAGACATTCCTGTCTGTCGGACGTTAGCGCGGAATTGACAGGAGCTACCACCGTCGCAAACTAACAGTTTGCTTTACGTTCAATCGCCAGTTGTGTAGCGTGTCCGCCGGTATCGGCGGGCACGCTTTTTCATTTCTTAATGATGGGATCTAAGTTCATCACTTCTGTGAGTGTGGTCAATCAATGACGCCCTTTCGCAGTTTTCTTTCGAATCGTTTTATGCGGCTGTTGCTGGTCGCAGTCGCGATTGGGATCTGTCTTTGGACTATTCGGGCGACTGCGGCGTTCGGGCTTTCGCGGCTCTTGGCCAAATACGCGTTGGAGATGCGCAACCTGGAGGTCGCGCAGACTGCAACCCAGTTGACGCCAAACGACGCCCGGGCACACCACACCGAGGCGACCATCTCAAGCCTGGCCGGCTCACCAGCGGAATCACTCGCAGCATTGGAAAAAGCGGTCGCTCTGAGACCCGCCGATTATTCGCTCTGGTTGGCCGTTGGATTAATTCGTGATCAGATGGGCAACACGGCCGGCGCGCTGGCCGCGTTTGACGAAGCCGTCAAACGGGCCCCGTTCTATTCACAGCCGCGCTGGCTGCGTGGAAACCTCCTGTTAAGAACCGGCCAAATTGAATCGGCGTTTGAGGATCTAAACCAGGCGGCGCTGAGTAGACCGGAACTCATTCCCCGGATGATCGATCTCGCCTGGAGTCTTTCGCAACGGGACCCGGTACGAGCCGAGCAGCTGATCCAGATAAAGACATCTCAGATGCGAATTGCTTTTGCTAAACTTCTCGCTCGCGAGGGAAGAGCTAAAGAAGCTGTCAGCCAGTTTAATGCGGCCGGAATCGCCGGAGATGACGTTCAGAGCGATCTGATTCAGCGACTGCTGCAAACTGGCGCTTATAGAGAAGCTTATGATGTTTGGAGAGACGCCACGAGTGCGTCAGCAAGCACTGAAATGTATGACGGCGGCTTTGAAGGCCGGCTGAAGCTGAATGAAACGGGCTTTGGTTGGAAGGTGCCTGGCGAGTCGAAAGGCGTCAAGATCTCGTTGGATGCCACCGACCAGCAGAGTGGTGGAAAGAGTCTGTTGATTAACTTTCAAGGAGACTCAAACTCATCGGCCGCACTGGTTTCTCAGTTAGTATTGGTTGAGCCCTCAGGACATTACAAACTCAACTTTGCAGCACGCGCCAAAGATATTGTTTCCGGAGGACCGCCAGTCGCCGTCATTACGGATGCTTCGGATCGGAAACGCCTGGGACATTCGACTCCGCTGAATAAAGGCAACGGCGCGTGGCAGATTGTAAGTTTTGAGTTTACCGCTGCGGCCACGACGAATGCCGTCTTCGTTAGTGTTGAGCGGGAGAGTTGCTCCACGTCTCCCTGTCCGATTTTTGGTTCGCTGTCCCTCGATAGTTTTTCGCTTGAGCGCATGAAGTGAGGGTTTATGATCTTGTATGTCTGTGTACAGCAAGACGCCGGCGCAGATATACGATCCACGAAAAGACCCCAGGCGGCACGAACGACATTTCGTGTTCGTTCGTGTGCTTTCGTGGATCGTCTTCTCCGCGGCGAATCTTAGGGTCTGTCGTCTATGAACAGTATGTCCCATCAGCGGGAATCTAATTTACCGAGACTAAAGTCCGGCTCGACTTGAATGAAGAAAGTTGACCGCCTTGGATGGGCGGTAGGCTTCTCGCTCAGGTCTTACGGGGTGCGGATTGGCATTCGCTCCAACGACCCGGCGGTGCTCGCGCGTATCCTTGAGCTTTTACCCGGCCAATGGGAGAGGGCCGAGTTCACAGTCGTTGATCGCGTCTATTCGATCCTGGTCGGCCGGAGAGGCACACGGGCGAATGTGCGACGCTTTAATCTCCTTTACGGCGATCATGTGAGGCTTGCCCGTTCTACGGATCTCGATAGCGTGTTGGAAGTGCTTGATTCGGATCTGCGAATCTTCATTGCTGAGTTTGCCAGGCATCGTGTGTTTGTTCACGCGGGCGTAGTTGGTTGGAAAGGGAAAGCCATCGTCATTCCAGGGCGCAGTTTTAGCGGCAAATCCACACTCGTGGCCGAACTCATTCGCGCAGGCGCAACCTACTACTCGGACGAATACGCGGTCTTTGATTCGCGTGGTCGCGTACATCCGTTTTCGAAGCCTCTCGAACTGCGCCAGGATGACAACTACAAGCAATCCAGGATCGACATTGGTGAAATTGGTGGCCACTCGGGAACGAAGCCACTTCCGGTAGGACTGGTATTAATGACGCGGTTCAAGGACGGCGCACAGTGGCGGCCGCGAAAGCTTACTTCGGGTAAAGGTGTATTACAGTTGCTCTTCAACACTGTGTCAGCCCGGCGAAATCCCCAGCGAGCACTGGAGACTCTGGAGCGCGTTGCTGCTGGGGCTGATGTGCTCAAGGGCATCAGGGGGCACGCTACTGATGTGGTGCCTGCGATGTTGAAGAGAATGGAAGCTCTCAACCAGAAACGAGAAAGGAATTAAGCCGCGGATTTACGCGGACAAACGCGGATCAGATTTTACAAAGACGGACTCAAAACAGAAGTGGTCCTAATTTAAAAGAAACAAACGATCCACGAAATCACACGAAACAACACTAACTTTCCTTCGCGAAGTTCGGGTAGCTTCGTGAATCGTTTTAACCCAGCGAGAGTACTGAGCGGCAAACCAGGACACCACTCAGAAGACCTCCCTGGAGTTGTTTTTGTTCTGATCCGCGTTTGCCCGCGTAAATCCGCGGCTAAATCGGATTCTCCGAGGAATTCCAATCAGTTTCAAATCGAACGACAAGTTGCGCAAGGGTGGCTTAGTGGCCACATTGCTTTCCCGTGCCTGGCGCCGCGAAGATCTTCCGGATCTCAGCCTGACAGAAGCTGAACTGGATGAAGTGACTCCGTTGCTATACGGGTCGGGCGGGGCAGCATTGGCTTGGAAACGGGTTGCGAAAACTCATTTGCGAAACACTGCGTCGGCTGAACTACTTCATCAGGCTTATCGACTCCACTCACTCCAGGCCGCCATGCATGAACAGAGAATCGCAAAAGTGTTTCGCCTCTTCCGTGAGGCACGGGTCGACGCAATTTTGGCGAAGGGTTGGGTAGCCGCCGGCATGTATGTCGAGACCGCACTGCGACCTTACGGTGATATCGATCTTTGCGTGCGCCCGGAACATCGTAAAGCCGCACGAGAAGTTCTCAGCACCCCGGAAGCAAACGACTGTTGGGTCGACCTCCACAACCATTTTCTGGAGCTCGACGAGAGAGCCGTTGACGAAATTTTCGGCCGTGCCCGCCTGGCCCATCTGGGCGGGGAACCAATTCGAACTCTTGGCCCTGAAGATCACCTGGCACTTCTTTGTATTCACCTGTTGAAACACGGAGCGTGGCGTCCCATATGGCTGTGTGACATTGGAGCAGCTGTAGAGACGCTTGCCGAAGGTTTTAATTGGAAAATCTGTCTCGGCCGCGATAGGACCCGCGCGAGTTGGATCGCGTCTGCGGTTGGTCTGGCAGGACGGTTACTTCATGCCGACACTGTTAAGCTGCCAATTCAGGCGGAAGTGCGATTGCCGGCCTGGTTAATTGAAAACGTTCTCAATCAATGGGCCCATCCGTTTGCGATTGACCAGCCCCCGAACACACATCCGGTCCCCATGGCGCAGCTCCTGAGACATCCGGCGGGACTGCCGGAAGGCTTACGCAAACGCTGGCCGAACGCGATAATCGCCACCATTAGCGTCCATGGAAGACTCAACAGTCTTCCGCGTTTACCCTATCAAGTTGCTAACTGTGTCGCTCGAATGGGCCATCTTTTAGTTCACCAGTCAGCGGACGACTGAAAACGGGCTACTCCTTGGAGTGCGCCGCCTTGTCGGCGCTTTGGCCGGTTGCGACTGGTCGCAACCACGTTGCGTCGGAGACTTGCGCCACCAATCGGACTCACTGCAACGAAAGTGGCGCCAGGCCGCCACGGGCCAAAGCGCCGACAACCGGGGTCCCCGGCGCGGCAGCCGCGCTGGGGTGGCGTGGCGGCGCACTCCAAGGAGTGGCCTATTTTCAAGTCTTCCGCTCTCGCGGACTGAAAGACGACGGTGCTAGAGTTAGGTTGAATGAAGTCCAATCCGCTTATCCTGAGTCTGGAAACCGCTACCCTGGGGGGCAGCGTCTTTTTAGGGCAGGGCAACGATCAGCTCGCAGCTCGCCTTGGCGACCCAACGGTTTCACACTCGAATAGCTTACTTAGCGACATTGCCGGCGCTCTCGAGGAGGTTGGTCTATCACTGCAGGACGTCGAGCTGCTCGCATGTGCGTCCGGCCCGGGGAGTTTTACCGGACTGCGGATTGGCATCGCTACCTTGAAAGCGCTGGCCGCAACGCTGGGTTTGCCTTGTGTGGGGGTTCCGACGCTTCAGGCCGTGGCCCACGCTGCCGGGCCTTCTCGTGCTACAGTCGCGTTACTCCCAGCTGGCCGTGGCGAACTCTTCAGCCAAATGTTTTCCGTTTCTGATGACGGACAGGTCAGCCAGGTTGATGCCGCCGCCCACGTTTCTCCCGCGCGTTTGATGGATAAATATGGAGCACTTGAAAACATAACCTGGGCCGGCAGCGGAGCCCTTGCACAGCGCGAGTTTCTCGAGCAGCAGGCGCTCGAGCGAGGCATCGCGTTTCATGAACTGGCTGGCTTAACCACGACCTCGGTGTCGGGCTGGAAGGTGATTCCTGAAATCACGAACCTTGCACGTCATGTCGCAGCCCTTGCCGTCCAGTTAATTCACAGCGGCAAGGTGCAATCCCCGCATTCCCTCAGCGCCATTTACGTGAGGCCTTCCGACGCGGAATTGAAAGAGCAATGTCTCTGACACAGCATGCATTGGCATCGGCGGACCGGGGTTATTCGATTATCCGAATGACTGAGCACGACCTTCTCGAGGTGGTTGAGATTGAAGAAACTTCGGGTTTGAGCCGGTGGGGTTGGGCTGCCTATTACGCCGAGCTCCAGGGGCAACATAGTCACCTGATGCTGGTGGCCCGGGTGGCTAATAACGATTCGAAATACCACACTCCCAGCCTGGCAGGATACATCGTGGGAAGACTGGGAGCTGATGAATTGCACATAAACAACGTCGCCGTCCGCGAGAAGTACCGTGGGCGGGGAATTGGTTTCGACTTATTGAACAGCATTCTGAGGGAAGGCAGGCGGGCAGGAGCTACCCGCGCATTTCTGGAGCTACGGGCTGGAAATACCGCCGCCCTTGCACTTTATGAAAAGTGTGGCTTCCAAGTCACTTCGCGCCGTACGAGATACTATTCGGAGCCTTTGGAAGACGCTCTGGTAATGATAGTGGAACTCTAATCCGCTTGATCCCTTATGATAATTGGGCTACCATTTTTTCGTGTCCGCAACAATTCCGGGAGGTATTTCCAACAACCTCCTCAAATCAATCTTGCCAGGCCCATCGTCTGAAAGGAGACATGCGCAAAATGGACATTTCAACTACGGATATGCTGAAGGAAGAGCTGATGAACCGGGATCCGGAGTTTCGGGAATTGGCCCGAGAACATACTAAATATGAACAACGTTTAAGTGAATTATCAGCCCTGGCTTATCCGAGCGACGAGGAACAGTTGGAAGAGCTCACCCTCAAGAAGAAGAAGTTAGCTCTTAAAGATCAGATGTACTCCATAATGATGCAGCACCAGAAAAATCAAAGCGTGAGCCATTAATACCAAGCCGGGAAAGATATTTCCCAATTGATTTACTTTTGAGGGGACGTGAATTTTTCACACGTCCCCTTGTCTTTAGAGCGGAAGTGATTGAGAGAAGTTCGTGGTAAAACCCATTCGCTGATCGATGTTGTAAAGGTGGTAAACGGGTCTCGGCGTGGAGGGCTGTAAGATTCTGAAGAGTCTGTAGGGATAACGTTTAACTCTCTGTATACAAATGCTCAAGGTCTTGTTTTTTTTAGCAGAAACTACGATCCACGAAAGGACACGAACTGATGCGAAAGACGTTAGTGTTCCTTTCGTGTGTGTTCGTGGATCGTCTCTTCTCATCTCTCAGTCGCTACAGGAGTTTGGTTGTAAATTGTGAGAATGGCTCGTGAAGGAATTGTCTATGTGACGGTGCCGGGTTTTCTCGCGATTGTCGCGGGCCTGCTTGGTTACTGGCCCGTAGGGATTGTGTTTGGAGTGCTGACAGCGTTTATGGCGTTTTTCTTTCGCGATCCGAGAAGGGAATCGCCGGAAGACGCTAGTGTGGTGGTCTCACCTGCCGATGGCCGGGTAACTCGTGTTCAACGAGTCGACGACAGCAGCGACTCCTCGCCCACACTGGTAAGTATTTTTCTTTCGCCGTTTGACGTTCATATTAACCGCGCTCCGATCGCCGGTGAAATTACCAGTGTGACATACATGAAGGGACAATTTTTGATCGCTACCAACGAGAAAGCCAGTTTGGTTAACGAACAAAACGCGCTCACGATTGAAGGAGAAAAAATTACCGTTGTCTGCAAGCAAATCGCCGGCATTCTTGCGCGCCGAATCGTCTGCTGGAAGCATGCCGGTGAGCGTGTCGCTTTGGGTGAGAGATTTGGGCTGATAAAGTTCAGTTCACGGACAGACCTCGTGATGCCTGCAGCTGTCTCGGTGTTAGTCAAGGAAGGCGACCGTGTAAAAGGCGGAACCACTATCATCGGGAGAATACGATGACAGTTACGCACCGACCACCAGGGGAGACGGAAACTAAAAACCCTGAGCGCCGGGGTCTCGGGAAGGGACTCTACCTGATTCCTTCTGTCTTCACGGCCGCCAATATCGGCATGGGTTTCTATGCCGTCATGGCTGCGGTTAGGGGCTTCCAGTTCATAGGCACCGAAAACCACGCAGATTTGCAGCATGCGGCAAATTACCTTGATAACGCAGCCAAAGCGATCGGCTGGGCCGTCTTGTTCGACATGCTGGATGGACGGATCGCGCGTATGACGCGCACCACGACTGAGATTGGCGTCCAACTCGATTCAATCGCCGACGTAGTGACTTTTGGTTTGGCGCCGGCAGTGCTCGCTTATGTGTGGGGCTATGGAGCAACTTTAGAAGAGGGAAGCGAGATTCATAGCCTGGCCTGGTTTCTTTCGTTCATGTATTTGATGTGCGGTGGCTTCCGGCTGGCCCGTTTCAATGTGCAATCTTCGAGGCCCCGCGTTCTCGCGGAAGGCGCCATCAAGACGGATAAAAAGAGCTTTGTGGGATTACCTATTCCAGTCGCCGGCGGATTGATCGCCGCGATCATTCACTTTGCACCGCTGCCGTTGGTCTACTATGGACCAGAGAGAGCGAGGATCTACTCCCTGCTTTTGATGGGGCTGGTGGGACTTCTGGGCGTCTTGATGGTCAGCACCCTGAGATTCTCCAGCTTCAAGACTGTGGGGACCAGCAGCCGCAGCATGCGAACTATTATCCTCGCGGTCGCAGTTGGTACGCTTATCTTCCTCTACTCACGTCAGGTCCTTCTGCTCCTCGTCGTCGGATATATTCTCCACGGACTGCTCTCGAGAGTTTTTGCATTGTTTCGGCGGCGGTCGGATGTTGCTGAGACGACGGTGCAGACGAACTAGTCGGGGGAAGGGGGAAGGGGGAAGGGGGTAAAGGGGGAAGGGGTAAAGGGGGAAGGGGTAAGGGGTAAGGGGGAAGGGGTAAAGGGTAAAGGGGAAGTAAGGATTCGAGATTGCTATGTGCCGCCACCCCTACCTCTTCCCTCTTACCCTTTACCCCTTACCCCTTCCCCCTTCCCCCTTCCCCCTTACCCCTTCCCTCTTCCCTCTTCCCCCTTACCCTTTACCCCACACCCGTTTCCCGCCTATTGCTTCAGGGCTCGCGGTGTTTCGCGGGGCTGAGTGAAAGCGACGAGACCATGCTCGGTGGTGAGAAGCACAGCTTCACCGACAGCAATCGGGGAGGCGGAAATAGTAATTTCCTCACCTAGCGGCAACGAATTAACCTGACGCCCGTCCCGTATTTCCAAAACCACTCCAGCGGAGCTCGAGAGCGGCATGAAGAGAGCGTCCGCGCTCGTCATCAATGGCTGCGAGGAAATCCTTCCCGGTAGTTGCCGCTTCCACAGGCGACGGCCCGCCAGGGAAAACTTGTAAACAAAATTATCAAGTGACGCCACCAGTATTCCGTCCTCAACGATCACCACTGACTGCACCCCCGCGCCGGTACGACTCTTCCAGATCAACCGTCCATTCGTGGCACTTACCGCGTACGCATAACCATCGCCCGAGCCAAAGTAAACAACGTCTCTTCCATTAGCGACAGGGCCACGCACCGGACCCCTGGTGCGAAAGGACCAGATGAGCTTTCCCGTGCCCTCATCAAAGGCGATCAAATTGCCGTCGTCACTCCCGGCGTAAACGCGTGATCCGGAAACCACAGGCTGCCCGGTAAAAGGTGCTCCGTAATCGTAGAACCATAGCGCTGCTCCCGTCTTACTGTTAAATGCGTATAGCTTTCCGTCGCTACCGCCGCCGATCAGCTTTCCGTTAGCGAGCGTGAGAGAGCCTCGTAGCGGCATCTCGAGCGTTCGCATCCAAAGCGTTACCCCACCTTCGCGTCCCAGGGACCGCAAGGCACCCGTCGCGCGTCGCTCACCTGCTTCCGGCTTTCCAATTTCCGTGGCTACATAAACTCCCTGCTCGTCCGCCACGGGTGAAGCCGAGAGTTCTCCACCCATTTCCGAGCGCCAGTTTAATTGTCCATCCGAAGCCTTGAGCGATACGATCTGTCCTCCGGCGAGCGGCAGGTACACACGTTCGACATCGAAAGCAGGAGTGAGATTGACTGTGGAATTTGACTCGTATCGCCAGCCAATCGTCAGTGGCTGGCTCAAACTCAGGCTCTTGATCGACGGGCGTTCGCTCGCAGCATTGCCGTCGCTTTGGCCGAGGCTCGCGGTATCTGCGGTCAATAAACAAAACACCAGTATCGTGAGGCCAAAAACCAGATTGTTCGGTTGTTTCCCTAATCTAGGCATATCGTTGATGAATAACAATCGACGATCCACGAAATAACACTAAATATCACTAACAATTTCGTGTTCGTTCGTGTGGTTTCGTGGATCGCTGTTTTTCCTCCGTCAACTACTGAGTTCGACAGCCATACGAGGTCGGTTCTTGAGTTATTCAAATCCGAAAGTATAATCCTCGGTTTACTATCTCTGACGAATCTCATTGGACGCACTAATAGGCACTCGAGGTTTGCTTTTTTTGACACAGGAAACTCAACACGAAACGGTCATCGTACTTGACTTCGGATCCCAATACACTCAGCTCATAGCTCGCCGCGTTCGGGAAGCCGGCGTTTATTGCGAAATCCTGCCTTTTAACACGCCCATTCAAACAATTGAAGCCCGGCAGCCGAAGGGCCTGATTTTGTCCGGCAGCCCGGCTTCTGTTTACCAGGACGATGCTCCCCGGCCAGATCCTGGCCTGCTCCACTCGATGAGATGCCCGATTCTTGGCATCTGCTACGGCTTTCAAGTCCTGGCTGCCGACATGGGCGGGGAAGTGAAGGCCTCCCCTAATCGCGAATTCGGTTACGCCAGGCTGAAGGTCGTTGACGACAGCAGCTCCTTGTTTAAGGGTCTGCCTCGCGAAATGGATGTGTGGATGAGTCATGGCGACCAGGTAACTACAGTTCCCGCCGGCTTCCAACTTACCGCCCTGACCGACGACGCGCTCAACGCCATGGAGGACGCAGATCGTGGGATCTTCGGAGTGCAGTTTCATCCTGAAGTTGCGCATACGCCACTGGGCGCTCAACTGCTTCGCAATTTCCTGTTCTCCGTTTGTCAGTGTCGCGGCGACTGGTCTCCCAAA
This sequence comes from Acidobacteriota bacterium, assembly GCA_038040525.1. Lineage (GTDB taxonomy): Bacteria > Acidobacteriota > Blastocatellia > Pyrinomonadales > Pyrinomonadaceae > PSRF01. Next base: position 40,310 of record JBBPIC010000014.1, on the reverse strand, counting down.
GCTGTCATTCAGGAGCAGATCGGCCGTGTCCGTGAGCTAGTCGGTGAGAACGGCCTGGTTGTATCCGGGCTATCGGGAGGGGTCGATTCAACAGTGGCTGCGGCTCTCGTACATGAGGCAATCGGTGATCGTCAGACGTGCATCTTCGTGGATAACGGCCTGTTACGAGAAGGCGAATTCGAATCAACCCTTGCTCTTTTCGAACAACGAATGAAGCTGAATATTACCGGCGTTCGCGCCGGCAACCTGTTTCTGAGCGAGTTGAGCGGCGTTACGGACCCGGAGGAAAAGCGGAAACGAATTGGCAAAGTCTTTATCGACGTTTTCGAGCAGGAGGCCAAACGTGTCGGCGATGTGGCGTTCCTGATGCAAGGCACGCTCTATCCCGACGTGATTGAATCAGTTTCGGTGCGCGGTCCCTCATCAGTCATTAAGAGCCATCATAACGTGGGCGGATTGCCCGAAAAGATGAAGTTAAGACTCATCGAGCCGCTCAGGGAGTTGTTTAAGGATGAAGTGAGGTTGATGGGCAGGGAACTGGGCGTTCCTGAAGAAATACTTACCCGCCATCCGTTTCCCGGACCCGGCCTGGCGGTACGGATATTAGGTGAAGTAACGGACGAACGTGTCAAACTACTTCAGGCCGCTGACAGGATTCTTGACGAGGAACTCCGCGCCGCAAACCTCTACGATGCGGTATGGCAGGCCTTTCCGGTTTTGTTGCCCATATCCACAGTCGGCGTGATGGGCGACGAACGCACCTATGAGAAGGTGGTGGCAATTCGGGCCGTAACCAGCGTCGATGGGATGACCGCTGATTGGGCGAGACTTCCACACGATGCTTTGGCCAGAATCTCTTCGCGAATAATCTCTGAAATCAAGGGAATCAACAGGGTCGTCTACGACATCAGCTCCAAACCGCCAAGCACGATCGAGTGGGAATAGGCTGAGAAAAAAGTACGATCCACGAAATTACACGAAAACGCACTAAAACTGTTTCGTGTTGCTAGTGTGATTTCGTGGATCGTCCCACTACTAACACCACTTGATCGAGCGTGGTATAGTGACAACCTCGCGTTTATATTTTCTTTCTAACCCAAACAAGCTGCTCTTTCATTGCCCTTATGCCGGAACAAAGATTCGCTCATCTTCATTTGCATACCGACTACAGCCTTCTGGATGGCGCCATTCAGATTAAGCCGCTCGCTCAGCGAACTGAAGAATTGGGCATGACCGCGTGTGCCATGACCGATCATGGCAACATGTTTGGCGCGATCTCCTTTTACAACACGATGAAGAGCCGCGGGATAAACCCAATCATCGGTTGTGAGACCTACATTACCCGCGGCAGCAGGCGGGATCGCGCCGCCTCAGCGCCGGGTGAAAAGGCAAACTTTCATCTAATCCTGCTGGCCAAAGATCTCGAGGGTTATCGCAATCTGGTTCGACTCACATCCAAGGCCTACACTGAAGGTTTCTATTACAAGCCTCGCATCGATAAGGAACTCCTGGCTGAGCACTCCAAGGGGCTGATAGCGTTGTCTGCCTGCATGTCAGGAGTGCCTTCGGCAATGCTGGCTCGCGACGCCTGCGATGATGCGGCCGCCGCTGCGGTTGAGTTTGAGGAGATCATGGGGAAGGGAAACTACTTCCTCGAAATTCAGGAGCATGGCCTGGAGGCACAAGACAGAATTCGAAAGCCGCTGGTCGAACTCTCCAGGCGCACGGGCGTGCCTCTGGTCGCCACCAACGATGCACACTACCTGATGCCGGAGGATTCGCGCGCACACGACGTGCTGTTATGCATCGGCTCCGGCAAGACAGTGAACGATACCAATCGCCTGCGCTACGCAAGTCCAAACTTCTATGTCCGCTCACCAGAAGAGATGTGGAGGATCTTCGGCCGCGAGTTGCCCGACGCACTCACGCGTACCGTGGAGATAGCCGAGCGCTGCAATCTTCAGTTGCCGGAAAACATCAACCATCTTCCCAACTACCCGATCCCGGACGGTGCTGGCGCGACGATCGACGAATACTTCGAAAAGGTAGTCCGCGACGGGTTTGAGCGCCGAAAGCAAAAAGTGTGGGACCGGCAGCAGTCGCGCGGAGAGCTGAGATACCCAATTTCCGATTATCAGACGCGGCTGGCCAACGAGATCGCCATGATTAAGCAGATGGGCTTCCCCAGCTACTTCTTAATCGTCTGGGACTTCGTCCGTTACGCGAAGGACAATGCGATCCCTGTAGGCCCCGGCCGTGGCTCGTCTGCCGGTTCTCTCGTCGCTTACTGCCTCGAAATAACTGATGTAGATCCTTTACAGTATGATCTCATCTTCGAGCGATTCCTTAATCCTGGTCGCGTCAATCTCCCTGATATCGATATCGACTTCTGCGTCCGGGGCCGGGCCGACGTCATCAATCACGTGGCCAATCTCTACGGTCGCGATTCCGTTTGTCAGATCATCACCTTCGGCACGCTCGCATCGCGGGCAGCAATCAAGGACGTAGGCCGGGCCCTGGAAATGCCTTATGCGGAAGTTGAGCGCATCGCCAAGCTGATTCCCCCGCCGGTCCGCGGCCGAAACGTCTCCCTCACTCAGGCCCTGGAACAGGTGCCGGAGTTGAGGAAGGAGATCGAGACCAATCCCAACGTAAAGGAATTAATCGAAATCGCCAGGCGCCTGGAAGGCTGTGCTCGTCACTCGTCGGTGCACGCCGCCGGCGTCGTTATCGCGCCGGTCCCGCTCCAGGAACTGATCCCAATCGCAGTTTCCGGGAAAGAAGAGCTAACCACCCAATATGTCATGTCCGACTTAGAAAAAACGGGCATGCTTAAGATGGACTTTTTAGCGCTTACTGCTTTAACTGTGATAAATGATTGCTTAAAGAGCATTAAGCAACTGCTTGGGCAAGAGATTAACTGGCCGGATATAGCGCTTAACGACGAGAAAACAATGGCTGTTTTCGGGGAAGGGCGCACAGATGCTGTGTTTCAGTTCGAATCTTCGGGCATGCAGGAGATATGTCGCAAGCTTAAGCCTAAGGGCCTGGAGGATTTGTCGGCCTTAAACGCGCTTTACCGGCCGGGACCGCTGGACGGCGGCATGGTGGATGAATTCATCGACCGCCACCGGGGCAAGAAGACGGTTCGCTATTTGGTTCCCGAGATGAAGGAGATTCTGAGCAACACCTTCGGGGTCCTCGTGTACCAGGAGCAGATCATGCAGCTCGCGCAGAAGCTGGCAGGCTACACCTTGAGCGAAGCCGATCTGATGCGTCGGGCCATGGGTAAAAAGAAGCGCGAGGAGATGGCCAAGCATCAGGAGAAGTTCATCGAGGGCGCGGTCGAGCGGGGCATCAAGAAAGAAAAGGCGGAGAAGATATTCTCGTTAATGGAAAAGTTTTCCGATTATGGATTCCCTCGCAGCCACTCAATGGCCTACGCCTTTCTGGCATTTCAAACTGCGTACCTCAAAGCCCATTTCCCCGAACACTTTTATGCGGCCGTCCTTTCGAGTGAAGCACAGGATGCAGCCAAAGTATTCAAGTATTCCAAGGAGTTGCGGACGCAGGGAATCAAGCTGCTCCCGCCTGACGTCAACGAGAGCTACTCAGGGTTTACTCCGCTTACCGGCGCCATAAGGTATGGACTGGCTGCTATCAAGGGCCTCGGTCAGTCCATAGTTAACTCCATCATTCAGGCACGAGAATCCGGGGTTTTTAAATCGTTCTACGATTTTGCAGAGCGCCTGGGACAGGGCAATTTGAATAAGCGTGTACTCGAAGGACTGGTCGGCGCCGGCGCTTTCGATTCCTTAAAACCGGATACGCGAGAGCCCCACGAATGGCGTGGCGCGCTTTTCAATTCCATCGATGGCGCCCTTTCACGCGCCCAACGAGCGAAGCGGGAGCGGATGTTAGGACAGAATGGTTTGTTCGGCGCAGAGCCCGAAGACTCCGGATACGTGGAGCAGCCCGCTTCCAATACTGCTTCCTGGACTCCTTCTCAGCTCCTGCTTGCCGAGAAAGCCGCGCTGGGTTTTTACATTACCGGTCATCCACTGGGCAGTTATACCGACCTGTTACAATCGTCAAAGGCTGCGAAGTCAATTGATCTACCTGGTCTGACCACCGGGAGCCGGATCGCGATCGGCGGTATCATTAGCGACCTTCAACCGCGAACGACTAAGAAAGGTGACCGCTTTGCTCTTTTGCGTCTGGAGGATGAGGCTGGAGGAACGAAGTGCGTTCTGTGGCCCGACGTCTACCGAAAGTTTTCCACCTTGCTTAAAAACGAGCTCCCCGTTTTGATCACGGGCCGGCTCGAGCTCACGGAAGATAATCCGCCTTCAGTCATCGCCGATCAGATCCAGGCTCTGGACGAAATGCTGAAAGCTAAGGAACTCATCGTTCTTCGAGTGCCGCATGCTGACGATGCAGAGGAATTGTTTGATAGCATTTTGCATGTCATCAATACTCATTCTGGGGGATGCGAGGTTGTGCTGGAGACCGCAGTCGATGCTAACCTGCTGGTTCGGGTGAGAATTAATTCCACTTTGCGCGTCGAGCGAAGCGAAAGATTTGAGACAGCTCTGCGCAAAGTAGGTTGTGGACTCAAGGTCGAGAAGGTGAAATTGTCGGTTGAATGATAATTCTGGTTCTTAGCGCCAAAGGTGCGAAATGTAACAGCCTGGGGCAACGCCCCAGGTAGAACCAGTTTGAAATCTTAGCGCTGAACGCGCGCGATGTTGGGACTGCACAATTATTTTGGTCGACGCGCCAGTATTTCGCGCCTTCAGCGCTTCAGGAATTGATGGACCCATACCTGGGGCGTTGCCCCAGGCTTTTACATTTCGCGCCTTTGGCGCTGAGGACTGAGTATTGACGCACGCATTCTCATAGAGAGGAACCCTTAGTTGGCGAAACGAGACAAACGTTCAGCGGTCAAAGAGACACCTGTGAAAACACCCGTGCCCGACACGGCGTCGCTCACCGCGATTGAACGAGTGCAGTTGGCCCGCCATCCCGAACGGCCCCATACGCTCGACTTCATCGAGCGGCTTTTCGACGAGTTCGTTGAACTTCACGGCGATCGCCGGTTTGGCGATGATCCGGCAATCGTTTGCGGCTCAGCGCGCTTTCACGGCCTTCCGATTGTCGTGGTGGGTCATCAGAAAGGCCGTGACACCAAGCAGCGAAAGTATCGCAATTTTGGAATGCCTAAGCCTGAAGGTTATCGCAAAGCAATGAGGGTCATGAAGCTGGCCGAAAAGTTTGGCCGTCCCATATTTTCCTTGATTGACACGCCGGGCGCTTATCCCGGAATCGACGCTGAAGAGCGCGGCCAGGCAGAAGCCATCGCTTACAACCTGCGTGAGATGGCCAAGCTAAAAGTACCCGTGATTGTCACCGTCATCGGGGAAGGCGGCTCAGGGGGGGCCCTGGCTATCGGGGTTGGGGACCAGGTAATGATGCTGGAGAACTCAATCTACTCCGTTATCTCTCCGGAGGGATGTGCGGCAATTCTTTGGAAGGACGCGAAACTTGCTGATCGCGCCGCCGAAGGTTTGCGTTTAACCGCGCAGGATCTCTACGCCGAGAAGATTGTGGACCAAATCATCACCGAGCCACCGGGAGGTGCGCACAATGACTACGACCAGGCCGCTCGCTATCTCGATGCCGCTTTAACTGAGAGGTTGGCCGAAGCGGTTAGTTGCAGTCAGGACGAACGCCTCGCACGTCGCTACAACAAACTACGACAGTTTGGCCGCTGGGGCACTGCCGCTTAGGTTAACGATAAAGCTGGCTCAGCCGATCTCTTTTGGCAAGAAGAGACGATCCACGAAACCACACGAACGATCACGAAATGCGTTCGTGTCTTTTTGTGTGTGTTGGTGGATCGTATCTTCTCCGATGAACCCGGCTGCGGGCTCCAAGGGTTAGAAAGGAATGTCATCGTCGGGGAGATTGGCGGGTTCGCCGGCGCTGGCTGTAGCCGCTCTCTCCATGGGCTGCTGATCTTCGGCTCCTCTGGCGCCGCCAATGAACTGCATATCAGTGGCGTTGACCTCGAGGCTGTGTCTCTGTTTTCCGTCGCGGTCTGTGTATTCCTCAACCCGTAAGCGCCCCTCAATGTAGACCGACCGACCCTTTTGTAAATACTGCGCGGCAGTTTCGGCCTGGCGGTTCCAGAGAGTCACCTTGAACCACGTGGTCTGATCCTGCATCTCGCCGGATTTATCCTTCCGTCGTTCATTTGTCGCCATACTGAAACTGCAAACAGGGGTGCCCTGTGGCGTGTAACGAAGCTCGGGATCGCGGCCGAGATTTCCAACCAGAATTATCTTATTGAACGACATGAGGGACCTCTTACTCTTTTTGAAAATGGGAACTCGCGAGCAATGCTACTCACGTAATTAACAAGGGTCAAGTTGAGTGATTGCAAACCACTAACACGCTGTGTAGCAAAAAGTTCGGTATCGCGTTTAACTTCCGGTTTCTGTTAGACTACACGCGAAATTAGGGTGTTGGGTATTGGGTGTAGGGTGTTGTTATCCCTGCTATATGATGGGTTCCAACTGCCACCTGTCAGAACGTCGGTGCGGTGTTTCTGAAACCCGACACCCGAAACCCGATACCCGACACCCCAGATTGTTAGTCAATGAAATCTAAAGTCTACATTGAGACGTTCGGCTGCCAGATGAATGTCGCCGACACGGAGCGCGCGGCTACCGGTTTGCGTAAGGCAGGTTATGAAATGACCTCGCTCGCGCAAGAAGCGGATGTCGTTTTACTGAATACGTGTTCTGTGAGAGAACGCGCCGAGAGAAAAGTTTTCCGCAGGATAGGGGAGATTCGCAAGCTCCGGAAGCCGACGCGTAAGTCGAAACCTTTGATTGGCGTGATGGGTTGCGTAGCTCAGTTGGAAGGTGGATCCATTTTCAAGAATGCGCCTGCGGTAGATATGGTTATCGGAACACAGGCTACGGATCGGATCTCGTCAATGATTGAGCGCGCTCAGGGCGGGGAATCGTCAATATTGGATCTCGACGAACGTCAGGCTGGTGAGGAGTGGAATGTCTCGCCCGCGGAACGACGTTCGCCCTACGTTGCCTTTGTTCCGATCATCGAAGGCTGCAATAAGTTTTGCTCTTTCTGCATCGTTCCTTACTCTCGAGGCCGTGAGAAAAGCCGCAGCGCCACCGAAATCGTGGCCGAGGTGTCTCGTCTTCGCGCGTTTGGCTACAAGGAAGTGCACCTGATCGGACAGAACGTGAATAGCTACCGTCCAAAATCTCGGGAGGGTCTGGAAGCTCACGCAGGAGCAACCTCGTTTTCCCGGCTGCTAAGAGCTGTGGCAGAAACTGGGATGGAACGAATCAAATTTACGACATCGTTTCCCAGAGACTTCCACCCTGATATAGTGTCCGCGCTCGAGGAGTATCCTAATCTTTGCGATTGGGTTCATCTGCCGGTGCAGTCGGGAAGCAATCGCATTTTGAAAACGATGAGACGCGGGCACAATTTTGAAGACTATTTGCGAAGAGTTGACGTGATTAAAAAGTCCAGGCGGCGCCTGGCATTGACGAGTGACATCATCGTAGGTTTCCCAGGCGAGAGCAGGGAAGACTTTGAAGATACTATGCGTCTGGTTCAGACCTGCGAATACGACGCCCTCTACATTTTCAAGTATTCGAAACGCGCGGGAACGCCGGCCGTACAACTGGAAGACGCAGTTCCGGAAAGCGAAAAGACCGCCCGCTTCATGGAAGTGGAAGACTTGCAAATATCGGTTCAGAAGAAGATTTACGATGACTATGTGGGCCGCAAGGTGAGCGTCTTGGTTGAACGCGAGAGCGCGCGCTCGGAAAAAGACTTGATGGGCCACACAACGTGCAACAAAGTAGTTAATTTCAGAGCCGATGGAGCAAAAGCTGGAGAGGTTGTCGAAGTCCTGGTATCGCAGGCCAAGCCAAATAGTCTGTACGGCGAACTAAGAGCGTGATTACTTGGGACCGCGGGCGCCCTCGCCCGCAATGAGCGCAACGCGCGAACAACGTTTTACTAATTGCAAGCTATCTGACTCACGGCGGTGCGGGCGAGGGCGCCCGCGGTCCCATAGAAGGCGAGAACGTTCTGACCCGGAACATCATGCACGGGCAAACATCGGAAGCAGGGAAGTCATGGAAATCGAAGTAAAAATCAGAGCGTTGATGATGGATCCTAATAGCGGTACACCGATCATCATTTTAAAGGACGTTGACAGCGACACGATGTTGCCGATTTGGGTGGGTGCTTACGAAGCTAACGCCATCGCGTTGGAGATTGAAAAGATCGCACCGCCTCGTCCAATGACCCATGATCTTCTGCGCAACCTGATCATTGAGTTGGGGATTCAGATTGAAAGAGTTGTGGTCACCAGCCTGCGCGACAACACATTCTTCGCAGTCATTGAGATGCGCATGACCGACGGCAACCGAATGGTCCTCGATTCGAGACCCTCGGACGCAATCGCCCTGGCGCTTCGCGCGGATTGCCCGATCTACGTTGACGCGGAAGTGATCAAAGCCTCGAGGAATACAGTGCCCACTGACGACGAGCCTTTGGAAGAGTCGACACTGGGCGAAGAAGAATGGCCCGACGTCATCGGCGAAGCTGGTGATCTTCCCATGTAGTATCGGGTGCTTTGTTCTTTGTGCTTTGATCCAAGACCAGAGATCAAAGGCCCAAGCCAGAGTCAAAGACCAATTAATGATAATTGCGATCGCAAATCAAAAAGGTGGCGTGGGGAAAACTACGACCGCGATCAATTTGGCTGCCGCATTTGCGAGAATTGGAAAACGTGTCCTCCTTCTCGATCTGGATCCACAGGCCAACAGCTCCATCTCATTCATAGATCCGCTGTCCGTAGAGCGTTCTGCTTTCGAATTGATGACTGATGGGCAGACGCCGGTTGAGCAGGCTGTTTACCGCACTCCGGTCGAGGGACTTGATCTCATTCCGGCACGTATCAACCTGGCAAAACTCGAGTCCAAGCTGGTTGGCGATTTCGATGCTCCATTTCGACTGAAAGACCGTATCGCCCCATTCCGCGAAACATATCCTGTCATCATTATCGACACGCCGCCAACGTTGGGTTTGATTACCGTAAACGCGCTGGTGGCGGCGACACACGTTTTGGTTCCGATACAATCATCCTATTTTGCGCTCGAAGGCACCGACGATCTTCTAGAGACCATCGAGAAGATCAAGGCCCGTCCAAATCCGGGCTTGGAATTGTTAGGGGTGCTGGTCACCCTGCATGATAAGAGGACCACGCTGGCACGCGAGGTCCACGAACAGATCAAGAAAGTGTTTGGTCCAAAACTGTTTGATACTGTCATAACGAAGAGTGTCCGACTAGAAGAATCGCCCGCATACAAGGAGTCTATTTTTAGTTTTGCTCCAGCTTCTTCGGGCGCTATTGAATACGCAAACTTGTGTGAAGAGGTATTGAAACGTGTCTAAAAGGGGATTACCGACTGGCTTACAGATGCGTCACGACGCTCATTACGTGGAAGAGTTGTCGCAGCATCAGCCCATTCCGGTGGGACGCATGATCGATTTGGACAAAATCGATCCAAATCCGGAACAACCGCGCACGGAATTTGGCGACCTGACTGAGCTGACCTCCTCAATTGCCGAGAAAGGCGTTCTCGAGCCTTTGCTGGTAAAGCCATCAAGACAGACTGGAAGATGGATGATTATCGCCGGCGAGCGGCGTTTCAGAGCAGCGCGCGCTGCGGGTTTGAAAGAAGTGCCCTGTGTGGAGATGGAAGTTGATGAGGGCACGGTCGCGGAAATTGCCCTGATCGAAAACATGCAGCGCAAGGACTTGACCGTCTGGGAAGAGGCAGATGGATTATTGGCCTTGTGCGATAGGTTTGGTTACACCCACGAGGAGGTGGCGCGTAAAGTAGGGAAGAGTCGAAGCACGGTGACCGAAGCACTCTCGATTGCCGCGATCCCACCGGACATCAGGGATATTTGCCGGAAGGCAGACGTCTCCGCGAAGTCTATGCTGCTGCAGATAGTTCGCCAGCCTGATGAAGAAGGCATGAGACGGCTGGCCATCGAGATAACTTCGCGAGGCCTCACGCGCGAGGACGCAAGGGAAGTCAGACGCCAGGAGATGGGTCCACGCATTACGCCCGAAGTTAAGCCTTACGTCTTCAAGTATGCTTCGCCGAAGAAAGAATTTAATTTAGAAGTGCGCTTCAAACGCTCCGAGGTCGACTCACACGACGTCGCGCAGGTTCTGCGTGCGGTGGCTAAAGAGATCGACGGCGGCGGCGAGTAATCGGAATAAAAACACGATCCACGAAATAACACTAAGCCCCACGAAAAGGGTTTAGTGTTATTTCGTGTAAGTTAGTGGATCGCTTTTTCACTAATACCGAGCACTGAAAATGTAGGGGAGACCGGCAGGAATGCCTGCCCTACTGTTTCTTCTTTTCCGCCGCTGCCCGCTTTTGTAATCCTTTGGCCCAACGCTCGAGAGTAGGTTGAATCGGCTTGAAGAGACGTGCCCGGAACGTGTGCTTCTTTTCATTCCACGCCTTGAGGTGCTTCTCGGTGTACATCCTTACTGCCGGCTCGAGCTGGGTCTTCTTAAGCGAGTGCTTTAAGGTGAGATGGTAATGCTGTCCTACGAGGGAAAAGATCGTAGCGGTGAGATTGCCTTTAAAAGAAATCCTCGGCACGATGCGTTTGTGTACCGGCTTATTACCGGGCAGCAATACGCCGAGTGCCAGCTCGAGCCAGGCGGCCTTCGGACCCTGTCGCGGATGATAGAGTCCTGGTAACTCGGTGGCTTGAAAAGTTCCTCTGAGCCTTGGCTCTGATATGAACTCGACAAGTCTGATCCGTTCCAGCCCCCGCGTATGCTCGCGCGGCAGGCTGTCAAATGCTTCCTCAATATGACTGACGCTGTCTTTAGGTAACTTTCTCTCAACCTGGTTCTCAATCTTGATCGCCACTCTGCAGCTCCTCACCCTCAACGTAACGAACTTCCAAACGAACCAGTCACTCTAAGGTGAGTCGCAAACCCGGTCAAGCGGGGTAGAGTCTCGGTACTGATGCCAGTTTGGAGCAATGCATCTAATTACAGAAGCGCGGTAGCGCGGGATCCCGGAGGCAACTTAGCCTTAAGGTCGGCAATGCTCCTTAATACGCAGGTTCCTGAAGCATCCCGCGCTACCGCGCTGGGTTCTGTATCTGATTGCGTTTCAGCCCAAATAATCAAACTGCATCAGTACCAGAGTCTCGATAAGCGGAATCCTGGGTTACTGCGCGCTGATAGCACAACCGTTCTAGCCCGCTGCCAACGCTTTAGTCGCGGGCCCACGAAAGTTACTAAGGACCAGGGGCAGTTACCCGTCGACCTTCCGACCGCGGACAATATCTTTCAGCTTGCTGAAGTCTAAGTCCTTCCTCTCTGAGGAAGGCCAGTCGTTCTCTCCAGCGACAAAAATACGCGGAACATCAAGGGGTCCCCGAGGATCTATGAAATCATAGACTCTCAAATCCTCGAGGAATTCAGCGAACTCCCTCAGTGTGCGTGGACGCCCGGCCGGGAGATATATGAAAAAGTCGCGGCCAACCACCCAATTGCTTTCTCCGCCTGCGTCGTCCACTGCCTTCACCCGCCAGTGATATAGATCTCCACTACTTCCCGGTTGCGGCAACAATCCGAAGAAGAAGAATCGCCCATTAATAGCAACGCTTTCAGTGTCGCCCAGATCGCGCGTTAGAAAGCCAGTAGGCGACAAACCAAGTCCGTCGAATGGCTGCGGATCCTGTTTCATTTCAAATAAGAAATTGATCGGTCGATCATTAGGGTGCCACGACCAGGCGTCCAAACCCGCAGGCAGGGAAGGAACGGTTGCCGTCTCGAGCAACTGCAAATTGAAGGGATCCATCGGTGGCTGCGGCTCATCGACAAATGGAAGTGAGGCAATCTCCCAGCAGATATGCTCCTGCGACTGCGGCGCATCTACATAACGCCCTTTCAACGCTCGCCACTTCGTACAGGCCATCCATGCGTATCCACCTCGCGGTGGTGTAGTAGTCATCGTCCAGCGCCGAACTACACCAGCCGGACCAGTCACAGAATCGAAGTCTTCCTGGTAGGCGCCTGGTCCTTCCAGTCGGAACGAAACCGAAGTGGGCAGTTGATATCCTTGAATTCCACCGTTGCGTGCTTCCACCCAGAGCGGTGCCGGCAAGCTAACTCTGCCAGTAGCTGGATCGATAACCGGAACTATCACTTCGCCTACCGCCACTGATTGTTGCAGTTGCGTTGGGGGCAGAAGATCGAGGGCCGAGATGCGACGCTCCTGGTCGAAAAGGAATCCTGCGGTTGTTTGCGGATTGGTGTGAAAGGGCGAGAATATGTTGGTCGCAGCGCCATCGTGGCGCACTCTCACATCCACCTGCGCACCAGGTCTCACATCTATCTCTATCGAAGGCGAAGTCGAGGGACCAGACACGCTGTTAGCATTGCGTAAAGTCCAATTCACATCCCAACCTTCCGGGACGCTTGAACCGGCGACAGTCAGTCGGACACGCGTCGCTGGTCCAGTAGCGTCAGATGCAAGGACATCGAGATGTGCCACTTCACCGGCCACGAGGTGGGCGTGGCGAGGCATTGCTTCAGTCCAGGGCGCAATATACTCGATTAAGACGTCAACGCGGCCACGTGCGCCTGGGACTCCGACTCGCCGATGACCGTGCTCGAGAAGGCCCAGCGCAAGCTCTTCGCGACAGACTTCGCAAAATTCAGTGGCGTCACTGCATCGCATGCGGCAAACGTCCTTGAACCTCAAAACTCCCAGATCATGCTCGTAACCGCCCGTCTGTCCACCAGGAAGTGACACCGACCACGGCTGCCATTTCACTAAGCCAATAAGCGCGTTGGTGGACACATTCCGAGGCCGAGGCTCCGGTCCATGGTACGTCTTATTACCTACGTTAAAGCTACATCCGGAAGTACGGGATCCTGGCGGATATTCGTCGGCCAGGTAATGTCCCAGCGGTGAGTGTCCGAGTTCGTGAATGACCGTGTCCACGGCATCGGGTCCAAAGGCAGGAAGATCCAGCAATACGTAAGGTCCCTGGGTATTGGCGCGCGTGTTAGGATCGCCTACCTTGCTTGCGAAAATAATTATGGGATCGTGAGCGAAAGCCGCGCGCGCTGTCAGACCGATCTCTGCAACTCTCGCGAGGTTGGAAAAATTGAGCGTAGTACGATTATCGGTAGAGACCGCTACCGCAGCGCGCTGCAGCACGTCGGCGGGATCAGCAACTAACTCCATCTTCCAGATGCGAATCGCCGACCTGAATTGTTCAAAAGGCTTGGGCGCGTTGGAACTAGAGGGCGCCAGGCGATCGGCTAAAGCTGTTGCCAGCTCGTTAAATGGCGCGAGATCGCCGACAGAGCAGCCATCGGCAACGAACAATAGATCGACATAACCAGCGGAGGCGGGATCTCTGGATCCATGGAAACTAGCCGGCCAAACTCCTTCTATTTGTGGAAAGTTCGGCATAGGCCAGTTCAGATCGTGCGTGCGGTCGAAGCGGTAACTACCGAGGGCGCCCAGCTTGGAATTTACCCGCGGCTCCAGAAAGCCAGGCACAATACTCTCAACCGCTCCTTCGATGCCGAGCATGATCAGAAATAGAGGCGGGTTGGATATCCCCAGAGCCCAGCGAGCAAAACCATCTAGAATCCTAAAATTGATATCGACGTGCGCCGCGGGGTCTGGTATGTCTGGTCCGGCGACCAGGTCGATGCTGAACCCGGCAACCAAATGCGAATCGGGCAGGCCGTCCAAAACGACATCTCCCTCGATTAGAAGTTGGTCCACCCCCGGCACCATTACCCGGACATGTGCGTCGTCGATTAGAGTGAAGCCGGGAGGCCTGTCGAAATCAATTTGCGCGTTACCAAAACCATCAACCACAGGTAGAGCGCTTAGCTCTTCAGCCAGTTGAGACACGGTAAAATTGCCGAGCAAATTGCCGGCGCCGCGCCAAAGCTCGGGCCCAAAGTAACTATTAAGATAATCAACAAGCTCATTAGGGGATCGCATGAGTTGACTCCTTGCGTGAGACAGGCCGTAAGCCCTGGCGCACAAGAGAGCGCCCTTGGAACACATATCGTGACTGGAAGAAGAGGAAGCGAGAATCCAATGTCGCAGGCTCGAGGACCAGCCCTGGTTGCGAGGTGGGCGCACGATATTACACTCGCGCAAAACCGTCAACTGTCGGAACGCATGCGTCGAAACGACAAATCGAAGCAAATGTCCCGGCCCGCTTAATAGCATTTACGGATAGTCAACTTAACAACCCAGTCAACGACTTCCGTTGAACCACCTTCACCACGTAGGGAAGCCAAACCCAAGGTTCCTCCAACAAACAACCCTAACAACGCCATACTCAGCCTAGACTGGCTGCGTCTGATAATACATATTATGTCGTTGTGGGCTTTGCCTCATAAGTCGGGTTATGCGTCGATTTATGAGGCAAACGGCATTTCTGCCCCAAAAGTCATTTTGATATGTTTTTGGCGGGGTTAAGGTGTTTCCAAACCGTCGAACGCCGCGGGTTCCATTCCGTCAATGTTTGTGCAACGAGGTCTTGTTGTGGTGCGAGTTTTCAGTCCCTACCGCGCCTCACGGTAGCGTTCCGCAAATCGTTCCTGAAGTGTGCGATGGACAAATTGCCACCCGCCGCCTACCCTTTGAGTAATAATCCTATTCGTCGTCCAATCTAGAAAGTCTGTTATGTTCAACGGAAAGTTTCCGCTTTGCCAAAGCAATAGACGAAGAAAATAGTGCTGAAGTGCCGCTCGACCGCCCAGAAGTGGCATTATGACAAAGAGCGACAAGAACATCGCCAGAACGGTGCCCATGTATGCACCAACTAATCCAGCCACAAGAATAATGATGGCCGACTTGTCAAACGCTACAACCACAAGAAGACCGGATAATAGTCCCAAGGCCCCGCCCAGTACAGCACCGAGCAAAAAGCCGAATACAGGAGTGCGCACCGCAGTGCGCAACGAGCGGTGTATTCCCTCATTCGGACGCACCGTATTATCGATCAGCCCTTCAGCAAAAACCTCCTTAAATACGCCGACACCGATACCAATACCCAAGCCTTGGAGTCCGCATATTACAGCAAATAAAAGTACGGTCAGAGGCACAGTGGTTATCGCTTCAAACGTTCTCGCTGTCCTAGAACCTTCACCTGAAAAGAGGGCGGTAAGCCCGATCAATATACCAAATACCACTCCGAGCGCACCCCCTAAGATCCCGGCGCCTCCCGCTGCAAAAATCGCTCGTTTTACGATCCGATGAAGAATGGCCCTCCGTTGATCATATAAGCGACGAATCGAAAAACTTCGTAGAGGCTGCAACTGGATTCGTCGTCGGTACCAGAGGAGTAAATGGATAAGAACAAGGAAGAAAAGCTTAATTCCTGTCGCAATATTATCTGTGTATCCCCTCATGAAATCCGCCACGAAAACGACAGAAATCGATAGGCCATACGTCAGCAGTACGGGCAACCAGCGAACGATGGCGGCTTGCGAGCGAGTGGGTAAGTCGCAGGGTTGCATCTCCTCGATGAGATATTTCCGAAGCTCTTTGTTACTTAGGTATGATCCTAGCCAACCTAGCCAATTAAGAGCTACCGACGTTTCATATTTTGGTGCCTCCTCCTCCTGCCTACGCTCGAACATTCGATCGATATAAGCATCCCATAGTTTCTTTAGGCGCTCCTCTGCCTTCGCAATCCGCCGCAATTCCGCTCCGGATCTACCCTCATAAGTGATTGCCGCCACATTAATTATCAAAGGCGTAGTGAACAAATCTTGATAGAGATTCGGATCGTCCCTCAGCACGGTCCGCAAACCCGCCAATGCTGCTCCAGCAGTTTTAAGATAATCATTTACTTGTTCTTTAGT
This sequence comes from Acidobacteriota bacterium, assembly GCA_038040525.1. Classification (GTDB taxonomy): domain Bacteria; phylum Acidobacteriota; class Blastocatellia; order Pyrinomonadales; family Pyrinomonadaceae; genus PSRF01. The sequence continues at coordinate 24,301 of JBBPIC010000014.1, read as the reverse complement.
CAGTGGTTGAATTGCGACTGCCGCATTAAGTAGGAGCCTTGAGATCTGATCATAGTCACGTGTTCGACACGATACTACCATTGGATGAATAACGGATTGGTGATTCAGGTGATAAGTATTTATCGCCTCTACGCAGTCTGAACGGCACTCCGAGGCCACCTCGTCTAAGCCATCGAGGAGCAAAGCTAGCTCACCTCTTTCTAGCCATCGCTTTCCCGTCCGCTTTGGTATGCCGTATTCTTTGTTGAGCTGCTGGATTAGCCACTCATCCAGTCGAATATGCTTACGCCATGCTGCAAGGTTAAAGAAAACCGGCGTGGGTAGGTTGGGATCAATTTCCGCGTTTCGCAGGAGGCGCTCTGCGATCTGTAAGAGCAAAGTTGTCTTCCCGGATCCTGGTTCGCCCAATACGAGCAATTCTCCTTGTTCCGCGTTGTAAATCTCATTGATAGACCCTTCCGGTCGAAGGTGCGATCCGAATTGGCCTGCCCGGCGCAGGTTGAGATCGCAATGAGGAACGACGACATTCGGCCGACTCTCAAGTCGGAGAGGCAACCGCATATCCTTCCAAAGAGATTTATGCAGAACTCCGTCGACAAGAGTTCGTTTAACCGTTTTCTGTAAAATGCGCCGGTTTAAGAAATCGACTCGCGAGCCATCGTATTCCACTACATCTGTGGGGGATTGTCGCTTGTGCGTTTGGACGAACTCAAAGGTGGCTGCCACAAGAGAAAATGCGAGGACAGCCCATAGCAACCATCTTAGCCCAGGGACTTGTTCGACGAGTCGGACAACATCGTGAGCTATGCCGGTGGCAGCCAACAACTGGCCCAGCGCAAGAATGATGCCAACTACAGATAATGCTACTGTCCTTAAATATGGCAACCGCATATCGTACTTTGCTAGTCAGAATTTTCGGCTGTCCCTTCCAACGTACTGTGCGGTAGGCTAAGAGAAATTCCTTGGGCGTCATGTCACCCAGAGAGTCATGTGGTCGTTCTTCGCTAGTGAGTGTTCGCGCACGCGCAAACGGCGGCATCAGAAAAGACGCGACGTTCGCTCTTTGACGATCAAATCGGCCAGCTTTGCGATGGGCAGCTTCTCTTTCTCCAGACTCTCCTCAATGGAATTTGTCGCATCAGACAAGCAATATGCGTTTACGAGCACTTTCGCGTACTTCATCCGCATAAACAATCCCTCCGATACCACCGGTATGATCCTCAGAGGTGATCACCTGTTCCCAGTAGCTGTTGGCTTGATACCATAATATCTTATCGGACCAATCGTCCCTGTACTTCGCTTTCTCCAACATCCCAAGATGCTCCCAGTACCACGTTCGTCCACGGTGATGAACAGTAAAGTCTGGCAGTCGAAAATCTTTTTGGGTCGCCGCTCTTACCAAATAACGGTTCCTCGTATTGGATGGATAGACCTAGTGCCTCAAGCACGTCATAGACGATGACCTCACTCTTAGAACGAACACCGGTTCCATCAGTGGTCCGATGGATTAGGCCCTCCGGTCGATAGGGTTTCTTGATCCCTATCTCTCCCGCGTCATGACCAATGAGCAACTTAAACATTCTGGTAGTGCGCCGCATTGTGTCAGACGCCTCAGGTCTCCTGAATTCAAGCAGTGGCTTGCTATCTTTTTCAACCAAAAGGATTAGTTTCCCCTTGAAGCGAGTTAGACCTGTATACAAAAGTTCACGAGAGAGGGTTTGCGCCTTCCGCGGTATGATAAGTATTACTGTCTCAAAGTCGCTCCCCTGGGCCTTGTGTACAGTGAGTACATAGGCGAGCTCCAGCACTTCCTTTACATCCATTTTGTAGTAGCGATACTGCGCTTCCGCTTGCGTAGAAAACACGACCCGCACGTTATCCGGTTTTTCGTCCTTGCCCTTCCAGGCTTTGACAATCACACCGATCTCACCGTTGGCTACGAATCCAAGTCCTCTTGAACCCTTTGGCAGCCACTTAGGCTGGTTCTGCCGCTGCATCACCTTGTCATGGAATACGATCTCCTGATCGCCCATCGGTGCGGGCCACACTGACCGCGGATCGCGAGCTGCACTCAGCATTTCAGATCGAAAACGACTCTGAATAACACGATTCAGTTCATCGGTTCCGAACGGTTGAATACGCGTAGGGGAAAGAATTTGCCAATTCTCGCATAGCTGCCAGCCACTCTGTGTCGATGCCGAGTGAGCGATCAAAAGCCTCCACATCGTCGCCGACGATTCCGAATTGTGACTTAAGGACGTCACCAATCTGATCCATGAGGTCAGCATGATCATTCCAGAATGAGATCCGAACGTCAGCAATTTCACCTGCCTTGACGAGATCCGAGAGGATTGCATCATCGCCAGGTCCGGATTCATCTCGATAACCACCCGCCAGCTCCAGTCCTTTACTAAAGCTAACCCCGCTGGTTGTCTGCGTGACTCTCATGCATGTCTTGAGTTCAGCGATACACTCCGGATGCTCCTCGCTCATCCACTGAAGCATATCCACGAACGGTCGGCCTGGTCCGATGGGCGGCAACTGAAAGGGGTCGCCCACAAAGATCAGACGTTTAAAAGCATTTGTATCAACTGCTCGGAAAAGGGCGGCCAAAAGTTCTACCGACGGCATTGAGCTCTCATCAATAACAAGGTTCCGATAAATAATTCTCCCGCGGTCAGGTTTCTGGTCGAGGATTCGGTAATTCTCCACCAGCATTTCGGCACGGTGCAGCACTTGGTGAATCGTGTTCGCTGGGCGTTTGGTCGCAGCTTCCAGCCTCACTCGAGCCTTACCCGTAGGAGCAGCCAAGAGGGTTGCCGTAAAGCCTTCAATTGCCCGTAGTTGCTCTAGGAAGACTCTAAGGACTGACGTCTTTCCGGTTCCAGCTCCGCCAGTTAGAACGCTCACGCGCTGTGAGTAAAGCACTTGAAGCGCGCGCACCTTTTCCTCGATTGCATCATTCTCACGCGGAGTCTGAGGCTCGCCGAAACCGCCTTTGTCCACGTCTTGAGTAAGCAAAGACCGCCAATTCGGAAGCTCGGTTACGCCAAGACCGCGGACGTTTTCGGAGATCACTTTGGCAATCTCAACTTCTTGCCGCCGTACCGACTTGAGTGCCACGAGCGTGATTGCTGGATTCGAATCTTCATCTTCGTCGCCCAAGTCTTCGGCCAGCTCATCTTCGATATCTGCTTCGGCCTCCTCCTGCGGCGCCGACGTTCGCCAGGTGTCAGGATAAGGTTCATTCTTGAGCCACAAGATCATCTCGTAAAACTTGCGATCTTCGCCCTCCAAGATCGCTTCCCTATCCAACAAGCAACGGCGTTTATCGGGAAAATAGCTATGGACCGCTTTGATAAATGCCTCAAACGGAAGCAGAGTATGACCATCCTTATTTGCCGCTTCGCGAAGAACACCATAAGCCGTGGCCCGGACACGACGGCGATCGTTGTGCGCGACCGGTTGCTCGCTTCGAAACAACGCAGCATCACCCTCGGGCCACATTCCCTGATCAATTGTTTCCAAGCCGATCGGTTCGCTGTTTTGACTCCCACGGTCTTGCTCAAAAAGTAAATATGGGTTTTTGACAATGTTCGCTGGCGACGCAAATATTCCCCGCTTTTCGCGGAGGTCTTCATTGGCTACACCCGTCACTTGGTCGGTGGTGAGTTCAAAATGAGTAAGGCTCTCTAGCAAACTGTGACGTGATGGTATTAGTCGCCACTGACCGGCCGCCGCCAACAGCCCTTCGCGGTAATGATCGTTAGGTGGATCCTCGCGGCCCTGAAGAATCGATAAGACGAACTTCCAAGGATCCTTACCCGACCGCTCAAGATCTACTAACTTGGTTGCCTGATAAGAATGTGCCCTGGAAAACCCTAGATACCGAAGAACCGAGCCTAGACCAGGATACGCTCCGCGGCCTGACCACACTTCGTCGAGTATGGTATTGCACCACGAAATAGCGTCCTCCCAAGCGCCCGAAACAAATCCATCACTCCTAACTTGTTCAATTGTTTTTATTATTGCCAGAACCGTTGAGACAGCCTGACCATCTGAGACATGTTCCGCCACGTACGAAAATGGCAGCATCAAACCGTTAGGCGGTCGGCAAACGATGCCCTCGGTATTTTTCCCGAGGGCGATATATTCCTGATAGGGGATGCGCACTCCCTGCGACGGAAAACCATTCGTCACCTTACGAGACCAAACCGGGAAATTGCCTGGTCTGTCCTTGCGCGTTCCAAAATACTTCGGCTCACTATGTCGACGATTCGCGATACTCCCACCAAGAGGCGATTCAAGGTATCGTCTACCGCATTTCCGCGATTGCAGTAATAGAAAACTAACGAACTTCCCTTGACCAGTTTTCCCCAGAAATGCTTTAACAGAGCTCGTTGGCGATCATCCTCCATCACCCAAGTTGATGCAGAATCGGGATTTCTTCTGCCCCGGATTTGCAGATTCTCATCCTCGCAGATATCACGAAAGTTCCCCTCAAGCATCCATCGGTAAGGCGTTGGGCATGAACTATAAGCAGGCATCTCCTCCTCAACACTTGGGAGATTACGCAATTTCTAATTTCACGGATATTGTAGGTCGCACTCTCCTCAATTATTAGCGCTACCCAATAACAAGCCTCCTACCCCGACGACTCGTTCCTCTGATGAAAGCATTTGGGAGATTAGAGGTTCACCTGTAATGCCGACTGCGCAGCAATTCAAGCCCAGACATTCAGCCACTAAAGAAATGGTCGCGATTAAGGCACCGCAATCGCGCCAGACGAGACTTTCACCATCTTCATACTTAGACAGTGTCCGATCGAACTGCGCCGCGAACCATATGATTGTGCTGTTTTCAAGCAGCAGAATTTGATTGACTAAATCAACAAATTGGCTCAGGACTTCATTGTTTGGCAGTTTCAACCGGCCAAGCGCGTGTGCTGCCGGTTCATAGATATACCCCACGTGTGATCCATGGTAATTTCTGAAGATTAGAAGGTCGATTAGCGTCGAGCGGGATATTTCGCTAATGGCCTGGTTAGGTACCAGAGAAGACCAAGACTCACCACAGGTCGACTCAAGTAATCCTGGTGTGACTCGGAATGATGGTCCAATCTCCCCTCAGGCCAGAGTTTTCACCTTCACCGGCAAAACGTGCTCGGACCCAACGAGTGAAATCGTCAGTGGGTCTTGTTATCACGGGATCAATCGGAAGTCTGGTCCATAATTTCCGCCGCCGGCGGGTAGTGGCACCTGCATGAGCTCACGAGCTGGGCCACGCAACTGAAACATCGCTCCAATCGCAGCGCCTAATTCATTTCCGTCTCCCGTTACCCATGCCTGTTGTAGGTGTCCCACCATGGTGGTAAAGGCCTGGTTGAATTCGAGCGCTTTTGGCACGTCCGGGTAACCGCCTTCGGGTACTTCTGCCATTGGGAAAGCATCAGGAAACGGGATGGGCGCGCCCTCGTATTTCCATTCGCCGCTCGGCAGTTGAATTAATTTGCGCTCGCGAAAGATCTCCGCGAACCTGTAGTAGTGGGCCAGGTTAGTTCCAAAATCATTCGAAAACGGAGATTGCGAAGTTCCCTCCCCTTGCCTTTTTATGCGGTCAATCGCGCGCTCAGCGTCAGCCAGAGTCGCGATGGCAAATAGTTTCTGCCCTTGCGTTATCTGGCGAGCGCCGGTGATTTCCGACGCCTGTAGTTTCCGGAAAGCGTCGAGGATGGCATCGTAAAACTTTCCGATAGTCGGAAATGTCTCGCCCTTAAAATGCGCAATCGGTCCACTCTCCGGATATTCGATCTGCATGTACATTTCATCAACGGTCGCCTTGTCGAGACCTATTAACGCAATGCGCAGCCATGGACGAACACCACCCGGAAGTGCGCCCGGGTACGTAGGCACGTTGGTTAACTCGGGTGTGCCACCAATGGTCGTCAGCATGTTACACGCCAGGCCCATGTGAAACATTTCATCGATGACAACGCTTCTTATCGAACTGAAAGCGGGACCGCTTTGGGTCTTTATGGACCACATCCCGCACAAGTACACAGGTACGGTGGCAAACTCCAATCGGATTGCGGCTTGTAAGCTATCGGTCAGCCAGCTCAGGTCACGCTCTTGCGCCGGAACTTGCATTAAATCGTTGATGTTGCGTCTCATAGCAATATCCTTTTCACTGTTCTCAGAAAAGAAACGGTCGAATGTTGATCTTGATTGTTTGAGTTAACCAGCCGGCGTACGCCTCAACGCGAGAGGTTTCGCAGTCGTCGCAACTAGAGGGCGAGGACTGCCGCATACATCTTGATCTCACTTCTTTCCTCGCCAACTCAGATCAAAGGGCGGTGGGCGCCGCTTCGACTCACAAGAAAGCGCGGGTTGTCGAAAAGAAGCGTAGTAGAAAGACTGCGCCGGCCAGGAGAGCGATCGCCGACGCCAATTGCACGATCGGCCGTTTCGTCAACAACTGTTCCAGGCGTGGGCCAACTGAAGTCTGTGCGGTAGACGAGTCACCGGACGGTTGCTTCAAGATCAGGATCAATAAAGGGATTGTGAATGCCACGCCATACGCGAGGCCGGTCCACCAGGAAGTAAAGCCAAGACCCGTCAGAGCAAGCGCACCCCAGGTGATTGCTCCGACTCTGAAAGTAGTGACGATGAGCCCAGCGTCAAATCCCCACACAGCCGCAACCTTCGTCACTGAATAACGCCGTCCGAGAGTCTTAGGTGTTTGTCTGCGCCATCCCAAAAGACAATAGCGACGCTTACGGATTCCCACGACATCGACCAGTGCAAGCACTATCAAACTGACGACGGCAACACTTATCCTCAATTCCAATGGCAGGGTTGGTACTCCTAAAGCTGTGCCTGCTGCGGACGTCAAACCGAAAACGAGCACAGCTGCGGAGATAAATGTCAGCGCAAAAACGGTTAGCACGCGGATGCGCAAGCCTGTTGTGCATGATGACCCTTTCACGAAGGGTCCCAGAGTTCCCTGGAAAGATACTCCTCAAGGACTAAAAAGTTGTGAGAAGCCGGCTGCCGCCGCTAGTGCCCAACCCAAAGTCGTCGCAGCAATTCCAACGTCACTTAGCATGATCCCTCTATGTCCCACCAGATCGAACACTCAAAATCACCCTGCCAGCACGTTGAGGTGCTCGTGGTGCATTCGCCACACCCGACCAGGTGCGTACCTTCACAGCAAGTCCAATATTGCTGATGGTAACCATCGGGACATGAATACTCCGACTTTTGATAAGTGTAGTGACACTCTCTGTCTGGCCGCGCGAGGGAGCAACATTCCGGGATTGGTTGCTCAACTGGCCGTTCAGCATCTTTCGCCTGGGGTTTGTCCTTAGACCCCGTCGACGCATCGTTCACCGCCGAGAAGAAAGACAGTAATCCGATTCCCACGCGCGACAACCAGTCAAAAGGCGAGCGCCCTTCCCTTCCATCCGGGCGCATCTCCGCGTGACTTTGAACTTCTTCGTAGCTCATTGCCATGATTAATTCCTCCTTCGAGTAACGTTGAGGTTATTACCTCAAGGACGGACCGTTCCGAGCCGTATAGGCGCGGGTAAAATTGAGGTTAAGTACCGTGATGAGGGAACTGTTGTTGCACTAGTCAGAATTCCCTTCTCCACGCGTAATCCGACTGGCGTTGCATTGAGCCCCATGCGACCGGCTATCGAGCCGGCCACATCCACAATCACTCGCTCTTCCGAATTGGCGCCAGCTAAGGCGGACGTCCCGAGAAATGCAGCGGCCGCGGCAGTATCCTTCGCCTCTAAGACAACCCAAAGTCCGAGTGGCAGAGGTTTGGTTAGTCCGGCTACAAGTGATCGACAGGTGGCGCACCGCTCGGACAGAAACAGCACAATCGCGGAAGTCGACGAATCCAGAGAATGTGGCAGACCGTACTTGCTGGGTTTGGTTCCAGCCACGGCGCCGACCTCAACATTCAATGGTCGATCCAGTATGCCGACGACGTCGCGTAGTTGGCGGACATCGCGGTACATTTCCAGGAGTGCTCCGAACAAAACGAAAACGAGCAAGGCGAGCACGCCAACTGCAATTAATGCGATCGTAACCATGCGTACATCCCCCGGGCGGACACTCGATCAGCTCTCGCTTCCCGACTACTTTTCAGGACGCCGATACCTTTCGCCGACGCAATACCCAGGGAAGTGGTAGCAAAGTAAGCGGCTCCGGTTTCCAGAGAAGGTGTCTCAAATATCCCGAATTGAAGCAGTAGCGCGCTGGCTAGCCATGGGAAGAAAGCGACCAATTGAGCTATTCCCAGATAGCCGTTACCGCCTTGTCCAAAACAATTGCATCGAACAGGTTCATCAAACCTAAGTGCGATCCAACCAGCGATACCAAACATTCCTGAAAGCACGACGATCGATATCTGCGTCAATATTGCGTCTGGCCGGAACAGCACTGCGATTGCCAACGCGATCTCTGTGGTGGCAACAAATAGAGCGGCTAATCGCGAGAGCCTGTGAGGCAATCCAAAACGCCTGATGGTGGCAACTGTAGGCGCCAGATTGCGAGCCTTCTCCAATCCAGCCCAGAGCAACGTTGCAGCCATGACCAACGCCGCGGCTGTGACAATAAACTCCACGCGTTTTACTGCTGTCGTGAGCGGCGAACCGCGATCACTTGTTCATGACCGCTTGCTGAACCACGATCGACGATGAAGACGTCAGATGGGCCGGCACCTTCTTCACGGATGCTGCTTTCCTGAAAGGCGTACGGCTGATTGTCTACTTTCAATCCGGCCGGGTCGCTTTGAACTTGAGACCCTCTCTGCACGCGTACGAGAGGCCTCGCGACCTGCCCTTCCTCCTCAGTTACCAGCACGACTCTCTCACCAGCGCGAAGTTGGAAACCTGGCGGGAAGCCTGCCATGGATACAGAGAGTTCACCCTCCGGTCGGTTGAGGGTCACCCGGTCGCCCTCCTGTTTTTTCACCTCAAACACTTGACCTGATTCTGCAGACATATGAACCTCCAGTTAAGGTTGGACGAGGCATGATCAGCACGTCCGGAACCAACATTCCCAACAGTTCCTGGTCTACACCACTGAATTATTCTGTGTGAAAAACATTGCCTTTGACGGGCGACGCAAAAATGAAGACGCCCGTGAAAAATTATGGAAGTGAGAGGACGCGCAGACAATATTCCCGTTAACGAGAAATGTCAATAAAAATACTGACTCCAAACTGAGTTTCTTCTGCAATCGAAACCGTGCTGTTTGACGACTCACCGGGAGCGCATTAGACGCGAGAATCACCCTCTTATCAGCCGATACTCCGGTATCCCATTTCCGGCTGGTATCCCAGCTGTCAGTTGTGCAACCTGTATCTATTATTGTGCATTTCGAGAATTTTGCTGCAAAGCCTGTTGCGTTTCTTGGCCTCGTAAGTGGGCTCATGCGTCTATTTATGGGCAACACTCGTGGTCTGCCTCAATACTTGGCAGACCTCTTCGCGGTGAACTTCAAATATGAAACCTCTCTTTCCCTCGTCCAGTAAGAAAGTATGAAGGAGACAAAATGGAACTGCTGGAGCGTTTCGCGCAAGGCGAGCTCGAAGCTTTCGAGACACTGTTTCGACAGTTCCAGGGCGAAGTTTTCGGCTGGATCATCCGCATTGTTCGGGATCCTGGGGTCGCTGAGGATCTTACGGTGGAGACATTTTGGCGAATTTATCGGTCTCGATCGCGATTTGACCCGGCACGCAGCTTTGGGGCATGGGCCAGGCGAATCGCAACCAATGCAGCTATCGATTATCTCAAGAGCGTCCGGCCGGAAGTATTACTGACAGAAAATCAGGCCCAAGTAGTACCGCCTAACCCTGGTGTCCAATGGGATATCCGCGATCGGGTTGAGCAGGCCTTCACTCACTTACCGGCAAAACTCCAGGTTGTCGCGAGGTTGGCGCTCATTGAAGAGCAACCTTATGAAGAGATTGCAGGGGCGCTGGGAATCTCGGTGGGTGCGGTTAAGTCGCGGGTCTTCCGCGCAGTCCGCCTGTTGCGAAGAAAATTGAAACGACTGGGTGTCGAACCATGAATGAACGGAATGATGAAAAACTTCGAGAACTCCTGAGAAGCGCTGTTGCGGCGGTCGCAGATACAGAACTGAAGCAGGACCTGTGGCCACGAATGCTCAGGAAGTTGGACGAGCAAACCATTCGAGCATCCTGGCTTGACTGGGCACTGATCGCACTGGTGTCGGTGTGGTTCTTTCTCTTCCCGGAAGTGATCCCGGCAATGCTCTACCATTTGTGATGAGGAGGACTTCATGAACAAGCACCCTTATCTGCGCGCCTATCTGGCAGGCATCGCAGTGCCCACCATGTTTATGCTGATTGTATTGACCTTTTTTATTGTCGCGCGGTTTGTTTACAACGTCCCGGTCGCCATCGAGCGGCTCCTGGTTTTTCCGATGGCTGTGGTGCCCAACCTATGGGGTGTCTGGAATATGCTATATGTTCGGCTCGACTCACGTCATCGGCTGCCTTTCGGGATACACGGCGCAGTGCTCGTCCTGCTGCTGGCGCCGATCGGACTCACGCTTGCGAAGGCACTGGATCTCTGGATCGTGACGCCAACGTTGGTCATCACCGTGCTGCCAGTCGGGCTTATTGTTTATTACCTCGCCTGGAAGCACATCGTCGGGTTCTTCAACCAACTTTTGAGGGTCGGGTGATCTGGTGTCATCAGCTCTAGAGACGCCTGAGGCGCAAGCACAGCAACGTGAGCTGACTCTAGTTACCGCATAGAGATCCGGTTCTTAGGGCCGGCTCGGAGCATACCGGCCCAGCTAGCTGATCGCAGCAGTAGTTCATTTGTGCAAGGAGCATTTCAATGGAAGAGAAAACAAAGGACCTTACTCCACCCTACGGCCGCTTTCTTATTCGGCTAACGAGACCTTTCCCAGATTTTGATTTTTCGTTTATTAAACCTGTGCGTCAAAGAGCTGTCGAGTTGCTGAATCTAAAGCCGGGTGATCGTGTTCTGGACGTGGGTTGCGGCCCAGGCGGGAGTTTTCCGTTTCTTGTTCGGGCCGTCGGGCCGACGGGTCAAGTGGTCGGTGTCGAGATCAGCCCTGATCATAGCGAACTCGCAAGAAGGCGTATCGCAAAGAACGGATGGAAGAATATCGAGGTGGCCGAGGCCGCGGCTCAGGACGTACCTCTGACAGGTACTTTCGATGGCCTTGTGATGTTTGCCGCAGCTGATGTCTATGCTTCGGAAGAGGCATTGGAGAATATCCTACCGCATTTAAAAGACGGTGCTCGGGTTACTGCGTTCGGCGCGAAGCTTTCGAGTCATGGTTTTGGAGGGATTTTCAACCCATTCTTGAAGTTGCTTTTCAACCTGTCTTTCTCGACAACTCCCAGGCCAGACTACGAACCTTGGCGAATGTTGGCGAAGTATGTTGACGGGCTTGATGTCGAAGAGTATTTCTTCGGTTTGATGTTTCTCGCTTCGGGTTCTGTAGTGCCCAATAGGGTCTCCATCTGAGTGATTTAAGGAGATCCTAAACCTTACTTTTTGGGTCAGGAAACCTATTTTTGAGGCAACAGCGGTTTTTTGGGCAAAGCCGTTGCGACGTTGCGACGCAGCTTGACTCAAAAGTCGAATCCCACCAACGGCAGTTGGTGGAAGTTTCAGGCCCAACCTACATGAAAGCGGTGCATGAATCCTTGACCGATCTGTGCCAGTACTCGACTAGAGAATTGCCGCTTCAGAACTTGATCTCGCAAGCGAAGGAAATGTTTTTTCCCTTCAGATTCTCAGTAGTGTGAAATTCACTCTCGCTATTTAATGCCTCAACCAAAGTCTTGCGCGGCACTTCCGTCTTACTCGCTGCTTTACCATGTTTGCCCGGCATTGTGGATATGAACGACTTGAGGCGGCCTTTATCGTTCTCTTTTGTTGAACGATTCTTAAAGCCATTCCAGAGAGTCTTCGGCGTGGCGTTGCGGCTGCCGTGGTGTCCCACTTTGTAAACGTTCACCTTGGAAAGCAGGCGTCGCACCGCCGGCTTGCTCAATGCATAAGACCAGTTCTCTATCTGCGCGTCGCCCGGGAACAACATTCTGGTTTTACCGATCTCGAACAGTAGTATCAGGCTGGTATTGTTCATCACCTTGTCTAACGCTCTGACGATGCTCAGTAGTTGTTCGCCACGCACGAAACGCAGCCGCTTGACGAACCAGCGAGTAAAGGGTGGCGCGCCGGCTGCCGAGTAGGTTCGCGCCCGGGGAAAAATTCGTGCGTTCTTACGAATTACAAACTGATTGGCCAGCGCCTGAAATTGCCAAAACTCAGCTTCGTCTTTGCTGCGTTGGATTTTGATTTCGCTCGATTGTTTCAAGGTCGGTGGGCCAAGCACAATAGTATTTACCCCCGGAAGAACGCTTTCCAATCCCGATTTCGAACCGTAGTTCAAGTAGAATTTCTTTTTACCCATGCGCATCAGATTCTCGACAGCCGACACGTTGCTCAAATTGTCCTCGCCAATGAACGACAACTCCCGATATGTGGTGGCGCCCAGCATTGATTTGCGGCGCTCCGCCTCAACCAACGCGGCAGCGGAGATTTCGTGCATGTTGCCGAGCGCAGCGACGAAAGCTTTTGGTGAACTGAGCGTATTGGGTGCCTGCATTGCGTCTGTTTTGGCTTTCGGGTGTTCAGTCCATGGCTGAATCACCACGTCGGGATGACACGAGGCAATAATGTCCCCAGACCCCGTCTTTTTCTTGTTGGTGGCAAAACCGCTGATGTGGTCCTTATGACGATGGGTCGCGACCACTGCATGAAGTTTCCCCTCACACTGCTTCTTGATGTCTTCGGCTACGCGAAGCATAAGGTCGCCGCTGCCCTCTGATTTACCGGTGCTGCCAAAATCAATCAGTACGTGCCGATCATGAGTCTTTCCGTGGTAGTGAAAAGTCAGCAGGTAACAGTCGCCGAAGCCCACTTGATAACTACGCAACGTTACGCTTCTGGGTCTGATGGATGCCATAGTATTCACCACTCCTCGGGAGAAAATGTGGCCAAGGCGTTGGCACGTTGTCGATGGAGAGACGCGAAGTTGCGGAAGGCTGTACGGTTTTTGAAAAAGCCGTAGCGCCAGAGATACTCAATCCGTTGTGATTGTCGCTCGCTATTACCCAGAGGATTGTTGACGTGGTATTTCAATTTGCCGTATTCGTCAAAAATCAGTGCGCCACCGCCAGAAAGTCTTATTTCCTCACTTGCAGGGACGTCGTCGGGAACGGTTATCTTGCGTTGCCTCACTTCTGAAGCTTTTAGGTCGATAATCTGCATGTACTCTGCAACGGTTTCCCGGAGCGCAAACCCATCGGGTCCGATGCGCAGACATGGCCTCACCGACAGCACACGGGTATAAGCATTCTTATAAAGCGCGAGCGGTTTCCGATTTTCCCAAATAAAACGAAAGACCTCGTCCGGGTCTCGCTGCAGCGACTCAAAATGGATCCGGTCGTTGCTGATTTTCCCATCCGGTGGTTGCCAGATTCCCGGTTCGGTTTCGGTGCCTGGGGACGACGGATCAATGCCGTAACTAACTAAACTCTTACGGAGCGTTTCGCGGAATTTGTATTTCGAGTCGTTGGGATTGATTTCTCGGTCGGAGGTGAGAATTGCGCTGAGAAAGTCGCAGAACTCCAGGTTGACCGGCGGCGCATAATCCAGCGCGCGAATCACCATTGTCAACAAGTAGTCGGCAATGGCCGCACCCTCCTCTACGACGCGGCCACGATCAAGGTAGCCGCGCGCAACTTCGCCCAGGGAACCCAGACGTTTCACCCACACGCTCAAGAATGCATTCAAGACGGCGGCGACCAGAATTTCGCCGCGCCGGTGCGGTTCCTCGAATTCAGTCTGGTGAATGTAACTTCTGGAAGGCTTTAGCTCGACTGATCGACGCAGTACGTTGCCCCGTATTGCAGGCAACTCCCGTCCCATCTCTTTGGCCAGCCCGAGTAACATCGATTTGCGCAACGCCTCAATCGTCACCAAGTTGCTTGCGATCCGGCTCCGATCTGCGCGCGGCGCATTCAAGTCGATAATAGTTTCCACTATTCTCGGAAGCGCGAAGACGGATAGCAAAGCAACGATGTCCGCAAAGCCTTCATGGAAGGCCGCCTGCTCGGGTGACGAGGGGTCTGTGTAACGCTCGCGCAATCCGTCCAACAGGGCGTGCGTTGTTTCATGAGCGACGATGTCGTGAGACAGGCAGCAGTAGACCATGCCGTTGCTGCCTGGGAAATAGCCGAACAACAAAGCCTGATCGCGCTCGGAGTAGAACGCGTTGGCTTCAGCAAAGGCATGCGGGGCTACTTTGATTTGATGACCGTAGAAGTTCCAGCTTACTCGGCGCCCCAGTGCAAACTCGAATCGAGCCAGGATGCGCATGACGATGGCGTAAGCGTTCTGCGCATGAAAGTTTGGGTCCGAGAGGAGCTTCGCATCGCTGGCCCGCTTGTATGGATCATCGTTGTCGCCGTCCTTAAGCGCGGGATACTTGAGCGGTTGATACAGCGTTCCAGTCGAAGAATCGAAGTCGAGTGTATGGACGCGGTAGCCCCACGGCCCTGGTTGGAGTTCTTCGGCAGGGATTTCAACCTCCGTACGAAGGATTTTCCCGTCAACTACAATGCTGGGATCTTGCGCGATGATGGTGAGTTTGCGCGTACGAAGTTGCTGTACCCCCATTTGATGACTCCTCATGAGTGGTTGGACTTTTTAGCTCAAGTGTTTCTGATGACTTTTCGCAGCACGTTTTCCAGCAGCGGTCTTTAGGGTTGTTTCGCGGCTGTGCTGCAGCGAGTATGCAAGGAAGACAGCTCGTGAGAATGCAGTCCTAAACGCTTCGTGAACGGCGGGACAATATTCGACTTCGTAATCGCTGTCAATACTTCTCATTTCGAGTACTTTTTTACGTGAGGCAACGGGTACTTTTCGAATTGCCTCAAAAATCGACATAGGTCAGCTGAAGTGACGAGGAGCATTACGCTCCTCGTTCTCGCTCGTAGTCGTACCATGAGTACGATGCCAAAGACATGTACTGGTCGACGTGTCGCGCGATGTCTCCGTGCGACCAATTTCGTTGTGCAAGGCAGTCATACGCATCTCGAACAAGACTGTAGTACAGGTCAGACAAAGGTGTCTGACTAAGCTCGATCAGAGGTGTGTGGGGTATAAAGCCCTCATCATCCTCGAGGCCGGCTGGATCGAGTCTGAGGGTAGCACCAAGCTCCTTCCCCGGGACCTGCTCCCGCTCTGGGAGCCGAAGGATGTAAACATCCCATGTGGTTACGTGTAGGAGTCCGGCGGCATCGTATGCTTTGCCGATGGCTGTCAGGCTGGCGGCAAGCCTATAGGCCAAACCCCGGGTACGGATGACTCCGGCGCCAACGCTCTTGCTAGCCGCGTACTCCGGAATGCCTTCGACCAACTCGACAATCTCAAACGAGTTTTGCCATCCGCGTTCCACATCCTTAGAGGTCATCCGAGTCTTGACCTCGATACACGTGACAACTCCATGTGCCATTGCGATGACAGAGCCGTCCGGGTTATCCGCCAAAAGCGGGTAGCGAGAGTCGAGCACCATGATGTCTATTTGGGGCGATATCTCACCGCCTGGCGTCACGAAGTGACCAGTTGCCGCACGAAAGGTTTGCGGCAGGTAGCGATTAAGGAAATCTCGTGCGGGCAGTTCCCCGTTTCGACCAATGACTTGGCTATTCGTGGTGGAAGCAAGCGCGCGATCAACAATTGCGAGTATAATCCTCTCCTCTTCGAGGATGATCGGGTTTCGCGTGCCGTGTTCGTGTTTCCATTTTCGCCCTTGCGTCGACATAGCGTTCCTCTTGGAGCAAGAAGGATATTACCGTTGGTCTAACGCCCGATTTTTGAGGCAAAGCGCTATTTCTTCCCGTGCTGCGCGGCCAGGTCGCGGAAGTACGCCTCTAATTCCGCGGCGTTCTTGCATGAGATGAGAATCTCTTCCACGATTCCCTGCTGGGCTACATCAGCTTCCGACTGCCCGGTGATTTCAGCCACGCCACGAGTCATGGATCTAAGTAACTCGCGACGCTTGACCACACCAGTTAGTCCAGCGGAGCAATTGTGCTGCATCAACTTGGGCGTGCTGGTATCGCTTGTGTTTGTGATGACGGTGTCGAAAGTCGGCGCCACAGCAGTGCGATCGCCGAGATAATAATCTGGAAACTGCTGCTTGTTTTGGTAGTTAATTCCCTTCCACTTACACAACGATGCCAGAACTGAAGTGTGGTCGAATGGTAACTGCGTTTTGTCTGCAACTTCCGGATAGTAACCGGCGCGGAAAATGGTGCCGGGCGTTACCCAAGGTGAGATCAAGAGCGTCGGGATCCTCACACCATATCGTTTGAAATCGAAGTCGGGATTTGTATTGGTGTCTGGCGGCACAGCGTTCTTGGGTGGCATGAGATGATCATACGTTCCGCCGTGCTCGTCGAACGTGATTATAAAGAGTGTGTTGGCCCACACCTGCGGGTGGCTGGTCAGTGTATGAAAGATTTCCTTTACAAATCCTTCCCCGGCATAAACGCTTTCTGGAGGGTGATAGTCAGTGAGATCGTTTGGATCGAGTGTTTGGGGGAAAAAAGCCGGCTCAATATAACTGAAATCAGGCAGGGTGTTCTCAGAAACATCTTTCTTGAAGTCGTGGACAGTGCCTATTGCTCCCCATTGCTTGTTATCAAAACCCTTCGGGAACATGTAAGGAGTAAAGTACTTCCCTTTCGTTGCGTCGAAACACAATGCTCCTGCTTCTTTGCCCTTATGCCATGAATGCCATCCCTTCTCGAAAGGATGAGCCGGGTCGCGGGCGACGTCATGCCAATTCCAACGCGAGTAGAGTTTCCACGTAATAGGTGGTTGGGACGGATTGTTCGTGTTGAACGCATTGAAGACGGAAAAAATGTTGTTAATGTTGCCGTAAGATTGTCCACAAAGTTTGTAGGTGTTCAGGTCAGCGTTGTTGTTAATTCGTCCCAGCGAAGTACCACATAGACTGAAGGCCCGATTAGGATTGGTCTGTGTTGGCACCGACGAAAACCACATATCGGAAGCCGCGAATCTTGCTGCCAGTGTATTGAGGCACGGCAGTGTATCTGGAACAAAGACGCCGAGGATGTCCGAGGCGCTTCCAAAGTCGTAAACAGTGAGGTAATCGAGGTAATAACCCATTGGTTTCAAAGTGGCATATGGCGCGGCCTTCAGTTGCGCCTTAACATGCTCGAATTCCTCGCCGGGATCGCTCGCAGGCATCTCACAATAATCCCACGCACTACCCGGAGTGATTTTTGTAATCTTTTCTCTTTTGTAGGTAAAGGGACCCTCTCTCAGAAAATAGGTAAAGTTCGAAGGCAGCCATTCAGTTCCGTCCAGGCCGTAGAACTCCTTTTCGTTGGGCCGCAGAGCCGGAACGTGGTTCTTAGGCCGGTCTTGGTCGTCCCAGCGCAACCATCCGAGCAGACTGTCGAAACTGCGGTTCTCGAGCATGAGGTGGACGACATGTTTGATATTGGATTGCATGTTGGACATGAGGTTTTCCTTTCATAGGGCGTGTGAGTGGCTACTGATTCTCATTACAGCAGTGCCAAATCGCGATCCAGCATTACCTTTTCGCCGCGAATCAGGTAAATAGCTTTTTCAATTCTTTCAACCGGAATGAGGGTTGTATTGCTCAATGGGAGCCCTTCGTGAGATTTCAGGCGCATTGTATATAGAAGATTCGAGATTGTGAATGCCACATTGAAAGCCCTTCCTCACGGTCGGGCTACTGCCCCGTCGCGCTTCGCGCTAGTGCGGCGCCCGCGCTCCCAGTGCTTTCGAGCAATATCGGAACAGGTCGAGAGCAAGAACACTTGCGACGGCAACGGCATCGCGAACTAAAAGCCCTACATCCAGTGACCTGATTAAATGTTGAATAGAAAGACACAATCATGAGCAGAGTTTGGTTTATTAACCCGCATGCTTGTGTGTTGTGAATATAGGAGCATAAATCCATGTACAACGCGAAAGCTTATTCTGCTGCAAGTGAGACAGAACGATATTCAAGAATGACGGTTTGAATTCCCGTCCGGTCGGTTATAGAATGATTGCAATCAAAAGGGGAGTAGGTCTCCTGCATTAATGGTCCGGTGATGCCGTCAACACGATGCCCACGCAGGGCATCCGGCGCATCGGGTGGAGCAAAAATCAGCTCGACGACCAAGACCTTTTGCGGCTCACGCGGCGCGCAGAAGGTTTTTCTTTTGCGCGACTGCGGTAAGTCAAACTTGTGTTGACGCGCGAAAGGATTGCCGGGTGTTCGAGCTTCTACACTCTCCGAAGATCGGCCGTGTGATTCAGGCCCCGGCCGCCCCATTTCTGTTTTTCCCCGGCTCCAACCTGAGCATGCCCAGCCTTCAATCCTGCGCCGCTAGTCTCTGCAACGCCGTCTCTTCGGGGTGTGGTGTGGGACGGGCTGACGCTCAGGTTCACATCAAAGCTCCCAAAGGTTGCGCCATGCTGATGCTGGCATTTGCACTGCAACAGACCAACTGCTGCTCGCCACGAGGAGGTGGAAGATGAAAGAGGTCTTAAGACTATTGATCGCTTATGACGGCTCAGTATGCTCCGATGCGGCGCTTAACGATCTGAAGCGCGCCGGGCTGCCGCCGGCGCTCAAGGCGGTGGTACTCACGGTGGCTGACATCATCCTTCCTCCGTCTGATGACGAGCTGTCTACCGATGAGATGCCCGCGATTCGCATCCCCGAGGTTGAGCGGCACGCTCAAGCACGCGCGCAGAAAGCTATCAAAGAGGCACGTACATACGCGGAGCGAGCTGCACGGCGAGTCAAGGCAAGCTTTCCAGGCTGGGATGTAGTTGCCGAGGTACTCTGCGATTCGCCCGCCTGGGCGGTGCTCAAGATGGCTGACAAGGTTAACGCCGGCCTCATCATCGTCGGTTCTCACGGACACTCTCTAGTAGGCGGCCGTCTCATTCTGGGCAGTGTGTCTCAGAGGGTGCTCTACGAGGCGCGGTGCTCGGTGCGCGTGGCGCGGTGGTCGGGCGATCGGCGCGAAGGGCCGGTGCGGATTGTCGTCGGGTCTAACAGCTCGCCGGACTCGGAAATTGCCGTTGCCGCGGTCACTTCGCGCACGTGGCCGGAGGGGAGCGAAGCGCGGGTAGTTACCGCGCGCTACAAACTCGATCCTGCCATGGACGGTGTTGCGGCTGAGAGATTGCGCGCTGCGGGTCTGACGACAGTCGAGACTAGCCGCGAAGGCGATCCGGCACACGTCCTCATCAAAGAGGCGGAAGCCTGGGGTGCCGATTCAATCTTCGTCGGCACGAGGGACGTTCACGGCTTTCGACACCTGCTACACGGCAGCGTTTCCTCGTCGGTGGCCGCGCGTGCGCAGTGCTCCGTCGAAGTGGTGCGCGCGGCGAGGCGCGTGTCCTGACAAAAGTTAGAAGAGGGATCTATATCTATGTCAGTTGAAGTCTTGCCCAGGAAAAACATTGACGCCGAGCCGAGCACGCTTTGGCACACGCTGACGGTCGGAGAAACTTTCGAAAGGTTGAAGTCCACGCCCCGCGGCTTGACCGTTTCTAAGGCCGCCCGCCGCCTTGATGAATTTGGACCGAACGAGATTCAGTCCGCCGCTCGTGTCTCGCCGTGGACGATCTTGTTCGAACAGTTCAAGAACGTACTCATTATCATCCTTCTCATCGCGACGGCGCTCTCGGCTTTCCTTGGTCACGGGATTGAGGCGATTGCCATCGTTGTCATCGTGCTGTTCGCGGTCATCCTCGGCTTCGTGCAGGAATACCGCGCGGAGCGCGCCATCGAGGCCCTGCGCGAGATGGCCGCGCCCATGGCGACCGTGATACGAGACGGGCGCGAGCGACGAGTTCCGGCGCGCGAACTCGTCCCTGGCGACGTCATCCACCTCGCGACGGGAGACAAGGTACCCGCCGACGTGAGGCTGATAGAAGCCGTTAATCTGCAAACCGTTGAGGCCGCGCTGACGGGTGAGTCCGCGCCAGTCGAAAAGCACACCCGCCCGCTCGAAGACGAACGACTGCCCACAGGCGACAGGAAGAACCTGGCCTATGCGGGCACGGTGGTGACCTACGGGCGCGGTCGCGCGGTCGTCGTCGCGACGGGCATGAGCACCGAGTTCGGCAAGATAGCGCGGATGCTCGATTCGGTTGAGGTCGGGAAGACGCCCTTGCAGGGGAATCTCGACCGGGTCGGTAAAACTCTGGCCCGCATCGCGTTCGTGGTCGTCACCGTCATCGTCGCCCTCGGGCTGTTTCGCGGCCAGCCATTTGTAGAGATGCTCATCTTCGGCGTGGCGCTGGCAGTTGCCGTCGTCCCCGAAGCTCTGCCGGCGGTCGTCACTATCTCGCTCGCCCTCGGCGTCAAAAGGATGGTCAAGCGTAACGCGCTCGTGCGCCGCCTCCCTGCGGTCGAGACGCTCGGCAGCACTTCCGTAATCTGCTCGGACAAGACGGGCACTCTGACCAAAGACGAGATGACGGTTCGCCGATTGTTTGTCGGCCAGATGCTGGAAGTCTCTGGCACTGGCTACGAGCCGCACGGGAAGTTTTTGATAAACGGAACAGCCGTCGAGCTGACTGAGCCGATGTTGCTGCTTTTACGCGCCGCTGCGCTCGCCTCGGATGCGCGAGTCGAGCGCAGCGAGGCCGGCGACAAGTGGGAGGTCAAAGGCGACCCGACGGAGGGCGCGCTGGTGGTGGCGGCGGCCAAGGCCGGCCTCGTCAAGGCGGAACTCGATGCGCAGTTTCCTCGCGTCGGAGAAATTCCATTCACTGCGGAAACCAAGCGCATGATTACCCTGCACCAAACGCCTGAGGGCGTGGCGGCTTACGCCAAAGGCGCTCCGGAGGTGATCGTCCAGTCGTGTGTGCGGCGTTTAACCGAACGAGGGGAAGAGTCATTGGACGACGCGCGCAGCGTGGAGGTTCTTGAAGTCGCACGCCAGATGGCGGCAGAGGCGCTGAGGGTTCTGGCGGTTGCGTATAAGCGGAACGCCGCGCCTGAAGACGCTGAAAAGGACATGACCCTTCTGGGACTCATCGGGATGATCGACCCGCCGAGGCCTGAAGCTAAGGCCGCCATCCGCGAATGTGAAGAGGCGGGGATTAAGGTCATTATGATCACCGGCGATCACCCGCTAACGGCGAAAGCCGTCGCTGAGGAACTGGGCCTGAGCAAGCACGGGCGCGTCGTCACCGGCCCGGAACTGGAAGCGATGGACGAACGACAACTGGAGCAGGAGGTGGCGTCGGTCGAGGTGTGTGCGCGGGTATCGCCTTCGCATAAGCTGCGCGTCGTCACGGCGCTTCAGACAAGTGGACATGTCGTTGCGATGACTGGGGACGGAGTGAACGACGCCCCCGCGCTCAAGAAGGCGGACATTGGCATCGCGATGGGCATCACCGGCACAGACGTCTCAAAGGAGGCAGCCGCGATGACGCTCATCGACGACAACTTCGCCTCGATCGTCTCCGCCGTGGAAGAGGGCCGCGGCATCTTCAGTAACATCAAAAAATATCTAATGTACCTGCTCTCGTCGAACATCGGCGAGATAGGACTGATGGCCGGCGCGACGCTCGCAGGTCTGCCCCTGCCGCTCTCTGCGGTACAAATCCTCTACGTCAACCTCGCTACCGACGGGCTGCCGGCACTGGCGCTGGCTGTTGATCCGCCGGAGGAAGACCTCATGCGACGGCCTCCGCGCGACCCGCGCACTGGCATCTTCACGCGCCCGGTCGTCCTGCTCATGCTGGTCGGAGGGGTGTGGTCCACAATTGTTAACATAAGCCTCTTCGTCTGGGCTTTGAACTCCGGGCGCGGCGTCCAGGAGGCGATGACGATGACGTTCGTCTCTCTCGTGCTGATCCAGTTCTTCAAGGCCTATAACTTCCGCTCCGACCGCCATTCGGTGCTGCGCCGTCCCTTCGCGAACAAGTGGCTCAACATAGCCATTGTTTGGGAACTGGTTATGCTGGCACTAATCCTGTACGTGCCACTCCTGGAAAGAACCTTCGGGACCTTCGGGCTGACGGTGAGGGATTTGTTGATCATCATCGCCGCGGCCTTTACCGTCTCACCCGTCCTCGAACTGGCGAAGTGGATGGAGCGGCGCGGATGGTTTGGTGAGCTTCAGTAGAAAAACGATCCACGAAACACCACGAAACCTCACGAACAAGGTTAGTGTTGTTTCGTGTGTTTCGTGGATCGTATTTGCTTAATACGAGTTAACCAGTCATTGACACGGCTGCCGGCTCTGGCATAAAAGCATATCTGTCTTCGGACCGTTGCGGATAGAAACACCCGACCACTTCTCGTCATTCTTCTCCCCTCGATAGGAGGAAAGCCTATGAAACGCACTTTTCTGGTTATCGTATTATTAACCGCTGCCCTTCTGGTGGCCTTTTGTTATCACCCGCCGTCTGCCAGTGCGCAGGCCGGACATGAGCACCAGGGCTCGCACGAGCATTCCGAAAAGCTCGGGCGGGTCAACTTCATCGTCTCTTGTAACCCCAAAGCCCAAAGGCAATTTAATCGCGCAGTCGCCTGGCTCCATTCGTTCGAGTATGAAGAGGCTGAAAAGGCGTTCACTGAAGTTTCGCTCACTGATCCGCGATGCGGCATGGGTTACTGGGGCATCGCGATGAGCAACTACCATCCCCTATGGGCGCCGCCCACCGCGGCGCAGGTGCAGACGGCATGGAGTGCGGTGGAAAAGGCAAAGGCCGCCAGTGCACGGACCGGGCGCGAGCGAGAATACATCGCGGCGATAGAGGTTTTCTACAAAGACGCTGACAGGCTCGATCATGGGAGCCGCGCTGTCGCTTACAGCAAAGCGATGGAGCAGCTTCACCTTCGCAATCCGTCAGACCGTGAGGCGGCCGTTTTCTACGCGTTGACACTCGTCGCCACGGGCATGATGTCGAATGACAAGAGCTACGCGCGCGAAAAGAAAGCCGCTCAAATTCTGAATCGCGTTCTAGCGCGAGAACCGCAGCATCCGGGTGTCACTCACTACATGATCCATAGTTACGACTTCCCGGCTTTGGCGCATCTGGCGCTGCCTGCCGCGCGCAGCTATGCGAAACTCGCCCCCGCGTCGGCCCACGCGCAGCACATGCCTTCACACATTTTCACGCGACTGGGTTTGTGGTCGGAAGCGGTCCGCTCAAACCTCGATGCCAACGCGTCGGCGAAGGCCCATGCCGTCAGAAACCGTCTGCCCGGCGCCTGGGATGAGCAGCTTCATGCGATGGACTATCTGGCTTACGCCTACCTGCAAGGCGCGCAGGACAGACAGGCTTGGGGAGTGCTCGATGAGTTGAACAAGATTAAGAAAGTTGAGCCTGAGAGTTTCAAGGTGGCACATGCCGCCGCCGCTATTCCCGCACGCTACGCGCTCGAACGCAGACGATGGGATGAGGCGGCCAAACTGACACTACGGCCTGGCACTTTGGGAACATTCCCATGGCAGCGATTCAGCTGGGCCGAAGCCCACATTCATTTCGCGCGTGCCATTGGCGCCGCGCGCAACGGCGACACGGTTTCAGCGCGTCAGGACGTCGACAAACTGGCAGCCATCCAGCAGGCGCTGGTTAGCGTTAAAGGTGATTACGATTGGGCCAAACAAGTTGATATCCAGCGGCAGGTTGCGTCAGCCTGGCTGGCCCACGCCGAAGGTAAGCACGAAGAATCGCTCCGGCTGATGCGCGCGGCGGCTGACCTGGATGACGCGACTGAAAAACATCCCGTGACGCCAGGCGCAATTCTTCCCGCGCGCGAGCAACTCGGCGAGCTACTGCTGGAGGTTAAGCAACCGACGGCGGCCTTGCAGGAGTTTGAGACTTCCCTTCTCAGCTCTCCCAATCGGTTCAATGGACTTTACGGCGCAGCGCGTTCTGCGAAGCTCGCGGCCGATCAAAAGAAGGCGAAGACTTACTATGGGAAGCTTGTGGTGCTTTGTCGCCAAGCCGATGGCATCAGGCCCGAAATCGAGGAGGCGAAAGCGTTCCTCGCCGGCGTAAATGTAAAGGACTCCGCGAGTAGAAAATAGCTGGTGATGCGGCTCTGCCGCCGCACAGTGCGGTAAGGCTCTGCCCAGTGCTGTCCAAAATAAATTGCGGAGCGGTCTTTGGACAGGTTTAGTGCTA
>JBBPIC010000123.1:0-5431 GCA_038040525.1 Acidobacteriota bacterium | reverse complement strand
CTGAGGATGCACAGAGAAAGACGATTATCTATTTTCCCGACAGACTCCAACGGGGTTGTGTTGGTTTCGAGAAGCAGGGGCAGGTGGTTTAAGGTTATTGATTGACTGATACGTCGATTTGCAGGTAGAGACGCAACCCCGTTGGGGTTGAGCCTCTTCCACTATTGGATCCCAGGGTAGCCGCGCAACGCGGCAACCCTGGGCTAAATTACGCAACCGCTTCGCGGTACAAATCACCCTCGGTCCGGCTTGATCAGAGGTTCCTTTAGCTTGTCGTCGAGATTCGCAACACTCAGCAATGATACTATCCGTAACGTCCCACATTGAGAGTTCCAAGCTAGATGACAAGCTGAAGCATGTCGGACATGGATATGAGAAAGTCATCCCACCTGCGTGTACATTGATACGATCCACTAGACTACACAAAAAGACCCCAACGACAATGGTTGGTGTCATGCGTGGATCGTCTCCTGGGGCCAAAAGAGAGAAAGGCCGGTACTCCATGCGGAAATTCGAACTAATCTCGCGACCGCTGACTCTCGTACTAACGTTATTTCTTATCGCGTCGCCTTTGGTCGGCCAAAAGCGGACGGGAACGAGAAAAAAACCGGCAACGGCAGCGGCGGTCGAACCCGCCGTAACTTTCGACACGCTCCTTACCGACGATAGCTACCGACTCTATTCTGAACTCCGCAACGTGGGCCAGTTAGTTCGATCCAGCGGCTTCAATGATCTCCTCGAGCCGATCATAAAACTCGGGGAACCGCCAAAAGAGTTCAAGACGATACTGAAGTGGATGAATGCTCACGCCGAAGCTCTCGCGAGCTCGCGCATGTTTGCTGCCAGTTGGCCCACCAAACCTAAACTTCCCACGGTTTTGATCGCAGTGGAGTTTTCTACCGTTGAGGAAGCTAAGAAGTTTGAGTCTGAGCTGCGGAGCTTGATGCCGAGGCTGATGCCGAAACCCAGTCCATCGCCCGCCGCTTCGCCTGGATCAATCTCCACGCCAGCCTCGCCTGCAACGCTTGCACAAAGTGAAAACGTCGCTGATCAACCGCAGTACGTGATTAAGCAGACCGGGTCTCTGGTATTGCTTACCGACAAGCCGCTATCGCTTCGAGACCTGAAACCTCGCGGAAGTAAGTTGCTGGCCGAGGATCCGAATTTCGCACTCGCGAGGAACCGCTTTGCTTCGGAAGCGGTCTTTATCTATGTCGACGTGAAGTCGATTGAAAAAGAACAACTTGAACAACGGAAGAAGTGGGAGGAAGAAGAACTACGGCGCAAAGAAGCCGAAGCTGCCAATCCAACTGCGCCGGAAATTGCCTCCACCGAACTCGAAGAGCTAACTCCGCAAATGCCTCCGGTGCCCGTGCCGGTCGAAGAGCCGTCGCCAACCGCTGCGCCCTCAATCGAAATAACAGCGCAGATGCCGGTGACAAACGCCGAGGCTTCGAGTAACCCCACGCTTTCAAGTTCTCCTGTAGAGGTGTCCGGCCCGATGGACGGCGGCATGTTCTCGCTGTGGTCGTTAATATTTGGCGGACAGCCGAAATGGCCTGAAGCAATCGGAGTAGCTATCGCTTTTGAAGATGAAGGCTACGTGGTCCGCGCCCTGATTGTCGACGGCCCGGAAAACAAAGGGAATGCGATACCCTTTGTTCCGCAGTTTGTATCCGGACCAGCAATAGCGCTTGGATCACCAAACGTCATGCCGGCGGACACCGAGTTATTCGTCAGCGCTTCGCTCGACTACGCTCAAATGTATGAGGGCATGGTGAAAGCCATGGCGGGCGCCGAAGAGCTTACCAGAAGAGTTCGCCGGCAACCGGTGGCCAACACTCCGCCTGCATCACCGTTTGCCGAGTATGAAAAGAAACTAGGGCTCAAGGTCAAGGACGACATCTTGCCATTGCTAGGCCACGAGCTGGCCCTGGTGATTCCGAAGAAACAGCCTCAACCGTCGCCCTCGCCTACTCCGGGAGTTGAACGGCACCCGGATGATGGTCCAACGTTTGTAAGGGCTCCGGATCAAACTCCGATAATCGCAATTTCGGTAAAAGATAAGGAAGCTGTTCGCAAACTAATACCTAAGATTGTTGAAGCTCTGGCCGGCAAAGGTGTCAATCTCTTTGCCCAAACTGAGAAACGCGATGACACCGAGATCACCTCATACGCAAATATTTTCTCCTATGCTTTCATCGGCGACTTCCTGGTGGTGACACCGGATCCTGTTCTCACGCGGCAGGTTGTCGATTCCTATTTGAAGAATCAAACTCTTGCCTCCGATAGCCATTTTCGAAACTCGACCAGATGGCAACCCCGGCAGGTGCAAGGTCAAATCTATGCAGGTCCGGGAGTGATCGATCTTGTTAGCCCACTGGCCACCGGCGCTACCGTCAATGAAAAGATGCGGGAGCTTCTATTGCGGGTGAATCCGGTAATCGATCCCTTGACTTACGCGCTTTCTAACGAAGGCCTGGGTCCTCTTCACGAGCTGCACATCCCAAAGAATCTGCTCATGTTGATGATTGCCGGAATCACCAGCCAGGCAAACGAATCCCCGATAATCACAAACGAATCAATCGCGAAGAGTGTGTTGCGTACAATTGCCAGCGCTGAGGCTACCTTTCACTCAACCAAAGGAGCTGGACGCTACGCAACGCTTGATGAGTTAGCTACGGAAGGGCTCGTTCCCAAAGACTTGCTCGAGAGATACGGATACAAGATTGAAATAAACGTCGTATCAAACAAGTTTGAGGCGACGGCAATGCCAATCGAATACGGCAAGACAGGACGGCGATCATACTTTGTGGATGAAAGTGGTGTGCTGCGCGGCGGGGATCATGGCGGCGGCGCGGCTACGATCGCCGACAAGCCGGTGGAGTGAAAAGCAGGGTGTCGGGTGCCGGGTATCGGGTGTAAGTGAGCGTCTTTACCGAATGTTCAATAGGTTCCTAACACTGAACGAATGAAGAACAGTGCTCCTGATCCCACCACCCGACACCCGACACCCGATACCCGATACCCGAGTCACAGGTTCTCAATCTCAACCGCCTCGACCTGCTCGGCAAGCTCAAATCCGAAAACACGCGAATAGAAGTAGAGTTCCCCATCTAACGCTCGTTTGATGTTCTTCGCCTGTCGGAATCCGTGCTGCTCACCTTCAAACGCAATGTATGCAACGGGAATTCCTTTTGCTCGCAGGGCATTAACCATCATCTCGGCCTGATTTGGCGGCACCACTCTGTCTTCAAGTCCCTGAAAGAAAATCACCGGGCACGATAAGCGCTCGGTGAAATTGACGGGCGACCTTTGATAGTAGACCTCACGTTTTTCCGGGTAAGGCCCCATAAGCCCGTCCAGGTAACGCGACTCAAACTTGTGCGTCTCTTTCGCAAGAGCTTCAGCATCACTAACGCCATAATGACTGGCCCCCGCGTTAAATGTCCGGCGAAAAGTGAGGGCGCAAAGCGTGGTGTAGCCACCTGCACTTCCCCCGGTGATCATCAAACGGTCTCCATCGACCCGACCCTGTTGGACGAGGGAGCGCGCTCCATTGGCGCAGTCGTCAACGTCTACAATTCCCCACTTGCCCTTCAATCGTTCACGATAGTCTCGGCCAAAACCCGTGCTGCCGCCGTAGTTAACGTCCAGCACGGCGATTCCCCGGCTGGTCCAATATTGAATCATTAGACTCGAGGCTGTGGTCGCCGCCGATGTCGGCCCACCATGGCTTTGGACCAGCAATGGTGGCCGCTCACCGTCAGACGCGGTGAAGTCGCGATTCACCGGTGCGTAGAAAAACGCATGGGCCGTCAATCCATCTTCCGTCGAAAATTCAACTGGTTCCGGAATCGAAACATATCCAGGATCGATCTGAAGGTTGTGAGCGCGACGCAGCACCTCGAAGCTACCTGTTTTCAAATCGAGCCTGACAATCGCCGGCGCTTCAGTCGGGGAGGCTGCCCGCATTACCACTTCGCCCCGCCTGGCTCGAACATATCGGATGTCGGTGTACGGAGAGTCGAGGGGCGTTAACTGTTTTGTGCGCGTGTCGATCGCGGCAAGGTGGGAAATACCATTCTGGATGTAATTCGAGACTATCTTATCAGCCGATTCGAATGCGTAACTCGACATGCCAAAACCCCATTGCGGCATTCCAAATTCCGCAGGCATCTCACAAACCGATTCGATCCCGCCGTCATCACTAACACGGTAGAGATTCCACCAGCCGTTGCGATCAGATACAAAATAGAGCACTCCATCGGGCGACCATTCCGGCTGGAAGATCGATTCATCGGTCCGTCCGGCGATACGCTTTATTTGGTTAAGCGAGCCGTCCTCGCCAATCCGGGCGGCCCAAAGCTCGCTATTGTCCCAGGGCATGTTTGGATGATTCCAGGTTAACCAAACCAGTTGCGAACCGTCGGGACTCAGCTGCGGAGTTGAATAAAAGTCGTTGCCTGATACCAGCACTCGGCCGGAGTCGTTGTTCGCGTCAAGGTTCAGACTCACCAGACTGTTTACTGCTTCCCGGCCGGCGACTGTATGGTCCTCCCGAACGCAGATCAAGCGCTGGCGCGCTTCGTCAACAATGGCGTCAGCGTAGCGGACGTCGGCGACTGGCGTAATCGGCAACGGCTGCCCCCCTTCCCTCTTCACATAGAGCCTCTGGTCGGAAAAGTTTGAAAAATAAACAATGCCTTTATGGACTGTGTAATCGCCGCCTCCATATTCATGAACTCGCGTGCGGGCGTTAAATGGGGGCGAGGTTACATCCGTGATAACACCGGCTGAGTCCCGCTTGGCGATCACCATCCGCCCGCCCTCCGTGGGGCGCATTTCGATCCAATAGATGTCGCGGCCATCGATCAGGGGCTGGTTCAGGCCAACAGAACCGCTAACAATCAAATCGGAGGTTATAGGAGACTTCCACGAACCGTAAGGCGACGTGCGAGGCTGGGACATGAAAAGCTCATCCGCCTTTTCCTTGAGTTAAGAACAGTAGAACGGTGGCATTCTACGACAGGATCAACCCAGTCTCGCGGCAAAAGGTTTGGGAAAGTTTTGTTACGATGTTGTGAAGGCTTTGCAAGATTACTGCAACCAAAGGCTTTAAGTTCCGGTCTAACATCCGCCATCGTTAATTCTCCATGGGAGAACTGAGATAAAGGCAAGGGCGTCGGTCTTGGGGGAGGTCGGCGCCCAACGTCTTTTTTGACCTCTGCAATCCTCAATCCAATTCCAAAGCAAACAGGTGCATAGAGTACAAGCGGCTTTGCACAAAAAGTCGAACAGTTGTTAAGAATTTCTTAGAAAAAACAGATTAAAACCAAAACACTTGTATCCATCGACGACCCGGTCGCCCGAGAGTGTGTGAAAACACCTGCTTTCAGCGCCAAAGGCGCGAAATGTGAAAGCCTGGGCC
>JBBPIC010000191.1:0-1594 GCA_038040525.1 Acidobacteriota bacterium | reverse complement strand
CAGGGCCTTTTCACCAGGGGTAAGGCCAGGGTATCGTCGTGGCGGAGCCTGATGGGGGGAGTTGGGATGGCCGAGCAACCGCGCAAGCCGTTACCCGAGGGGCCGCCAGCCCCGCCGGGGTCGCTGGCCGAGGCGCTGGCGGCGGTCCCGGACCCACGGCAGCCGTATGGCTGGGATCCGGTGCACCCGCCGCTGCCGCTGGCGGCGCTGCTCCAGTTGACGGTGGCGGCGACGCTGTGTGGGTCGCGGAGCCTGCTGGCGATCGCCCAATGGGGGCGAGAACGCCAGGCGGAGGAGCCGACCCTGCTGACGGATCTGGGGCTGCCGCCCGGGCGCAGTCCGTGCGTCGCGACGCTGCACCGGGTCTTCAAGGCGCTGGACGTGGCGGCGTTCGAGCGGGTGCTGGGGACCTGGCTGGGCCGCACCGGGGTGGAGCCGACCGAGCCGATCGCGGTGGACGGCAAGACGCTGCGGGGCGTCCACGGGGCGGGGGTCCCCGGGGTGCATCTGGTGGCCGCGTACACCCACCGCGCCGGGGCGGTGCTGGCGCAGGTGCGGACCGGTGGCAAGGGGCAGGAGCTGGCGGCGGCGAAGGCGGTGCTCCAGGAGGTGCCCCTGGCCGGTCGGCTGGTGACGGGAGATGCGCTGCTGACCCAGCGGGAGCTGTGCGAGCAGATCGTGCAGGCCGAAGGCGACTACCTCCTCCCGGTCGATGCGAACCAGCCCGCCCTGCTCGCCGACCTGGAGGCGGCGTTTTCCCCCCTGGCGGCCGACCGGCCCGGCTGGGCTGGGCCGACCGACGACCACGCGCGCGACCCTGCAGGATCTGGCGGCTGAGGGCGGCTGCCTGACCGCGGTGACCATGGCCGACCCCAAGCTCCGCCACGGGCGTCGCGAGACGCGGATGCTGTGGGCGCTGTTCGATCCGGCTTGGAATGCCACGGCCGGCAGCGCGGGCAGTCACCACCGGCCGTGGCCCCACCTCCGGCAGCTCGGCCGGCTGGAACGGCGCCGCCAGACGGTGCGCCGCGGCCAGCTGATCAAGGAGCAGCGCGAGGTCAGCTACCTGATCACCAGCGCCCCGCCAACGCGGGCCGACGCGACCGCGCTGCTGCGCAGCAGCCGGGGCCACTGGGGCATCGAAAACCGCCTCCATTGGGTGCGGGATGTGACCTTCGACGAAGACCGCTGCCAGGTCCGGGGTGGGGCTGCCCCCCAGACCTTGGTCACCGCCCGCAACCTGGCCATCGCCTTCCTCCGTCGCTCCGGCGTCGCCAACATCGCCGCGGGCCTCCGCACCTGTGCGGGCCGACCCACTGCCGCCATCCGCCTCGTCCGTTCGGGCGGTCGGGTCTGGTGAAAAGGCCCTGGGGAGGTAGAAGCGCCCGGCCGACGAGCCGCCGTCGACCGACAGGACCGCCCCGGTCACGAAGTCGGCCTCGTCGGAGCAGACGAAGTGGACGGCCCTGGCGATGTCCTCCGGCGTCCCGGTTCGGCCCCAGGGGATCCCTTTGGTGATCGTCTCGCGGTACCGCGCCGAGACGGCCGGTCGCTCGCCGTCGTCGACGAAGCCGGGCGAGACGACGTTGACGTT
>JBBPIC010000190.1:0-1604 GCA_038040525.1 Acidobacteriota bacterium | reverse complement strand
CGGCGCGTTTTTGAATTAATGACCTCAGGAGCGGTTTAATTACGCTACGAGGGAGGCGGTCATTGTTTGGTGTTGGTTTGGTTTTCGTGTGCCGGGATTCTGCTTTTGATTTTCTTCTCTGCGCCGGCGTCGCTGAGAAAGTTTCTTGATGCGCCGTTGGTCGACGATTTTCTGCCGCAGCCCTTCGTGAGCTTGTTGCGGGGTGACGTAGTCGATGCCCGAATGGTAGTGCTCCGTGTCGTACCAGGTAAAGTACCGATCAAAACAGGCGACCGCCTGGCGGTCATCCAGGAATCGACCGGGATACTCCGGGGCTCGTTTGACCGTGCTGAAGGCCGACTCGATGTACGGATTGTCATTGGGAGTTCGGGGGCGGGCAAACAACTGGGGCAGGTGGTGATCCTCACACAGTCTTTGGATCGGCTTGGCTTTCATCTGGCGGCCGCGGTCGTTGAGGACTTCGGGTCGTTGGTCCTCCGGCAGGTCCAGGATGTTCTGTTCCACCAGGCCTCCTTCCAGCAGGAGCCGGGACTCCTGGGCCGTCTGCTGCCAACTGATGCGCCATTGGATGGCTTTGCGGGAGTACTCATCGAGGAGCAGGTAGAGGTAGAGATACACCCCTTTCTGGAAGGTCATCAGGTAGCTGATGTCCCAACACCACCGCTGGTTGGGCCCGGTCAGATCCTTGCGGACCGGAGCCTTGGAGTGGCCGTTGTGAGCCCTGCCAGGACCTCGCGCCGTCATCAGGTTCCGCTCCTTTAGGACGCGGTAGATGGTGGAGAAGGACACCTGGAACAGGCCTTTATCCCAAGCCGTGACCGCCAGGATGCGATGGGACAAGTCGACGTACTCTGGACTCGTGGCCATCGCCACAATCTGGTCGATCTCCTCGGGCAAAACCCGATGCAACGGCTCTTGGGGACCCGGTGTCAGGTTGGCCAGGCTTTGTCCTTGGCGAGCCCGCTGTTGCCAGCGAACGACGCGCCGATGTTCGATCACCAGGATCCAACAACTGCGTCGCACCGAAACACCTTGTTGTTGGGAGATCTCCATCACGGTGAGGATTTCCAGTTTGGTTGGCTCGTTGATCCACTGACCGGCTATCGGTCCCACGAACCCCCATTGGTTTTTTTTCGCAGGATCGCCAGTTCCACCGCCTGATCGGCCAGGGCCCGTTCCTTCTCCTGGAGTTCCGCTTTGATGGCTTCGTAGGCCTCGGTGCTGACCTGTCCCTGCTGGCGACCAGGTTTGGCGCTGAGCCGGTGGAGAGCCCCTTCCTTGACCTGCTGGCGGATGCGGGCCAGATCGGTCGAGTAGAGGCCTTCCCGGCGCAGGATCTCGCCCACGGGTTTGTCGCTGTTTTGAGCTTCCAGATAAATCTGGAACTTCTTCTCGGCGCTGAGATGCCGCCGCTTCTTCTCGGGGCTGGTCTTGCCCGGTCCTTCGGATGGATTGCTACTGCTCATGGTTGCGTTTCTCTTTGGAGCCGCCAGGGGGAGGGAACGGTTCCGGTCGCCCTGCGGGCTCCCTACACCGTTCCCTCCCCCTCAGCCTTGTAGCGTATTGAAACTCGACTTTGAGGTCACGAACTCAGAAACGGCGGG
>JBBPIC010000095.1:0-18849 GCA_038040525.1 Acidobacteriota bacterium | reverse complement strand
GCGCGCGAGGCAACGACGGGCAATATGATCTCCATCTATTCACACTCCCGCAGAACCCATCAGACCCCGTCATTACTCGAGGCAGGGTCCGCGCCAAATCAACAGATTGTTCGGACCTCGTCAATAACCTTGTCAACCATGCAATGAATGGCAACGCCGAACTTCGGAATGGGGATGATTACGCCGATCCCTTTATGACAGTCGGGCTAAATCTACTAAGGCAGGCCGCAGCACCATTCGACTTCCATCCCATGGAAGGCTCGGGCTTCAAGCCTGAACTCTATTCAGGCGGTCAGAATAGTGACCTTTATAGACATATTTATGGGATGGCCGGAGGTACTCTCGTGGGCGATCGGTATGTAGCGTTCGGACTCGAAATTCCAGGCGGCCAAGTTCGTGCTCGAACTGGTACGGAGTTCGTTCAGCGCCAGATGGCACAGGATAGGCGAGATGCCTTGGTAACACCTACCGGCGCTACAGAGGTTAGGGACAACCTGGCGGGCATCACGATCGGAAATCTCATGAGTTCTGGCATTGCCGGCAGCATAAATGAAGGCTCTCTCCGACGGCAGATATACGACATACTGTGCGATCGTCCATCGAAGTATCCTTCCCGTCCCAACAATACAGTTAGACCCTAGGCACCTTGAAACGATAGGAGAGTTCAATAAAGTTGACTATTCCCAAGTTACGACTCGCTTTGGTTGTTGGCTTAACTGTGTTCGGCCTGGGGCTGTACTACTATCTACATCTTGGCAAAGAGTCTCCTTTCGCTTTTGTTACTTTAGCATCACCAAATGGGGAGAATACCGTAGAGGTGAGTGAAAAGTTAGAAGAGTCAAACTTACCGCCGACAAGCCGTAGTGCGGTAGTTCGGTTTACATTAGTTCACAATGGCATTCGAATAATAGAAAACGAGCCTCTATTAACGGACTCCCCCGGACTTCACTTCTTTTCTCGCTATCCAAAACAAATCTGGATTTCCAATTCAACCCTGCGATTTATCCAATCAAATGTACCGCCGGAGCCTATGCGCGCGGAGGTCTTGCTCATCAATAAGACCAGTAGGGAGATTAGTTACTTGCGAATACTCGCAGGGGATCTGTTCTTGGTAGCGCGTATCCCACCCAATTCGAGAATTAATCTGGAAGCAGAATCAGTTTCTTCACAAAGAGGTGACTTAAGTTACATAGCTTCAAAGGGACGCTTCGCGGATGGGGGCGAAATACGTGAAGAGGGCGTTAACTTTAACGTGAATAGCAAGTATGCTGATCCCGCTCATTATTCAATAGTAATCAACGACGCCGGAACAACCATCTCAAGTCAGGAATTTGAAAGATATCGGTTTTGACACAGCGTCTGAGTCCCAAGGAGGCTTCCGCAGAACCCTGCACCGACACCAGACCCGAAGAGAGTAGAGGAGCTAATCAAGTCATGCTGCTAAACCTTTCGATCATCCCTAAAGACCTCTACGACACCATTGCTGCCTTACCAAGCCACAGCAAACTAACAGTTTGCTTCACGCCGGCAGACGCACAGGTGAGACGACCCGGCCGACCTGGTATAGATTCATCTGCGGATCCCAGTAAGGCGAGCGGCGATAAAAGAATTGCAGCCTTTCTCACGGGTTCGACGCAAATTTTGGATCAGTGGCAAGCTCTTTCTCAAATTCCTCTCGCAATTTCGGGTCTAACATCTCCCGAGCAAGTTTCTCAAGAACATAGCTTTCGCAATATTCCTTCTGCTCAAAAGTTGCATTGAAGAAGCCCAACGCACGAAAGAGTCTGGCGCATCAGGCTCCAGCAAAATAATTGCGAGCCTCGCTGATTCCTGGCCGAGGGAAAACCCGCGCGCTTTGTAACAGGGAACGCTCAGCCAAAACGCGATGGATGCAGATTCTAGCATCTCGTCATTAGCCCTCGAAATGCGCCTTCCGACGTAAAGCAAACTGTTAGTTTGCGGTCAGTGGTTACCACTTAGCGTAGTTCTTATTCACGCCCAGCAAACTAACAGTTTGCATTACATTCCACTAGCTTGCGCTTGGCCTATGCGCAAAGTAAGATCAAACACGAAAAACATGGAATTCACAGTAGCAGTCACCGGCGCGTCAGGCTCAATTTATGCTGAGCGCACGCTTGTGCACATGGCTGGGAGCGGGGTTGTCGAACGCATCAATCTGATCATGTCGGAAGCGGCCACAACGGTCGCGCGCGTTGAGTTAGGAGTCGATCTCAGAGTCGCGGATGATAAGGCAATCAACGAGTGGATTGGCTTACCGGCAACCTCCCGACTCATTCATCTTCATCGTCTGGACAACATGGCAGCCAAGCCTTCTTCAGGCTCTCATCCCCAGGAAGGCATGGTCATTGTCCCCTGTTCGATGGGTACGCTCGGCGCAATCGCTTCAGGCGCGGGAACAAATCTAATTCACCGGGCTGCGGATGTGGCTTTGAAGGAGAGTCGCAAGCTGGTGATTGTCCCACGCGAAACACCTTACAACGCAATACATCTCGAAAACATGCTTCGTTTGTCTCGCGCCGGAGCTGATATCATTCCAGCTAGTCCGGGGTTCTACCACCGACCTAAGACCGTTGAGGCACTCGTCGATCATTTGGTTTTTCGTATTCTTGATCACCTCGGTATACCACACTCACGGGCCACGCAATGGCGGGGTTTGAAAGAACAATCAGGGGAATTAGTCAGCACGGGGGAAGATTAATCCGGACTATGCCAGCCCTGCTCCGCAACATTCGCGTGACCCTCGAGATGATCAAGATTGAGCATACGCTTTTCGCGTTGCCTTTCGCTTTTCTTGGCGCCGTGCTGGCCGCGAATGGATTGCCCGCCCTCAGACAGGTTCTCTGGATCACTCTCGCAATGGTAGGCGCGCGATCGACCGCGATGGCTTTTAACCGAATTGCGGATCGTGAATACGACGCTTTGAATGCACGCACATCCAGTCGGGCGCTCCCGGCAGGGCTTTTGTCCGTCGGTTTTGTATGGGCATTTACGTTCGTCTCCGCGATATTGTTTTTCGTCGCCGCCGCCATGCTTAATCGGTTGACTCTGATACTCGCTCCGGTGGCGCTTGCCAGCGTCCTGATCTATTCGTTCTCAAAGCGCTGGACATTATTGTCACACCTGCTCCTCGGTTGGTGTCTGGCTATAGCTCCGACAGGCGCCTGGATAGCCGTGCGCGGCTCACTCGACAGTCCAGTGCCGCTTTTGCTGTCTCTCGTCGTGATGCTATGGACCGCAGGCTTCGACGTACTGTACGCATGTCAGGACTATGACTTCGATTTGCGCACTGGTCTACACTCAATACCCCGCCAGTTTGGAATTGCTCGAGCTCTTTTGATCGCGCGGTTACTGCATGTGGGCGCGTTTGCTGCCTTGCTTGCTTTATACTGGATTACCAACCTTGGAGGTCTGGCCCTGGTAGGAGTGATTGCCACCGGCATTCTACTGGTCTACCAGCACCAGCTGGTTCGCGCCGATGACTTGAGCCGGATTAATGCGGCGTTTTTTGCCACCAACGCTTTTGTGAGTGTAATTTTGTTTATTACATTTGGAGGGGCTGCCCTCTTAAGGAATTTTCATGAGTTTCTCGCATGACCGAAAATTAAACGAGGTGGCCGCCAGGGTCGAAGCGGGTGAACGCTTGTCGTTTGAAGACGGCGTAGCTCTCTTTGGAACTGACGACTTGCCGGCGCTTGGCAAATTGGCTGATAGCGTTCGACGAAAGAAACACGGCCGAACCACATATTTCAACGTAAACCGCCACTTCAACCCCACCAACGTTTGCTATGCGGATTGCAAGTTTTGCGGGTTTTATCGGACGCCGCGGCAGCCAGATGCCTACACACATAACATCGAAGACAGCCTGCGTATCGCCGGAGAGGCCGTCAAAGAGGGCGCGACTGAACTACACATCACCGGTGGCCTAAATACCAAGCTGCCTTTCAGCTATTTCACCGATCTGCTCTCCGCGCTGAAACGAAACTACCCTCAGCTTCATCTGAAGGCTTTCACGATGGTGGAATTCGATCACTTTGCGCATTTCTACAAGATGCCAGACGAGGAAGTGATCGAAAAGCTGATTGACGCCGGCCTTGACTCCTGTCCCGGCGGAGGCGCGGAAATCTTTCGCGAACCGACTCGCTCCATGATTTGTGCACATAAGTGTGATGCCGAGCGTTGGTTGGAATTGTCTGGAAAGGTCCATGCGGCCGGCCTTAAGACAAATGCCACCATGCTCTACGGACATATCGAATCGATTGAGGACCGAGTGGATCATCTTCTGCGGTTGCGCAATCAACAGGAACAATCCCACGGATTTCAATGTTTGATTCCGCTGGCTTTCTATCCGGAAAAGACGCAACTGGCACACCTGCCCGGGCCTTCTGGTGTGGACTCGCTGAAGACGATGGCAGTGTCACGACTGCTGCTGGACAATTTCGATCATATTAAAGCTTACTGGGTCATGCTGGGAAAACGGCTCGCCCAGGTCGCCTTACACTACGGTGCAAATGACATCGACGGCACTATTACCAAGGGTGGCGAGCTTTCTGAAAGCTACTCGATTGAATCAAACAATGAAGTGAAGATGTCTCGAAGTGAGTTAGTTTCATTAATCGAAGAAGCCGGTTTCGAAGCTGTCGAGCGCGATACTGTCTATAACCCCATCAATCCAGTCCAACGCGGAAGCGCCAGCCTTGTATAGGTAACTCCGCAACTTTTACTTCAATATTTATGTCAACTATTACTGAAACCAGAACTATCACAGTCGCTCATTCCCCCGATTCCGACGATGCATTCATGTTTTATGGGCTGGCTACCAACAAACTCCAGACTGGTAGTCTGAGCTTTACACATGTTCTCAAAGACATCCAGACGCTCAATGAAGAGGCCTTTCGAGGTACCTATGACGTCACGGCCGTAAGTTTTCACGCCTATGCATACATCTCCGACAAGTATCTGCTGCTGCCTCATGGAGCCTCGATTGGAGACAACTATGGACCAATCCTGGTAGGCCGAGAACCCGCGAGGGCAGAAGACGTATCTAAACTGAAGATCGCCGTACCGGGAAAACTAACGAGCGCGTTTCTGGCGCTCAAAATCTTTAATCCCGATTTCAGGTACGAGGTTGTGCCCTTCGACAAAATTATGGAGGCAGTCCAGAGTGGTCGCTGTGATGCCGGACTCCTGATACACGAAGGACAACTCTTTTACGAGTCTACCGGTCTTTTCAAGATACTAGATCTGGGTGAATGGTGGCACGACAAAACCGGCTTGCCTTTGCCGATGGGCGGGAACGTTATCCGTCGCGAACTCGGTCCGGAGATCATCAGCCAGGTCTCCGATTGTCTTAGAGAGAGTATTCGCTATTCGCTGGACCATCGCGAAGATGCGCTCGCGTACGCCATGCAGTTTGCTCGTGACATGGATCCGGCCCTCGCCGATCGCTTCGTTAGTATGTGGGTCAATGAGCTAACGCTGGATTACACAGAGCGTGGCCGCGAGGCCGTTCGAACGCTTCTTGCGGAGGGATTCGAAAAGGGAATCATCCCGACCCGTCCTATCGTAGAATTCGCCGGCCAGGCAAACGGCTCGTGAAGTGAAATGTTTGTGTGTTACGTGCCTCGAGCTGGGGTGCGTGCGGCGGCTTGTTGCCGCTCCGCCCAGAAGGAGCGGCGACCACCGCACGCATCATCGGTTCCAGACTTAAGATCAGGCTCCTCCCAAAGCTTGACCATAACGCCCTTTCCCATGCCGCAACGCGGCCGCTCTGCGTTGCATTGCGCACTCGCGCATTGAGGTCCACGGGAATTTGTGGACGTTGCCTGTCTCCGATGTGAGGACTTTACTAATCTCTGTGCTTACCCTCTCTTCGTGAGTTCAAGCTTTCCAGTGACTACGAGACGTAAAAATGGAGTGCTAAATCTGCAGCAAAACCATAACGAAATGAGGGTAACTCTTTCTGTGGAGAGCACCTTACATCAGATGCATGAGACTTTGCAATAGTAAATTGCCGCTCTGCGTCCCCGGCTAGCCGTATCGCCTTGAGGGCAACATCAGTTTCATTGTGAGCATCAGAGGGCCGACCAATAATTCCGGTTTCTCGGTTGAGATATCTTACTCGTAAGGACTAGACATGATTCGTATCACCTCTCGAAACGCTCGAAAGCTCCTGATCGCGGCATTTCTTGTATTTTCCTTCCCGGCATACTTCGTTTTGGCGCAAGGCTCTGGGAACGGTTCTGAGCTGCCTCCGGCCGAGGTTGACCGAATCGTAAGGGCTTTTACTGCGAAGGAAGATGAGTTTCGGCGCGCGCTGAACGAATACTCTTTCAAGCGAGATGCATTACTTCAAAGTCTCGGGATGGGTGGACAGGTTACAGGCGAATATCACCGGGTCTCAATCTTTACCTTTGACGATGCCGGCACACGGTACGAAAAGATTAGTTATTTTCCGATGCCTTCCTTCGCATCAATCACCCAGGAAGACATAGACGACCTTGGCGGCGTCTCACCTTTTGCTTTGGAACCTGCAAAGGCTGATAGATACACCTTCAAGTATGTCGGTAAGGAAAAGATTGACGAGCTGAATCTGTACGTTTTCGACGTTTCCCCCAAGGTGATGCCTGACCCGAAAAAGATAAAGGAACGGCTTTTCATGGGTCGCATCTGGGTTGACGATCAAGACTTCCAGATTGTGAAGACCAGGGGTAAAGGCGTTCCGGAAACCAAGAAAAACAAGTTCCCTACCGTAGAAACCTATCGTGAGCAGATTGGCCGGTTCTGGTTTCCCACCTATTCCTACGCGGACGAACAATTAGTTTTCGATGACGGCAACGTTCTGCACGTGCGGATGAAAGTTCGTTACACTGATTTCGCACTTGCTCGCGCGAAAGTGAAGATTATAGAAGTCGATGGCCCGGAAGCAGAGAAGAAGAAAGAAACGCCACCGCCTACGAAGAACCCGGGCAAGCCATAACCCTTCAAGCCGCGTGCAGGTCATCTAGTTCTTTTCTAACGAGCGATTGCACGCGGTTAACTAAAAGCTTCACGTCTTCGTCGGTGAAGCAGCTCTCCGTGGATACCGGTGGCAGCAGGACCATTTCGATTGTTCCGCTGTTCGCTTCGCCGGTTCCCTTCCCCATCAATCGATCCGTATCTTTGATCGCAACCGGCACGATCGGAACTCCCGCTTGCGCCGCCATATAGAAGGCCCCCTTTTTAAACGGAAGCATTTGACCCGGCTTTGCCCTGGTTCCTTCCGCAAACACACCAAAGGACCTGCCTGAGCGTATTCGGGCCGTGGCCGCTTCTGTGGTCTGCAAGGCGCGTTCGCGGTTTGAACGATCGATCGCCATTATGTTTACGAACCCCATGCCGTACCCCAGTATCGGAACCTTGAGCAACTCCTTCTTAGCGAGCATCCCTATTCTTCTGCCGGTGTAGTGAAACAACGTGGCTGTGTCGAGGTAGGATCTGTGATTGGAGACGAAGACGTAGGTTTGCTTTGGATCCAGATGCTCAGCGCCCTTAACCTGAACCGTAACACCACTCAAACGCAGCCAATTTCGTGCGCCAAACAGGGCCCAGGGATAAACCAGGTCGTGCTTGCCGGTTAGCCAGGCTACGAAAAGCACTGGCGGGCCAATGATCAGCAACAGCGCGCCGGCCACAAAGAGCGACCACCAGTAGTGTAGACGTCGAAAGATTCGCATAGGCGCGGGCTGGGATTCGGGGGAGATAATCGCATATTGTGGTGCCTACGGCGATGCGGGCAGACTCGTAGACCCCCGGTGATCATGAAAAGTTCGGTTTTCGCGCCGCTCTACCGCTTTTACCTTGCTACATTTGCTCGCCGGCGTTATCTTTCCCTTGCGAAAACTCTCTCCTAAGCCTGCCGCAGGCGAAGCATCTAATTCGGCATACGCGCATCCAAGATAGTTGGCCCTCTCGTGTGTGATTTGCTGCCTGGAGCCTTTTAAAAATGAAACGGATATCATCCTTCTTCTTGTTCTTTTCCTTGTTAGCGAGCTGCGCTGTTTTGTTGCAGGCCCAAACTCGCCCACGCCGAATCGGTCAGACGCGTCAGCCTCCAGCATCCGGCGCTGCTTCAAATCCGAGTCCTACCCGTCCCACTGGTCCGCCTGTGCTCGGAGGAGCGAATCGCTCGCCCGGGTCTCAATCAAGCGACCAGCAGACTGGGCCAACCGGCCCGGAGGAGGTAGGTGCAGGGGATGTCATCAAAGTTAATACTACCCTGGTGACCCTGCCGGTGAGCGTGATGGATCGTGACGGCCGGTACATTCCCAATCTGAGAAAAGAAGATTTTCGCCTCTGGGAAGAAGGCTTGGAACAGGACGTCGCATTCTTTGCGGCAGTCGACAAGCCGTTTTCGGTGGTTTTGATGATCGATACCAGCGGGTCAACCCGCTTTCGGCTTCAGGACATACAAGACGCCGCTATTACCTTCGTTAACCAGTTACGCCGAGACGATCGCGTCATGGTCGTCTCGTTCGACGATGATGTGAGAGTGCTGAGCGAATTTACCAGTGACCGGCGCCGGCTCGCCGACGCGATTCGACAGACGGAAACGGGAAATGGCACGAAGCTCTATGATGCAGTGGATCTAGTGATCAACCGGAAGCTGAGTCAGGTCTCGGGGCGTAAGGCGATTGTGCTCTTTACAGATGGCGTTGATACAACCAGCAGGTATGCTTCCTATTCCAGCAATGTTACTGATGCAGAAGAATTGGATGCCCTGGTTTATCCGGTGCAGTACGACACTTTCACGGATATGGGCGGCATCGGCTCAGGCCAGCCCGGCGCAGGCGGTTCTGCAGGGACAGTCATCGACATTTTCGATCAAATTTTCGGCGGGGTGAATCGCCGTCGAAATCGCCGCGGCGGTGGCCAGGGGACTGGCCGCGGCAGGGGCGACTACGAGACTGCCAATCGCTACCTACAGGAAATGGCGGAGCGAACCGGAGCCAGGACATATCAAGCGGACTCAACTCAGAACATTGCGTTTGCCTTCTCTAAAATAGCTGAGGAACTGAGGCGACAGTACAGCCTGGGCTATTACCCCAAAAATCCAGCGCAGGCGGGGCAACGACGACAAATCCGCGTACGTGTTAATCAGCCCAATTTGGCGGTCAAGACGCGCGATAGTTATGTCTTCAATCCTTCAAATTCGGCACAAACCGAAAACACAGCCCAGAAATCGGCGCCCGTGCTGCGTAGGGATTTCGCGGAAAGTGGCGACGCTCCTGGCAAGAAACTAAAATAGCGCGACGGCTACCTCTGTATCCGTCGCGCTCATTACGCCCACAGGTGATTTGCTCTGTGTGCAAAGTCGTATCGTGGCGGCTCGGCAAGCGCTTACGCCTAAGAAGTATCATGGAGCTGCCACTCCCAAACCGGTCCGTCGTCCGGGTGGTCGACGGTGCCCACCCAGCGAAACCCCAATTTCTTCAAAATGTA
The DNA here is from genome assembly GCA_038040525.1 of Acidobacteriota bacterium. Taxonomy (GTDB): domain Bacteria; phylum Acidobacteriota; class Blastocatellia; order Pyrinomonadales; family Pyrinomonadaceae; genus PSRF01. The sequence continues at coordinate 9,351 of JBBPIC010000095.1, read as the reverse complement.
AGTTGAGGCGTTCGCTTCAGGTAATGTTTGCGCTGCCACCGTGACAGCAGGCATTTTGTTCAAGGCAAGGGTGATTAGTTCGGACGCCATTCGTGTCGCTACGCCACGAGACTCGTGGCCGGGAAAGGTGAAGTACGCAATCTCAACGCGGTTGTTCTGCGGTGGTGATTTGAACCCACAGGTACCTACGCAAGTGGCGTTTTCAAAGGCAAGGTAGCCAACCCAGGGCGGCTCAAACCCGACCGCTCGATACATTTGCGTAGTAGCCTCCACCACCTGCGCGGCCAGGTGTGAAGCCTGCGCCATCGGCTTCGCCAGCTCTCCATCCCTTGTTATTGTGACCAGTTCCAAGTCCATTGTTATTTTATCGGAGTCGCCCAATCTCCCATCAGCAATCTCTGAGGAACCTGGTTGAAACTATAGCGGTCTGATGAAGGATCGCGGTCAAATACCCATACCAAATCGAAGCGGTCCTCGGGCCAGTCCTGCGGCGCTGGCGTTTTCTTGCTGAGTATATGACCTGCAATCTGGGGAATATACTCTCGCTGCCAACTGATAAGGACCACTCCCTTGCACAAGAAAGCCTCCTCCAGCATGCCTTCAAAATCAAACCTCGGAAAGTTAGAGTTGATCCTAATCGCCAGCCTCTCAGCTAAGGGCATGATCGTCTGGAGCGGGCGTTTGCTCCCTTTACGCTTTATAGGTTTTGATGCATACAAAAAATGCGGCTCGGCGATAGCGGAGTCTTGAAAACGGCCGTTTGTAGGGGCAAAGAAATTTGCTAAGGCACCTGCTCTTTGCCACCCGCGAACCGACAGTGATTCTTTCTCGCGCGCTCCCTCCAGCGAGACGCCGTAAGGGGTGAAGTCGGTCGCTGGCTTTTCAGCGTGACGCATGACCATGATCTTTGTGGCCTGTCGAAGGGGTTGGCTCATCCTGTTCTTTCTCCGGTTACTTTTTTCTTAATTGAGTAGATTACACGAAGTCTGCGCTCTGTTTTGACCCGCCCATTCCAACCTACTTCGAATACTTCGCTTGGTACAACTGAACCCTGAATTCGCCTGGACACTTGAAGTAGGTGACGAAACCGTATCCATGATCTTCAACTTCCTGGGTGAACTCGACCCCTCGACCGCGCAGTTCAGCGACCGTATGGTTAATGTCGTCGCAGTAGAAAGAGATATCGGCTGTGCCCGAGCGGACGTTACCATCTGTGGGATGGACGCCGAGATCTGCTTCGGGGGCGTCAAAGATCAGCCAGCCGTCGCCTACATCAGTGCCACTCAAGCCTAGTTTGTCGCTCAAGAAGGCGCGTAGTGCCTCGGGCTCCGACGAATAGAACATTGCGTGTAGACCACGGATCATGGAAGCTCCTTTTCGCGTTGCGAGTTGATGCGCGCGTTTTGATTGCCCGTTGAGACATGCTGATTCTGGTAACGAGCAGGGTTTGTTAGGCACTGCCGTCCGAGACGCTCAGCAAGGACGATCGAATCCGCTGCTCCATTTCATCGTTAATGTAATTCGACGACGCGAGAAACTCGCCCATGCATTTCCTGTGGTCTGCTTGCGTAAGGCTCACCATTAATAACGCTTCCAATCGAGCCAATTCCTGAGCAATCCTCGACCGCTCTTCAAGCAGGTAGTTAAACTGCGCGTCGCAGGCAGGGATGGGCGACGGGTAGTTCCTAATCTCTTCGTTAACCCGATGCCTTTCGTTTGCGAGATGCTGTCTGATCCCTTCCCCAGACCGACGCGATCAGACCACTTTCCGCCTCTTTCTCCATTTCAAACTATGCTTTCGCGGATGGCTGGGTGATGTACCCTTTCAGCTTTTTTCCATTGAAGTTTGACCGTCACGCGGGCTTTCTTCCCCACGCCGCGCCGGGCAACGTCGGCTTTAACTCTCGCAACAGGCGATTCCCTGTGACTCGCCTGACCGGCGGCCAGGATGGGCATTGCACGGGCGGCATGAAAGAGCAGAGCCACCAGTCTTAACGATATAACTCTCATCAACATAGCCTTCTCCTCGAGAGGTAAAATGAGATTGCGCCGCTTTGACATTACGCATGATTCACTTTCATTAAGAACCATTTACTGGAACACGCCAGGTAAGGCCTCAGCTTGCTCCACGATTTTGATAAGCTGAATAAAGCTCCCGCGGGTTCTCAACGTATAGCTCAGTGTAACCACACTCTCCGCAAATCCACGCATTCAAACCACCTTCGTGGGTACCTTTGAAAATCATAGCGTCGGGCGCCTCGTAGATCTCAACGGACAACTGGTTGTTCGACATGTAATCACCGTAATCCCTAATATGAACATTCGGAATCACTTTATTCGATTGACATTTAGAACAGTTTTTATGGTTTGGCATCTAATTTTTTCTCCCCTTCTGATTCCGCCGGCAACCCCCCCCAGCATTCCGTTCATCAGCGAAGCCTATCCTATTTGTAGAACAGCGGAGCGATCTCATTAACACCGTGGCTTCAGCCCGGTGATCAAGATCTGCGAATGATCCTTGAACCGTTTCCAACGGTTTATTCTGAACCAACGCGAAGATAAACCGTTAAAACGGTTCAAGGAGCAACTCGCTTGCTCTTGTCACTGGACTGAAGCCACGGTGTTAATAAAATCGCTCCGCGAGTTTCAGCGCGTAGCGCTGATAAGAAGCTCGCGAACTCCTCCATGCGGGCATAGCTAAAAACATTATCCTGCGTACCATAGACGAGATGAAAGCCAACGATGAGGCGAATGAAGATGACGCCGTACTCTTTATATTTTTCCAGAAGTGAAAGCTTTAGCATAGGAACAAGTAAGTCGATAGAAGGCCGCTTGTGGTTACTGATGCAGTTTGGAGCAATGTAGCTAACTACAGAACCCAGCGCGGTAGCGCGGGATCCCGGAGGCCTCTTAGCTGTAAGTTCGGCAATACTTCTTAATCCGCTCGCTACCGCTTCCGGTTCTGATACCGCTGCGCGGCTCGGTTTATTTACTTTTTGTGCGAAGCTGAGCGACGAATGATTCGCCAGACGGAATAGAAACCACCACATAGAAGCAAAACGAATAAAACGAGATAAGCAATTCTGGGTAAGCCGAAGCCTTCTTCAGCAAAAGTATTACCGCCAACTCGTATTCCGAATGCAATCCCAGAGCGCTCAATAGCAAATACAATAAGGCCGCCAGGTAGATAAAGACCGCGACAAGATAAACAACCACTTTCATTTGCGATGCGGTTAAAGTCACCGTCTTGCGCGCCTCTTTGCCTGAGACCTTCTGATTATCCTCAATTTCCTTACACGGTCTGCCGTATACGACAATGTCGAGTTTTCTAATGCCGAGTACCTAAATGTTTTCGATCCTTCGCTATATTCTGCGAGCAGAAAGATGATTCTTTCTCCCTGGAAATACTCCTTCTTGAGACCCGCTTCAGCACCTTGAAAATACTTTATAACCTCCCCCTTGCGGACTCGCCCTTTGAATGATTCGAGCACTTCAACCTCAATCCTCCAATTCTCATAGCCACCGATCCTCCCAGTAATTTCAGCCTCACGGATGCGGACGTGAGCGACTATAGAGACAGATCTATAATCCCCCCTGAGGTAAGAAAGCGACGGCTCACCTTCCTCATTTTGACCATAGAGGGATAATGCCAGGAGAAGAACAAGCATGCTCACTTTGATTGCTGTCGTCATAGAAGCCTCACAAGCAACCTAACGCTGCGCCTCCAGCGCTGCCCTTCAATCCTGCGTCTGACTCGCGGTCGGGTGCATCCCAGTAGGACAGGCATTCCTGCCTGTCACATGTTGGATTAGAAGGATGTTGGTACTAATCTTCCGGTAGCGAGAGTCCGACAGACAGGAATGTCTGTCCTACTTCAGAGGCTTCCTACCCGGAATGTCGCTGCAGGAACGCTAAAGTCTTTTGATTAAACTCATCCACCTTTTCATAAATGGGGGCATGAGCGCAGCCTTCGAAGACGATGAGTTCAGCCCCCTGAATGTTGGCCATCATCCGTTCGGCAAAACGGGTGGACGTGACCATGTCGTACCGGCCAAACGTTATCTGCGTCGGGGCCGTGATCTTACCAAGATGCGGCTCTACATCATGCGCAATCACCGCATTCGATTGTTGCATAAAGGCGGCCACAGGCTGCGCGGGTCTTCCGCGGATAAACGTCGCCAGCGACTGGATGTAGTCTGGCTTCGCGGCATAGAGTTCGGGTGTGAAACACCATGGGAAAATTCCCAGTATCACCATCTCGGCCACGCTCCCCAAGCCTTCGGCCATGACCTGCCAGCCTTCTACTGTCGTTCTGATAAAGGGATCCGTTTTGGTCCAACCGCTATGAAGCGACAAAGACTTGACCTTGTCGGGATACTTTGCCGCCAGCCACATTCCAGTCGCCGCTCCCAATGAGAGGCCCGTGATATGGGCGCGTTCCAGGCCCAGGGCCTGCATAAAAGCGCTCACATCGTCGGCAAAGAGTTCTGTGGAATAGACACCCTCAGGCTTGTCAGTCTCGCCAGCCCCCCTCGGATCGACGGTGATACAGGTAAAGTGCTTGGCGTACTCCCCAACCTGGAAGGCATAGCAGGCACAATCGGCAGCAAGGTAAGGGATTAGGACCAGCGGCTCTCCGGTTCCCTGCTGATCGTAGTTCATGGTGATATCGTTTACTTTGACTTTGGGCATCTTATTGTCTCCTCATTTCCCGGATTCATATGGACGTCATTCATCGCGCTACCGGGTCATTGTGCTGTACCACTCTTTCCAGGGTCCCTTCCGGCGACGAAAAATTAGAATGAACAATGGGTTAGTCCATAACAACATGCGCCAGAAAGACCACCGATCAAAGCGTCGAGTTGAGGGAACGACTTGAATGTCCTGGATAAAGCAAACCCGACCAAGGTGGCTCTTCGCAAACCGTTTCAAGCGCCAATAGAAGTCGACATCCTCACCCATATATATTGTTTCGTCATACCCACCTAAACAAGCATTTACATCTCTACGGCAAAACTGAGTAGCACCCTGCGCCATGCCGGCCAGTTTTCCAAGCAGCCGCCACATTTGCAAATAACCTCTTACGCAAAAGCTATCTGGCTGGTAGATCGTATCTACTGCGCCCCCAACACAATCTTCATCTTTCATTGCTTCGGTGATACGACACAAGAGTCTTTCCGGCACGCTCACATCAGCGTCGATAAAGACCAGAAGATTGCCGCTGGCCCCATTTGCGCCAACGTTACGGGCCCGCGCCACACTCTGTTCTGGTTCTTTGATAACTTTGGCGCCTGAAGATAGAGCAATACTCGCAGTTGAATCCGTACTCCCATTGTCAACTACGATAATTTCAGCTGATATGCCCTCTCTCTTCAACAGATAGTCGTTTGCCCGCCTCAGGTTATTTAGTGTTTCGCCTATATACCGTTCTTCATTGTAGGCGGGAACGATAACAGATATCGACATCGCTACCTTTGCAGTCGAAATATATGTACTCATGCAGTTCGAAGCAATGTACCTAATTACAGAACCCAGCGCGGTAGCGCGGGATCCCGGAGGCAACTTAGCCCAAGGTCGGTAATGCTTATCAATACTCAGTTTCCTGAAGGATCCCGCGCTACCGCGCCGGGTTCTGTACCTGATTGCGTTTCAGCCGAAATAATCAAACTGCTTCAGTACCGAAATATATGTTGGGCCAATTGCTGTCGCATCACGCCGGAACCAGTAGTTGAGTTGACCAGCAAAGAATAGAAACGCAGTGAGATTAAAGTAAAACTTTTCTATTGCGTTAATCGTTTTTAATCGTATGTATTGCCCAAGGTGCGGAAAGGCCGAACAATTGCCTGAATCTTACTGCCGTCAGTGCGGGTCAGGCAGACTTTGCGGACATCCTTCCAGCGAGTGTAACGGAGAATACCACCAGGCATCTGTCTGAAATACGCCAGCCAAAATCATCCTAAAACCGACCCAGTCCGCATTAGCGGACGAATGACAGAAGCCCAGCAATTTATCGCTGGGAAGGTGTCGAACTCTTCACCTAGTCCGCGTTAGCGGACGAATGACAGAAGCCAGTATTCCAAGGAATAACCTCAGTCGTCCGCTTCATGGACTGCAATATCATCACTCGTGATCCCAGCAGTTAACTGCTGGGCTAGTGTGATCCGTCCGCTCTCGCGCATGTTGATTAGGGCTCAAGTACGTCGTTGTTATGGCGTTGTTGACAGTTCAAAAATGAATATTCTTGTAAGGTTTGCAGGGCACCACGCCTTCCCTAAGGAACCCCTCATAGAAAGTCTTAGGCGGCCGCGAGGGCTCGGTATGCCCGGCATAATCCACCTGTCGCATGAGAATACGATACGCCACGAGCGCGCCACTCGCCTTCATCGCCTCCCACGCCTGCCGTGTCTTGACCTTTTGCTCGTAGTGCGTCTCGTCAACGCAGAACTTTGTCTTAGTCGCGTTCTGACCAACGAAATCTGGGACCAGGTCAACCAGGAAACGGTACACGACCCCGCCGCGATACCCGGCTTGGGTCCCATAATTCACGAGCGTCTCCAGATCGACATGAATATTCGGCGTGGCGTAGGACGGCGGGTCGGGTCTCGGGTCTATGCTCTCCTTGATGACCTGCATCTCCACCAGCCCGCGCAAGTCGGCGTCCTTGTAATCCGGGAAAACCTGGAGCGAGTGGGCGTAGTCTCCGTCCGCTGAGAACCGAAGGGCGTATCGCAGCCTTATTCCCAGTGTGTTGCCACTGTCCGAAATGTACGGCTCATAAGTGAGGCCGGAGACTTCGACGCGCGGCACCACGATCACGCCATCGGGATGTTTGCTAACTCTCTTCTCCATCTCCGATATTGCCTGCCGCTCCATTGCTTTCAGCATGGTCTCGATTGCCTTTGCCTGCCCGGACGGGAGGCCGGGCGGTACGAGCGGGGGAGCAGGCGGGCGGAGCGCGGGTCGAAACAGCCGTTTGTACACTCGGCGGTATGGCGCGTCATTGGTGTCCCTGCCGCTGACCATGACACGAAACGGTTGAGATGGCACCTCAACAAACCCGACGTATTTCCCGTCGTCCAGCGAGGTGATGTACTTCGAGAGACGCAGCAATTGGATTACTCTGCCGCTCCCATCCACCAGTTCGAATTTCGCGGTGGCAACAGCCTGCTGCCCGAACAACTCTGCCTTGATGAGGTATTGAGCACCTTTGGACGGCTGGCCATCCAGTCGAGCGAAATTAGGCCCTTCATAACCGTGGTAAGGTCTTTGGAACTCGAAGCTAAAGAGATCGATCTCACTCGTCAGCGACGTAGGACCGGCAAACCTCTTGACCGGGCGTGCCGCATCACTACCCGTTCTTGTCTCAATGGATTGGCCGTTGATTTGAAGTATCGGTAGAAGTGCCAGGGCCAGAAGGATGATACACGGTTGCATTGTTACAATTCTCAGGTCGTATGGACTATTAACAAAGGGCTCATAGGTGAATCATAGCCAGCCAAGTTGCATTTGATCGAGCCGCCAGAGGTCGGAAATCCCGCCACGATTCTCAGAAAAAGATTACTTGAAAACAATGCTATCGCGCGGCTTTGCACAAAAAGTCATTGGCCGGTTCGAAACGGACCTTGAGAAGGGTTTAATGTCAGCATTGGTTCGAGTTGCTTCGTGAGATTTCGTGTAATTTCGTGGATCGTGTGCTTACGATTCGGAGCCATACGATCCACGAAACCACACTAAGCTACACGAAAGAACACGTAATAAGAGTTTTTGTGCAAAGCCCTATCGCGCCGTCAGCTGAAAGCGCTCGTTGGGCTTGATTCTGCAAGCCAATCGTCTCTATTTTCGGTGGTGCCTATTTCATTTTTTTCTTTGCAACCTCTGTATTCTCTGCCTCTGTCGGTTAACAATTGCAGCAAGAACTCACTAAAGAGACACGGAGTTCACTGAGCACGCACAGAGTATTCTCAAGTTAGGTCACTAACTCATTTCTTCTTCCCTTTTATTTTCGCCATTTTCAGATTTTCCTTGGCCCTGAACCTGACGATTCTCTTGATCAAGCTGAAAGGGATTGGCTTATCTAATGGAAATCTTACGGTTCCCTTTCCGCCTTCATAAACGGATAGTTCTTTCTTGAATCTCTCAATTCCTCCTGGCGCAGGATAAAGCCCGATATGTTTTTTGTAGGCAGCAAAATAGATTAAATACTTTCCATTCAGATTGAAGGTCGGTATTTTATAACTAATTGTTTCTTCTGCATCCGGCGCCGCTTTACTAATCGTCATCCTTATCTTTTCCAGAATCTCCTGAACATCATTTGAGAAGCCCGCAATGTACTCATCTATATCTTTGGGTGCTCTTTCGTTGGCTCTCATCTTTTCATTCCTTAGATCCTGAATAACATCTTGAACCGCCCAACACCCCGCTTATAGCGCGTTGCGTGGGCAAGCATTCCTCGGATTAGATGTCTTAACACATCCACTGAACCACAGGGGACCGGTAGGTAGGGGTGACGTACATGTGATGTATTTCAGCTTTGCTGATCCTGAATGCGCTACCCTGCTCTGCAATCCGACTTCTTACCCAGTCATAGAACTCCCCACCCAGCATTTTCAATTCAACCACTTCTCCGGGCATGAGACGCTCTTTTTCAGCGAGAGCACATCCGTAGCAAAACACGACGTCTGGCGATCGGTTGTTCATCTCGGGAAGAACAACAGTTATTTGCACGCTCACGAGCCGCCGGCCAGAGATATTTCTGACGCGAAACGTGATCGTCTTTAACCAATCATCAGCGGCCGCGAAGGGTTTACCCACTGTGATTGATTTGCCCTCGACCGCAATATCTTCAATCTCGACACCGTCAATTTGTCGGACTAGCTGAAGACTCGCCGCCACCCTCTCATTGTTGCTGCCGATGGGGGACTTGGACCATTCAATCACGTTGTCATGGTTCTGTGAGAAGGCCGGCGTAACTGGAAACACTACCGAAGCCAGAAGGTTGACCACGGCCAGGAAGAAAAGCCGATTCGATTTCATGAGGTCTAGCCTCCTGTTCAGCACTAACTCACAATGCAATGCAAGATGCGGATAAGATGATCATTACAATCAGATTTTTGCTTCCAGCATGGGGAACTCATTGAGCAACATAACGCCGGCATCAGCGGCGCACACAGAACTCTGAGGACGAATAGACCTAAGACCGTACAATAATGAGGCAGAGCTTAACAACTTGCTCAACAATAGACTTTGAAGTGTCATCAGTTTCGCTTCGGTTCATAATGATGTCCCCTATCCCCCACAGAGTCTGTCGGGATAACCTTTAACTCTCTGTGCGATCTCTGTGAACTCTGTGTC
>JBBPIC010000094.1:0-18949 GCA_038040525.1 Acidobacteriota bacterium | reverse complement strand
CGCTACCGCGCTGGGTTCTGTAATTAGATGCATTGCTCCAAACTGCATCAGTACCAGGTATTGAAAGTTGCTTTTTAGGACGAACGGATATGAAACGAAAAACAGATTTGGACCAATCAAATAGGGGCTCGAACGGCAGTCGCACTTCGGTAAAGAGCGACGTTCCCAGTACGAACCGCAAAACGCGCATCTTGATTGTCGAAGATGAGCCTGCCATGGTCGCCGGTCTGCGCGACAACTTCGAGTATGAAGGCTACGACGTAATCAGCGCAGCTGACGGAGTAGAAGGCCTCGAGCGGGCCCTCGCCGATGATCCCGATCTCGTCGTACTCGACGTAATGATGCCGCGCATGAGCGGTCTCGATGTTTGCAAGCAACTGAAGACCAGGAAGCCCTCGCTACCTATCATTATGTTGACCGCGCGCGGTCAGGAGATCGACAAGGTTGTAGGCCTGGAGTTGGGCGCCGACGATTACGTCACCAAGCCATTCTCCATTCGCGAACTTATGGCCCGGGTGAAAGCTGTGTTGAGACGCGCCTCGCCCCAGCCGGCAGCATCGGAGATTTATCGATTCAGCGATGTCGAAGTCAATATCCGCAGCAATGAAGTGCTACGCGCCGGCCGGCCAGTCGAACTTTCAGCAAAAGAGTTTGCCCTGCTCGCCTACTTCGTCGCGCATCCTGTGGAAACGCTTAGCCGCGACCGTTTGTTAGACGCGGTGTGGGGTTATGAGAACTATCCAAACACTCGCACAGTTGACACACACATCGTCCATCTCAGGCAGAAACTGGAACCAAATCCTGAGGAGCCACGTTTTATTCTTACCATTCACGGCAGTGGTTATAAATTCGTTGGTTGAGGTCGCTTTCCATCGTTTGCAAAACGATCGACGAAGTTACACGAAACGTCACGAAAAAGGGTTAGTGTTGCTTAGTGTGATTTAGTGGATCGTTTTTCTTATCTTTCTAAAATTTGACTCCACCGGAAAGGGGTCGACTCTCCCATGAGTCAGGCAAGATTCAATACCGCTTTAGCGACAAAGCAGGCAGTCGATGTTCGGGTTTACCCGGCGCGAGCGAAGCGTTCCGTAAGGGTTCCGCGCCACGAGTTGGAAATTAGGCTTGCGGACCTTCAGCAGGACTACGCTGAACTGCATACAGAGATTTTTGAGGCCGCCCAGGTACACCGGCGTCTGTGTGCCCCTCGTCACGTTCGTTTCGGAGACTTCGAGATTGCGAGCGAGATATTCGCCGTTCGTCACCTACCCGGTGATTTTTTCACGGTTGAAGAAAAGAACGACGGCGTAATTCTTGCGCTCGGTGATATCTGTGGCAAGGGCCTGGCCGCGGGGATGTGGACCACACATCTGGTGGGGCTGGTGGGCGCGCGCGTGGCCGTGACCGCCAGGCCGGAGGCCATCGTTGCGGGTGTTAACCGCGACCTCTGCTTGCTGAAAGCGTTTATGCCCCTCGCGAGCCTGTTCCTCGCAAAGCTGGATCCCATCACAGGGTATGTTCAATATTGCAGTGCTGGACATCCTCCTGCTTTTCTCCTACGCGCCAATGGAGAATTGGAATTGCTGTCAGAAGGCGGAATGTTGTTGGGTGTGATGCCCGGAACCCCCTATGTCTCTGGATCCTTTCACCTTGGTGCCGGCGATGTGTTGATGGTCTATTCCGATGGCATCACCGAGTCGCTCAACTGCGGCGAGGAAGAGTTTGGGTATGCGCGCCTGGAGGCACAACTGCGCCGCGCACGAGCCGGCGACGGCGAAGCAGTCGCGGCTGACGCTGTCCTCTTTTCTGTATTGGGTGCCGTGCAGGACTTTGCGGCAGCATGCCCAGTGGTAGATGACATGTCCCTGGCCATCGTCCGCCGCGACTGATGATAAGTAAAGATTAATCCGCAGATTACGCAGATTACACGGATTATCAAACAAGGGTGATAATCTCAGGCACGAGTTTGCTTCTACCGCCTACGGCGTTCCTTCATGAAGTTCTTATCAGCGTAATCTGTGTAATCTGCGGACAGCTTCCTACTCTCATCGAGCATCGGCTTCAAATGTCTATACACCGTCTCGGCCACCAGTTTGGTTCCCGCGGCGTTGGGATGGATGCCATCCTGCTGGTTTAACGGTTCGAGACCGGCGACGTTTTCCAGAAAGAACGGGATTAAGGTCACATCTTTTTCACGCGCGAGGTCGGTAAACATAGTTCGAATCTGCTCCTGGTATTCGCGTCCGGCGTTGGTTGGCGCCAACATGCCTGCCAGCAGCACCTTCGCGTTTTTTGCCTGAGCGCGGTCAATTATTTCAGCAAGGTTCTTCTTCGTTTCGGCTACCGGCTGTCCGCGCAAGAAATCGTTCGCACCCAATTCCAGAATCAGGAAGCGCACATCACCATCCAGCGCCCAGTCGATTCTTCGGACGCCGCCGGCGCTGGTGTCGCCTGAAACCCCGGAGTTGACGACGTCGTAATCATAACCGTCCTGTTTTAAGCGCTCTTGCAAGAGCGCCGGATAGGCTTCCTTTGCGGAAAGGCCGAGCCCGGCAGTGAGGCTGTCGCCGAATGCCACGATCTTGGGTAAACTCCTCGTAGTTGGCGCCCCTGCCGGAGACGGAACCGAATTCGTAGCAGGGGCGCTTTGCTTTGCGCATCCAAGAAAGGCTAACCCAACGAGGCAAAGGACGTACGGGAAAAACATTCTTTTCATGAGTAATGCCATTGGCACAATAAGAGCAGCGAGCGTTCCTGTTCTTACTAGCAAAAACGAACGATCCACGAAGTTACACGAAGCAACACGAAAAGCCATTAGTGTTTCTTCGTGTGTGTTCGTGGATCGTATCTTCTCTTCCGTCATCTCATTTTATCTTTTAGCAAAACCATGATTGAGTTATTCAACGTTTCAAAGCAAGTTCCATCAGGTTCGGAAACACTCACGATTCTGCATTCGCTGAATCTTACCATTCCCGACGGCCAGTTTATTTCCATTGTTGGGCCATCCGGCAGCGGGAAGTCGACGCTTCTTGGTCTCGTTGCTGGTCTTGATGCCCCAACCGAGGGCGATATACGCATCGATGGTGAGTCAATTGTCTCCATGAACGAGGATGCATTGGCCTTGTTGCGTGGTAAAAAGATTGGATTCGTTTTCCAATCGTTTCACCTCATCCCCGCGTTGACCGCATTTGAAAACGTCCTCGTGCCCATGGAGATCGCGGGGGTGTCGAAAGCGCCGGCCCGTGCCCGCCAACTGCTCGAAGACGTTGACCTGACAGCGCGTGCCGGCCATTACCCATCGCAGCTCTCCGGCGGCGAACAACAGCGGGTCGCCATCGCCCGCGCGTTCGCAAACGATCCTTCAATTCTTTTGGCCGATGAACCTACGGGAAACCTCGATTCACACAATGGCCGTCACATCTTTGACCTGATGGTCGAAATCCACCAACGAAGGTCCGCGACCTTGATTCTCGTCACCCATGACCACAACCTGGCTGAACGCGCTGACCGGAGCATTGCGCTGAGTGACGGACGAGTGGTTGCCGATCTGGGACCGCGGGTGCTTTCGCCCCCAATCGGCGCGGAGCGCGAAATCGACCGCCAAGAGGACCGGCTCACCGAGGGCACACACGCAACTGAGGTGGTGCAGTCATGAATTTCGTAATGCGCATGGCCCTGCGTGAGATTCGGTCTTCGTGGAGACGTTTGCTGTTCTTCTTTATCTGTATCGGGGTAGGCGTGGGTTCAATCGTGGCCCTCCGCTCAACACTGCAGAACGCCAACTCAGCATTGGTAAGCCAGGCACGTCTGTTGCTTGGCGCCGACGTGCAGATTGATTCGACCCGGGCCATGGATCAATCAACGCTCGCGGCGATCGATCGAGTGGCGCGAAGCGCGCTGGTTACAGGCAGAACTGAGACGGTTGAGCTGCCCACGATGACGCGGCCGAATGACTCTCGAGAAGGAGCACTGCTGGTTGAACTGAAAGCCGTTGGGCCAGGATTTCCTTTGTACGGCGATTTCAACCTTACCGATGGCCGGCGTTTCGACGCTCAAATGTTGGAAAGCCGCGGCGCCGTGGTCGGACAAACCCTGCTGGAACGATTGAACGTGGCTCCCGGTGACGAAATAAGGATCGGCGAAGTGCCCTTTCAAATTCGAGGCGTCATCAGTGCTGACCCCGGTGGAGGTACCGGCTTTCGTCTCGGACCGCGCGTTTTTATAGCTAAGTCGGCAATCGAAGAGACTGGTCTCGCCGGCTTGGGCAGCCGGGCGCGTCACAGGGTCCTTCTGAGCACCAGCGAGAGCTCGCCCGATTCGCTTGCCTCGCTCGTTTCGGAATTGCGTTCCGCACTCAAGGACAATCTAATCACCGTTCGCACTTACAAAGAGTCGGAGCAGAACATAAATGAACAGTACACGCGTTCGGAGAATTACTTGTCGCTCGTGGGTCTGGTCATCCTGGTACTGGGGGGCATCGGAATCGCAAATGTCACCCGAGTGTTTATTGAACAAAAGAAAAAGGCCATCGCGGTACTGAAGTGCGTGGGAGCAACGAGTCGCAGGATTACGATTGTTTACGTGGCCCAGGTTCTTGCGTTGGGGGCATCGGGAAGCGTGTTTGGCATCGTGCTGGCGAAACTCGCACTCCTCGGAGTAGGGACGTACTTTGCTGACAGTTTGCCGGCAAACATGAGCTACTCATTACGCACAGGAACTGTCATCCAGGGACTCTTGCTTGGTTTGCTGATATCGTTTCTCTTCTCAGCGCTGCCGCTGCTGCGCATCCGGCATATCAGACCAAACATGCTGCTCCGAAATGAAGACGATCCACTAAAGAGAAAGATTGACCTGATGAGATGGGTGACTGCACTGCTGGTCATCGCAGGACTCGTTGCTGTCTTCTCATGGCAGGCAGGTTCCCTAAAGGTAGGTGCGTTCTTTCTAGGCGGTCTGGCTGCCGCCGGAGGCCTCTTACAACTCGCTTCGCTGGGACTGATGTGGATTGTCAAACGCACTCGTCAAATTCAGTCGTTTCCCGTCCGACATGCGATCAATAGTCTTCATCGGCCCGGTAACCAGACGCGGGTGATTATCATGGCAGTCGGCCTTGGGGCCTTTCTGGTGATCGCGGTCCAGTCACTGCAGCGGAATCTGTTGCTCGAACTGGATCCCGCCAATCGCGGGAACCTGCCCAACATGTATTTGATCGACATTCAAAAGGACCAGAAGGCTGGAATCGAGAAGCTCATCCAGGACACGACGGGGGAACGGCCGGAGTTGATTCCGACGGTACGCGCTCGGATTACGGCAATCAATGGCCGTGAAATCGATCTGGGCTCCGGCGAGATGAGAGGGGATCGTGGGAGGTTGGGTCGTGAATACGTCGTCACCTACCGGCCCACTCTGGACGCGAATGAGACAATCGTCGCCGGCAAGATGTGGGATCCAACACCGGTAAATGAACCGGAAGTCTCAATCTCTGAAGAGATGCAGGGTTTGCAGGGACTGGACGTCGGCAGCGCGATGACCCTGGATATCGTGGGGCGAAAACTGACGGCGCGGGTGACGAGCGTTCGCCGTATCGACTGGCGCAAGTCGCGCACAGGCTTTCTCATCCTGTTTCGCCCAAATGTGCTGGAGAACGCGCCGACGATGTACGTCGGAGGCCTCAATGGTCCTGCTGACGATCTCTCACGCTCACGCTTGCAGCGAGCGGTGGTCGAGAAATATCCGAACGTATCTATCATTGACGTCGCTGAAGTAATACAACTCGTGACACGCATACTGGGAAATGTCACCCTCGCGGTAACTTTCGTCGGCGGCTTCGTTTTTTTTAGTGGCACGCTGATCCTGATCGGCTCAATCGCCATGACCCAATATCAAAGGGCGTACGAAGCGGCGCTCTTGAAGACCCTCGGAGCTACGCGAAAGATCGTGCTTACTATTGTGGTAGCCGAATACGGCTTGCTTGGATTGATTGCCGGATTAATTGGCTCAGCCGCGGCACTGGGACTGTCTTACTCCATGGCCCGTTTTCTTTTTGAGATTCCCTGGAGCCTGGAACCCTCCATCATCGTGGCAGGAATCGCCGGCACCGTCGCCCTCGTCGTCGTGGTGGGGGTGCTTTCGAGTCTCCAGTCATTGTCGCGCAAGCCCCTCGGCGTTCTCCGGGCACCGTGAGCAGGATTTCATCCGCAGATTACGCAGTTTACACGGATTAAGAAAAGACGAAGTGAGCGGGCGAACGATCCACGAAGTTCCACGAAACAACACCAAAATTAATTCGTGTAACTTCGTGTATTTTCGTGGATCGTTTTTTTCTTGTCCGCGTAATCCGCGTAATCTGCGGATTAACTCTCCGTCAAGCTAACGATCATCACAATAATCAGCAACACGAACACCATCGCCGTCACGAAGAGCGCGATCTTCCAGAAACTGTACGGTCTGTCTCCCTGTATTTCGCCGGTGCGGCCGTTGACGACGATTTGATAGACCTTCTGATTGAATCGATAGGCGCCGGCATAAACAGGCAGCAACAGATGCTTGAAGGTGATGCCGGAATAGTGTGTGGTGACGTTGTGAATTCTTTGATCGTCCCCGCCGATGTCCTGCCGAACGTCGCCGTGAATCACACCTGCGGCAACTTGCTTTACGCGCTCAAACCCTTGAGCGAGATCAACCTGATAACGCTGCGCCTTGAATCCTGACAGAAAGGCCGGATCATATGGCTGCAACTCTGCGAGGTCCCAGGGCTCTAACGATTCGAGACGATTCTGCGCGAGGGAGACTGTAGCGGGAACGAGGACATCGTCAAACCAGCGCGTGACTGTGCCGGCCGCAGAGTGCCAATGAGTGTGGCGGACTCGTCTTGTGCGCTGGACCTGATTGCCCCGCGAATCGCGCTCGTAATAGTTTTGGTTCACGTAATAGTGCTCGCCGCGTTCGCCGGTGTAGTGACTGGTCGTGTTTGTGTCATAAGTCCAGAACGGCAAGTAGACTCCGTGTATTGAGTCAGGCCGAGCAAAATGCTTTAGCGCACTGGGCGCAAACCACCTCGACTTAAGCCATTTACTGAGACCGACATTTGCCTGTTGTTGCGTGGTGCAAAAAGGCAGAACGCCTGAGGGGGCGAGAATGGGGTCGGCAGACTTGGCCTGGGCCACGATCTGTACGCCGCAGAAGTCGCATTGACGCGCCACTTCCGGTGGTGTGAATGTGACTGTGGCGCCGCAACTTTGACATTGCACTTCGAGCGCGTTGCGAGCCAACTGCTCCAGTTGCTCCGGCCGGATCTGCAGGTATTGCTCGAATGAGCGTTCCTCAACTTGTTCGGCGCTGGTCGGGATGGCCTCCTTGTGGCCGCAATAGGGACAAGAGAGGAAACCATCGCTGGGCTCGTAAAGGAGATCGGCTCCACATTCAGGGCATGGATAGCGTTGAATTTTTTGCGGAAGGCTTGGATCTGTTTGCATGTTCCTTGTTGCTCTCAGTAGTCTAACGCAGATCTCAGACCATATCCGCAGAGTGCGCAGCGCGGCCCTAGGCCGCAACCAAGCGAAGATAAAATACGATCCACGAAATCACACCAAAAGACACTAACAGTCTTTTCGTGCTGTTTCGTGCGGTTCGTGGATGGCATTTTAGTCGATGAAAATCTTGCTCGAAAAACGAAGTTGAACGTTTACTTCGCAAAAGAATCCAAACAAGGGTGAATACTAGTCCGTTGCCGTTCTGCTGCCTCACGCGAACCCTTCCTGGTTTTGAGTCTTGATTTATTCAGCACAAGGCGCGTTCTGCTCCTGCCCCTTGCTTCCCCTTATTTCTGTCTGCGTAATCTGCGGACAGTTCTGCTCGGCCTGGCGCATTTCGGGCGCTACGGGTAGCATTAAACAAAGCTACGGAGAAATAACCATGAAAAAGTGGCCATTCGTTCTACTCATCGCGCTTTGCTTTTTGTTTAGCCTCGGGTCTCAATCGTCTCAACAACTAATCGCAAACGCGCAAACCAACACGGACAAAAAACCGGCAACGACCTTGCAGGATTATGTCGGCCGGTTTGAAGCCGACCCCAGTGTGTTGGAAAACTTTGTCTTTGACGTCATTATCGAGAAGGACGAGCTGTGGATCAAGGCGTCGCATTCCGTTAAAAGAAAGTTGACCGCGCGGTCGACCGACGCTTTCGTCATGAATGACCTGGATAGTCCGGTCAAGTTTAATCGCGACGCGAAAGGCGCGGTAACTAGTCTGACGATTGAGCCGTCTTCGAGGTCGGAGGGTAGAACGCTCACTGCGCGGAAGCTGGTTTTGCCACCAGCCAGCCTAAAGGGCAGTACGACGTTTCGTTTGAAGGGTTACCCGGGCGCAAGAGTGGTAGCGTTAGCCGGCACCTTTAACGATTGGAATCAGTCGCAGCTGCTTTTCGCTCGGGAGGGGGATGATTGGGTCTCTCGCATCGATTTAGCGCCCGGCAAGTACACATACAAATTCATCGTGGACGGCGATTGGATTTTGGATCCGGGAAATCCAAACACTGAAGATGATGAGAGAGGACTTACTAATTCAGTCGTCGTAGTGAAGGGAAACTGAAGATAAAAAGCAATCAGCAAACAGCAATCCCAACCTGTGCCGAAACCAGGTACTGATGCAGTTTGATTATTTCGGCTGAAACGCAAATCAGGTACAGAACCCAGCGCGGTAGCGCGGGATCCTTCAGGAACCTGAGTATTAACAAGCATTGCCGTTCTTGCGGCGAAGTTGCCTCGGGGATCCCGCGCTACCGCGCTGGGTTCTGTAATTAGGTACATTTCTCCAAACTGCATCACTACGCGAAACCAAGCGAAGAAAAAATACGATCCACGAAATCACACCAAAAGGCACTAACAATCTTTTCGTGCTGTTTCGTGTGGTTTCGTGGATCGTATCTTATCTTCGCTTGGTTTCGGCCTAGGTTGCCAATTGCTGATTTTCTGATTTCGCCGTTATTGGCCTATGCGAAGCAACCAAGCTATTATTGGGACAATCAAAGCATCCTCTCCCTAATTACTCCTTGACGAGGTATCAATTGTGACAAAAGTGCGAATTACAGGTTTCCTTGCCGGTCTATTGATTTTCAGCATCGCGACAGTTATCAAGCCGCAGTTTACCGCGGCCCAGGCGATGCAAGCCATTCCGCAAACCGACGAAGGAAAGCAGAAAGAAAAGGATGCGTTGGAACAGAAGGCGGCGGCGTTGCTCGAACAGATCGTCGGGGAATCACAAATGCTCAGGCTGCCTGAGAATCGCATACGCCTTGAAATCGCCGCTGGCGACCTGTTGTGGAAGCGCAATGAAGCGCGCGCGCGGTCGATGTTTTCAATGGCGGCCGATGGCCTGGCCGAGATGATGCGTAGTACCGACAGCAATATACAGCGGCGGGCGGCCCAGCTGCGGCAGGAGGTGGTGTTGACTGCCGCCCAGCACGATGCGACGCTTGCCTACCAACTACTAGCGGCCACCCGATCATTAACGCCCACAACCGAAACCGGTAATGATTTCCGCCGAAGGCGCCCAGAGGTCAATCTCGAGGAGCAGCTGCTGGCGCGAGTTGCTGCGAACGATCCAAAACTCGCGGCGCAAAAGATCGAAGAGGCGCTGGCAAAGGGTCAGTATCCAAACACACTGGCACAAGTGATGGCCCAGCTACAGCCCCAGGACAGGGAAGCGGCCACAAAGCTGATTGCGAAAGTAGTAAGCAAGTTGCAATCGGAGAACATGCTCGCCAATGTTCAGGCCCAGACACTGGCCTTGAATCTTCTGCGAGCAGGACCGCGCCTAACGCAAAGTACGACGAACAGCACGCCGGCAGTTATGGACCAGACGGTTTCCAGTCAACCGGGCTCGAATCAAACGGCGTCGTCCCAGGCGAGGTCTAACAATGCTGGTGGGCCGGTGCTCGGAGAATCATCCTTTCAGGACTTATTGAATACCGTAATCGATGCGGCGCTGAGGGCTACACCGCAGGCGGTGACCACTCAACGTGCCCAAAGTAATCAGCCGGGGCAGAATAATTCGGGCGGCAGAAACAATGGTCGCGGCCGAGGCAACTTTGGCGGGGCGCAGGCCGGAGCTCAAACCCCACCAACTGACGGGCAGATCGAACAGCAAAACGCGCGACGATTGCTGGCAGGATTGCAAGTGCTGTTACCACAAATTGATCAATATTTGCCGTCTCGTGCGACCGCTGTGCGCAGCAAAATGACCGAGATGGGCATAGGGAATAACCGGCGGATGGCCTTCAATCAGATCAATAGTCTGATGCAAGAGGGAACTGTTGACAGCCTGCTGGCCGCCGCCCCTACCGCTCCCCAACAGCTGCAGTCGAGGCTTTATCAGCAGGCGGCGCAAAAGGCGTTTGATGAAGGAAACGTGGAACGCGCTCGACAGATTGCCAACGATCATCTTGACGCGGCGGCGCGCGACCGAGTATTGCAGCGGGTCGACTTCCGGTTGATCGCGAAAAAAGCCGAAGTGGAGAATATGGAAGAGTTGCGACAAACGCTCGCAACTCTAAGTTCCGACAACGAACGGATTGACCTCTTGCTAAAGTTGGCCGCTCAAGCACAAACGACCTCGGCGGCAGCACCGGCAGGTAACTCGAAACTCGCGCTGACATTTCTCGGCGAAGCCCAGCGCTTAACAAATCGTCGCGCCACTAACTACGAGCAATTCGACCAGCAGTTGAGGGTCGCTGAGGCTTTCGCGGCGCTGGATCCCTCCCGCAGTTTTGAAGTGCTCGACCCGGGAATTGCTCAACTCAACGAACTGCTGTCGGCCGCTGCGCTCCTAAGCGGGTTCGAAGTAAGTATATTCAAGGATGGTGAGTTGCCGCTGGAGGGCGGTAGTGGGCTTAGCGAGATGGTGGCGCGTTATGGACAGGCGCTGGCGGCTCTGGCGCAAGTGGACTTTGCCCGGGCCGAACGCTCGGCAAAAGGATTCCAGCTAGTGGAACCGCGACTGTTTTCTCAATTGGCTATCGCGCGAAATGTATTGGGTGTGCCGCAAGTCGCGCCGATAAATTATGGCTTCGAAAGCGGACGGGCGTTTCGTCGAAGACTGCAGTAAGAAGTCAGGGTCAGGGGTCAGAACTCAGAGATGAGAGGTCAGAGGTAAGGGGTAAGGGGTAAGGGGTAAGGGTGAGGGGTCAGAAGGCAGAAGGCAGAAGGCAGAAGGCAGACAGTTTTTGTTGCTTCGGTGTCTCGCCTTAAGCGATGTAGTCGGTGCGCTAATCCCTGACCCCTTACCCCTTACCTCTGACCTCTGACCTCTGGCTCTTTCGAGTCTTAGCTCGCGGCCGAGTCCGACCGTCTCCAAAGAATCATCACCAGCCAAAACATGAACATTCTAAAAGGTAACTGTATCTCGTCAGGAAAGTCCGCAATTGCCTTTCTTGCCAGAAAACCCTCACGGTGAACGGAACCTATCTGTTTACCTTCTTCAGACAAAACGAACTTACAGGAGAATGTGGAGGTAGCTTCCAGTGAGTATTTCTTTCCACCAACTTCGACGACGAATGATCGGTAAAAGGCGCTGGGCTTGTCGGCACGCGCTAGAATTGAGCCACCGGCATCAAGAACAAACGATCCCGTCATCAAGCCTTGGCGATACACTTGGTAGATTGCTCCTTTGATAGTTAGTTCAGCGCTCTCTCGCCAGCCGGACATGTCAATCATGCCAATTGGAGTGTCGTTTTCTGACACTATGTATTTGGAAGAGAACCAACCTTTAGGAACGGCTTGAAGCATTGTCCTCACCTCGCTGCCAGAGCTTGTTCGCTCCACGTGTGAGTTTTTTAGAAATCCACCACATGAGACACAGCTGCAAAGAACGACGAGTAGACACGATCCACGAACATACACGAAAGGAACACTAACTTTCGCGTCAGTTCGTGTCGTTTCGTGGATCGTACTGTCTTGCGCAAAAAACAAGAACAGGGGTCGCGCACACCTAGTTCGAAGCGGGAGCTTCCTCGATACCAATCAGTTCTACGATAAAGACTAACGTCGCATCGGGTGGGATGACACCACCTCCGGCGCCCTTCGCGCCATAACCGAGTTGCGGCGGTATTATCAGTGTCGCTTGTTCGCCGACACGTAGTTTCGCGATCCCTTCGTCCCATCCTTTAATCACACGCCCCTCACCAAGTTTAAACTTAAAGGGCTGCCCGCGGTCGAGAGAGCTATCGAATTTAACCCCGTTGCCCAACAGTCCGGTGTAGTTAACCACAACGGTTTCGCCAGGACGCGGTGGCCGTCCCGTACTTCGGCGCGTAATTACGTAGATGAGGCCCGATGGGGTTGTAGTCACCGCTGAGAACTTGGCAGCCGACACTCCTGGCTTAGCTGGTGTTGTTTTTCTCCCGCGGGTGGTAGGAACCCTTCTCTTTTTTGTCTGACCCTGCGCTGTAAGGCCGGAAGTGGCTGGGATCAATAGAACAGCAATGATGAATATTGTTATTCGCTTCAAAATTAATCTCCTGAGTCGATCTTAATATTTAAGTCGAGTTAGCTTCACTTGGAGTGATCTTAGCACTTAGGAAGCAGTTGAGAGCAAACGGCAGCACTTTGGAGTGCGGCGCCGGGCCGGGGCACTACAAGGGCCGCCGCTTTGCCGCCGCTCCTCCGCTTGGGGTCGCTTGGTTGGTACTTTCGCCGCGTACAACGATCCACGAAATTACAAGAAATTTCACGAACCAAGTTAGTGTAGCTTCGTGTAATTTCGTGGATCGTTTGCTTATCTTCACATCAAGACACTATCGAAGCACACACAATAACCAGACAAGCAACGACAATGACTACTATCATGCTCAATCTCACTAATACACCTTGCGCTGTTGCGCTTTTTCCTTGGTCGCCAGGGCGAACCTCGGCTCAATCAGGGCGTCGCCCGATATCAATGCCGCCACCTGCTCGCCGACGGCTGGTCCGTGCTTGAATCCGTGCCCTGACCCACCACCTGCCAGCCACACATTTTCGAACGCAGGATGCCGGTCGATTAAAAAGTCGCCGTTTGAAGTGTTTTCATATTGGCATACGCGTGTCTCAGTCACCGGCGCGTTCGCTAACGCCGGCATGCGTCCGGCAAGATAGGCGCGCACCGCAACCGCGCTTCTATCAGATACGAGGCGGTCGCCGGTGTCAGGATCGAAGGGTGGTCCATGTGCATCAATCGCAATCTTGAAACCTCGGCCGTCGAGATTCGGAATGCCATAAACGAGATCATTGAAGTCGATCCACGCCGGCATCCGCTCTGGTCCGAAGCGACAACCATCCGAAGCAGCGTCTGCCGGAACGCCAAAGAAAAAGACTTCCTGTCTGGTGACGTGAATTAACTGGCCCAACAGCGCAGGAAAGATCTTCGGCAACCACGGTCCACAGGCGAAAACGAATTGCCTGGCGAGGATATCTCCGCCGGAGACCGTCCGGACCGAATCGAGTTTGCCTGGAGAAGCATCAACAACGGCTTCGACATCAGGTGAGCGGACCGCTTCTTCCCGATATGTCACACCGAGGGAGCGGGCTTCGGCGACCACGGATTGCACCGCCTGACGCGCCATAACAACGCCGCTATCCGGTTCGAGAATGCCCCATGTGACTGCACCCAGTTCAAGCTGTGGATAGCGATCAGAAAGTTCAGCACGGTCGAGGCGGAAATACTTTACTTGTGAGCGCTGCAACGTCTTGAGTGTCGCCTCGCAGTAGGCGTCATTCTCCCGCGCCAGCCACAAAATGCCTGTGGGGTGAAATAGTCGGGGCGTTATGCCAGGCGATATTCCAGTCGGGCCGATGTGATCGAATAGATCTTGCCAAAGTCCGAGCGAGCGCTGAGCCAGGCTTGTATAGATCTGGTCAGACCCATACCCCATCCGAATCATGCGCGATTCGCCGCCTGAACTTGCCCGGCTGTTTCCTGGTCCATATGCGTCCAGGAGAACGACTTCGGCGCCAGCTCGCTTCAGTAGGTAAGCAGTCCACGCGCCAAAGACTCCTGCGCCGACGACTGCGACATCGAAGGTCTTAGTTGTGGTCACGAGGGGAATTGTAGCAGCCAGAGATAAGAGCAACAGAGGTAATGCGTCGGATGGTGCGCCTTTTTGGAGTGCGCCGACCTGTCGGCGCTTTGGCCCGCGGCGGCCTGGCGCCGCTTCGTTTCGCACCCATGGTAGCGTCGAAGGTCGAGGCAGCTTACGGTTGGACCAAAGCGCCGCCGGGCCGGCGCACTCCAAAGAGGAACTACTTATGGGTATTCGATCCGGAAAGATTCAGAGTGATAAGAGAACTGTCCCAATCATCTTTCGGACGATGGGCGCAGGCGTACCAGAAAAGTGCCAACATCAAATAGTCCATAAGTTTTATTTCGCTGATGGCCGTCCAGGTAGCGCCGAGCAACGTTTGACCTGCCGTGAAAGCCATAGTGATATTGAAGGCAAGAACTAAAACGAAGAGACCGCCGATAATCAGATGTGGTTTCCCCTTCGCGAGAAATTCTCTCGGATTCATAACTCTAAACTCCTGCTTCTGTCATAAGGCGAGTTGGACCAATTCCCGGCAGGCCGAGTATGACACTTGAATCACACCGCAGCCAGCAAACTGGCACCGATCAGTCCGCGAGAGCGGACGATTGAAAATAGCCCACTTTGAGTGCTGGGATCGCAATAAAAGACTCGAATAGTCCGTGAAACGGACGGCTGAAGAAGACCGTCAACGCCCTTGCGTCTTTCAGTCGTCCGCCCAGCCGGACTACCATACGTAAGACGACGATTCCCCAGCACTCAAAGTGCTGGGCTATTTTCATTCGTCCGCTCTCGCGGACTGGTGATCTCTACTTTGAAGCCAGGCTGCCTGATCGTTGAACCTGGGCCAGGTGGAGGACCGCCCCTAATCCTGCTCCCAAGCTCAGCCCGTAAGCTGCACCCCACAGCAGCATTCCCGCGGTCGCGCCGATCCAATTGTTAAGGGCCGAGCCGAGAAAGTATCCGGCGGAGTTTGCGACGAATAAAATGGCCGACAGTTTCAGTGCGGAGCGAACGGTGCCGAAGCCCACCGCGAGGACAAAGCCCATAAGAAGCGAGCCCGCCAGCGAACCGACCCATTCCCCTGCTGCCCCACGAAGCACAAAATATGCGCCGACCCAACCCGCAGCGTACGCGAAAAACGCCAGGCCGAACAGAAGGTAGAATCTGGGCAGCCGCCAACGGCCGGCGACCAGTGAGCCCAGCACCGCACCGCCTAACAAGATAAAAAGAGTGGTCCATGCAAGGTAGGCTCCGAGCAAACCAAGCTGCGCGTACATCCACCTCTCAGCAAAGGCAACCGTGGCGAATACGCATAGACTGACAAGACCAAACCCCACTCCGCCCATCAGGAGAGAACGTCTGAGGGATGGAACCGACTCCAAATCACCCATCCGCATGTGACCCTCGACAGATTCGGGACGATTCATCGTCAGAGACACCTCCGTTTCATCCGACCATGACCCAGTCTCTGCCCTGGCAGGCGGCGGAGAACTAAGAATGATCCACGAAGTCACACGAAGCGGCAGGAAGGCGCCCTTAGTTCGAGTCATTTCGTGTGCTTCGTGGATCGTTTTATTCCGGGCTGCCATCCGGTCCGAGCAGCCTTACTTCACCTCCAACATCTCCGTGTACCTGCGCTGCATCTCGTCGGTAGAGACCTCTTCGATGCTGTGCCCGATGTTCCACCTGTGACCGAAGGGATCGCGTATGCTTCCTGAGCGCTCCCCATAGAACGCGTCCTCGGGCTCCCTTTCGATCGCCGCTCCTGCTTCCACGGCGCGCCGTATCATCTCATCCGCGTTATCGACGTGGATATGAATCGTGACCGAAGTCCCGCCGACTGCTTTCGGACCCTTGATGCCACACTCGGGAAACTCGTCTGAAAGCATCATGGTAGTTGATCCGAAATCCAGCTCCGCGTGGCCGATACGACCGCTCGGCTCCGTGAGCCGAAACTTCTCTCGAGCGCCAAAAGCCTTCGTGTAGAACTCAATCGCCTCTGCCGCGTTCTCGACGCAAAGATAAGCGAACAACTCGTGTATTTTCACTGATGTACTCCTCTCTGAATTCAACCAATGACGGCAGGATAATGCCCAGGCGATTTTCCGTCTTGAACGAAATTGACCAGATGGTAGAGTCCTAACCTGAAAGAAAAACTACGATCCACGAAATCACACGAAACAACACTAAGATTTGTTCGTGAGATTTGTTGGTTCGTGGATCGTTTTAACAGGAACGTGAATGGCGATGCAGACTGGTCCATTGCCCACAGAGTTTTTACGAATGGGCGTAGGGCCGGTCGAGGTGCGCGGGTCAGCAACATGGAAAAAAGTAGTGCTCCAATTAGTTGTAGTAGTTATCGGCGAAGACGACAAAATCAGTCTAACTGAGAACGCGCATTCGAGTAAGCTCGTCGGGAAACAGGTACTATTGCATTTTGGCGCAATGGACCTAATTACAGAACCCAGCGCGGTAGCGCGGGATCCTGGAGGCCCACTTAGCCGTAAGGTCGGCAATGCTTCTCAATACTTAGGTTCCTGAAGCATCCCGCGCTACCGCGCTGGGTTCTGTATCTGATTGCGTTTCCGCCCAAATGTAGCAATGCGGAAAAACTAAGAACGATCTACGAAGTCACACGAAATGACCCGAACTGAGGACTCCATTTCGTGCCGTTTCGTGTAACTTCGTGGATCGTTCTTAGTCTTTCGGTACTTGATCTGTTGCGCCGGCCATTACTTCCCGCACCGCTGCAGAGTTGAGGAAGGTTGCGCGCAAATTATCATCGGCAACGTTTGCAGCGCACGATTTAACAATCTCTGCAGCTTTGGTGAATGCAGACTGCGCAGCCGCCGAATCCCCACGTTCCGATTGCAAGCGGCCAAGATCGGCGTATGTTCTCCACTGGACCAGCGGCGCCGGGTAGCGCTTTAGTTCGTCAAGCGCAGCGGAAACTTCAGCCTCCGCGGTATCAGGATCGCTTGCGGCAAGTGCGATCTGCGCCTTCAGCCTGTGGGCCTCGGCTATGTACTTATGCGACTCATGTTGGGTAGCGGTATCAAGCAATCGCTGAGCGAATTCTCCGGCCTTCTCCAGGTCGCCTTGCCGCAGCCAATGCCACGCGGTTGCCGCTTCCAGGCGAATGTTGTAGCGCCAGCGGAACCAGGCGTCCCGCTTAAAGATGTCGCGAGTTTCGCGAAACGCTGAAATCGTTTCTTCGGCTTTACCATCGTAGGTATGGTCGATACCGAGGTTGATTAATGAATTGGCCTCTGCCTCAAGCACGTGATACTGACGAGCAACGTTCAACCCTTCCTGATCATGTTTGAGGGCGCCCTCGAAGTCCTGCAGTTCGCGATGTAGCCAGCCGAGACAGTTTGGCATTCGCGGAAACCAGAAACGATCTCCGTTGCGGCTGCCCATCTGGATTGCCTCTTCAAGCGTGGTAATAGCCTCCGACATTTCGCCGAGATTTCCCTTCGAGAGACCGAGAAAAAACATGGCCGTTAATAGATGGAATCCGTCACGCAACCTCGAAGCGAGTTGCCTTGCTTCCTGTTCACACTCGATTGCCCGCTCATAATCAGTCTGGAAGAAATAAAGACAACCGCGCCAGGTCAATGCCGACAGCAGTGCCGGTTTGTGATCGATGGCGCGGGCACTCTTAATTACATCGTCCAGCACGGGACGCCCCAGGGCCAATTCGCCGTAACACAAATGCTTCAGCGCCATTAAGTTCATCGTGTCCAGACGCAGGGTTTCGCTCCCGGCTCGCTTAGCGGCAGCGAGTGCCTCATCGGCGCGGGTCTCCATCTCCTCGAGACGGTGAGAAAAGAACAAGGTCATCGCCAGGGCATTAAGCCCCGCAGCATTCTTTTCCGGAGAGTCGAAAACCGCCTGATGCTTGAGCATCTTTATGTAATCGTCGACGGATTGGGTAAAGCGACTTAGCGCCATATTGGTGGCGCCGCGTTTGCCGTAGAGCGTGCCCATTGTTTCCGCCTGGGCTTCTTCAGGCAGTTTCTCCGCCAAACTCATCGCACGAGTGTAATGGTCGGCGGCTTCGGCGTTGGCATAAAGGGTGGTCGCGTTATCTCCGGCGTGGATCAAAAACTCCACTGCCCGTACAAAGTCGCGTCCGCGTTCGAAATGCAGAGCCAGTTGCGTAGCGATTTGCGGAGCGCGTTTGCCGTAATGCTGGACCAATTGTTCGCCAGCCTGTCGGTGCAGCATGGTTCGGCGCTTGGGCACCAGAGCTCCGTAAAGAAAGTTTCCGTAGAGCGCGTGAGCGAAGCGATAGGTCGTCGCCAGCGATCCGTCAGGTAATTCTTCTTCTCCCTGCGTCACAACGAGGCGATGGGTTTTCTCTATTCGAGCAAGCAACTCCTCCAGATCGACTTCGTCGACACCGAGCAAACCGGCAACTACGGTGGAATGAAACTCCTGCCCTTCAACGCTGGCATACTGCAAAGCGCGGCGCTCTTCTTCTTCGAGCGAATCCACTTTCTTGCTGATCATGCTGCGCACGCTTTCCGGCGCTTCCAGCTCCATCTCTGAGAGCGGCCGGCTCAAAGACCAATGTTCATTCGTTTTCGCAATGTCGCCACGTTCCTGCAGATATTGCAAAAGGTTCGTGGCAAACAAAGGATGCCCTTCGGTTTTCTCGTGGATGTGGGCGGCAAACTCGGGGGGGAAATTGTGCGGCGCAAAGGTCGCATTCAGGTAATCCTGAATATGACCGGGGCTCAGCGAATCGAGAGCGATCTCCTCAGACAGCTTGTGCGCCTGCATCTCTGCTTTGTAACTCTTAAGCGGATGATTGCTGCGTTCAATGTCTTCGGGTCTGAACGTGCCGGCAATCAACAGACGCTGGTTGCTGATGCGTTGGGACAAATGCCGCAG
>JBBPIC010000189.1:0-1615 GCA_038040525.1 Acidobacteriota bacterium | reverse complement strand
GAGACTGTGTGAAAACTCCTCGGTTTAGTCAAGTGGAAAGAGCGAATTGATTAGCAGTGACTTTGCAAAGTTAAAGCTATAGATCTAAGGATGAATCCCAACCATATCGGGGCAGAGAAGTAGTAGGATGGAAGCGATCTTTCGAGTCTGAAAGCGAAGGGGTGAGAGTCGCAGATGGCCTACATCAAAGGAAGTGAGCGAGGGCAAAACATTCTCTTTCCAAGCACGCTAGACGAATACGTGGACGAAGCAAATGCGGTGCGAGTGATCGCGGCCTTTGTGGGGGTGCTGGATTTCCCGGAGCTTGGGTTCGTGCGCGGGGAAGCGGCGGATACAGGACGGCCAGGATACGATCCGCGACTGCTGATGGGGTTATTCATTTGGGGCCACATGAACAAGGTGCGCTCCTCGCGGAAACTGGAAAGGGAGTGTGGGCGCAATCTAGAGGCTATCTGGTTGATGGAGAATTTGCGACCGGACTTTAAGACGATCGCCGATTTTCGCAAAGACAATGGCGAGCCGATCAAACAGACGGTAGTGAAGTTTCGCTTGTGGTGCATGGCCGAAGGATTGTATGGGCGAGAAATGGTGGCGGTGGATGGGAGCAAGTTCAAGGCGGTCAACAACAGTGAGCGGAACTTCACGAGGAAGAAATTGGAGCGAGTAATCGAGCGGGAGCGGGGGCAGGTCAATGACTATCTAAAGGCAATAGAGGAAGCAGATGAGGAGGAGGCCAAGCAGCCGCCGGAGCCGCAGCTCAGCGTCGAGCAGTTGCGCGAGAAGCTGAGCAAAATAAAGGAGCAACTGGCTAACCACGAGCGGCTACAGCAAGCACTGAAAGAAACTGGTGCAAGCCAAGTATCGTTGACGGATGAAGACGCACGGCTGATGAAAACGAGCAAGGGCAGCGAAGTCAGCTACAACGTGCAGACAGTGGTGGACAGCAAGCATAAGTTGATCGCGGCCTACGAAGTAACCAACGACGGCAACGATCTGGGCCAACTGGCGAAGATGGCAAAGAAAGGTAAGGAAGCGCTGTTAAGCGATGAGCTGACGGTATTGGCCGACGGCGGCTACTTTGACGGGGACACGATCAAGGAGTGCGAGGATGCCGGCATTATTACTTATCTGCCGGTGCCGCAATCGGGCGCGGCCAGGCGACGCGGGCTGTTTGTCGCCGACCAATTCATTTACGACGACCGGCGTGACTTGTTTATTTGTCCGCAGGGTGAGGAGTTGACGTTTCGGGGGACGGAGAAGGGGAGCAATAAAAAAGAGTACCGCATCTATCGCACGAACGCTTGCAGAGCGTGTCCATTACGCGCCCAATGCACCACTGCCAGGTTGGGACGAAAGCTGCGGCGATGGGTTAACGAGGCCGTGCTGGACCGCTTGAAGGAACGCATCCGAGGCCAGCCGGAATTGCTGAGAGAGCGGAAGAAACTGGCCGAACATCCCTTTGGCACGATCAAGCGGGCGATGGACCAAGGATACTTTTTACTGAAGGGCATTAAGAAAGTAACAATTGAAACAAGCTTAACGGTCTTGGGTTACAACATGAAGCGAGTGATAAACATCATGGGAGTTGAAAAGATGATCAACTCCATGAAAGAGG
>JBBPIC010000093.1:0-19079 GCA_038040525.1 Acidobacteriota bacterium | reverse complement strand
CTTCTTCAAAGACCACCGCTACTGCTTCCGCACACCGCTCCACCTGCGCTTCAAATAACTGATTCAAGCAACTGGCTGGCATAGCCGCGCTGATTTGGTTCCATTCACACCGCAGTTCTCGCTCTTCGATCTCCCCCAGCCACGCCAGCTTGCTGATCTCCACCTCAGGGTGGCCCAGCGCACTCTCCGATAGCCTTTGATATTCTCCCGCCAACCGTTGCATGGCGGCGGCTTCGTACAGTTTCGCGTCGTACTGCAACTCGACATGCAAAACGCCCTTCCCCTCAGTGCAGCAAAGCTTCACTTTGAATCGCTCCACCGTGACGTCTTGTTTGTAGATAGAGAATGCCAGGCTGGCTGATTGATATTTCTCAGCAACCTTCGCGTATTCAAAACCGAAAGGAAAGAAACCTATCGCGTCGTTCTGGGCCAGCAGATCCCAGCTAAAATAGTCTTGCCAGTTTGAGGCGTTGAGCATGGACTCTCGCGCCCGCTTCAAAACTTCCCTGAATGATATGTGCTTATCAAAAGCGGCGTTGATCGGCAGCCATCTGGCGAACAAACCCAATGCGTCATGCAGCTCTTCATACGGCCTGCTCTCGAAGGCTGTGCCGACGACAATCTCCCGTTGGCCTGTCAGCCGCCACAACAACGTCTGCCAGCAGGCGAGGAGAAAGGCTTCAGCCGTGGTCCCATGCCGAAGCGCCAGCGAATCAATTGCCGCAACTGTCTCGGCGGGGAACGCTAGACTCAGAGCGTGAGACTCAAAGACTCTTTGTCTTTGAGTCTTGCTTTCAAAAGGAAGCGATGAGCTGAGAAGTTCCGGGATGAGTTGCTGACGCCAGTATTCTTTACCTTCTTCAGCATCCTCGTCTGCAACCAACTCGTTCTGCCATTCGGAGAACTGAACGTACTGCAACGGCTCGTCTGTTAGTTCGCGCCCCTCTGCACACGCTGTGTAAGCGAGGCTGATTTCCGGGACCAGGTTTTTCAGTGTCCATGCATCAGCACATACCGTAGGTAAACTCAGAAGCAAGAAATGGCGCCGCGTAGAAAGGACCAGCAACAACGCGTGCCTAAGTGGGCCTTGTTCCAGATTGAGATGCTCTTCCTCGAAGAGCTTCTCGACGGCTGCTTCCTGTGCTTGCGCATCCAGCCCGGTCAAGTCAACTTCTCGCCACAACACTCTGCTCGAATCGGTGATGACCTGAATGGGAATATTGATCTCCGACGGACACTGCAACGTGGTGCGAAGAATTTGATGCCGTTTGATAACTGTCTCTAGAGCTTTCTCCAAAAAGCTGACGTTGAGAGTTCCGTCAAGCAGAATCGCGCATCGGGCTACATAACTTGAGCCATCTTGTTGCAGTGACCACACCCTTTTTTGCTGCGGCGAAAGGCGATAGCCGATGATTTGATTTGGCATTTCTCTGGATGTCACGTTGTGGTTCAATTCCGCTTGAGGCTTGTCTTGATTCGAGCGGGCCGCGGGTTCATACCGAGTAGATCAAGACGCACCTGGTCATCGGTATTCTTTATGGAGGCCGTGAGATGTTGGCGGCAGGCTTCCGGCACGAGCATTCTAATTCCGTTCCGCTCTCTTCGAGGGCTTTCCTTCGACGTCGTCATAACTGAGCATATCGCCCATCGTCACCAGCAACTTTCGCTCTCCCACGAAGCGATTTCTCGCATGCGCCGTCAGAATATTGTCGAGCATCATCACGTCGCCTCTCTGCCAGGCAAAGGACACTTCATGCTGGCGATAAGTCTCTAGAATCTCCGCCATTTCCCAGGCTTCGATGGAGGTGCCGTCTCCGTAATAGCAATGGCGCGGTAGATCCTCTTCTTTGAAGAGGCTGAGTGTCGCCTCTCGCGTCGCCCGATCCAGACATGAGACGTGCCAGTGCTGTGCTTGATTGAACCAGGCCATCTGGCCCATCCGCGGATGCTTGACGGCTGCGGGCCGGACGCAGCTTGTGCGCAACTGGTCTGCGTCCTTCCATTCAAATTCCATCTCTTCACGCCGGCACCGGCGCTCAACTTCGGCCCGGTTTTCGGTCTGAAAGACCGTTTGCCAGTCGAGGCCCAGCCCCGTCCCATAGTTGCGCACATACTTGACTCCCTTTGCGAGGAAACGCTCCCTCACGCGCTCGTTGAGCTTTTCGTAAACCAGACGCGAATCGACAATCGGAGTCTCACCGCCCTGCGCGGCGGGCTGAATGCAGCAAAACCAGATTCTTGTCGGCCACCAATAATTAAATGAGTTCTCGTTATGCCAGAGCAGTTGCTGCTCGGCCGGATAAAAGACCGGCGTATAAACATTGTGGCTGACAGTGCCGCGCTGGTGCTCGCCGTTATCGCTAACCAATCCGTTGCATAGGGTCAGCGCAAAGCGCTCAAGTGAGAGGGCTGACTCCACCTGAAAGTCTCGGAAAAGGAGCGCACCATGTTGCGCCAACTTGGTCTCGATGAACTGGCGATTACTCCTGGCCCACTCGGCAAGATTAAGTTCGGGGGTGGCGGGCTGAATGATGAGCGGCAGGGTTTGATTGGGTTGCAGGTAAGAAGTTTTGAAGATCTCGGTTTGAGAGAAACTGAGGGCAACGGGCTTGATGCTCTTGAACTTTTTCAGCTTTCTTTCTTCCCGACTGATTTTCTCGATCTCGTCCGAGCCCGCGACGCTTTGTGAAGCCACGCCAACAGCAGCCGGCCGGCTGGTGGTTACAACCTTCAAGTAAGGGAAAGCCGAAGTGGCCAGCATGATGCGAGCTTGATTGACTGCAGCGAAGCTAGTTTCCACATCTAACTCTTGAAAGATTTCCCTCATCGTGCGGCGTCCGTCCGCCGCGTCAAGGATTCTCTTCACGGAGGCATCGGGCGGCTGCTCTGGGAAAGAGATGGAGTTTGACAATAATCTATAATTTCCATCCTGCCCCTGAATGAAGCCCCTCTGCGTTGTCCTGGCCCTGGTGAAGGTTGCGTTCAGGAATTCTTCGCAGACCTGCTTCTCAGTCTGGCGCTCGTATTTCGAATTTTTGCGCTGGAGATAGAACCAGAGCTGCGGCGATCTTTCCCGCAGCAAGAGATTCGTTACCTGCCAACGACGCAAATCAGGCAACGAATCATAAATCTCACTCAACATCGGACTCTGAAACTCCATATTCCATGAAATTTTTCGCTCGGCCTTATCGAACTGATTCAGGCAAGGCAAAATTATTTCAAGGCCGCAGCTTGCAGCCATCTCGGCCAGCGATTCCACCGTGTAACTATGCAACACTGGCTGCAGCAGTTCGTCCGCCAGCATCGCATCTGAAAAATCTCTGTATTTGGAAATGATTCCGATCAATGTCTCCTGAGGCAGTTCGCTGATGATTTCCTTGGCGACGCCTAACTCCGATTCAAAGTTGGCCGCAAAGCCGTCTCTGCCCAGGATTCTGATCGCTTTTTGAAAAGCTGCCGGGATCGTCCAGTGAAAACGGTTGTAGACCATCAACTCCAAAATTCCAGACGGCTTGAGGGCAGCAGCTATCTTATCCAGGGTCGCCTGCGGGTCTGCATTGTGATGAATGACGCCTGTGCTAATGATGTAATCGAACTCATTTTGGTACGCGACCCCGTTGATACTCTCTTGTTTCAATTCCAGGTTTGAGATCCCCAACTGCCGCGCTGTCCCGGCGCAGATGTCCAACGACACGGCGGATACGTCCGACGCCACGACGCGGGCCTGCGGAAACCTCAAGGCGGTAAATACCGCTTGATTTGTCCCGCATCCGGCAACCCAAATTCCAGGCTTTTCGGGGAATCGATCATGCTGCCACACACCCACATCTTGATTGAGCAAGACGGTCTCGAAGTATGGGTCCTGGAGGTAATCGAATTTGACAGCTCGCCAGGGATAAGGGAAGAGGCCATAGAACTCCGCGTTCAATTTATCGACAGATGCGATAGATTCAATGAGCATTAGATTGTTATCGTCGCTCTTAACCATGCTGCGCCCTCACTCTCTGGAACTGGGACATCACCCGTCTGAGATTCTTATATTTGATCGTGCGGCTTAGCTGTCGGAGAGTGTGAGACTAACGGGAATCGGCTTGACGTTTTTGAACCTCTTCAGCTTCAGTTCTTCTCGCTCAATATGCCTTAATGTTTGCTCCTTCTGGTCCATCCCGGCGAGCGATTGCCACAGTTCGTTAATGGTGATGAGGGGTGATTGGGCAATCGTTTCCAGCAAAAACTCGAAATGGGTTTTCAGACGAATTATCCTATCGTCGTCGAACAGTTGAGTCTTGTAGCTGATCCAACCGTTGAGGCCCGCCGCCGTTTCGACCAGCACAAACATCAAGTCAAGATCGAGCGCTTCGTTATCAATCTTCAAAGCAGTGAACTCCAGTTCAGGAAGCGCGAGTCTGCCGGCCTCGAAATTATGTAGGTTCAGTTTCACCTGGAACAGCGGCATGTGTTTCAGCGTTCGTTCCGGCTTGATCGCTTCCACCAGCTTCTCGAAGGGAACATCCTGATGTGCATACGCTTCAAGTGCAATCTCTCGGACTTCTTTCAGCAGATAACGAAAGTCAGCCTCGCCTCTCAGTCTGGTACGCAGCACAAGTTGATTGATAAAGAAGCCGATCAGTCCATCGGTCTCAGCGCGATTGCGGTTCGCCACATCTGTCCCGATGATTGCGTCCCGCTCACCCGTGCAATAGCTTAGAAGAGTTTGAAAGGCTGCCACCAGAACCATAAACAGCGTGACGCCCTCGCGCTGGGCCAATTCTTTGAGTTCAAGGCTCAACTTTTTCGAAAGCGCGAAAGAATGGCGCGCACTCTGAAAGCTTTGGACCGCTGCGCGTGGCCTATCGGTCGGCGGCGAGAACAACGGAGGCGCATCGAGTAATTGGCGCTTCCAGTACGCGAGTTGAGATTCGAGAACTTCTCCGCGCAGCCACTCGCGCTGCCACACAGCGAAGTCTGCATACTGAAGCGGGAGTTCCGGTAGAGGCGAAGGCTGACCCTTCGAGAAGGCTCCATATAGCGCCGTCACCTCCCCGATCAGCAGGTTCATTGACCATCTATCGCTGACAATGTGATGCATGGTCAGCAATGCTATGTGCTCCGTCTCACTGAGCCGGAGCAATTTGGCGCGCAGAACTGGCCCCTGCGATAGATCAAAAAGACACTCAGCCTCTTCTCTCGCTCGCCGTTGTGCTTCCGCTTCCCTCTTTTCATCAGGTAACGCGCTGAGATCATCCAGGCGCAATGTTGTGGTCATGTCTGGGGCGATGGCTTGCACAGGTTTCTGGCCCACAACTGGAAAGGTGGTCCTTAACACTTCATGCCGCCGCACAATCTCATTCAGTGTTTGTTCAAGCGCTGCGACGTTGAGATGCCCCGTCAGGCGCACAGCCGCCGAAATGTTATAAACAGGATTGTTCGCTTCCAACTGGGCAGAAAACCAGAGACGCTGCTGCGCATATGACAATGGCAATTCCTGGTCCCGCGGGACAGGCCGGATCGGCGGTGACTGCAATTTGCGGCTCACCTGCATTTCACGCTCAACAATTTCGGCCAGCCCGGCCAACGTCGGCT
Source organism: Acidobacteriota bacterium (assembly GCA_038040525.1). Lineage (GTDB taxonomy): Bacteria > Acidobacteriota > Blastocatellia > Pyrinomonadales > Pyrinomonadaceae > PSRF01. The sequence goes on along the minus strand of JBBPIC010000093.1, from coordinate 13,496 downwards.
GTTCAAACAGACTGCGCAGCTGTACTTCGACGCCGAAGGCTTCTCGTATCCAGGAAACAATCTGGGTTGCCAACAGCGAGTGCCCTCCCAACTCAAAGAAGTTGTCATGCCTGCCCACTCGCTCGACTCTAAGTAAATGACTCCACTTGCTCGCCAGCAACTCTTGAGTCGCGCCACGTGGCGTTAGATAAGTTACCGCCAACTCAGAACGCAGGCTGCCTGGCTCCGGCAGTGCGCGGCGGTCTACTTTGCCGTTGGCCGTCAACGGCAGTTCCGCCAGCAGCACTATCGCTGACGGCATCATGTACTCCGGCAATTTCTGCGACAGATGCGCGCGCAACCTCTTCACCACCTCCGCCTCGCCCGCTGCGCCACTCTCCACCACCACATACGCCACTATCCGCTGGTCCACCCAACTCTCCCCCGCACTCTCGCCCTGCGGCTCCGCCTCCCGCAATACCACCACCGCCTGCTGCACCCCGGCTGCCTCTCCCAGCACACTTTCTATTTCTCCCAACTCTATCCGGTACCCTCGCACCTTCACCTGCTCATCCTGCCGCCCCAGATACTCTATCTCCCCATCCTCCCGGTAGCGGCCTCGGTCGCCCGTCCGGTACAACCTTCCCCCCACCGCTCCACTATATGCATCCGGCACAAACCGTTCCGCTGTTAACTCGCTTCGCTGATAGTAGCCACGCGTCACTCCCGCTCCGCCGATATACAACTCACCAGCCACGTTCACGGGCAACAGCTCAAGATTCCTGTCGAGAATATAGACTTGCGTGGTCGCTAAGGGTCGTCCAATCGGGACTGGGCCATTACCGTTCTCAACAGTCGTAATCTTATTAATGGCTGCCCAGACGGTAGCCTCGGTGGGGCCGTAAAAGTTCCAGGCCGGCACTCCCCAGCCTGGCAATTGAGCCGCCACTTCTCGCGGCAGAGCTTCACCACCACAAATGATGAGCCGCAGTGCCAGATCTTCAGCGGCTTTAGCATCGCCCGGAAGAAGTTGTCGAATGGCCGAGGGAGTCTGGTTGAGAATTGTGACTTGTTCTATACGCAAGAGCTCTTGGAAGGCTTCAGGCGATTGATTCACATTGAGCGGGACGATGACGAGGCGACCGCCATGCAATAGGCATCCAAAGATTTCCCAGACAGAGAAATCAAAAGCATAAGAATGGGAAACAGTCCAAATATCATTCACGCTAAAATCGAACAGAGGTTGCGTGGCCGTAAAGAGAGAAACAACGCTTTCATGTTCGACCTGCACGCCCTTGGGTCTGCCGGTTGAGCCGGAGGTGTAGATCACGTAGGCCAGGTTCTTGCTACTCATTTGAACCTGAAGATTCTCCTCGCTTTCATGGCCCACCTCTGTCCAGTCCTCGTCCAGGCAGATTGTCTTGACTTGGTCATTCTCAGGCAGCAACGTCCGCAAGTGCATCATTGTTAAGAGCAATGGTACGCCAGCATCCCTGAGCATGAAGTCCAGGCGCTCTTTTGGGTAAGCAGGGTCGAGCGGCACGTAGGCACCACCAGCCTTTAGTATCCCCAGCAACCCGATCATCATCTCTACGCCCCGTTCAATGCTGATGCCGACAAGCACATCCGGCCCGACACCATTGGCGCGCAGGTAACGCGCCAGTTGATTGGCCCGGCGATTGAGTTCCCCGTAAGTTAGACGAACATTCTCGTAGACCACAGCAATTGCATCGGGATTGATCTCCACCTGCCTCTCAAACAAGTCATGCAGGCATTGATCATTTGAGTGCTCTCTTGGAGCGCTGTTCCATTCCAGCAGCATCTTTCGCCGTTCTGAATCGGTCAGGAGTGGCAAATATGAAACACGCTCTTCGGGATTAACTACGACACTTTCCAACAGCGTCCGGTAGTGACTGAGCAAGCCGGTGATGGTCGCAGCATCAAACAGGTCGGCGTTATATTCGCATGCGCCAGCGATGCCATTTGCCGTTTCCCGCAAGTCAAGCGCCAAGTCGAATCTAGCCTTTGGGATGTTCACCTTCATCGGAGTCCAGACCAGACCTGGCAGTTCCAACGGTTGAACCGGAGTGTTATGGAGGGCAAACAGGACTTGAAAGATTGGGTTGCGGCCTAGATTGCGCTCTGGCTGCAACATCTCGACGAGTTTCTCAAACGGGAGATCTTGATGACTATAAGCTCCAAGCGCCACCTCTCGCACACGGCCTAACAACTCGCGGAACGTCAGGTTGCCCGTGATTCTCGTCCGCAGCACCAGTGTATCGGCGAAAAAACCGATCAGCTTTTCGGTCTCGATTCGATTGCGGCCTGCAATGGGCGTCCCGACGAGAATATCTGCTTGTCTGGTATAGCGATAAAGTAAGGTCTGGAAGACCGCCAGGAGGGTCATAAACAGCGTCACATTTTCGCGCTGGCTCAACTTGATGAGCGCTTCAGTGAGAGACTCATCAAGCATGAAAGACTGTTTCGCGCCCCGCAAGGTCTGCATGGCTAGTCGCGGGCGATCGGTCGACAGATCCAGCACAAACGGGGCATCCGCCAATTGCTGTCGCCAGTAATCTAGCTGCGCTTGAAACAATTCTCCTTGTAACAACTCGCGTTGCCAGACGGCGAAATCCGCATATTGAATAGGCAGTGGCGGAAGCGGCGAAGAATTGCCATGCCGGAAAGCCTCATAGAGCTTCGCCATCTCGAGTGCCAAGAGATTGAGTGACCAGGCGTCGCTAATAATGTGGTGAATGGTGAGTAGCACGACATGTTCTTCTTCAGCGAGCCGCAACACGCTCATACGCAGCAGAGGTCCTTCTCTGAGATCGAAGGGTTGCTGGCCTTGCTCTCTGGCGCGGCGTTCGATCTCGGCGGCCTGAAGATCTTCGGCAACAGTGGTGTTGTCCACGACTCGCAGGGCGAAGTGAAGCAGTGGCGCAATCACTTGAGTCGGTTTTCCATTACTGGCGGCAAAGGAAGTACGCAAGGCCTCGTGGCGGCGCACCACTTCGTTGAGGCTCTGTTCCAACGCCGCAAGATGGAGTGGGCCGGTCAAGCGCACGGCTGAGTTGATGTTGTACGCGGTGTTGCCGGGCTGCAACTGTGCCAGAAACCATAAGCGCTGCTGTGCAAAGGTCAGTGGAGCAGCAGTTCCAGAGACGCCGCGGGAAGTGATTCGCTGTTTTGGGCCATCGGCCCCGGCAGCCTTGAGCTTTTGCGCGAGAAGCTCGAGCTTCGCTGGAGATAATTCAGCAATACGCCTGCCAAGATCACTCATCTCAGTCTCTTTTGTTGGGTGTCAATACCTGAAAGTTGGCTCGCCGCTCCGACAGGTCAAATCTTCTTTGCCCTAAGAGGCCTCTATGCCTCCGCCTGAGCCGGGATTGTTTCCCTGTCGCCAGTCGAATCGGGTAAGAACGAGTTGATGACAATCCCTAAATTATTTTTGAACGCCAGCTCGCGGACATACTGGGCCACCGCCAGATCAAGGACTCCCAACCCAAACGGGCTGAAGACCACGATGCCCTTCATACTCGTGCGCGCGGCAGCCTCTCCGCGCATGATGTCGGCCAAAGTACATCTGATGAAATCTCTATTGCCGACTAGCTGCTCGGCTAAATGGATGGATGTTTGGGCACGACAAACGTGGTCTATGTCGTCAACGATGTTGTCGCAAGAGAGAATCACCTCTGGAGCCAGATCTCGCAGCGAGATATGCAGAATGATGCTGCCCGGCGCACATGCAGAAAGATCGTAGAGGTGCGGCTTGATAGTTGTGGTGGCGATGGAGATGAGCGAGGACTTGCTCAGAAGCCCATCAACATCTGAGACCACATTCACTTTGAGTTGATTGAACATGACCTCGCAACTGGTCTTGAATTGTCGCGCACGCTGCGGGCCGATGTCGTAAGCATTAAGCGCACTGATCTGGGGGCAGGCGGCAAGCAGAAAGCGAACTACTTCCAGATTAATCAAACCACAGCCGAGAATTCCCGCGCTAACTTCCTCGCGAGAGCCTGTGCCGAGCAAATGTTTGGCAGCCAGCACCGCGCTGGCGGCGGTCCGTTTCGCGCTGATGATCGATCCTTCGATGATGGCCTGCGGTCTTCCCGTAAGCGGCGAGTTGAGAATGACGACGGCTGAAGCACGGCTCAGCTTGTGTTCCAGATTGCCTGGGAAAGAAGAGATCCATTTGACGCCAGCGACGTCAAACTCCTGGCCCAGATATGCAGGCAGCGCGATGATTCTGTTGCGCTGGTTTGCCGGAAATCTCAAGAAGGCGGAGTGAGGAAGCGAGCTATTGCCTTGCGCATGGGCCTCGTAAGCTAAACGCACCACGCCAAGCAGTTCGTTCTCTTGCCCGACAAGTAATGAAGCCACCTCGTGGCCTTTTAAAATTAGAATGTCACCGTCTCGCATGCTCTCGCCTCAAAGTCCTGCCAGATTTGTGGGTCTGCACCGAAATGGTCCATTACCCACGCGTCCGAGTAAATCGTGTCAAGGTAGCGCTCTCCGCGATCAGGAAGAATGGCAACGCACGTGGTATCAGGAGCGATACTATTCTTAACCTGTTCGATCGCCATCAGTACCGCGCCGGATGAACCACCCGCCAGAATCGCTTCCTTGCGAATCAAACGACGACAACCGATGACACAATCCAGGTCCGTTACGCTGACGCACCAGTCACTCAAGTCTGCTTGATAAAGCTCCGGCCTGATTGCCGCTCCATGGCCCGGAATTAGTCGCTTAAGATTCGGCCCGCCGAAAATTACGCTGCCGACCGCGTCAACGGCGAAGATCTTTGTCTGTAAGCCCTGAGCGCGCACGTACTCGGCGCAACCTCTGAGCGTGCCGCAAGTGCTGGTTGCGCAAAACAGGTAATCAATTTTCCCATCGAGTGTCTGAGCAATTTCACGCATCGTCTGATAGTGCGCTTGGGGGTTGTAGACGTTGGCGTACTGGTTGGGCCAGAAGCTATTCCCTGTCAAACGTAGGAGTGTTTGAACCCGTTTGATGCGCGCCTGCAGAAAATCTCCAGTGCTCGGGTCTGGTTCTCTGACGTGATCGATCTCCACCCCGTAGGCTTCCAGGAGCCGAATGTTTTGGGTGGTCACTTTCGGGTCTACGACACAGATAAACCGTAGTCCGTAATATGAACAAGCCTGCGCCAAACCAATTCCCATATTCCCGGAACTGGACTCGATGACTACAGTGCCAGATCGAATAGCTCCTGTTTCCAGTCCGTGCTCGATAATCGCTGCGGCGGGTCTATCTTTAGTGCTTCCGCCTGGATTCAGCGCCTCCAATTTGGCGTAGAGCCGAAAAGGAATGTCCTTAAGAACCCGCGTTAATCGAACTAGCGGGGTCTTGCCGATCGCTGATAAAACACCACGCTGCATTGTTTTATCTCCCAACGGAAGCAGTGGAAAGCAAACGCACTTTCGCTGCTGTGTTGTTGACTGCTTGTGCTTTGACGCGTGAGTGAGTTGTGAGAAAACCCGGCTGCTTCTGAAATCTGCGCTTTGAAGAACCAGCCATGGGCCCGTCCGAGTTGTTAACTCTATGCCGAGGCGTCTTTGCCGAGGTCACGCGCGTAGGGTCCTAATCTCTTCTCTGCGTAATCTCTGCGAGCTCTGCGTCTCTGCGTTTAACTGGCCGAACTGACACATTCACCGCGGAGACGCAGAGGTCGCAGAGGTTGCGTAGAGAAAAACTTTTCAGATCAGGACACCACCGTCATGCGGCTTCACTTGCGCGTCAAGCATGGTCTGGGCTTCTTCTTCCGATAGTTGTTCGAGGTTCGCCATCAGTTCTTCCAGCTCCTGGCTCTCTATCAACGCCGCGCGGTTCTGTATGAGCGCCACCGAAAGGCCGGCGACGGTTGGCGTCTCGAAGATGCTGCGGAGCGGCAATTCAACTTGAAAGCTCTCGCGCACACGAGCCAGGAGTTGGGTTGCCAGAATGGAGTTGCCTCCCAGCTTGAAGAAGTTGTCGTGGATGCCGACCCGCTCGATCGCAAGCACTTCAATCCAGATTTTGGCTAACTGTTTGTGAATTGGATTGGACGGTTCGCCGAAATTTGCCTCTAGCTCCGGACGCGCCCGGCGCTTGCGGTTTTCAATCACCTTGAGCACCCGCTCCGGATCAGACAAATCCAGCGCAATGCGACTGAACAAATGCGATTTGTCGGACATGATGATTGCCGGGCTATTTAAACGTTGGGGAAGTGCCGCTGTGATCGTCGATTGAAGCCAGGTTTCGGAGATTTCGTTCACTCGCCAGCGTGTGCTTTTTCTTGTCTGTGCGCAGTAGTCTCGTCAAGTGTGAGCAGATGCTCGGTTGGGAATTTGAAGTTCCATAAGCCGTCGCTCAATTCTCCGAATCGGATACCCACCTGAGAAAGAAAATCCTGCGCCGGCTGGTTTTTCCTGGTGCGAAGAAGGCGCACATTGACGTATTGTTTTCGACGCTCATAAGCAATCATTCCAAGCCTGGCGAGCATTCGATGCTCTAGCTTGCGACCCAGCGCGCGGCAACTGAGCAGGAAGGTGTCAACATTAATAGCGTCCGCACCAGACCCGAAAATCATCACGCCGATCAGGCCGTAATCACCAAAGCGGTCGCTCACGTCCACGACGAGCGTCTCAAGTTGACCCGCCTGGGAAAGATTTTTGAGTTCGCTTTCAGAACGCTCGATCTGCGTGAAGTTGAACTGATTGGTCCTTTGCGTTAGTTGCGCGACTCGCGCCAGTTGATGCGGGGACATCTCTGAAATTCGTATTTCCAGTTCGATGGCGGCCAGAAAATCTTCAAGGCTCAATGAGTCGCTTCGCAAACGTTCGCGCTTGTGGTTCTGCTGATACAGTGCCGTGCGTTGTCGATCCGCATCGGTCACCTTCAAGTGATCGAAAGCCCAGACGTGCTGTAGGAACTTAGGAATCTGTTCGGCTTCCACCGGAAGTTGAAGCGTTAGGACTTCTGGACACTCAGCCTGCATCTGCATGCAGACCACCGGATCGTTATCAACGAAGATAAAGCTATCGAGTCCCAGTTGTAGTTCTTCGGCAAGAGCTTTGATATTTTCCGGTTTCGGTCTCCAGTTGATACGCCAGACCGCCAGGTGTTCCGGCCGCAGCGCCATCTCAGAACGTCGTTCGAAGACTTCGAGAACATCCTCCTCATTGTTCTGGCTGCATAAACAGAGCAACATTCCCTGCTCGTGCTGCGCCAACATGAATTCTTGCAGCGCACGGCGGGGCGCATCTATTTCAACTGCGAGAGGGCCGTCCTCTCCGCAGACGCCTTTCCAGAGGGTTTCATCGCAATCCAAAACGATGACCTTGTAGGGACGGCTCTTGAGGGCGCGCACCTTGCGGGCGAGGATCATTCCCAGAGCAGTGAAAAACGCCGGAGTATAAGGCACCTGTCCGAGCTGGTCTCGTTCAGCATCGTAATAGTCCGGGACCGGATAAGTCGCTGCCAGTTCGGCGGTGGTTACGTGATACACGCCATCGCTGTTCTTGAAATTGGCTGCCAGCAATTTCTCCATCCGCTGGAAAAACTCGGCTGTCTGAGGTTCCGATAGAATATCCGGCGCGCTAGGGCAAACACAGAGGAGGTATGGCGTTATCGAACCGTCTGCTGCGGAATTCAAGGCGCGGATAAAGTCCAGCACGCTGCGCTCGATCTCTTCCGGCGAGATTACCAGCGAATGAGTTTCGGTGATTGCGTCATGCGAGCGCCGGCCCCAATCTTCCAACTTGATCAGAATGACGTTGACTCCGTTTTGATTGGTTGCCATGAGACTTGAAGGTTCAAGAAGCTGCTGGAACACCTGGTTGAAGGGTGCGAAGGCGCAGTGGGTCGGAATGCCAAGTTCCTGCATCCAGAAGTCTAGCGAATCTTCGACCGGCTCCGCCGTAAACGTGGCGGCAATAGCGATAGTCTGTTTTTGGTTTCTGGAACGAGACTGCTTGGCTCTGGCTTCCAATTCTTCAGGCAGCGTGAAGGAAGATAATGTTAGTTGCGGCTCGCTCGCCAGTTTTTCAAGCGTCGCACAGTATCCTTCGACAAGCTGCTTGATTGTTTCGGCCTCGAACAAATCTGATCTGTATTCGCACCAAAGCTTGATTGCCTCTGGATACTCTTCAGCGACAAATCTCAGATCGAGCAATGAAAAATCGTGAGCTGACGGAATCATGCTGGTTTCGAGCGTGGGGCTGAAGTCGTAAGTCCGAGGAAAGTTCTGCAACAGGAAAGCGACGTTGTACAAGGGGTTTTGATCCGGCCTGCGCTCGGGGTTGGCTGCCTCGACGATCTTCTCGAACGGGCAATCATGGTGAGCATATATCCCAAGAACAGTGTTTTTGATTCGCCGGAGAAGTTGCAGCCCTGTCTCATCTTCCGATGTTTCCGTGCGGATCGGTAAAAAGTTCATAAAGCAGCCGATCAGATTTTCGGTTTCGACCCTGTCGCGATTGGCGACTACCGTACCGACCACAATATCCCTCTGCGTGGTCCATCTGAAGAGAAGAATCTTTAACGCCGTCAGCAAAATGATAAAGGGTGTAGCCTCCTGGCCCAGGCTGAGCCTCTTAAGCTGCTTGACGAGGGAGTCCGGAAGCGTCACGGAATAGCGCGCTCCCTGAGAGAGCCGGGAGGCAGTTGGATAATCTGTCGGCAGGTCGAGCGCAGGCGGAGCGCCTGCAAGCTGTTTCTTCCAATAAGAGAGCTGTGATGCCAGCTCCTCTCCGTGCAGCCTGTTGCGCTGCCAGACAGCATAATCCGCGTATTGAATCGGGAGTTCAGCCAACGTTGATTCCATTCCGCCGGAGAATGCTGCGTAGAGCGCAGACATTTCGCGGATAAACACTGCGATGGACCAGCCGTCCGAGATGATGTGGTGCATCGTAAGCAGCACCACATGCTCCTCGCTTTCCAACTTGAGCAATCTAACCCTCAACAATGGGGCTTGTGTCAGGTCAAAAGAGTGATGAGCCTCCTCCTTGCTTAACTCTAGTACCTCCGTCTCCTGCTCGGCCCTGGTTAATCCACTTAGGTCTACCAGCGCCAGTTTCAACGATTGCGGCGGCTCAATCACCTGCACGGGCAGGCCATCCACCGTCACAAATCTGGTGCGGAGGGCTTCGTGTCGCCTCAACACTTCGTTGAGGCTTTGCTCCAGTGCCGCGACGTTGAGCACACCTTTTAGACGCATGGCCTGATGCATATTGAAGAAACTACTGCCCTGATCCAGTTGGTTCAGAACCCACAAACGTTGCTGCGCAAAGGAGAGCGGCAGATGGCCTATCCGCTCCACGCGTTCAATGGGCGGAAGCGCCAAGCCCTCCTCGGCAGCCAACATCCTTTCAACGCGCGCCCCCAATCCCGCGACGGTCGGTGACTCAAAGAGGCTGCGCAGTGACAGCTCCAGGCTAAAGCTCTCGCGCACAAGCGAAACCATCCGTGTCGCCAGTAGCGAGTGGCCACCCAACTCGAAGAAGTTGTCATGAATCCCAACCCGTTCCACGTTCAACACTTCTGTCCAGATGCTCACCAGCGTCTCTTCCGTCTCTGTCCGCGCCGCCTCGTACTCTCTCCCCAACTCTGCGCGACTCGCCTCCACCTCAGGCAGTGCACGTCTGTCCACCTTCCCGCTCGCGGTCAACGGCATCCTGTCGATGACCATGAAGACTGACGGGACCATGTACTGCGGCAATCGCTCTTCCAACTCTTGCCGCCACTCGCTGACACTCCCCTCTTTCTCTAACTCTCCCATCACCACATAGGCCACCAACCGCTCTCCGCTACCGTTCTGTCCGCTCTGCATTACCACGACACATTCGCTGATTCCTCGACAAGTTCTGAGTGCAGCTTCGACTTCGCCCAATTCGACACGATGGCCTCTGATTTTGACTTGATCATCTCTGCGCCCCACATACTCAATCGTCCCATTGGCCTGCCAGCGCCCCAGATCACCTGTCCGGTAGCTGCGCCAGTGCCCGTCAGCGGACGCAGATAGAAACGCCGTCTGGCTTAACTCGGGCCGGCGCCAGTAACCGAGCGCAACGTGTGGGCTCTTAACGACGATTTCACCTACACCATAGATGGCAACCTGTTCGCCCGCTTCGTTGAACAATGAGACTTCTGTGTTCTCTACCGCGTGCCCGACCGGCACAGTGTCATGAGTAATCTCCGTTTGCTGGTTGACGAAATATTGTAAGCTGACGGTAGATTCAGTAGGCCCGAGTCCGTTGACGAAAAGACAAAGCGGTGAGAAGTGCTGCCTGTACAACTCAAAATCCCTCTTCTGTACCTCCTCACCTCCCAGGACCACCAGCCGGATTGATGGACATGTCTCCTGGTCTCTCAAAGTGTTGACGAAGTAGCGATAAACAGTGGGAGTGGAGTGATAGATGGTGATCTCTTCTTCGTTCAGGCGTGCTGATAGCATGTTCAGATCTTCAGTCCTTAGATCAATCGGACAGAGTGTCGCTCCGTTTAGCACAGCGCCGAAGATGTCCATGACTGCCGCATCAAATGCGTAAGACGAAAAGAGCGTCACTTTGTCGGTCCCGGAGATGTGCAGATTGTTGGTGTAGGTTCTTATATGGTGAAGAACATTGCGATGGTTTTGCATGACGCCTTTCGGCTGACCTGTCGAGCCGGAAGTGTAGAGGATATAAGCGAGCGAATCCGGCGCGCCTTGCACCTGAAGGTTGTCGCCCAGCGTGCGTGAATTAATCCGGTCGAGATTGATTATCGGAAGGCCTTCTTTGATCAGCGCTTCGGCGAAGAGAAGATTGGCATCGTCAGTCAAAAGGCCGGCGGCCTCCGAATCCTTAAGGACTTCGATCAGCCTCTGCTCGGGATACGCAGCATCTAGTGGAACGTAAGTCTTGCCGGCCTTTAGGACTCCGAGAATACCGGCCACCATCGGCGCATCGTGGTTAAGTAACAGGGCAATCCTTTGCTCGCCGCCGCCGCTTGCAGCAAGGATCGTGCGCGCGATTTGGTTCGCTTTGTGGTTCAGTTCTTTGTATGTCCAGCTCTCTTTCCGGATCTTAATAGCGATGTTTCCCGGATAACTTCTCACCTGCTTCTCGAAACGCTCTTGGATTGTTTGTTCTATCGCCTCGTTTGCAAAGGCCACGAATGGATTCGTCGGACGGGTGAGACTGTTTTGGTTTGGCCGTTGCTCGCGCAGGTCAGTTGAGAGATCCAACGTCGCCAGGTGCCGCCCAGGTTCTGCGGCAACGGCTTGGAGCAAAGTGTGAAGGTGCCCCAGCATCTGCTCCATCGCAACGGAGGTGAAGAGTTCGCTGTAAACCAACCTCAGTTGTAGCCCATCACCCAGCTCTCGGGCGTAAAACTCCAGGTCAAACTTTGCTCCAGGCTCCTGTTGAGCGGCGGGCAAAGGATCTATTTTGAGGCCGTCAAGTTCAATTTGCTTGCCGACGTAGTCGAGGTTAAGCATATTGAACATCACCTGAAAGATCGGCGTGTGGCTTAGGGTCCGCTCCGGCGCTAACTCCTCGAGCAGTCGTTCGAAGGGCACGTCCTGATGTGCATAAGCCCCCAGACACGCCTCCCGCACGCGCGACAACAACGCCGCAAAAGTCGGATCGCCCTTCAGGCTCACACGCAAGGCCAGGGTGTTCAGGAAGAACCCAATCAACCCTTCCGTTTCGGCTCGGGTGCGCCCCGCCACCGGCGTCCCCACCACGATGTCCTCTTGTCCGGTATAGCGGTAGAGCAGCACTTGGAGGGCAGCCAACAGCGTCATGAATAAGGTCACGCCGTGCTCCTGAGAAAGCATCTTGAGAGCGCGCGTGGTTCGTGGCGCTACCTCCAATATGTGCTGAGCTCCGCGATAGCTCTGCACCGGAGGACGTGGCTTGTCGGTCGGCAGTTCCAGTAGGACTGGTGCTCCCTCCAGTTGCTCGCGCCAGTACTGCAACTGCCCTTCCAGTGTCTCCCCCTGCAACTGCTCGCGCTGCCACACGGCGTAGTCTGCGTACTGTACCGGCAACTCCGCGAGGGGCGACGGCTGACCTGCGGAGAACGCCTCGTAAAGCGTTGTCACCTCTTTGATGAGTACGCCCATCGACCACCCATCACTGATGATGTGATGCATCGTCAGCAGCAGCACGTGCTCTGCCGCTGCCAGCCGCAGCAGCGTGGCTCTGAAAAGCGGCGCGTATGTTAAATCGAACGGCCGGTGTGCTTCTTCACCGGCGAGACGCTGCACCTCCTGCTCGCTCCCGAGCCTTTCGAGGTGGCTGAGGTCAACGACAGGTAAGTCGAAGCACCGCGGCTCAGAGACGAGCTGCACGGGCTCTCCGTCGATGACTGCGAAACTGGTGCGCAACACCTCGTGACGGCGCAGAATTTCGCTGAAGGTTTGTTGCAGCGCCAGGAGATGAAGTGAACCCGAGAGCCGAATAGCGATGGGCATGTTGTAGGCCACGCTGCCCGGTGTAAGTTGGTCCAGGAACCACAGCCGCTGTTGCGAAAAAGAGAGCGGCAGGGGGCCTTCCAGTGACAACCGTTGAATTGGCGCCGCCGAGTTCCGGCCCCCCGACAACTCCGCCTCAATGCTCCGCGTCAATCCTGCTACCGTCGGCTGCTCGAAGAGTAGTCGCAGCGGAATCTCAACCCGGAAAACCTCGCGCACCTGCGACATCAACTGGGTAGCCAGGAGCGAGTGTCCGCCCAGTTCAAAGAAGTTGTCGTAAATACTGACTCTCTCGATCTGTAAGATCTTTGCCCATAAAGAGCAAACCAACGCCTCAGTCTCAGTGCGAGACCCGACATAACTATCTGTCAACTCCGGTCGGCCCTGCTCCGGCGTCGGCAATGCTCTGCGGTTGACCTTGCCGCTTGGCGTGAGCGGCAGTTCTGAAAGAAAGATGAAAGCAGCCGGCACCATGTACTCCGGCAACCGCTCCTTCAGAAATGCTCGCAGTTCAGCCGTTGCAGGAGGCTCGTTTTGCCGGGCAACCACATACGCCACCAGCCGCTGGTCCATCCAACTCTCCCCCGCACTCTCGCCCCGCGGCTCCGCCTCCCGCAACACCACCACTGCCTGCTGCACCCCGGCTGCCTCTCCCAGCACACTTTCTATTTCTCCCAACTCGATCCGGTACCCTCGCACCTTCACCTGCTCATCCTGCCGCCCCAGATACTCCAGCTCGCCATCCGCCCGGTAGTGCGCCCGGTCTCCACTCCGGTACAACCTTCCCCCCACCGCTCCACTATAGGCATCCGGCACAAACCGTTCCGCCGTTAACTCGCTGCGCTGATAGTAGCCACGCGCCACTCCCGCCCCACCGATATACAACTCGCCACTCATCCCCCGCGCCACTAACTCTCCCGCTTCGTCCAACAGGTACAGCCGCGTGTTGGCTATCGCCCGCCCGATGGCCACCGCTCCGCTCTGCTCGTCTTCCGCTCTCACCTCATAGACGCAGCAGCCCACCGCCGTCTCCGTTGGTCCATATTCGTTTATC
>JBBPIC010000188.1:0-1627 GCA_038040525.1 Acidobacteriota bacterium | reverse complement strand
TACCATCGGCTCCAGCAGGCTTAACTTCCGTGTTCGGGATGGGAACGGGTGTGACTCTGCCGGCAAAATCCGCGGCGGTAGCCTATCGCACATCGAATCAAAATAATCCCCAAAACAATTGACCGGCGCACCGACTTCGAATATTGTTCAGAACCTCAACCTAGGATCGCAGCCCTCATGGCCTGCTTTTTCCTTGCCGCAACCGCCGCTTGAACTCGGGAGGTCTCAAGATGCATTCGTCGCCTCAGCACAATGTCCACGCGTTAATCCCTAGAATGGCCGTTAGAAAGCTCCTGTTGATCCTCATCCTTGGCACGGCATTCACTTGTGTAGCTCAGGATTCCAAAAACGTCCTAAGGAATAATGACGTTGTAGAAATGGCAAAAGCCGGCATACACGAGAGTACGATCATTCTCGCGATTCAAAAAGGCCCCTCAAGTTTCGACACGGAACCGGCGGCGCTGATTGAACTAAAAAAACAGGGCGTAAGCGCTGCAGTAATGGACGCGATGATTCGGGCCGGTACAGTTGCTAGACCTCCGACTCAGCCGGTCACTAATGTCCATCAGTCTAATCCGATGGATCCCATGCCGACTGAATCCCGCGGCACTTCAACGGCGAGCTATAGCGTGGTGCTGGTTGATGGGGCGGTGAGAACCAACATGAAATACAGTTCTCCAGACATGCGGACAAATAGTTTGATTGGCGCCGTCGTCAACCCATTTCATAAATCGAGATACAAGAGCACGATAAATGGGAACCACGCTCAACTCAGGACTAAGAATGTTTCCCCTCATTTTGAAGTCGGCATCAGCGCCGACGCCAATCCGACAGACGTAGTAGCACTAGTGAAACTGAAGGCGAAATCAGATAGACGTGAGATTGAAACAGGAAGAGCGAGTATTACAGGCGGGTCCTCAGGATTTCGAAAACAGGACCTATTGCCAATAACGATTGAGGAAATTGCAGGATCGGCGCCCGGAAGTTACAAATTGTATCGTCTGAAGCCGGTTAATCCTCTTCCGCCCGGCGAATACGCGGTTGTCTATGGCGGTGGCGTCTACTATGACTTTGGCGTAGATTCAAACTGAGAAACCTAAGGTAGTAAAGACATTTGCAGCGGTTTCGACTTCGACACTGACTGAGCCAGCAAACGAACTCGCGTTGCGGATTGTAAATTCGCGCAATGAAGCTGCGGACTTAGGCGCTCAGGTGCAAAGTCATAGCCGCCAACCGTTCATCGAAAACGCGTTAATGAAAAAGCCCGCCCAAGAGAATATCTTGAGCGGGCTTCTTAAATAATCCCGGCGACTTCCTACTCTCCCACGCAGTTACCCGCGCAGTACCATCGGCTCCAACAGGCTTAACTTCCGTGTTCGGGATGGGAACGGGTGTGACCCTGTCGACAAAATCACCGGAAAACCGGGACGAGATGTCAGATGTCAGATATCAGAATCTCAGATTTCAAAAGATCTTGGAAAATCGAATAGTGAACTGCAAGGCAATTTGAGATTTGAAATCGATGTCAGACGCCTAACTGACATCTGAAATCTGACATCTGAAATTTCGAAACGCGCAAGCGCGAATTTGTTGCTTGAGTAAATTTTATGGTCAAGCCAAGGGACTG
>JBBPIC010000187.1:0-1633 GCA_038040525.1 Acidobacteriota bacterium | reverse complement strand
CTAGCAGCCTGTCGCTCTTACCCCCAACGAATTTTTGAGCGAAGTTTGAACAAGGCCAGCGCGGTTTGAGTCCAGAGCAACAACTAGGGGACCTCGTTTCGTGAACCTCGACCGCGACACCCCGCTACTCTTGCCGCCCAATCTGCGTGATTGGGTGGCTGCCGACCACCTGGCCCACTTCGTCCTGGACGCCGTGGAGGCGCTGGACCTGCGCCAGATCAAAGTCAACGCCCGCGGCACCGGCAGCGAGCAATATCCGCCGAGCATGATGATGGCCCTGCTCATTTACAGCTACGCCACCGGCACCTTTGGCAGCCGCCGCATCGAGCAGAGCACTTACGACAGCGTGCCCGTACGCCTGATCACCGCCGACACCCATCCCGACCACGACACGATCTGCACCTTCCGGCGCGAGAACAAAGCACTGTTGACGGAGAGCTTCGTGAAGGTGCTGCAACTGGCCCAGCAATTGAAATTGCTCCAATTCGGCAAGATCACCGTTGCTACCGACGGCACCAAAGTGCTGGCCAACGCCAGCAAACACGCGGCCGTGAGCTACGAGCGGGCCGGCCAAATGATCCAGCAACTGGAACTGGAAGTGCAGCAACTGTTGGCCAAGGCCGAGCAGGCCGATGCCACCCCGCTGGAAGAAGGGCTGACGATCCCTGAGGAAATCACGCGGCGACAGCAGCGCAAAGCGGCGCTGGAAAAAGCCCGAGCGGAGATCGAGGCACGGGCGCAGGCGCGCTATGCGGAGGAGTTGGCCGAGCACGAGCAGAAACTGGCCGAGCGGACGGCCCGCAAAGACCGCGGCGAAAAAGTCGGCGGCAAAACACCGAAGGCGCCGAGTTCGGAGCCCAAGTCCAGCGACCAGTACAACTTTACCGATCCGCCGAGCCGGATTATGAAAGCAGGCAGCGGGGAGCATTTCGAACAGAGCTACAACGCGCAAGCGGCGGTGGAAGTGCAAAGCCGGTTGATTGTGGGTGAGCGAGTGAGCCAGGCTGCCAACGACAAGCAGGAACTGGGGCCGACGATGCAAGCCATTCCCACCGAAGTCGGCCCTGTGGCCGCGGTGCTGACCGACAGCGGCTTCTTCAGCGAGAAGGCAGTAACGCAGCTTGAACAGACGGCCACAGGCGCACCCACGGGCATGGTAGTCTATGCGGCGACAGAGAAGACCAGCCATCATCGGAGCGTGGCTGACTTGGAAAAGAAACCCGTGCCGGAGCCGCCGCCCAAGAGCGCGAGCGTGACCGAGGTCATGCGGCACCGGTTGAAAACGCTCTCAGGAAAATCGCTCTACAAGCTGCGGCAGCAAACGGTGGAACCGGTGTTTGGGATCATAAAATCGGCGCTGGGGTTTCGGCAGTTCTTGCTGCGCGGAATGGAGAAAGTGTCGCTGGAGTGGGAGCTGGTGTGCCTGGCCTACAACGTGCGCCGGCTGCATCGGATGGGGGCGTGGATGAAACTGGCGGAGTTGGGATGACAAATTAAGCCGATCGTGTTGGCGCTTTGGTTTGACTGCCAAGGGTCCGCTGCTGGCGCATCTCCTATTGTGCCATTACTCGAATGCTCCACGTCCAGGCTGTCGCTGCCCCGGGCTCGCCAGCTAAGTCCGACGGGCTGCTAG
>JBBPIC010000092.1:0-19499 GCA_038040525.1 Acidobacteriota bacterium | reverse complement strand
TGACCATCGCGGTGGTTGCTCTGGAACTCGGGCAAACGATCCTGGAAGAGGAAGTCTTACGGAAAGTGAAGGTGAGCGCTCCTACACGCGTTCGGCGATTCCTGTCGCGTTTTATGGTCGTTGTGGTTGTGGCGCTCGCCATTGAATGCCTGGTGACGGTCTTCGAACTCGCCCATGACGATCCCTCCCGTCTGCCTCACGCGGCAGCAATCGGAGTGGCGGCGGGAGTGCTGCTTGCTGCCTGGGGGGTATTCATCAGGATGAACAAGAGCGCCGAAGAGTTGGAGCCCGAAGCCATGGCGGAGGCTAAGAGCGAGGATCGCAAGGTCCAGTAGTAAAGTGTGGGGATGCGAGTTCAAAAAAAGATACAGAAGCCAGATTTCATACGTTTGGTTAGTACGGCCTTGCCCGAGAAGTCAAAGAAGAGTCCGGGTTCCGCGGCTTAGCCGCCGCACATCGCGGAAAGGCTCTGCCTTTCCGGAAACGGCAATTTGAAATTTTGGAGGCTATGCCTCCGATTTCGAGGCATAGCCTCGAAGAAAGGGAAAAGGCAACCAGCGGAAAGGCACAGCCTTTCCGCAGTGTGCGGCGGCAGAGCCGCATGCCGGGGACTTCAAGATCTCCTCAAACTAACTTTTCGGGCAAAGCAGGTTAGTACAAGCCTTCAGGGCTTTTGGTAGCCGAGTACCCGCGCTTTGAGTTTGGCTGCGCGAGGGTCTTTTTCGAAAGTGACCCACCCCTCCCGCGTCGCATGGCGCGGTAGAAAAGGAACATCAAGTTCTCCCCGCGCGTCTGCTTCACCTGCGCTTTCCATCACCACTTCAATGCGCACTCCCTCCGCTGTCTCATCGCCATGATTAACCACTGTCACGGGCACAATGAAATTGAACTCTCGTTGTTCCGGTGTTCCGAGACGAACCTCAAGACTGGGTGGCTCGTGGCCCATTGAGACGCCGGCGTATATGAGATAACCGAGCGTCGAGGACACAAGTATGACTCCAAGGGCAAACACCACCCATTCCAACCAATTTTTTTGTGGCTTCTTCATTGCAGCAAAAGCCTTCCCGCAGATGCGCCGAGTGTGGCTGCTAATCCGAGCACCAGCGTTTGAGCCAGCGCGGTGAACATTGTCACGCCGTCAAACCGACCGAAGAACCAGAGAATCAAGCCGGCAGTGCTTAGCGCAATCGCGTAAGTAACCACGGTGCCTAACAGAATGAGTGTTGGATGGTCCACGCGAACAAACTCCCCTGCGCCTTTGAAGTCGGTGTAGTGCAGAATCAGGAAGGCCATCAAAAGCGAAATCAGTGCCACCCCAATTAGCTTCAACCAGGACGTCTGAATTCCGATGATGACGATTTCTTCAGTAGGCGCCAGGTTCGCCGCAAAGAGCACAGCACCGCAAAAGGCAAAAACAATCTGGGCACCGAAATGAATTCCGTCCTTGTCCGAATTCTCTCCCATTCCCTCGTCGTCCTTGCCACCTGCGCCCAGCTGCGCGGTGCCGACTGAAACACCGATTGAAACTGTCATGGCCTCCACCACGATGACTCCGGCAATTTCACCAATGGGCATCTCCAAGGTAATGCGCCCCAGCAGAAACAGAACCAGCGCGGCCAGAAAAAGACCGATCCCCATTTCTTCAACGGAGTCGATCACGACTTCCGTCATGCTCGTATCGTGCCTTAGACCGGCATAGCGATTGTAGCCAAGTAGTAAAACGAGAGTTGCCAGTACATACACTAGGAGCCGGTAAGGATGGGCAATAAATCCGGCCCACCACACTTCCATCGTGTACAACAAAGGGAGACTGAACATTAACCCGCCAGCCACCCCACGTCCGTACTCCTGCAACGATTTAGTAACAGAGCGGTCTATTGTTTTTGATGCCTTGCGACGAGACATTGAAAAACCGTGACGTGCAACGACGAAAGCCCCTAAGGCGCGTTCGCGACTCACCCAATGACTGCCAAAACTTTGGGGGGAATGAACTGCAGAATAACCGCTACTACGGGATTGGGCAAACAAAACTACCAAAGACCTTGAAGCAAGGAGCCGCGAAATCGATTACGGGTGAGCTCTCCGCTGGCACAGCAAAATGCCCTGGCTTTCTTACTTCCGCGACACGACATGTTTGACCATTGGAGCGAGAGAAATTAGCATATCAACTAGTGGTTGCCGCTTTATATGTGTTCCTGGTCGTTCTGCTTGTTCTGGCGAACGGCTTTTTTGTGGCCTCAGAATTTGCCCTGGTGGGTGTGCGCCGCTCGCGGATTGCCGCTCTGGCCGACAGCGGTAGCCGTCGCGCGCAACTCCTGCTCGGTTTAGTTGACAATCTGAACGCTTATATCTCTGCGACTCAACTGGGGATCACCATGGCCTCACTGGCGCTGGGATGGATTGGCGAGCCGGTGTTTGCGCACTTGCTGGAAGAGCCGCTCAAAGGCCGCGTCTCGGAGACAGTGCTTCATACCCTCTCGTTTGGGCTGGCCTTTACGATCATCACGTTTCTGCACATCGTTTTGGGAGAACTCGCTCCCAAGACGCTGGCATTGGAACGAGCGGAAAAAGTATCCCTGGCCATAGCGAGGCCGCTGCACATTTTCTACAAGATCTTTTCCTGGCCCATCCGCGTGCTCGACTGGGCGGGCACGCGCACTGTCAGATTATTTGGACTTCATCCTTCGGGAGAGCATGCCTCGATCTATAGTGCCGACGAGCTGCGTCAACTCATCAACATCTCGCGTGATAGCGGGCATCTTAACGCCGATGACCAAAAACTAATCAATCGCGTCTTCGACTTTGGCGAGGCAGAAGTACGCGAAGCAATGATCCCGAGGACGGGGGTCTCCGCGCTGCCGGTTTCAGCATCCCTGGGCGAAACGAAAGCGATGTTTAGCGGCACCGGCTACTCACGGATGCCCGTCTACCGCGAAAGAATGGACAACATCGCCGGCATTGTCTTTAGGCGAGACATTGAAGCGTTTTTGGAGAATCCGCAATTACCCTTCTCCCTTGAGAGCCTGATACATCCCGCGTTGTTTATACCTGACAAGGCTCCACTAGGCGCTGCGCTGAAGCAAATGCGCGCTCACCGAACGCACCTCGCGTGCGTCGTCGATGAACACGGAGGAATGGAAGGAATTATTACTCTCGAAGATTTGTTGGAAGAGATTGTCGGTGAAATCGACGACGAGTTTGATGAGGAATCGCGGGCGCAAGTGGTTAAAGAGCATGATTCGTATCTGCTAAACGGAACATTGGCGGTGCGCGACGCCAATCGCATTCTAAAACTGCAACTACCTGAACATGACGGGTATACGACAATTGCCGGTTTTCTTATGGCCCAGGCGGGGCAGGTGCTCAAAGAAGGAAGCTCGATCGACTACGAGGGCAGTCGTTTCGTCGTCGAGCGGGTTGAAGGCCGGCGCATTCGAAGTGTTCGTTTTACTCCGGTGGCGGGTGACAGCAGTCAGACGATTAGTGCGGATGCTTCCGGTGCTTGAAGTCCGCGTTTCCCTCCAAAAGCGAAGGCTTTCGGAAAAACATAAGAGCGATCCACGAAATCACACGAAGCGGCACGAAAAAAGCTCGTAGTTCCAATCCTTTCGTGTGCGTTCGTGGATCGTGCCCACCGTCAGTTCCGGTATCAAAAATCGACTGAGATTCCCACTTGTGCCCCTACTCGAGGGCTGGCGACAAATTTTCCGGCAATTATTCCGAAGTCGAAGGAAGCGTTGTTTCTGAATTGATAATTTCCGCCAACCAAAGTTTGCAATTGTCCCTGCCCAGTCTCAAGGGCCCTAGTGAAGGCGCCGGTTAGCTCGGCGCCGAGTTGTAGCTTTGGTGTGAACTGCTTAACGAGCGACGCCCCACAACGGCTGCTGAGCGCGGATGGAGGAAGCAGCAAACACCAGCACTGTGAGGATGAACGCTAGCCGGAAAGTTCTATACAGGATCTTTGGTTTATTCATGGATCTATTAAGGTGTCTCCGTTTTTGCAATCTTAGGTACCCGGCAATGATCGGAGGCGTCCACTCAAGTGTGAACGGTCCGCCATCACTCTTACCAATGGACCATGCGACGTAAATTCTACCACGCTCACTGACGCTACAGGACAGCCCAGCCGATAACGAAAGCGTCCCACATCGATGCCCAGCAGACTACAGAGAATTATTCTGATGGTCGCTTTGTGTGAGACCACGAGGACACTTCCCTCGCTAAAACGCTCGGTAATCTCCTCAACTACATGCTGACTGCGCCGCGCAACTTGCACCGCCAATTCCCCTCCAGTGGGCGAATGCCAGGCCGGGTCAGCCAGCCAATTAGTGAAGTCGTCATGATACTTTTGGTCGACCGCGTCTTTCGTTAGTCCTTCCCAACTGCCGTAACCAATCTCATTTAGACCAGCGCGTATCTCGGACGCTATTCCCAACGCGTTGCAAAGGGGTTCCGCCGTGGCGATAGTTCGCTGCAGTTCACTTGTAAATACTGCAGTCCACGCGTGTGATCGGTAGGCCTCAGTAAAGGCCCGCGCCATCTCCAGACCTTCCTGAGTGAGTTCCGGATCCAGGCCCGAACCGCAAAAGACATCTTCGCGGCTTAGCGCTGTTTGTCCGTGGCGAAGAAGATAAAGTGTCAGGCTCATGTGGAGGGCAGGCCGCGTTGGGAAGGAAAACTACAAGCGAGAAGGTCCGCAGATTTCCGCATGGTTTGCTTCGCCGCTTTATTTGGGCCGAACCGAACCACTGATTTTCTTTTTCGTGGTCTCGCCTGTTTTCAAAACCGGCAGGCCCAGGTCGACGTCCTCATGCGGCTGAGGAATCACGTGAGTGGCCACCACCACGCCCACTCTCTTCCCTGCCGCTGCTCCGGCATCGACGGCAGCGCGAACAGCTGCCACATCTCCGCGAACGATCGCCGTGACCAAACCAGCATCGATCTTTTCCCAGCCCACCAATCTAACGTTCGCAGATTTGACCATCGCATCGGCTGCTTCGATCATCGCCACCAGGCCCATGCATTCAACCATTCCAAGTGCTTCTGGCATATTGTCGTCTCCGCATTGCTTTAAGATTATTTGCTTTCGCCGAGATTTCAAGGTCACTCGCGTGCTTGGCGATCTGGATCTATAACCTTCCCCCTAAGCAATTGCTCGACTTCGTCGCGGCTCAAAAGTCCCGCCGCCACATCCACGAATAGCCGAACAATCTCCTCGTCAGTCATCGCGAGTTGAATTCCGTTGCTTTCCAGGAATGCTTCCGTAACTGCCGCCGCAACCCGCTTGTTGCCGTCGATGAATGCATGCGCCTGTGTAAGGTGATAGGCGTAAGTAGCGGCGCAATCGACAAGATCGGCGTCCTCATAGTGGTGACGATTTACTGCAGCAGCGAGGGCCGATTCAAGCAACCCCTCATCTCGTAAGCCAGGGATACCTCCGGTTTCCGCAATCAATCGGGCGTGGGCGTTCAGCACATCCAACTTGTCCGGGAATTTCATCCGCCTGTCGCCTGCTAGTTGGGACCTTCTGCCAACTGTTCATAGGCCTGTCTGCGCCGCGCTAACACAGACTCGAAAATGTCGGCGAACTCACGCGAACGCTGCGCTTCTTCGACTGAGCGAACGATAAGTGCCTTGCCGACGATTTCGATGTCTAGTTCGCCGCCCGCGCCGACGCCCAATGCGTCAACAGCTTCCGGCGGTAACGAGACGGATGTTCCCTCGATCCTGGTTATCCTTTTCGACATTAAACCGTCAACTCCTAATATTGATTCTACATCTTTGTGAGGGGATAAAAAACTAGCAGGTCTCGTGTGCCCCTTGCGTTTTGCCATCCATAGATCATGCGTGAACTTCCAACTTCCAACTTCCTAATTCCGCAGCGAATGGATGGGCGCCGGAATGCGGCCGCCGCGGCGAATGAAATCAGCAGATGAAAACTTGTTCACAGCCATTATTGGAGCGCTGCCTAACAGTCCGCCAAACTCAACAATCTCGCCCACTTCACGACCGGGCACAGGAATGATGCGCACCGCGGTCGTTTTGTTATTCATAACTCCAATCGCCATTTCATCCGCAATGATTGCCGATATCGTCTCGGCAGATGTCGAGCCGGGAACGGCCACCATGTCGATGCCCACCGAGCAGACGCTGGTCCACGCTTCGAGTTTGTCCAGCGAGAGTGCGCCGAGCATTGCCGCCTCGATCATTCCTGCGTCTTCCGAAACCGGTATGAAGGCGCCACTCATGCCCCCAACGGACCCGCTAGCCATTGCCCCGCCTTTCTTGACGGCGTCCGTAAGCAGCGCGAGAGCCGCGGTAGTGCCGTGTGTTCCTGCTCTTTCAAATCCCATCGCTTCGATGATGTTGGCAACTGAATCTCCGGGGACCGGCGTTGGCGCGAGCGATAAATCGATTATGCCAAACGGAATTCCCAACCTGCGCGCAGCTTCGCGTCCAACCAACTCGCCGGCCCGAGAAAGCTTGAACGAAAGTTTCTTGATGATTTCGGCGAGATCCTGAAGTGGCAGGTCTTTAGATGCGTGTCGAATGGCATAATTCACTACTCCCGGACCAGACACGCCAACATTGATAACCGCTTCCGCCTCGCCTGGGCCATGAAAAGCCCCGGCCATGAATGGATTGTCTTCAACTGAATTGGCGAAGCAGACAAATTTGGCGCAGGCCAGGCCGCCTTCGCTTCTGGTTCGTTCCGCAGCTTCTTTGATTAGCATGCCCACATGGGCCACGGCGTCCATGTTGATTCCGGCGCGAGTGGTAGCTACGTTCACCGACGAGCACAAACGCCTGGTCGTCGCCAAAGCCTCGGGAATTGAGTTGAGAAACTTACGCTCCGAGTCTGTCATTCCCTTGTGCACGAGCGCGGAATACCCACCAATAAAGTCGACACCGACGGCGCCCGCCGCTTCATCGATAGCGCGCGCTAGCTCGATCGTGTCACCATTCGCGCCTTCTACGATCATGGATATGGGGGTCACAGCGATCCGCTTGTTGGCGATGCGAATCCCGTATTCGTCGCCTACCTGGTCGACGGTTTCAACCAGACGGCCGGCGAAGCGATGGAGTTTGTCAGTTACGCGTGCCGCGGTGCGTTCGATTGATTCGCTGACGCAGTCGCGCAAACTCAGGCCGAGCGTGACGGTGCGGACGTCGAGATGTTCCATCTCCGTCATGGCGACCGTTTGGAGAATTTCTGCCTGGGAGTATTCCATTGTCCGATTTCAGAACCGAGCGCGGTAGCGCCGGATGCTAAGACGCTACTTTTCAAACTAGAGAGACTGCCGCGAGTTGCTTACCTGGCCTTTAGTATCCGGCGCTACCGCGCTCGGTTCTGTTTATCACATCTCAGATCTAACCGATAAACTTATTCAGCAACACAATCACAAGAAATAGAACAAACAGCACGGCGGCAACCAACACGAAACGCAGACTGGGGTCGTAGCTGGCTTCGTCGATTACCACATTCGATATCTCGCGAAACTTCTGAACACGTTGAATCACATCACCTTCAACGACACGGGCTTTGTTGGTTACACGTTGAATCTTCGAACCAACCTCACCCAAAGCGCGCTGACGCGTTGCCGATTTCCCAGGTTGACTCGGCCCTTTCTCTTTATTGCGAGACCGAAAATCCGACTCAGTCAACGTTTGGCTGGCATCAATAATCGCCTCTTCTGTGTCATGAATGCTCGGCGCGGGCTTGGATGGCGACCGATCTATTTTGTTACCGCACTGGGGACAAAAAAAGGCCTCGCCACGAATCGATGCTTGGCATGTAGGACAACGTCGGGAGATCTTGGGTTCAGGCATGCGCTAGATGGTAAATGGGTGAATGATTAACGTGGGTAAATGGTAAATGGTAAATGGTAAATAGTCACTTGTTGTTTATGGGCGCGCTTAGTGCCATGGTTCTTACCATTTACTATTTACCATTCACCATTTACTAGATCCGGTGCATTGCGTTGAAAAGGTCTTCGCGTTGCGCGTAGATGTGCACTCCCAGTTCTTCGCCTGCTTTTCGCAGCCGTTCCTTTAATTCTGTAGCACTCTCTCTGGCCCGCGAGATGTTGGCAATAATCACCATCGCAAATTTTCCCTGAACAACCGTCTGATTGATGTCCACGATGCTGCAGTTTGCTTCGGCCAGGATTTGAGCGACGGCAGCGACGATGCCCGGGTGATCCATGCCAAACACCGAAATGATCATTCGGTCGGAAGCGCCTTCAGATTGAGAGGTTACTGAAGCGCTGGAGGGATACGATTGTTGAGGAGAATAGGAACTGCCGTTGGTGTTAACAAACGGTTCGATCTCGCGATAAATCTCGGTAACCAGTTGTTCTACGGTCTGCTCGTCTGCTGTATTGCCTAGACGGCTGTAGACGGCTTTAGTGAGCCGGTAAATCAAGTCTTCATTGGCCATTACAAACTGCAAAGTGACGAGTGACAGGTGACAAGCAAGAAAGGTCATCCAACTTCGCGCTTGTTACTTCTTACTTGTCACTTGTCACCTGTCACTCGTCACTCCTTCACGGTCTCCCATTGTCCCGCGCCAATTTCATACTGGCCTCGCGCATGTCTTCCGGCACCTCGCCGGTTATATCTACTCGATCAACTATCCCGACAACCGCCGCCTCGATCGACATGTCCTGATTGCCGATCGCAGTACGGGCCGCTTTTCCAAAGGCACACATCACAATCTCACCCGTGCCCGCGCCCAGACGATCGGCTACGATCACGATATTCTTGGTAGGTTCTTTATCCAGATCAAACGGATGCACCACCAGAAACCGCACGCCTTCAAGATCCGGTGTCTTCTTGGTCGACCAAACTGTGCCAACAACTCTTGCTAGAAACATAATTGGTGAATGGTAAATGGTGAATGGTAAATGGAGAACGACTTAAGATTTTCCATGTGTCATTTTCTCATTTTTCTCCAAGCTAACTTGGGTCAATACTAGAACTAGAACATTGGTTCCGAAAAATGAGAATTGAGAAATGATATATGGAAAATGTTTCCGTCCTCCTATTTACCATTTACCATTCACCATTTACCCTTTCGCAAAGATCTCCGCCGGCTCTCCCATGTCACGAGCAGCTGGCGTGATTATGGTCTTGGCGTTGATATAGATTTTTTCGCCCTTTTGGATGGCCTGCCGAACATCGTCCTCGCTCACAAAGTCCACGGTCTTGCTGCCATTCGTCGATGGTGCGGAGGATGCCGGCGCCGCGTTCCGGCCGCCATTACCTGTGTGACGACTGACTTCAGTTTGACGTGACGTCGGACTGGGACCCGCATACATACTCCCCGCTTCGGACTCTACGGGTGGCCGTGCTGGTGGTTGTGGTCTCTCGCTCTCCTGGGTACCACTAGCCGGTGGCTCCGGTCTCCGGCCGGCGAGGAACTTGTCGACAATAGCCGAGATCTCCTCGCGATTGATCTTGCCGCCGGCCCCAACTACGACCTGCGGTTGCCGCGGTTGTGGTGCCGGAATCCGTTGTTGCGCCGGCACCGTTGCTCGTGACGTCGAAGGAGACACGGCCGGTCGTACGCTCTTTACGGGCCTCGTTTCAAATGCAACTCGCTTTATGTCGAGTAAATGGAGCGGAGAAACATTGTCTGAAGTGACGTTTCCACCCCACGAACCACAACCCAACGTCATTGAGGGTGGGAGCGCAGTTGAAAAGCCGATGGCTCCGTGTGTCGTGGGAGTGTTTACAGTTATTCGCGAGGCAGGCATCTCGCTGCCGTATTGAACTGCAGCCTCGCGCGATCGCGTGTGCACCCCAGCTGTGTGTCCCATACCTCCGTAACGCAGCACTTCGTAACAGCGCTCGGCGCCTCGCACAAGTCCGTCGACTACATAAAACGCGAGGATTGGCGACAACTTTTCCATGGAAAGCGGATACTCGCGGCCGACTCCAGCGACGTCAGCAATCAAGCAACGTGTTCCGGGCGGCACGCTGATTCCGGCCATCGAGGCGATCACTTCAACAGACCTGCCGACTATAGCGGGATTGAGCGAACGCTGCGGAGTGGCAACGATCTTCCCGAGTTGATCAGCCTCAGACTGAGAAACGAAGTACGCTCCTTGTGCTTTAAACTGCTCTCTAACGGTTTTTTCAATCGGGGCATCGCATACAACTGCCTGCTCGGAGGCGCAGATTGTTCCGTTATCAAAACACTTGCTTGTCAAAATGTCCTGTACCGCTTTCGGAACGTCAGCAGATCTTTCCACAAAGACAGGAACGTTGCCTGGACCAACTCCGAAGGCCGGTTTGCCGGAAGAGTATGCGGCCCGCACCAGGCCAATCCCGCCGGTTGCCAGGATGACTGCAGTTTGTTTGTGCTTCATCAAAGCTTCCGTGCCTTCGATGGTGGCAGTCGTCATGCAACCGATGGCTTCCGCTGGTAAACCTTCTTTTTCTCCGGCTTCGCGCATCACGCGCGCGCTCTCGTTAATACACCTGGCGGCGGAGGGATGCGGGGAAAGTACAATCGCGTTCCGCGACTTTACTGCAATCAGGATTTTGAAGATGGCCGTGGAGGTTGGGTTAGTGGAAGGGATGATTCCCGCAACTACACCGCGCGGGCTGGCTATCTCTACAACATCTTTCGACTCGGATATAACTCCCACCGTGCGCAGGCCGCGAAAGTAGTTCCAAACATCCTCAGCAGCAAAACGGTTCTTTTCTCGCTTATCGTCGGGAACTCCATAGCCGGTTTCTTCGACCGCCATCGCTCCCAGCCGCGCGGCTTCTCGCAGCGCAGCTTTTGCCATAGCCTCGCAAATTCGATCTATCTTAGCTTGATCGAAGCGGGCAATTTCCTGCTGGGCCTTGTGGGCTCCATCGACAAGGTCCCGCGCCTGTTGCACCGATATGAGGTCCTTATCTGCGGACATAACAAACCTCCCGCAAGTATTTCCGATTGGCGATTGCCAATTGCCAATTTACGACGGGCCGCCGTCTTGTCAATCGGCAATCGGCATTTGGAAATCGGCAATCACCTGGCTTTTTCCTTGCTTCCCTCTCGGGCCCCGGATTGAAGCGAACGGCCTTCGCCCTCTCCCAGCTGTCCGCGGGAACCTCCGCCCTGTATAGATCTTTCGTCAGGACTCAAACCTGTGCGTCCGTCGACCGGGAGGACGCGCTCCACTTCAGCATGCGGACGAGGAATGACGTGGACGCTAATCAACTCCCCCACCCGGCGCGCGGCAGCGGCGCCAGCGTCCGTTGCGGCCTTCACCGCACCCACGTCTCCGCGCACAAAAATCGTCACATATCCCGCACCGATGTACTCTTTTCCGAGGAGCGTAACATTCGCTGCTTTGACCATAGCATCAGCCGCTTCAACGGCTCCGACGAAGCCTTTGGTCTCCACCATTCCGAGCGCTTCTAAGGGCATCTCCGTATCCTCACTTTTTCCTGTTGTAGAAATTAAAGTCGAGTTGTTGTTTCTCGCGTCAACCTATCACCGCGCGCCCGAAGAATCAAGACATCAGAGGTCAGAAGTCAGAGATCAGAGATCAGTCCAAACAACGCCTCAGTTACCTTAGCCCCAGTACATCAGTCTAGCGGGAGCGATACGTCTGACTTCTGACCTCTTATCTCTGACCTCTGTTTCAAAGGTTTGACAGCGTTTGCCACGCAATATATATTCGGCCAAACATTTAGTTTGGTCTTGCAGAGCGTGCTGAAACGTCTCGGAACCCAGGGAATTAGTTGCAGACTACTTTCAACTGGCGTCCAGCGAGGCTCACATCCATCAGGCGGCAAGTGTAAAGGACGCACGCGAATTGGTGACGGCAGCGACTATCGGTGAACAGTTGCGACTCGCACGTGAGGAGAAGCATATACCTTTGCGCGAAGTGTCCGATCAAACGCGAATCTCAATTCACTATCTCGAAGCAATCGAAACGAATGAGTTTAAGCGTCTCCCGGGCGGTATCTTCAACCGCAGCTTCGTAAAAGCTTACGCGCGTTACGTCGGTTTCGATGAAAAGGACGCCCTCGAAGGTTACACCCGCTTCATGCGAGATGCGGGAGATAGCGCCGAAGACGTGGGCAGCTCCCATTATCACTCAAAAGTCTATACCGACACGCCGGCGACACGTTCACCTGTTTTGACGGTGGTGATGGCTATTGTGATACTGGCTATCTTGACGGCAGCCGCATTGGCGGTACTCAAGTGGTATCAGCGGCGATCGGCGGAGTTGCGTCGGGAAGCGTCTTCTTCCCGGGAAATGTTGACTGTCAATTTCACGTCGCCTGAATTAATTGGCCCCGAAGACGCGGGCACTTTGGTTATTTGGAAAACTGATTACGAACAGGCTCTGCAATAGTAGTTTTGGTCGCACCGGGCTTGTGCTGCAAGGCGCAGTAGACCGGTGTGTGCGTTACTTTGAAGATGTTCATTTTGCCAGGAATTTTGGTATTGGCCCACTTCCCAACTCACTGTGCGTCCTCTGTGTTTTGGTGGTGAATAAGGCTCGAATAAGATGCACCCCAGACACACAGAGAACACACAGGACGCGTAGAGAAAAACTTAAACCAGGACACAACCCGAGTCTTGTAAGTCTCTTTGAACCTGCCCGCTCGAGTGGCGGGCGTTTCCGTATTCATTATTATTCAATCTAATAACCGTTTGAGGAGTTGAAACAGTTCTTATGATCTCAGCCAATATTCCCGAAGGTCTTACGTTCGACGATGTGCTCCTGCTTCCGGCGCGTTCTGATGTGCTGCCTTCGGAAACAGACACGTCCACACAATTGACGCGGAACATCAAGCTCCAAATTCCTCTCTGCTCCGCCGCCATGGACACGGTGACTGAAGCTGCCCTGGCGATAGCCCTGGCCCAACAAGGCGGCATCGGCGTGATTCATAAAAACCTCAGCATAGAACGCCAGGCGGAAGAAGTTGACAAGGTCAAACGCTCGGAGTCGGGCATGATCGTCGATCCGGTAACGATCCTCCCCACCAAACCCGTGCGCGCAGCTCTCGAGGTAATGGAGCGTTTTCACATCAGCGGGGTGCCGGTCGTTGACGAGGACGGACACCTGGTCGGGATCATCACTAATCGCGACCTACGGTTTGAGACGCGCTTTGATATCCCGGTTTCTGAAGTGATGACTAAGCAGCCGCTGGTTACAGTCCCCGTGGGCACAACGCTTGAGCAGGCCAAAGCGGTCCTCCAGAAACATCGAATCGAGAAGCTCATCGTGGTCGATGGCGATAATCGCATCAAAGGCCTGATTACAGTCAAAGACATTCAAAAGGCCATCAAATATCCGTCGGCGGCAAAAGACGATCTGGGCCGTTTGCGCGTGGCCGCCGCAATTGGGGCCACGGGCGACTTTCGCGAACGCGCCGCCGAGCTGGTGAAAGCGCGGGTTGATTGTTTAGTAGTCGATACCGCCCACGGTCATTCATTGCGCGTGCTCGAAGCAGTGCGGGAAATAAAACGCCATCACCCAGACACAGACGTAATCGCGGGTAACGTGGGCACAACTGAAGGAGCGCAGGAGTTGGCGGATGCAGGGGTGGATGCGATCAAGGTCGGGATTGGGCCAGGGTCAATATGCACTACGCGAGTGGTAACGGGTGCGGGGGTGCCGCAGATAACCGCGATTCAGTCGTGCGTCAAGGCTGCACGCACCGCTGGAGTGCCGGTGATCTCCGATGGTGGTGTGAAATTTTCCGGGGATGTAGCCAAGGCCATAGCAGCCGGGGCAGACGTGGTAATGATTGGATCCCTCTTCGCGGGAACTGAGGAAGCGCCTGGAGAAGTAATTCTGTTTCAGGGACGTTCGTTCAAAACGTATCGCGGCATGGGCTCGATTGGCGCGATGCGTGAAGGATCGCGCGATCGTTACGCCCAGGAAATGACGGATCTCGATTCGAAGCTGGTTCCCGAAGGAATCGAAGGCCGTGTCGCATACAAGGGAACGATCGCCGAGATGACTACGCAACTCGTCGGCGGACTGCGTTCCGGAATGGGCTACACGGGTTGCCGCTCGATCAAAGAGTTTCAGGAGAAGAGCCAGTTCATACGGATCACCTCAGCCGGGCTCCGCGAATCACACGTGCACGACGTGATCATCACCAAGGAAGCACCGAACTACAGGCTGGAGTAGAACATGCCTCTGACTCCGGAAGACTAAACGCTCCTTAGAGCGCTACAGTCAACCTCGAGGAGCTCAGACGTGTTAGCCGGGCGATAGTAAAAAGGCCCGCGCGAGTTCCACGTTTGCTGGTCAAATCTACGCCGCGCTCCGCAACCTATGCAGACACGATAGCTCTCGCCATGTCTTGAAAAAGGACGACTGAGCTCTTTGTGTGAACACCCAAATACCCCGGTAAACCAATTGCGCAGGGCTCCTGTGACGTCAGGTAATCTCCTGGTGTCGCCGCTCGAATACCGTTCTAAGGTTCCAAATGTTGCTTCCATGACCCTCTCCTTGCTCCAGTTCATATCCCCCGGCGTAAACTGGGCTATCCAGTTACGTCATGAGGTTTGGCTTTATTGAAGGACTGTGAGCGGTCACTAGCAAACTAGATGCCTGAAGTGGGGTAGGACAGACATTCCTGTCTGTCATTGTGCCCGATCAAGCAGGTGGGTGAGAGACAGCGGCGCAGGTTAGGGTGAAGTGCGCTGCGGCTTTGCCGCGTTCCGTGCGGTAAGCCTATGGCTTACCGGAAAGGACTTTGTCTCATGAGGCTACGCCTCCGAATTCACGCCGAGATGCAGTGGCGCAGAGGCGCAGCCTCGGACAAATATGTGTTTACGGTAAGCCATAGGCTTACCGCACGGAACTCGGCACAGCCGCCAGGAGATTAATTCTCTGCCCGGAAATACCTGTTGTGCAGAACTCCGTCATCTTCCATTCAGCCACGCCAGCCGCAATGCCTTCTGCGCCGGCGTCGCGTCTTTCTTCTCTTCGATTCGATAGTCAAAGCGTTCCGGTGGACCGAGCACAAGGATGGCACGAATCATTTGCCGGTCGCGTAGCACCGTCACCGGAACACGATCGCCTTGTTTATGTCTACTCAGCGCGGCCAGAAAACTCTCGCGTTTGATCTTCTTGCCCTCGAGCGTAAGAATTTCGTCACCCTCCTCCAACCCGGCGTCTTCAGCTGGTGAGTAACTTCTGACGCTTCCGATGGTAAGGCCCTCTGGATCCTCCTCATCCAAAGTAATACCGGCGTTGTAAGGCTCACGTGCAACTGAACGCGCCACGCGCAATCCAACATAACCGAACGCTTCATCGTAGGGGAGTATCTCGACGTCGCGAACGTAACGCTTAAAGAAGTCACTCAGGTCCGTACCTGCAACATCGGAAGCGATGCGCTCGAGGTCTTCAGGTGTATAACCTCGTCCACGCAAGTAGTAAGACGCATTCGGACTCTTGAGATAGAAGTCCGAATACATGCGTCGCAGCACTTCATCAAGCGAAGCCTGGCCATTGGTTTTTCCGCGAATAATTAAATCAAGGACCATCCCGATCAACTCGCCTTTCGGGTAGTAGCTGATGGCAGTGTTTTGCAGGTTGGTTTTTTGCGCATGTGGAGCATCATCGATAAACGGCGCGGACAGCGATGAGTTTTCCGCGCTCATCAAACGGCTGCCGGGAGCGTTTTCGATTTGGGTAATCGTCTGGCTTTCACGGGCCAGGATACGCGTGTCGTCCCAAATTCCCGCGCGACGCATCATCATGTGGCCGTAGTAATTTGTCAGGCCTTCAGCAATCCAGAGACTGCGTGTGCTCACGGGTCGGGTGAAATCCCATGGACCAAGTTCAACCGGACGCAGCCTCTTGACGTTCCAAACGTGAAAAAATTCGTGAGCCACAGTGCCCAACGCGCTGTCATAGACTCCGGGTTCGCCCAGGGCGCCAGGTTCGATGATCTGGGTTGAGGTTAAATGTTCCATACCGTCGCCTGAAATATCGTCGGCAGCGAAGTGAAATAAAAACGTATACGACTCAAAGTCGGGAGGCCCCCACATGGCGGTTTCGGCCCTGACAATCTTTTCGATATCACTAACCAATGCAGGTCGTTTGCGGCCTTCGTCACTGAAAGAATGGACCATCACCCGGTATTGCTTTCCGTCCACCTGAAATTCATCAACGGTGAAGTCAGGCGCAATCTCGGTTGGCGTGTCGACCATGATGTCCCAATTGGGAAACTGCCATTCACGCTGGTCGCGGTCATCCATGCGGCCGTTCACTATTCGCCAGCCCGGCGGAGGATCAATCCAAAGCTTCACCGGATCGGGCTTGTGATTGACCAGGTACATGAAGATTGAATGACCGTTGTAGTTGGCGTGGCGCGGATCGAGTTGAGAAAACGTTCCGGAGAGATCGTTTCCAAAAACTTTGTATCGAATCGTCAAGCTCTCCGCGTTCAAAGTGGGACCGTTGGTCGACCCTGTCGATATCGGCACTCGCCACGTTTGATCGTCCAAGCGGCTCACAGGATAAGGCGACATCTTGCATTGTGCGCTGCGCGGACAAATACCGCCGAGGGCCTGAAATTCCTGAACGTTTTTCGCGAAATCGAAGACAGCGTAACGACCAGGCGACCATTTCGCCATCTGGAAATCCAGAAACTTCGCCGCTGAGTCTTTTGGCAACTCAACCTCGATTGCCACTTCGAATAAGTGAGACACCGGCCGCGACATCGAGAGCCGGTAAGTGATCGAGCGTAGTGGTTCGTCTTGCTGGCCGGAGGCGCTGCCCCACGATGCAATAACGCAAAAGGCCACGACGAGAGAAAATAAATATCTTCGAAGAAAGTTATCCATAGCATCCATCTCTGCGAGCTAAGCTGGGAATCGTGAACGATTGGGAAGCAGTCGCGAATTATGTTGGTCTTGAGAATGAGTGTCAAAGGTGTCGGGCTTAATCTAGAGGATGCAATGTACCCAGGTTCAAGGTTGGGAAGGGTGGCTTGCCCCCGCTCTTCCTGAGAATACGTCTGCCTTTTATCTAGAGGATGCACTGTACCCGGGTTCAAGGTTGGGAAGGTGCCGCTCTCCCTGAGAAAATATTGATGCCTTTATCGAAGGATGCAATGTACCCAGGTTCAAGGTTGGGAAGGTGGCTTGGCCCCGCTCTTCCTGAGAAATATGGCTGCCTTTAGCATACCGGCGGGGGCAAGCCACCCTTCCTGACCTCGAGAACAGCAACGTCCCTGCGGTCGGTGACTTGCCATGTTTTGTCAGTTGGATTATTAAACTCAGCATGCCTGGCACCGAACGTCTCTACTACCACGATTCTCATCTCATCGAGTTTGAAGCGCGCGTCGTCGACACAAGCGAACGCGTTAGTGGTTGGACCGCGGTAACACTCGATCGCACGGCCTTCTATCCAACCGGTGGGGGGCAGCCAAGCGATACAGGCGTCTTAAACGGCATACGCGTCGTCGAGTGTATCGACGATGAAGACAACGGTGTGCTCCATGTAATCCAGGGGCGAGCCCCGGAAATTGGGTCAACCGTCAAAGGAAGAGTTGACTGGGCTCGGCGCCTCGATCACATGCAGCAGCACACCGGTCAGCACATCCTCTCGCAAGCTTTTGTCACTCTCTTCAACGCGCCGACACGCAGCTTTCGGGTACTGGAAGATTCCTGCGAAATAGACGTCGACCTGGCGAACCCGACGACCGAAGTGATCGAACGCGCCGTCGAGCTCGCCAATAACGTTATCTGGGAAGACCGTACAATCACGATCAAGTCTGTTTCGTCGGACGAAGCCGCAAAACTTCCATTAAGGAAGGCCCCTGCTCGCGACGGCGAGCTGCGCGTGATTGAGATCGAAGGATTTGATCTGACACCCTGCGGCGGGACACATGCTTACCGCACCGGTGAGGTAGGTATGATTGCGGTGCGACATTGGGAGCGCGCCAGGGGATTAACTCGCATCGAGTTTGTTGCCGGCATGAGGGCGCTTGCGGATTATCGCCGCGCAAACAAGACCGCACGCGCGGTTGCAGCTTTATATAGCTCGGCTCGTGACGACGCGGCCAAACTCACAACTCGCGTGCTGGACGAGAACAAGGAATTACACCGGCGTATTCGCGCACTGGAAGAAATTGCCGCCCGCGTCGAGGCCGAAGAACTGCTCTCCTCGGTTCACCCCGGAGGGGTGAGAGATAGTAGCCGGGGGTCGAGCGCGCAGCGCGACACCCCCGGATCGCACGCGCATCAAACGATTGACCCTGAAGGGGTCACAGATGGTGTCGCGCGCGATGACGCTCGGGGCAGTAGCCCGACCCCGGGGTCCCCTGCCGGGCAGCCCGGCTGGGGTGGGACCGTTAGGAAGGGCGTTGGCGACGGAAGTCCAACTATCGACGAGAGCGCGACCGATCAATCAAGGCTTAGAGTCATCACCCGAGTTTTTGATAACCGGGACGCCGAGTCACTGAAGCATTTGGCCCAGGCACTAATTGCTCACCCACTTACGATTGCTCTGCTTGGCTCTCGAGAGAAAGATGCCGCCCGACTGGTCTTCGCCAGATCCGCTGATGCTCCCGGCGACATGAGTGCCTTGATGCGCGAAGCATGTGCGTTACTCAACGGCCGGGGCGGCGGCAAACCTGACATGGCCCAGGGTGGCGGCCAGAATGTAGGTTTAGTTAACGAAGCGCTGGAGCTGGCGATGCGGCGCCTCGAATAGAATCTCACGTCTGGAAAGGGCTTTAATGAATGACAGAAAAGCGTTTTAAGTTTCGTGATTTTTGGTGTGATTTCGTGGATCGCTTTTCCCCAGGCAAAGAGTCGAATCCACAAAATTATACGAAGCCGCACGAAACAAACGAAGATCCTAGTTTGACACTTGCACCCGGTATTCCTAATATCCTCATTCAAGTGGGGCAGTAGCTCAGTTGGCAGAGCGCCGCGTTCGCAATGCGGAGGCCAGGAGTTCGACCCTCCTCTGCTCCACCAATAACACGTATTCTCTCAACAGGTTACAGACTCAACTCCGCAGGACTCATTTTTTCCCAAGTGGCCAATACGTGGCCAGAAAAAAACAGCACTCGATGGTAGAAAACCGGAGAGAATGGGAAGGAATGGTAAACGAACGAAACATGGCTGGCCCGCAACTCAGTGAAGCGTAGCAACTTAACTGTTTTGCGTGTAATGCGGAGGGCTGGCGTTCTCTGCGCGTCCGCTTCTGCAACTGGGTTGGGTGGCTGTTAGGTGGTCCAAACGGTGATAGGGGCCCGCGCGGTTCGCTGACTGTCGGAAACCAAAAGGTAAACTCCAGCGCCCTTGTGCGGCCGACGTTTCCCAGACTGCACTCAGTGCAAATGATTGGCAGAAGCCGACTTCAGATACTCAGCCCGCAACAGAAAACTGCCTTCAGTGACGATGCGCTCTCCGACGGCTAAACCTTCCAGAACCGGGTAGCGGCCGTTGACTTCCGGGCCAAGTCGGACTGGCCGCATCACAAATACGTTTGGCTCTTTCGTCGCCACAA
>JBBPIC010000013.1:0-128520 GCA_038040525.1 Acidobacteriota bacterium | reverse complement strand
CAGAAACAACTTTGAGTTCGCCGTGTCCGGTTTCTTCTCAGCGAAGCGAGATAACTAGTATTAGATCGCGGATCTGCGGCATAAGTACGTAATCAATGCTATTATCCGACTTCACCGCTCACCCTTGTCGTTCATTGTGCACCGCTAAAATCCTTTGGTAAAGGAAGGGTCTAGCGATGCCAACTCCCAAACTTGTCGACCAGGTTCGAATGGTCGCCCGCGTCAGACACTTTAGCATCAGCACCGAGCGCGCCTACGTCGCCTGGATTCGGCGTTTTATTCTCTTTCATAATAAGAAGCATCCCAGAGATATGGCCGAAAGCGAAATCCGCCAGTTCATCTCTCACCTGGCAGTTAATGCAAAAGTTTCAGCATCGACGCAGACTGTTGCACTGAGCGCACTCCTTTTTCTGTATCGCGATGTGCTCAAACAAGCGCTGCCATACATAGACCACATCGAACGCGCCAAGGCCGCCCAAAAATTGCCGGTCGTGTTTTCCCGTAAGGAAGTTCAAGCTGTCCTGGCACGACTAGACGGAACTCCTCACTTGATAGCTTGCCTGCTGTATGGTGCCGGACTGCGTTTGATGGAAGCGGTGCGACTGCGAGTGAAAGACCTCGACTTTGAACGCGGTGAAATAACCGTGCGTGAAGGAAAGGGCGCGAAGGACCGCGTCACAATGCTACCCCGCTCATTGATCGGAGCGTTGCAAACTCATCTCGAGAAGGTCCGGATACTCCATCACGCCGATATAAAAACAGGGCGTGGTGAAGCGCTACTCCCGTATGCTCTTAAGGATAAGTATCCCGGCGCCTCTCGTTCATGGGCCTGGCAGTTTGTGTTTCCCTCGCAAAAACTCTCCCGTGATCCACGCTCACCTCAGGTCAGGCGCCATCACATTCTTCCGGACCTTATCCAACGGGCTGTCAAGCGCGCAATTGCCCTGGCCGAAATACACAAACACGGGAGCTGTCATACTTTCCGCCATAGCTTCGCTACCCACCTGCTTGAAGATGGTTATGACATCAGGACAGTTCAAGAGTTACTCGGCCACAAAGACGTGAGGACAACCATGATCTATACGCATGTTTTGAATCGTGGCGGACGTGGAGTAAGAAGTCCGCTGGATTCTTGATGAGTGAGACCGGTTTCCCATTTGGTCCGCTCTCCGTGATCACCGGCTGAAGCCAAGGTGTTAATGAAATCGCTCGCGCGACGATGGTGTCGTCGGAGCCCGTGCGTCTCTCATTGCGGCGTAATCCGCAATGTGAGGACACTGAGGATGCCCAGAGAAAAACACATTATGTGGTTTGCCGAAAGACTCGGAGGGGTGACAGTTTTTCTGGCACCCTTCCGGCGTGCTGATTCTTTTCGTTTGGTCTTCCGCTGGTCTCCGCTTCGCTCCGACCACCGGCTACTATCTGCCGCCGCACTCCAAAGTGGAACTAAAGATGCATCAAGGATTTGATGTATGGCAAAGCTGCGACGAGAACAGCCCTGGTGGCTAAGGGACGCTACGGAGATCTGTCCGGCATGCAGTCAGGCGTACGCATATCAAACGGAAATTCGTTGCGTGGATTGTGATGGGCCCATGTGCCCAATCTGCGTTCAGGTCACAACCACTTTGGAATTCTCGTGTGAGGGATGTTTCGAGTGTGGTGACGAAGAGGAGAGTTTGAGGTAATGGCCGCGCGCGCAATCTGGAAAGGCGAATTAAAGATCGGATTGACGAGGATTCCGGTGAAGCTGTATTCCGGTGTCACGGACCGGACCGTTCGTTTTCACATCCTTGACGATCGCCAAAAGAAGCGAGTGAAGCAGCATATGGTAAGCCCGGAGAGTGGGGACGAAGTGGCGACTGAGGAGATTCAGAAAGGTTACGAGATTGAGCCGGGAAGATTTGTCATTGTCACGGATGAAGACTTAGCCAGTCTCGAACCCAAACCTTCGCGCGATATTGAAATCACAGAGTTTGTACCGCC
Organism: Acidobacteriota bacterium; assembly: GCA_038040525.1. Taxonomy (GTDB): domain Bacteria; phylum Acidobacteriota; class Blastocatellia; order Pyrinomonadales; family Pyrinomonadaceae; genus PSRF01. The sequence continues at coordinate 126,537 of JBBPIC010000013.1, read as the reverse complement.
GGAAGCGATCAGCCAGCAGTGGTATGAAAGGCCTTATTACCTCGCGCCTGACGGCGATGTCAAAGCTTACTTCGCACTCGTCGAGGCGCTCAAGAAGCGCAATCGAGAAGGCATTGCCCACTGGGTAATGCGAAACAAACCCTACGTCGGTGCGCTGCGGGCCGAGGGCGACTATCTGGTGCTTCTGACCCTGAGGAACGCAGAAGAGGTTATATCCGCGCGCGATCTGCCCAAGCCTGCCGGCCGCGCTCCGACGGCGAAAGAGTTGGCGATGGCGAAACAACTCATTTCGCTGTTGGATGGGGATTTCAATGCCGCGGATTATAAGGATGAATATCGCCAGCGCGTGATGGAGTTCATTGAAAGCAAAGCGAAAGGTAAGAAACCACGATTGCAGGCAGTTAAGACCAGACGCAAGGCCGGCTCACTCGACGCCGTTTTAGCGAAGAGCATTCAATCCTTGAGAAAGGAAAAACGCGCTGCCTAAACGAACGCGAAAACAGAATTACGAAGAGCAGGAACAATCAGGCCCGCGCCCGTTCTGGTCAGGTACGCTTACGTTCGGGCTTGTTAGTGTGCCGGTAAATCTCTTTCCTGCCAACAAGACCAAACGCGCGCCTCTTCGCATGCTTGGTCCAGATGGACAACCTCTGGCCCGCAGATATTATGCAGAGAAGACCGAGCGCGACCTCGATGCGGATGAAATAATCCGTGGCTATGAAATCAAACCAGGTAAGTATGTGGTGGTCTCAGATGAAGAGCTGGAACGCCTCGCCCCCGAGAAAACTCGCGACATCGACATTAAGCTCTTCGTACCCGAAGAGTCCATTCCACCAATCCATTTTGATCGCGGTTATTTTCTTGTCCCTGCCGCCAACTCGGAAAAAGCTTACAAGCTGCTGGCCGAGACCCTGGAGAAGGAAGGGAAGGCGGGCATTGCGACTTTCGTGATGCGCGGGAAGGAATATCTGGTGGCAATATTCTCTGAGCATGGAATTCTGCGAGCGGAGACGATGCGTTTCGCGGATGAGCTGCGCTCTCCTGAAGACTTCGGGTTGCCGAAGAAACCGAAGGTTTCAGTTGCAACGGTGAAGAAGTTTGAAAAGATCATTGGCACTAAATCAAAGAAGCAGTTGTCCGTTGCGAAGCTCAAAGACGACCAGACCGAGCGGCTTCTCAAACTGGTTAAAAAGAAGAGTGCGAAAAGAAACAATATTGTCGAAGTAGAAAATGATGGACGCGAAGGACACGAGCCGGCAAAAGTGATAGACCTGATGGCTGTGCTGAAGAAGAGCCTGGCGGGTAAATCGCGCTAATGGGTGGTTGACGTAGTTTGGAGTCAACCAGTTGGGGGCTCGTTACAGAACCGAGCGCGGTAGCGCCGGATGTGAGAGTCTATTCGGCGGTATTGGTTTTTTCGCTGAAACAAGTACAACTATCCCGCGAAACCACACGAACTAGCATCAAATTTTCGTGGAGCTTCGTGGCTTTTCGTGGAGTGTATTTCTGCGACGAAATGAAGTCATCCGGTCCAAATGGCGGAGCGAAGGTATCTCCAGCATCCGGCGCTACCGCGCTCGGTTCTGTACTGCCTGGAGCTGCCCTACTTGTTTGGCCTTGAGTTTGCTAATTCGATCGTTGTCTTGCGAATAACGTTGAAAACGATACAAACACGCTTTTCTTCGGAGGCTTCCAGGGACTGCGTGTATTAATTCTGATCAAGATCACGAAAGAGGGGGAGCTATGAAAAAAGAACAGGTTAACGAACTCATGTATCAGGCGCTTGAAACAGAACTCGGCGGCGTGCAGATCTATACGACCGCAATCAAGTGCGCAGTCAATGAAGAGCTGAAAGAGGAGTGGCAGAAATACCTGGAAGAAACACAGAACCATGTTGAGATTGTCCAGGAGACGATTGAGACTCTCGGACTCGACCCCAACACCGAAACGCCCGGACGCAGCGTGGTGCGTCACATTGGTGAATCCCTGGTGAAGGCGATGGAGATGGCGTTGCAAGCCGGCGAGCCTGCGGCAGCGCAACTAGTTGCTGCTGAATGCGTCACCCTGGCGGAAACGAAGGACCACTTGAATTGGGAACTGATAGGCGAAGTGGCGAAGAAAACTAAAGGCGAAGCAGGGAAGGCGCTCAAAGAGGCCCATGAAGAGGTGGAAGACCAGGAGGACGAACACCTCTACCACACCACGGGTTGGACCAGGGAGCTTTGGATCGAATCCCTGGGGATGCCGGCCGTGTTGCCGCCACCGGAGGAAGTCAAAGAAGTTGAGACGGCCATTGGAGCAGCACGCGCAAAACAGGCCCGGGCGGGCATGCTATAAAAGTTGGCGAGTCCAGAACATGTGGCAATGTCCGACAAACGCAAGTTTGTCGGACATTTCTATGTGACGTTGGATACGTGTCGGGCGAATGGGCCTGGACCGCCGGCTGGCCTTTATGCGTGAAGGGGACGGAAAGCAATTCGCAGGTAACTTCTAGGCCGTCAAAACGCGTGCCTTTTACTTCAATGACAGATAAGGGTTCGCCATTCTCCAGCATCGCGGACTGCTCCCTGAGCATCGCGCGGTACTCAGGGCGAGCAAATTCATAGCCCGACCTACCAATCAGCTCTGATTCAGAAGAAACCCCATCAGCTTGACCGCAGCACGATTACAAATTCGATAACGCCATTTTTGTGAACAACCATTCCGTCGGGAGAGAACTGGACCAGTTGATGGTAGGGTTCCTCACTGTCATGAAAAGCCGTCTCCGCCTGAGGGCGTTCGATAATTTCTTGCTGCAGGTGTTTCAGGTATGTTCCCTTTTCCATGGCGTCAGAATTGGTTTGCATTTTTATCCTGTAGTCGTAGACAAGTCTTCGTGTCGAAATTTTTAGGCGGGAATCGCCTGTTAGAGAGTCCTCGCCGTCAAAGAACTCGTCATCAGAATCCGAGTCCGCGTTCCAGAGCTTTGAGCATCAGGTCTCTGAGTCCTGCGGTTGTATGTGCGGTCCGATCTAACCCAATCCAGGCCGAAATCAAACGCCCCGTCTTGTCCTGGCGCAGACGATTGAAAGACGAACGCCGCTTTGGATTACTCGTGTAGATTTCCTCGCGAACCACGGTCAAGCAACTTTGACAATCTATCAGCCCATTTGTGTCTCCCAGATCCACGAATCTGAGTCTTGTACCGGACGCTCTGCTTGAAGACTTCCACTTTTCCATGGTGTCCCAGAGCGCTTTGCGTTGTTCCGCTGAAAACATGCCACTCACAAAATAGACTTTCATTGTTGAGTCGACTGGTAGATAAGCAGAGCCGGGCGTTTCTACTGACTTGCCATTGCGAGCTACTGCGGCGCGCGTCGACCGCAGCCGCGACAGTGAGCAGTAAAAGGAGGACTGCGCAAATAAGAGTTCATGGTTATGGTCTAGGATTTTCCAGTCCCTGGAGGTATTGTTCGGAAGAGTAAGGCTTTAGAAGAAGAACTTTAAAGAACGGATGGTAGGAAAGTGAGGCTCCGTCTGATGCAGTTGACTATTTCAGCTGCAACGTAGTCAGGTACAGAACCCAGCGCGGTAGCGCGGGATCCTTCAGGAAACTTAGTATTGAAGAGTATTGCACACCTTACGGCTAAGTGGCCTCCGGGATCCCGCGCTACCGCGCTGGGTTCTGTAATTAGGTACACTGCTCCAAACTGCATCAGTACCCTTGCTCCGCCGACGAGCGAGAAATTCCACCCGCGCGGTTAAAGCCGATCATTGTGGTCGAGTTTCTCTCTACGAACTTATGGCGCCACGTAACTGGGCAGGGGTGCGACGTCTGTGGGCACGATCCGAAACTGTACTGAAGATTCAATCATGAACAGGTTGCGATTCGCATCAAAATGGAAGGGCTGGCAAAGAGTGTGCGGGGGTGGTGGCTGGTAGCGTATCAACGTGCCCTGGGCTGCGCTTTCGGGCACACGATAGGGAAGTCTGCCCGCGCCTTTTTCCACATCAGGCATCCTGAAAACGTTTAATTGCGCCCGAGAGAATGTTCTCGCATGGATCGTGCCAGCTAATCACTGGTTAAATGATGGGTAACTAATCGCGCCAAGCAGGTCTGGCACCGAGAGGATTTTGTACTCGTCGCTCAAGAGAAATTCTCGATCCTTTATGCCCACATAGCAGCTCGCTTCAATATCCAGCTCAAATTGCGGCATAGCGTGAAACTATCTGTACTTCTACGGTTCGCCCGAGATGCTGGATGGGATGGCTGTTAACCGCAACCGTGATTTTTCTCCCGTCTTTGGTGATTAGTTCAATCTCCTGGGCGACTTGCGTTTGTGCATCCAACGTTCGCTCAATCATCTTCTTAAACAGTTCGCTATACTCCGGCGCTACTAAATTCTAATCATGAAATTCAGATCCAGACTGTGATGTTTCCCGGAGTTCGCGGCCACGCAGAGGCTTATTAGCCTGATGCCGAAGTGGTTTCATTCACATGTGAAGATTGATAGGGGCGTTGAGACTTCTAGGGAGCGCGGAATCTGCTCGATGGGTTGAAAAGGCAACTCTGAACTTTTTTGCCGGGGAAAAATTACTCACTTCAGAGCCAATGGCCACTTTCCACAGCTCCGTCTGAGACTCAGCATAACGCGTGCCACACGAGAACCTCGTCAAAAAACGCCCGAACTCACTAGTCCTGGAACTAACAGATCTGACGTTGTTTGCTACCGGCATCACGGCACGCTGCTTGCCAAATCGCCAGAGGTGCCCCGAAGGGGAACCAACAGAAACTAACACTTTGCCTTGCATGCAGGCCTCACCAAGAAAGTATCAGAAACTCTCAAAAGCCCCTCGAAGAGAGTTCTAAATCTCAAGATCGAAAGTTAGTCGTTCAAAGCTTCTCTGTCTGAGCTTCTTCAGACGAGCTTTCCTCCCCACGTATTCCTTTCAAAAAATGGAGCATCCGAAATGCACTCCACCAGCACACAATTATTCATTCCTATGCGGCACTTGTTTTTCATATTAGTGGTTGCGACCGTCGTGGTCGTTTCGATCGTCGAAGTGAGCTCCCCGCTGCTGAAAACCGACTACACCCTGGCTAACGCTGCGAGTACGGAGTTGGCGGAAGAATCGAGACTCAAGCAAACGGGGGCAATTGCGGACCAATCGAGCTTTGGCACCCGGCATGGTGCTGGCCCCAGGCTCGCCAGAATGGAAGTGGCGAAGCAAGTCCCGACTAATGCGCTAACGCCAAGCTATACAAAGGAGATGGCGACGTCTGATTTGACACTAGCCGCGATCTTCGGCGGGCCCGGCGCTGTAGCCGCAGCCAACGGCTTCGAACCCGGGAAACTGGGAAGGCAGTATCCACTTTACCGCGGCGACCTGGTCGCTCCTGACGGAAGAATTCTACGTGGACATCTCTCCTACGCCATGCATCTCTATGGCAGTGATGACGGCAGAGGTGAAACAGAACTTTACGTTCCAGCGGGTTTCATATCACACAGCGGCACTCCGACTCCCGTCGACGCAGCTATAACGTTTTACTATCCTAAATTAGGTAATTTTGCTGCCGTTACGCTCGCAGTCTTCCATGTGGCGGATTTTCAGTTAAGCGCGGAAGGCTCGCTCGTTCGCATTGGACATATCGGAGGCCGAGGGGGCTCGATAGGCACGTACAAGCATTCACACCTGGAGTTTTATCGAGGTGATACTGGGCTGCCATTGGCTGCGGATCGAGCAGGGTTACGCATTGCTCCCGCAACGGTTTTCGGTACGCGGATCTCTACGCAAATCTGTTCGGTATCTCCTGAGGCGCCCGGCTGCCTCGTTACCGTGCATAAACAAACGGTCCAAAGCCAGAGGGGATCACCCTAAGGCATTGGACCGTTGTTTTTGACCCGATGTCTCACGTTGGTACCAACGCGCAACAGTCAGATCTATAGGATGCATTCTAGGGGCAGGCTAAACACAACGTCAATCGCGTGATCGAAATAAAACAACTGTTAGGCGTTTTACGCCGTAAGCGCCGGCAAAATCATCATGAGTGCCGACTTGATAGAGTGCTGATGATAAAGCGAACCACGTCGGAGAAGATTGGGAGCGATCCATTGAAAGCACCCCGAAAGACCAGAACAAAGTTTTTTTTCGTGCCGCCTCGTGCTATTCGTTGATAGTTATTAGTCTTCAGCAGGCTGAGTGGAATTGAAGAGTCGCTTGCGGGTCCTACTAAGTCGCTTAAAAACAGTAACGGGCGCGATTGCTCGCGCCCGTTAATTGTTTAGACGAAGTAGAACCTGGCCTTTGTTGCTTGCTGGTTATCTACTTGGACTGACTATTTCATCGTCACCATTCGTAAGTATTATCGCCGCGATGACAGCGCCACCCGCGCCCAGGATAATCGCAGTCCATGCACCGGCTCCTAAGCCCCCTCCGTCGCTAGCTCCTGAACCAGCCGCAAGGTAACAAGCAGCCGCTCTGCGTTTGTTTGAGTCTGTCTTAACGGACTTTCCGTCGGGAGTATCAATCTGAGCGGTAACATTCTGGTTGGTTCGTACTCTCGTACAACCACGTCTGAGATTGACCTTCACCAGGTTTCCGCTATGGTCAAATTCAAGTGTCAACTCTGAACCTGGTTCGATTTCCAGTTCGCCGAGAGAACCCAGGTTGATTGTTGCACCCACGCCTGCCGGAGTCTCAATAATGGCTCCCGTGAGAAGGTTCGCACCGGTTGAGACGCTGGCGCCATTCACCGTGATCGGTTGGTTGCCACTGGTCGTCACTCGAGCGATCACCAGTTGCTGGGGCACGAACCCGCCAGCGACAGCGTTCTCGCCAGAGGCAATTTTCTCGATCCCGTCTGTTGTTCTCAACTCAGCCAACCCGGTCTCGGTAGCGACCAGAGTATTAGCCATTTCGGAATTGATGGTAAAGGAAGTGGCCTGACTTCCATCAACCGACACTAAACCGTCTTTAGTCGCGATGTTGACGAAGACCCCTGCGGCTGTCGAGAGATAGCCTCGACCCGTGTGCAAGGTCCCCACCAGACTATCGTTTGTTAGGCTCAGCGTGAGGCTGCTGTTTGCCGGCAGCTCAACCCGGCCCAACCTGCCCAAGCTCAAAATGGCACTGCTATCTGCAGCGGTTACAATTGTACTGTCGGAAAAAAATGTTCCGCCCGAAATAACGCTCTGGCCATCCACCGTAACCTGACCGGTTACCGATAATCCGCCCGATCGAACTACTGGTGTAGCCGCTGTCAGGACTGAGGTGACACTAAGGAGAGCCGCGGTTGCCCAAGCTGCGATGAACTTGCGGAGCAAGGTTTTACTAATCATATTTGATTTCCTCTCTGTCGTTGTGGAGATCCTGCGGAATCGGTCGAGTGATATTACAGAACTGTCTCACCAACCGTGCTGAACGAATGGGAAATCGTTACCTTGGTCCAAGACCACGGCCGCACGATAATCGCCTCGCGTCTGAGCCACATTTCCGCAAATTCAATCTAGGCCAGCGGCGGGAAAGTAGCATGGTCCGGGGCACATGTCTAGCAATATCCGTATCTAGCGAGCGAATCTCGACTCTTTCCCTGACCACCCAAACGTTAAGGGCCACCCTGCTGAGTGGCCCTTCTGTGTGTTCCCTAACAAGTTTGGCTTCGCAGGTAGGACTAGAGACAGTTCAAATTATGGCGGCTTTAGCGGACTTTCGATTTTGCTATGAGATTCGCGCATCCGCCGTTTCCCAATGTTTCCATTCTCCACTTTCAGCACTTCGTTCACTTAGTCGTGACAGGCATTCTTGGCGGATTGGCCAGTGGCCTAAGGCAGTTGAGTCCTGCTACGAATAAGGTATTCAAGTTAATTTAGCGTTAAGCGACACTCGTTACCTCTCAATAAGCAGCTTGTGCAACCACAACGACACCGGCTCCCGATGAAGAAGCCGGCGTTGAAGAAATATTCGATGATCCGTTTCCCATAGAACCTCACGCTGGCTGGTAGCAAAGCGCTACAACCCCTGAACTCCACGTTGTGGCTTTTAGGAGTTTCAGAGTCAGCCTGTCCTTGATGCCTTTGAACATTGGCATTCCACTGCCCAAGACAAAAGGCGTAACAAGAATCCGATATTCATCGATCAAGCCGTGTCGTATGAAAGTCGATGCAAGATCGGCGCTGCCAAACAGCGCAAGATCCTTGCCCCGTTTTTGTTTCAAACGGACCACTTCTTCGGCGATATTCTCTTGGACCACCCTCGAATTCTTCCATTCGACCTCCTGGAGCGTCCTGGAAAAGACGGTCTTGGGCAGTTCGTTCATCCTATCTGCATCCTGGCCCGTCGCAGATGGCCAGTAGCCGGCAAACAGTTGATACGTCACCCGCCCCAGAAGAATCCCGTCGATCGATTCCAGCATCTCGGTGGCATACCGATCGAAATCTTTATCCAAGACCTGCGCGGTATAGTCCAATTCCCGGTTCGGTCCTTCCATGAAGCCGTCAACCGTCACATTCATCTGCCAGAACAGTTTTCTCATCGTGTCGCCATCCAACAAGCACTCCCACTCTCATTCAGGGTTGGTGCTGTAGGTGAGGCTGACCTTGCCCGATTTCAACGGCTTCGCCCGAACGAGTTTCAGCGCGTGCCGCTCCTTCACTTCTTTGAACAGCGCCTTTCCTCCGGCTAAAACAAGGGGATTGACCATCAGCCGGAGCTCATCGATAAGGCCCAGATTCATCAAGCTGGATACCAGGGTGGCGCCGCCGACCACCTGCATGTCCTTGCCCGACTGTTGTTTCAGTTTTCGAATTTCTTTCGCATCGCGAACAATCCGCGTCGTCTGCCAGGCGACCTTGTCCAGGGTCTTGGAAAGAACGAGATGGGGCGTTTTATCGGCGAGGCGGGCATAGGCGATTTCATTCTTCGAGGCGATCCTGCCACTAACGGGCAAAATGCCGGCGGGGTTGGCCAGGATGGCAAGCCAATATTGTTCATAGGCCGGATACATCACACGGCCCAGGATAAAGGTGTCGACCGATTCGAGCATTTCAAACAAGTCTTTCCACGTCTCTTCATCCTCTGCCATCGCCCAGTCCAATTCTCCGTTGGGTCCTTCAATGAAACCGTCCACCGACACTTGCAGCGCTGCGATTATTTTTCTCATTTTCTTAACCTTACTGCTTTTCTTTTCGCTCATTTCTCTCGGTTCTTGCTGTAGTTCACCATCCACTGAACCCCGAATTTGTCGGTGAATGCACCGTAATACGCTCCCCAGAACATGTCCTGCAGCGGCATTTCTATCTTCCCACCGGCAGAAAGCTCGTTGAAGAGTCTGTCCGCTTCTTCTTTGCTTTCCGGAGAGAGCGCGATATAAAAGTTATTCCCCACAGTTAGCTTTTGTCCCATTGATTCAAGAGCATCAGTGGCCATGAGAGCGTTACCATTGCCGATCGGTAAGGCAATGTGCATTATCCGTTCCTGGTCGGCTTCGGACATCTGCCCACATTCCGCATTGTCCTTGAATCGCATGAGCGCTAGAAATTCTCCACCAAACACCGATTTGTAAAAATTAAATGCCTCCTCGGTGTTGCCGTTAAAGTTTAAGTACGGATTAATTGCTGCCATTTTGTTCGCTCCTTTTGCTGTTGTTGGTTATCTTCTTTCAAATGCTCAATCCCCTGATAAATTAGGTATCTCATCTCCTGGCGATTACGCAGTAAGCATTTGTTTCCTCTACTGGTAAGTCGAACGGAGGGTGTTCGAATCGACACTCCGCCGAAAATTGTTTTGGTGCCGGATAAACACATTCGGTGAGAAGTGGTTGCTTTAATCTTTAGGTCTGTCGTGCTGAGGGTTGAAGGGTCTCCCGAATAGTTGGCTGAGTGGTAATAGCGTTAACAGAGAATGTGCGTCGGTTGGCATGGGAGGAACATATTGACGATCAAAACTGTGCTTTGGCGAGGTATTTATCGGCCAGGTCATGAAGCGTGTCGTGTGTTCTCGCAGAATGGGGACTGGCATCTGGCAGGCACTGCAGTTTTCTCGCACCAAGCTGAGCCATGCCGGCTTGAATACGCGGTGGTCTGTGACGCGGGCTGGAACACGCTGTCAGGGAAGGTTTCGGGCTGGCTTGGCCAAGCCGCGGTGGATGTCGAACTTGCCGTCGATCCTGAGCGTAACTGGCTGCTGAATGGGGTCGAGTGTCCGGCGGTAGCCGGCTGCATCGATCTGGACCTCAACTTCAGTCCCTCTACAAACATGCTCCCAATTCGTCGGCTGAACCTGGGGATAGGACAGGAAGCGGAAGTGAGGGCCGCCTGGCTTCGGTTTCCAAGCTTTCAACTTGAAGCACTCGTCCAGATTTATCGCCGTGTCGATGAGTCGACCTACCGGTACGAGAGCGGTGGTGGGAGATTTTTCGCAGATCTGGAAGTTGATGAGATTGGTCTCGTCACGAACTACCCCGGCGCCTGGCAAGCCGAGGCGGCTACGTAACAAGTTCGCTCGCGATACCAGTCAACAGAAATACCTGAACCGCTTCTCGGTCTTCCTGGAGCCATTCTGTCACGAAGTGCGGGTTCACTTGGATTTCGTTATGGCAGAACTCGGCGACACCCCTTTAAGTGGCAATTGATCCTGACGAACGACGTAGATCCCAACCCGCCGAAAAAAAAGAAACTTAGACCGGGTTACTCCGCAGCAGACCTGCGGTTTTGATAGAGCGCAAGCAGGAGCGCTCCCGCGGATGCGGAAAACACGGAGTAGTCCAGCGGAGACTTGATGCCAAAGGAGGTGGCCATAGCGGTCCCGAACATCGCCAGCAACAGCGCGCTACAAAGCGCTGTCCAGCGTAACCGGAGCCCGAGAATAAGCGAGATGCCAAAGATTAGTTCGGCTACAGTGGCTGCCCACGCAAGGAAAGGAACAATAAACGCCGGCATGAAGGAGTTTACTTCGGCAGCGTAGCTGGTGAAGCTGGCAAACTTTTCCCAACTGAACTTTTTCTCCCAGAGACCAAAGCGGCTGGCGACAGCGGAGAGAAAGGAAGCGCCGGCCGCTGCGCTGGTAGCCCAACAAGCCAATCTGGATCAGACCCTAATGGCTCTGGCCGATCCGACGAGAAGAGCAATTTTACAACGCTTGTCGCGAGGTGAGGCGCGAGTCACTGAACTTGCCGAGCCCTTCGACATGTCGCTCAACGCGGTTTCGAAACATGTCCGCATCCTCGAGCGCCCTGACCTGGTGCGCCGCCGAACTTCCGGACGGGAACACTTCCTATCGTTCAACCGACAACATTCTACCTGACGGACGTGCGCGAGCGTGGCGACCTGGTTGCGTTTCTGCGGAGTCTCGATACCCGCTAGAACATTGAGAATACGAGATGGCAGGTCTCATACTCACCTGCCTCTTGTGTTATCTCAATCTCTGTCGATTTCACCTGTCGCTGGGTGATCACCGCCATCTGCCCTCCGCAAAGCAAACAGCCAGATTTATGCGCGCTTGCACGGGAGCTGAAACCTTGGAAGCCCCGGCTGCCACCCAAGCATTATTGGATGAGCTTGTCGGGGATTTTCCTGATATCGGTGGACATTGCAATCGGATAATATGACGAGGCTGGCGGTCGGGTGCGGCCAATGTAACACTAGGAATCTCGTGGCGATTGTGCCCACGTTAATCCTTTGTCTCACCGTTTCTAGTTGTTATTATGCAGCCACCTGCGTAACCCACGGCTGCATCCCGCTCCTGAAACTCGGTGGCCCAACTGGACGCTAGGGAAACGACGAAGGCGCTGGACGCGGTTTTCAAAATCGGCAATGAACGGACTTTACATGGATACGCCGTCTTCACTGATGCGAGAATTGTCCCGTCGCTTGCTGGCAGCAAATCATACCGCCGCAGACAACCATGTCCATGAAGCGGAGGTGGTCAGTGAGAAGCTGCGGATTCCCCTGACAAGATTCGCCGGCGCGGAAGGCTTCGCGTCGCTTCTGCGGCGGGCGTTGGTGCTGGCCAGCGCAGAGGTGCCGTCCCTGCAAAGTGTCAAGGTTGGGCAGGAGGGTCGCTTGGAAGGATTTGACCAACTGGCCGATGATGCGGGCACTGCCACCGAGGGGAGTGAGGCGGCGGTCGCGATCACAACGCACCTTCTCGGGCTGCTGGGCACCTTCATCGGCGAACGCCTCACGCTGAAACTGGTTCGCGAAGCTTGGCCTGACACCTCGCTGGACGAATACATTCAACAAATCGAGGTTGATTAATGAGTGCTAAAGGGAAAGATCAGGGAAAAGATCAAGGCAACGATCGCGTGCCCATTCGGCAACTGCCCACTGGCGTGCCGGGTCTCGATGAAATCCTTTGCGGCGGTGTGCCCGAGTACTCCTTCAACATCATCGCCGGCGCACCCGGATGCGGCAAGACCACGCTGGCGCACCAGATCATGTTCGCCAACGCCACCCCAGAGCGGCCGGCGCTGTACTTCACGGTGCTGGGGGAGCCAGCCATCAAGATGCTGCGCTACCAGCAGCAGTTCGCGTTCTTCGACCATGCCACGATGGACGCAGCGATCCGCTTCATCAACCTCAGCCAGGTCGTCCTTGAGCAGGACCTCGCTGCGGTGCTCGCTGCCATCATGCAGGAGATCGAAGCATCCAAAGCGGCTATCGTTGTGGTGGATTCTTTCCGCACCGTGGTGCGCAAGGCGCTCAACAACTCGAGCGAAATGGAGCTTCAGGGGTTCGTCCAACGCCTGGCGCTCCACCTTACCACCTGGCAGGCCACCACATTCCTGATCGGCGAATACGTGGAAGGCGAGTTGCGCGACAACCCGGTCTTTACCGTGGCCGACGGGCTGTTCTGGCTCTACCAGAGCGTCGAGCGCAACTCGATCGTGCGCAAGATGCAGGTCATGAAGGTGCGGGGTCAGGAGTCTGTGCCCGGCATGCACACCTTCCGTATTACCAACGCCGGTCTGCAAACCTTCCCACGTACCTTCGGCCTCGTCGGACAATCAGGCCAGGTCAAGGGCCAGAGGCGGCTCTCCACCGGTGTCAGCGAACTCGATGTGCTAATGGGCGGCGGCATTCCCGAAGGCGACAGCCTGCTCCTGGCCGGACCTTCCGGAGCAGGCAAGTCAATACTCGCTACGCAATTCATCGCTGAGGGCTTGCGCCAGGGCGAGTCGGGGATCGTGGCCGTCTTCGAGGAGATACCGGCCGAGTACACCCAGCGCGCCTCTATGTTCGGCTTCGACTTCGACACGCCACAGAAGAAGGGCATGCTCCAGATTATTTATCTCCGCCCTCTGGACCTCTCCGTCGATGAGACGGTGCACGAAATCGTCAACGCCGTCCAGAAGATCGGCTGCAAGCGGCTGGTCATCGATTCGCTGGTCGGCTTCGAGATGGCGCTGGCCCCCGGCTTTCGCACGGACTTCCGCGAGTCGCTGTATCGCATGATCGCAGCCCTCACCCGCCTGGGCGTTACCGTCGTCAGCACGGTCGAAGTCGCGGAGGAGTTCACCTCGATGAATCTGAGCAACTTCACCGTCTCGTTCCTGGCTGACGACATCGTGCGGCTGCGCTATGTCTCAATCAACGGCAAACTACGCAAGATGCTATTGGTGGTTAAGATGCGCCGTAGCCAACACAGCATCGACATGGTGGGATACGAGATCACTTCCGACGGATTGGTTATTGGCGAGCCGCTGCGCGGTTACCGCGGCCTGACCAGCGGCATCCCGAGCGTCAGCCCCTGGTCACTCCAGCCTGATGACATTCCTCATCGGCGCGCCGAGGCTGAAGGAGAGGATCCGAATGGATAACACTCCGGGCATTGACCCCCCGATGCTGCCGGCGCTGGAATCGGTTCTTTCCACCGAGGAGTTGAACCGCCGGCCAGCGCGTCCGCCAGACTATGAGAAGGAGAACCGTGCGCTAGTCTCGCTGGCAAAGGCGCTGGCCGATTCGCCCGGCACCATTCTTCAGACATTGGCCGACACGATCCTGGACGTGTTTCAGGCCGACTCGGCCGGGATTAGCCTCGTAACGGAAGATGAGAAGAGCTTTTACTGGCCGGCGATCGCCGGCATGTGGAAGCCGCACATCGGTGGAGGCACGCCGCGTGACTTTGGCCCGTGCGGCGACGTACTTGATCGCAACGCTCCCTTGTTATTCAACCACTTTGAGCGGCGTTACACCTATTTCATACCAGTAACTCCTCCGGTCGAAGAGTGCTTGCTGGTTCCTTTTTATTTCGAGGGTAAAGCTGTCGGCACCATCTGGGTAATTGCGCACGATGATCACCGCAAGTTCGACAAGGAAGATCTCCGGATGCTTGTGAGCCTGGGCACGTTCGCTTCGGCCACATACCAAGCGGTGGAGCAATTGCACGTGCTCAAAGAACAAGACCATGAGCGCCAGGCCGCCGACCAAAATCTGCGCGAGATGAACGAGGCGCTGCTGGTCTCGTCGATCAAGCAGCACGAACTAACGGAGCAGGCCCAGAAGGTTGAAGCGGTGGTGCGCGAAAGCGAGGAACGCTACCGTGCCCTGTTTGATTCAGCGCCCATGGCTGTTTTCGTATGCGACCCCAACGCGGTGATTCAACGTTATAACGCGCAGGCCGTGGAACTCTGGGGGCGCGAGCCGGTCTGCGGCGAAGAGCGACACTGGGGCTCGACGAAGCTCTGGCTTCCCGATGGCTCGCTGTTGCCACACGCGCAAAGCCCGATCGTGGACGTTCTGCGCACCGGGGTCCCCGTGCACAACGTGGAAGTCGTCATCGAGCGGCCCGACGGCACGCGCCTGCCCGTGCTGGTGAACTTCGCGGCGCTTAAGAACGCACAGGGGGAGATCACAGGCGCAGTCACTTCGTTCATCGACATCACCGAGCGAAGCCGCTTAGAGCGGCAGACCCAGGAGCAGGCGGAAGCGTTGGCAGAACTTCACCAACGCAAGGACGAATTCCTCGCGATGCTTTCTCATGAGCTGCGCAATCCCCTGTCCGCAATCTTCAACGCCCTTCACATCCTTCGGATTCAGGACAAAGGGAACCCGATCCAACAGAAAGCCAAAAGCGTTATCGAGCGTCAAGTGAGACAACTGGCGCATCTCGTTGATGATTTGCTGGAAGTCTCTCGCGTCATCACTGGAGGGATTCAACTTCATCAGGAGCGCCTGGAGATGCGCGGCATCGTGGACCGTGCGATAGAATCAGTTCGCCCTTTGATTGACCAACGCAAGCATGAGCTTTCAGTGTCCCTTCCCGCTGAACTTATCTGGCTGCAAGGGGACCCGACGCGATTGGAGCAAGTCGTCGTGAACCTGCTTAACAACGCCGCTAAGTACACCGACGAAGGCGGACAGATACAGCTCACCGCCCAGCAGGAAGGCTTTGAGGTTGTGCTGTGCGTGCGGGATAACGGCATTGGCATCGCGCCCGAACTGCTACCTCGCATCTTCGACCTCTTCACGCAGGCGGACCGGACGCTAGATCGCTCGCAAGGCGGGCTGGGCATAGGCTTGAGCCTGGCGCAAAAACTTGTGGAATTGCACGGAGGTACCGTCGCTGCTAATAGTGCGGGCCTGGGTCAAGGAAGCGAGTTCATTGTGCGCCTGCCAGCCCTCTCTCCCGCAATTGAGCCAATCGTCTTCGAGGAAAGGGTGAAGCCGGGCGCGCAGGTATCGCGGGTGCTGGTAATTGATGACAACATCGATGCGGCTGACATGCTCGCCATGATGCTGCAAATGTTCGGGCATGAGGTTCAAACGGCGTACACCGGTGAGGACGCTCTGGAAATAATGGTCGAGTATCACGCGGACATCGTGCTGTTGGATATTGGTTTGCCTGGTATGAACGGCTATGAGATAGCGCAGCGTCTGCGTCAACAACCGCAAACAAAAGAGGTGAGGTTGATCGCCATGACCGGCTACGGTCAGGAATCCGACCGCCAACGCTCTCAGGAAGCGGGCTTCGATTATCACTTAGTTAAGCCAGTTGATCCGCAGAAACTTCAAAACCTGCTCGAGACACTCGCAAAGCAGCCACGTTCCGGGAAAGACCAGGGGCAATAGTTTGAAAGATGCCTCTGTTCCCATATGGCATGAATGGTCGCAACACCACAGCCGAAAAATCATTCTCCCTTATCACCGATAGCTTGCCTTCAACGTGCCTCATGCAGCGATGGTTGAAGAGAGACGGCAGAGGAATTCCCGCCGGAGTTCTGCGGAGGATTTTGTTGCGCCAGCAACCGGCGCAGTTTCAGGCGTGCTTTTTGCCAGGTGCGGTCGTCGCGCCAAATAAACGTCACTGTGGGCCGCTCGAGTCGCGCCCCCCATTGTTCGAGCGGGAACGGTTTGACACCGGTGAAGTGTCCGATGTTGTAGTCTCCAGGATTCGGGTGAGACAACGAGAGACAAACTCACAGCTTCGAAGGCTTCTACGAGCCGGTGAATTTCATGGCCCAACCAATCGTTCCACTGGGTGCCGCGACTGAGCGGTAAACCTACGATCCAGACCTGGGCGACTCCTTCCGGAATCATCCAGGCCAGAAACGAAGCGGCTTTGGCCACGATGCTGAGATTCTACCTATCCTACCGGACCAGGCACGACCGTAAGCGAGCATTGCTTTTCTCATTTCTCGATCACTGGCAATAACTTGCCCGCATTTGGGGATATCGTCGTGGGAAACGAAATGTTCCCCTACTTCGCTTCGAAATCACTTAACCAGGGCTCCCACCGGCCATTTGCTTGCGCCCGCCAAGACTTCGTAACGATTCTGTTTTACTGGCGGGCCCAAGCCGGGGGTTGAGGGTCTGTTAGGGCTTTGCACGAAAAAGCCGCTTCCGGTTCTGATACCGCTTCGCGGCTCGGTTTGTTTACTTTTTGTGCAAAGCCGTCTGCTAGAACTCTCCGAACGAAACCGATTTCCTGTTCAAAGAACAAATCAAAGGGGAAAGCTACCACTGCTTTGATTTTGTGGTCGAACTCGACTTGGAAGGATCAGACTCTAACCGCCACGTTTCGCCAACCGTTTGATCTGCTTGCCGTTACCAACACTGCTGGCAAAGACAAAAGGCCGCTGGTGTAATTCCAGCGACCTTCGTCCAATCTGGCTCCCCACAGTGGACACTCTTCGCAACTTTTTCTTAGCGTCAACGGGGAAAAATCATCTTTCATCCGCTCAGACATGCGACAGAGTGCCGTCAACTTAGCGTCATCCGGGTGTGTTTGAGGGAGAGACAGACGAGCCGTTCAACAGAAAAGGCGCCGGACTAAATGAATTGGCGCGTATGTTATAAAGAACCTACGGTTCAGCTTCCGTGTTTGAATTGGCTTCATGTCCGGTAGCAGGTTTTTCGTAGTTGCTGAAATCCCTGTACACAGCTTTTGCGAAGTCTTGTGCGAAACCTTGGTAACCAGCGTAACAGCGCTCAGACGCAAAGAAACTGAGTACCGCGGCTGCAATGAGCTGGCCTCGGTGTTCCGATGAATTAACGCTCGACAGTCCCAGGTAATAGCCCGCGGCAAAGACCGCTGCAAAAAGGGACCAAATCATTAACCGCTTAGCGTATTTCGTCCACTGCTCATATTTCGTCCGCTCATCATGTTTCTTAGAGGCTTTCTTAGAGGCTGTGAACCGGTCTGCAGCTACCAACGCGAAAGTCGCAACGACAACTCCCACTAAAACTGTTGGACCTGACGATTGCCACGTCCCTAGCGCCGACGGCACAAGCCTATGCAGTTCGCCCGAATACGCCCAGCCGAGATAATAGACAGCAGCAATCCCGAATGCTGCGCAAAGTCCCCTCATCAGGGCATACAAACCCTCGAACTGTTCGGCATAAATTACTGTCTTACTTTTGATCAGAGCGCTACGACATAAGAAAAAGGCGTCAGGTCGTTCTTTTTCGTTAGACACGTCCAGCTGAAAAGCTGCAATGATCTGATCTCTGAGTCTGTTTTTGAATTCTTTGCTAAAAGTCGAATCTTTCTCATCCAGGAACACGCTTGACGGATACCTTCCTTCAAGAAAATTCGAGGGTATCGCATTTCCCGCCACCTGTTGCAGCACGTGGCCGACGAAATAAGCGATGATGACTCCCACCAAAGCGGAGGAGAATTCCGCGTCTGGCCACCTGTTCTCAATCAACCCGAAAGGCAACCACAGCACCGCCACGAGCAAAAAACCGGGTAAAGCGAATCCATATATATCGTAGAAATTGAACTTTATCGTCACGCAGCCACGCTCTTTTTATTACTGGATTCGTTTTTGCGGATCTCGTTTAACAATCGCCTCATAACGCGCTCGGGATCATCAGCATCGGAACCCTTAAGAAGTAGGGATCCCACTCGACGATGTCCCCCACCCCCGAACTTCTCAAAAATCTTTCCCAAGTAGACACTCGGAAATGGCAGCCATGGGTTCCTCATTGCTGTAATTTTTATTCCGTCAGTCGTTCGCACAATCCCCAGTGAGTAACGCGCTTTCGGGAAAAAATGGTACGGTGCATATCGATTAACCAGAACATCCGAACTATCTACATCAAAAACTGCTATGTCGGCTCCATCAAGATAGACCGTCTTAGAAAGCCGACCCAATCCGGCCTCTATGAGCGTCTTCGCTTCATTCGACTTCTCGACCACCTCAGGCAATTGGCCGATCTCTTCTAACGACTGCTTTCGTAGTTGTGTGACTAGCCAAGCTGGATATGCCGGGTCTTTGTTGATTACTAAGGTTCTGTTTATGTTCAATGCAGGATACGGGCCGCTTATCGCTTCTTCAACCGAACGGTAGCGTGCCGAGTCAATCCTATCAGCCCACTTCACGAGTTCTGAGAAACGACTGTTTCGGTGGTTGAAGCGTTGCGCCAAAACACTCCAGAGCAGCTTCGCGCAGGACCCGCTCTTGGAATCATAGATATGATATGGGTTTTTCTGATGTTCGAAGCGTTCTTTCTGAGAAGGTTTGAGAAAGCTAGTTTGATGGTGATCAGCCCAGAAATCTGCGTCAGGATGATAAAGAAAATCCACTACCGCAAATGGTTTCCGATGCTTTATGGAGAGCCAGCTAATTCGACTCTCGTAATTAACCGCGCGTAATTCCTCAAATGTCCAATTCTGCGATCCCTCTAGGAAATCCAGCGTCAAAAGTGCAGACGCGATTCCATCGAAACAAGGCGAATGAAAGTATAGATTAGCACCACGAACCATATATTGTGATCGCTCCATCTTGTATTACACCGAACGGAATTATACAAGATGTTGATTTCGACGCAATAACTTTGCACCCGAGCTCAAGGCTAACCGAAATCGTTTAGCTGAATGTTCCGCTCTCATCTGAGGATTGCGCATACTGAGGGAGCCTTCTGCTTGAGTTCTGTTGCGGAAATCCGCAGGTCGCCACTATCTGCTATGAGGCTGTGTCCGATCCATCTCGAATCAGGCCACGGCGCAAGCAAACATTTTCCCATAAATTCCCTCCATTGTGCGTAGTCGAAAAAATCAAAGCCGTAAAAATGATATGAGGCACCGGAATCAATGATGATTCCTTTACAGGCAAGCCGCTTGAGCAATTCCTTGAGCAACTCAAGATTGTTGGCATTTGGAGGTGGTTTAAAGTCCATCATCGGGATGTATTTCAACGATCCATCCTGAAATATGCATTTAGAATCCAGCGCTAGTGCCAGGTGACTTGGAAGACTGGCAATTTTCTCTCTCAGGATTTCATGGGTTAAATCACTGACTAAGACTTGCCAATGTTCGTTGGGACGATTGTCATGATGCAAAAAGTTGCTGACGATGTCTGCGGCGGACCTGTCTACAGAATTGGCAAGCCGTTCCTTAACCCCGGGTTCTGGTGCATAGATAGTAAAAGATAAGGACCTTAGCTGAGGATTCATTCGCACCAGCCCCACTATGAAGTCTGGTGCTGTGTCGCCAATTTCAATCTGCGGAATCGCAACGCCTTTTTCTATTCTCATTGTAACTGATGACGGGTCACCACCTATCTTATCCTATTCCTCCAACACTCGCTGGCAGGATTTGGTGTTATAACACGGGCATTGAACAATACCCGAATTCAGTTCGGGTCTTAGCATTTGAAAAATTGTTGCGGCCTGTTGTGAGGATGTGGATAATGGGCGCACTCACGGAGAAGCGATGTCCGACGACCCGACCTCAAACCAGAAAGACAAACCAACGGAATCCAATCAGCCTAACCCTACTGAAACGAGTTCGACACCTCCACCGTCGCCAGCCGAACCACGACAACCTGTGACTGCGTGGTCGGATCGATTAAAACTATTCGGCAGTAAGATAGGTACATTGAACTTCCTGTTGTTGGGCCTTGTGTTATCGGTAGCCCTAGCTGTTTATCTGAGTTCGCGAGACGTTCCTTCGAACGATTCGAATCCTTCCACTCAACTAATTATTGTTCAACTAAACGACATCTACCGCCTCGATGCCGTGCGTGCTGGCAAGCGTGGTGGCCTGGCACGCGTCGTCGCACTTCTTCGGCAACTGAAGACTCAGAATCCGCAGGTTCCTATTCTCATGCTCCATGCGGGTGACTTCTTATCTCCGTCGCTTGAGAGCGACGTGTTTCATGGGTCGCAGATGATTGACGCGATGAACTTCATAAATGATGTCGCGCCGCTTTACGTCGTTCCCGGTAATCACGAGTTCGACTATTTGGAAGCGGACAAGGGACATCTGACTGCAGCGATACTCAAATCTAAGTTTCCTTGGGTGGCATCGAACTTAGAACGGAATGATTTAGCTTTGCTGCCGGCTCTGCGAGACAACGTCAGACAGAATATCGTTGTGCCCTTTGGGAAAGTGAAACTTGGAATCTTTGGTCTCACCATTGATGGAGCTCAAAGCGGCAAGGATCGGCCGTACGCCGCGATATCTGGAGACTATGCGCGTATCGCAAGCGCGGAGATAGAACAACTCGAGAGCGAGGGTGCCGACTTAATTGTCGGACTTACACACCTGAATATCGGCGATGACCGCGAACTAGCGAAACTCAAACAGCAACATCCCCGCTTTCTTTGGATAGCCGGTGGACATGAGCACTCGCTCGATCGTGAATCTGGATCGACCGGAGCCGCACTCATAACGAAGGGTGATTCAAATGCCCGTACAGTCTGGAAGGTCTCAGTTGTAAAGGAGGGTCGGGATGTCGATATTCGTGAAGAGAGCGTAGTGATCGATGAATCAATCCAGCCCGATCCCGCGTTCACGCAAAACGTCGAAAACTTTTATCGGGCGAAACTAAGAAATGTACGTCCCCACATGGACGCCATCATCTCAACTATCCCTAACTACTGCTACGACGGTACCGAAGAAGCGGTCCGTGATCGGGAAAGCAATTGGGGAAACTTTCTAACTGACACAATGCGAACGGCATATAAAAGCATAACCGCCGATGTTGCGGTGCTAAATGGCGGATCGATTCGCATCGACGACACAATCTGCGATCGCATTACATTTGAAAATCTCGAACGAACGTTTGCCTATCCAACACCGGTGGTGTTCGTTAAGCTCAAAGGCAAGGATCTAAAGAAATATATCCTTGATTCTTCCGCCAGCAGCAAACGCGGAGACGGTCGATTTCTGCAAGTTTCAGGTGTTAGTTTTCGACGGGATCTGTCTGCAGACCCCAGTGAGGTAATAAAAGATCTTGAAGTGTCGTCAGGAAAACGCCCGATCGCGTTCGACGAGGCAAAAACCTATGTGGTGGCGGTCAACGAGTATATATTCTGTGGCGGAGATGGTTACAAGTTTCGCCAATTTGTGACGGAATATATCCCGGCTGGACCTGACCTGAGAGCTCTTACCTTCGCTGCGCTTTCTGGTCAAACCAAAAATAAGACGCCAGTTGTCGGTAGAATTATCGACTTGCCAATTTACGTCAAACTTCCCTCGTTGCCCGCCCCTAAGTGGCAAACTCTAAGCGCGGCTGACCAACCAAAAGGATGTGTCCCGCCGAGTTAGCCACTTTCACTAGAACATGCTGATCGGAAAAAAATCTAAGTAAGAAGCAGTTGCTCGCCTTCAAATAGACCAGAGTAAGACTCACGACTGCTCGACTTTGTGTGTTCGAACTCTACCTGGAAGGGCCGACTCTCGCTGCGACGCTCCGTGAACCGTTTGATATTCTTGCCGTTACGAACACCGCGTGGGAAAAACAGAAGGCCGCCGGGCCACTTCCAGCGACCTTCGTCCAATCTGGCTCCCCACAGTGGACACTCTTCGCAACTTGTTCTGCACGCCTAATGCTCTCACGAAGGTAACCCTTGAGCGATGCAGCGAATTATATCCTACATAATTGTACGTGATCCGGGCAGTACATGCGCCTGGTCCTTGCATTCGCTATCGACCATCATCGTTCATTCCACTGTATTTCGTTGAAGTAGATGACGATCGCCACCTTTCATCATCCACAAAATGAACGGCTTGTAGCTGACGAATGCCAGGGCTTTGAATCTCAATTACCTGTTCATGAATTAACGTGTGGAGACTTTAACCCTTGATACTGAATTGCTGCTGCCGTTGGCGACCCAAATGTTCACGCCGTCAAAGGCGATGCTCGTGGGACCTCTACCAGCCGCCAAAGTCCTAATGACCTTGCCGCTCCCCGGCTCGATCTGCGATACCGAGCGGCCGCCATAATTGGTAACCAGGATGTAGGCCCCAACAAACGTGATGCCGGTTGGCCCATCTTCCACGGCAATCCTGTCTCTCAAGGTTCCGTCAGGGTTTAGCCTGGCAACACTCTTACCGAAGAAGTTTGTCACCCAGACATTTACTCCATCGAAAGCTATACCCATTGGCTCTCTGCCGGCATTGAATGTGCCGAGATTGGCGCCATCATCCGCGCGCAGCTTAGTCACATTGCCGCTGTTATTGTTCGCCACCCAGACACTGGCGCCATCAAACGCGAGAGCCACGGGACGCGCACCGACAAAGAAAGTGCAACTGGCATGGTCGCTTTCGCGCAATTTCGTCACGGTTCCGTCGTCGCCATTTGCCACCCAGAGACTGTGACCGTCAAAGAGCAGCGCTTCCGGGCGGCGGCCTACCTTGATGGTATCGAGCAAGGCGCCATCGCTGATTTGCAGCTTCATGATGTTATTGCTGAATTTGTTCGCCACCCAAATGTGCTCTCCATCAAACGCGAGAGCGACGGGCCGCGTGCCTACTGGGAAGGTGCCGAGCGCTGTTCCGTCGCTTCCAAGTTTCATCACGTTGTCACCGAGCTGATTTGCCACCCAGATACTGTTTCCGTCAAAGAGGATGGCGCCCGGACTTCTGCCGACCGGGAAGTCGGCCTTCTGAGTCTCATCAGCCGGCTGCTGCTCGCTGTTCTTACCGGGGGGATTACCAGATTGGGTTTGCGACGAACACACGCCCGCTAAGAGAAAGACCACGCAGAAAGGGGACAGAAAGACCAGCAACGCTCTGACTGGAAGCCGTTTGATGTTCATTCCGTCCCCCTACTGCTTTGACTTAGTGCTTGTGATTCATGCCCCGCACTTTCGGAGTTCTCTCCTGGGGTTGTTGCTTCACCTTGCCTTCGTCCATCCAGAGGATGGACTCCACAATCCACGGAGCATTGGCCTTGCCCGGGAACATGGCCCACCATTGCCGCGCCTCGTTCCCATAACGAACCATGCCGATGTGATTCGTCAGGATCTTGTCCTGCTTGGTATTCGAAGTATAGAGGCCCATCTTCCGCCGAAGTATCTCAATTTCGTCGGGCTTGCCGGTCAAGAATGTCCAGCCCGGTTTGAGATGATGCATGTGGACATAGTGTTTCAACTTCTCAGGCGTGTCCTCTTCCGGCTTGAGAGTGATTGAATACATGAAGATATCTTTTCCCACGCGGTTTCCCAAAAGTCTTTGTACTCTCTTGAGATTTGCGGTGATGGGCACGCAGATGCCTTCACACTGGGCATACATGAAGTTGATCACTACGATCTTGTCCTTGATCAAGTCGTCGTAAAACTTCACGCGTTTACCTTCATGCGTTGTAAGCTCGAAGTTCGGGAAATACTTCTTCCTTGTCTTCTCCCGCGATGTGTCCTCTGTTTTTTCGAGGGTTGGATTAAGCCCGCGTAACAGATTATCCAGACCGGACGCCTGCGCCACCACTCCCGCGGCGAGTGGCGCCACCGCCAGCCCCGCCAGCATTTTTCTTCTACTTACGTCTGACATTGTTTTGCGTCTCCTTTCGTGAGTCTTAGCCGATTAATGATCATTCCGACGATCTCAGTTGAACCAATTCGTCGGATGATTAGCGGCGTCCGCAGTCGTTCTCGTTATCATTTCCCACGTCGTCGATATCAAACCGCAACATCATGGCGTGGTCTTCGTGAATCGTGTTGTGACAGTGCATCGGGTAGCGCCCCACAAAGTCGCGGAAGCGGAAGTAGATCTCGACGTCGTCGCCTTCGCCGAGTCTTATGACGTCCTTGCGGCCTCTTTCGATCAACGTCGGAGTATTCCCGTTCCGTTTGAGAACCTGGTGTTCCTCGAAGTGAATATGGATCGGGTGCGACCAATCAAATCCTCCCTCCAGCTGCCAAATCTCAGCGGTGTTCCGCTTAACTTTGAAGCGTACATCGTTGCAGTCAAAGAGCTTGTCGTTGATTACCCACTGACCATTGTCCCGATCGAACTTGAAGCACCGTTTGATCCGTTCTGTCACCCTGGTCGGCACCTGGTAGAAAGTGGGGTTAGTGGCGGGGTTCACGCTTTGATCGTTCACTGCGTCAGAAACCACGCGGAACTCAAGGACTTTGTTGCCCTGGCCGGCTGGCAGGATATTGTTTGTCGGCCCCGCACCGTCACATTGCTCAAGACGGTTTTCGAGGTGGATTACGCTGCCCGCTGCGAACGACGAGAAGTCCACGATCACGTCCATCCGCTCAGCCACCGCAATGAAGAGACCGGTGGTCGTCTGTACGGGGTTTTTCAAAAGGTTCCCGTCGTTGGAAATAATCCAGAAGGGGTGGTTGGTATTGCCCGTCTTGGTTAAGTAGAACCGGTAGAAGCGCGACGGCCCACCGTTGAGCCAGCGGAACCGATAACGCCTTCGTTTCACATTGAAGAAAGGCTGGATCTTCCCGTTAACAAGAAACTTATCTCCCAGAATGCCGTCTCGGTTGGCCAGATCGAAAGCCAGCAAGCCGTCATCGGGATCGAAGTTCTTGTCGTTAAACATCATGGGGATGTCGAAGTCCGGGTAGGTCGGAAGACGAAACCCAGTGGTCTCGTTGCCGGTGTCGAAGTTGTTAAAGAGAAGATAGAAACCAGCCAATCCCTTGTAGACATTCTGCGCTGTGAAGTCCACGCGGTGGTCGTGATACCAGAGGGTGCTCATCGACTCAAGTATGTCGCCTGTCCCTGGATGACTGGAGTTGATACCCGCCAGTACATTCGGGTAATGCTGGTCATAGAAATTTCCCTGACCGAAAAAGTCACAGGGGAAGCCGTCGCTTTCGGACGGTGTATGGCCATTGTGCAGGTGGGTCGAAACCGACTGAAGTCCAAACCCACCATTGTTGGCTGGCAGGTCGTTGAAGTTGCGCACCAGAATCGGCTCTCCGTAGCGGGCCACGTAGGTCTGTCCCGGCGCTGTGCCGTTAAAGGTCCAGAGTCTTTGCAGGGGAAGCTGCGGATGCATGCTGATCAAAACTTCTCTTTGATGGACCTCATACAGCTTCTGTGGTACGAACTGGGCAAAAGCCTGGTGGGGGCGAGTGCGTGCCTCTCCAGCCGCTGTGTTTGGGTTGATTTGCGGAACCGGGGTCAGAGCGGCGACAGGCTGCGCCACCGGCGGTATGGGCATGGGTTCAAGAAACGGTGTAGTCGGCGGGCTTACTGGGGTGCCGTTACCTCCGGATCCGTCCCGCCATCTGTTATCACAGTCTCCGCTGAACTGAGCGCGCGCGCTCAATCCGCTTTTGTGGATAAGGTAACCTGCACTGGTTAGCAGGCCCGCCTTCATCATGTCGCGGCGGTTCAACTGCGCGGCAATTATTTCGCGCCTGTTTTTCGCCGCGTTGGCAATTTCTCTCTCTCTCCTTCTGTCTCTCTTCGAGATGTTAGCCATAAGATTTCTCCTTGTGAGAATGCTTGGCGCCAGCTTGAGCCAAGACTTGGTGAAGAGCGCGCTCTTTGAGCGCCAAGAGTGAATAAGAGGCTTTAGCCTGTAGAGCGTTGTCGGGAAGCTGAACGGGATAAAGCCCTGAAAAACAGATTGACCAGGAAAATGCAGGAATAAACTAATCCCACATACTAAAGTAACGACTGGAGATGCTGAATGAGGTAAGCCATCTCATAAAAATCAGGGCTTGGGAGGGCCCAGGTATTCGCTTGACCCTGGGTTCGAAAAGTGAGCGCAATCTATTACCAATCATCGGTCCTGTCAAGGACAATCAGGAGGGTTCCAATTTCACAGTCCTTCACCGTGAAAGTGCAAACGCAAGCGATAGACTTTTAGAGGATCTTGTTGGAGGAAAGCAGAAGGCGAGCAATTTGATAAACTGCTCGCCAGTTGACTCTGACAAGATAGGAGGTCGTCTATTTTCACTCAGTTGCGGGGAATAGCAAATGACTCAGCAAAACTTGATCGAAGTGAATCCAAACAAGATGAGCGGCACGCCAGTCTTTCGCGATACCAGGGTTCCAATAAAGAACTTGTTCGACTGCATCGAAGAGGGCGAGACGATCGATCAGTTTCTCGATCAGTTCCCCACCGTCTCCCGCGAACAGGTTAATGGGATTTTAGAGTTCTCAAAGGAAAGGCTCCTCGAAAGTGAAGTTGCTGCTTGACGAGTGCGTAACGCGCCATCTCAAGCGCGATTTGGCCGGCCACGAGGTGCACACCGTCGAAGATGCAGGATTCTCAATTCGACTTGGAGGCACGGCGCACTCACTGCCACATTTCGCCAACCGTTTGATCTTCTTGCTGTTACCAATACCGCGTGGCAAAGAGAAAAGGTCGCTGGGGTTAGCTCCAGCGACCCTTTCGAATCTGGCTCCCCGCAGTGGACAATCTTCGCAACTTGTTTCTGACGCCAACGACCGAAATGCTCAGTTTCTTTCAACAATCGCGAGGATCGCTCGGCAAGTCCATTCGATCTTCGACCAAACCAGCAACGTAACAGTGCGCTTGTTACGTTGTGGAGACATTTACTCACATGACACGAGGAGAGCGACCTGTTTAGATTTATGTAAGAGCCTCATTGATTAAAGTTGCATTAGCAACCTTCGGATTCTTTTTCGGTGTTTGTAAAGATAGTCGAAAGCCTGCCCTCGCTCCATAAGTTCATCTCTCGCCCCCAGCCTTCAATCCAGTCCCCAAGTGCTGCCCCAGAGCCCGTGTCAAGAGTTGTGGAAATTGATTTAGCGTATCCTCACTGGTCGGTTACTCTGCCGGAGCGTTGGTTAGTAGACGTTGGTTTTGGTGATTCGTTCCTGGAGCCTTTGTTATCTATGCACACATCGATCAGGTGCAGGAAACGCGCTCATTTCGCATTTCGGATGACAAGGATTATTTTATTCTAAGCAGGCGTAACCAGGGCGGCGATTGGGAAGCCCAATATCGTTTCACATTACAACGTACACCTTTGCGGACTACAAAGAGACGTGCCGGTTTCACCAGACCGCTCCCGACTCACATTTCACCAAAGGCCGCACCTGTTCTCGAGCGACGGAAGACGGTCGCCTTACCGTCAGCGACATGCGCTTTATCACAACCTCAGGTCCTCAACAACTCCGGCATGAACAGACGCTAGAGAACCAGGATGAATACGACCGCGCCCTGCATGACCATTTCGGCATCGTGATGAAGGGTCCCCCCCAAACTAAACTTTAGGCTGCGTGAATTTGAATTTGAGCGCGAATACCGATTTGTCCTTTTTGTCGAGGTACACTACTTCACCGTCTTGAGCATCGCCGAATTCGGGAGCTGTGATTGTGACGACCTCACCCGGTTTAACTATAACTTTTGGGACCTTAACCCGCACGCCTTCGGAATTGTAGTTAATGAGAATACCTTTATAAGGCTGTGCCAGGCGTGATGTGTGAATTACACAATCCCGTCCGCTCGGCAGCCGCGGACGTCGTACCTTATACACCGTTAGATTTTTGCGGTGGGCTTCCTTCAGGATTTTAAAGCTGGAATCACGCGTCAGAATGGTCCAAGCGTCGGGCACTTCCCAGAAGATGATCAGGTCACCGACGTGGCCCGGGTGTTTACCGACAAGTTTCCAGCATTGCCTTTCCTTCAGCAGCATGTAGCTGGGTAAGATTTTTGCTCAACCAGTGGCTCTCGTCCTTGCGGGAGTGGGCCAGTGTAGTAACCGAAGCCAGGAAGTGAGTACGCATACCGTTGCAAACATCCTTAAGACGGCAATGTTCACCAGGTTCGGGGTGGCAATCGCATGAGCCACGTTTCAGCCAAACCCCACAACTAGACCGGTCGAAGAATGTACCTTGAAGAAAGTTGAGCTTTGCATCTTCTTTCCATCCTTCTAAAAGGTTTCGTATGACTGTGGGGGTCACTGTCTGCCCCGCAAACATCTCGTATAGTTTCTTAGTAAGATGCGGGAAAAGTTTCGAGCCGCCGGGGTAGAACATAGGCATCCGGTATTGCACCTCTTCCCATAAGTCCCCAAATCGCACGGGCCGATCCGGGTGCTCCAGCATCCCAACCGCCTCACATACATAAGAATAAAACTTTACATACACATGCTGAAGCGACCAGCGGCATTTCACTACTGAGATTTTGGCTGAACCAACTCGTTATTCGACGTTCCATAGCGACCTTTCCATAACAGTCACACTCAAGGGAGCCCAACAGCCATGGGCAAAAAACTCAGGGAACCGAAACCAGTGAAATCGTTATTGCTGTCGTTTTTGCAGTGCGAGATATTCGCTCAGTTCGCGGTTGAGCGCAAGCGTGGTGGCCGTCTCGCGAATACTGGTACCTGAATGGTCCAACCACCTGTAGCTAACGGCAGTCGGCAGTGGTAGTGAATTGACGGGATTTCATTGCTTTTGTTGGCGCCAAAAATTATTATTCGACTGTTCACTCAAACTAAAACCTCATTCTCCAGAAAGGAAACACAATGTCTCACAACCCACTTCCCTTGTCGATTTCGCTTCTACGCAACCTGCTTATCGGACTCCTCTTGATTCTCGGAGCCCAAACCACGACGACAGCGCAGAACCCTCTTTACCAATTGCATCAGGACGGCAAGATTTGGCGCTTCACAGGTACACCATGCAGCGGCAACTCATGTCCCGGCTGGCAGATGCTCGACAACAACCCCGCCACCGCGGCAATCGTAGCCGACGGTCCTCGCCTCTTTCAGTTGCACAACAATGGCAAAATCTGGCGCTTCACGGGAACTCCCTGCAGCGGCAATTCCTGCCCGGGCTGGCAGATGCTCGACAATAATTCCGCTACCACAGCGATTGTAGCTGGTGATAATCGCCTCTTTCAGTTGCACAACAATGGCAAGATCTGGCGTTACACCGGAACGCCATGCAGCGGCAACTCTTGTCCAGGCTGGCAAATGATCGACAATAATTCCGCCAGTAGAGCGATCGCCGTCGGCGGCGGTCACCTTTATCAGTTGCATACCGGTGGCAGGGTCTGGCGTTACACTGGAACCCCATGTACCGGCGACTCATGTCCGGGCTGGCAAAGGCTCGATAACAACCCGGCTACGATAGCAATCGAACCTGGAGACTCTGCTCGTCTCTATCAATTGCAGAATAGCGGTAAGATTTGGCGATACACGGGTACGCCTTGCAGCGGCGACTCTTGCCCCGGCTGGCAGATGCTCGACAACAATCCGGCTAGTGCAGCGATCGCCACCGGCGGTGCCGCACTACTTTATCAGTTGCACAACGGCGGGACGATCTGGCGATACACGGGTACGCCTTGCAGCGGCAACTCTTGTCCCGGTTGGCGAAGGTTGGACAACAATTCCGCTACGACGACTATAGTGGCGAGTGGTGGCGCTCTGTACCAGTTGCACAACGGCGGTAAGATTTGGCGATTCACCGGCACGCCTTGTAGCGGCGACTCTTGTCCGGGGTGGCAAATGCTGGACAATAATCCGAACACTAAAGCCATAGCTTCTAATTGAATCAAGTCCACTGGTTGATGACTGAAAAACAGTAAGCCGCTGATGGTTTGCGACGGGGGAGGGATTTCTGGACGTTCTTGTTGGTTCGGGACCCTTCCTTGACGCTCTTTTGGCCATCTGAAGCGTTGCGTCAGGCGCAGCTTGAAGTGCGGCAGGAAAAACCTGAGCCCGAGCATTGGGCGACGCACATTCTGATCGGCGTCGGCTGAGTTCTTTTAAGTAACGCCAACCTTTCTTAACAAGTGGCGGACGTGATCGCAGCGGCCCTCGTCGTTGGTTCAACGATGATAGCTCACGCGCTCAGAAACACTAAGAGAAGGAACCGAAATGACGATCTTTAGTCGTCGTCCATCCGGGGGGCTGTTGTTTAGCTCTTTGTTGTCGCTCTGTTGAGCATACATGCTGCTCAGGGTCAGCAGCTCTCGCAGCGGGCCATAAAAACCCACCTGATAAAACCATCGAAGGAGACATATACGATGGAGAAACAAACCTCACCCGTGGCGTCAACCGAATGGACCATCAACAGCGGATGGCTAACCAGAAAAGTCAGTGATGTAGGAGCGGATGGGAAGACCATCACCGCGGGTGGATACGTCCCGCAAGATTGGTTGGAAGCCATCGTCCCGGGAACTATTCTAACGACCCTCGTTCATAACGGCGTGTACCAGGACCCGTACATTTCTCAGAGCGATAGCGCTGATCAGATTTTGAAACCCGCAGCGCCGGACATTTATGATGAGGGTCGCGATTTTTATACCTACTGGTTTTACACCACGTTCGACCTCCCCATCGCAACTGAAGGACAGAGAGCGTGGCTTCAACTTCGCGGCATCAACTACTCAGCGGATGTCTTCCTGAATGGGGCGCAGGTGAACATTTCCCTGCTCAAAGGAATGTTCCTCAGGCATTACCTCGACATCACGAATCTCGCCAACTGCGGCGGCGCGAATCGCCTGGCCGTCATCGTTTATCCGGTTGACCACCCCGGCGATGTTTCTCCAGGCGGCCAGGGCGGCGACCACCAAATTGCTCAGGATGTCACCGCGCAGTTTGTCGAAGGCTGGGACTGGATAATACCCATCCCGGATCGCAACACTGGTATTTGGGATCAGGTGAGCGTGAGCATGAGCGGCCCGGTCGTGATCCGCGACCCTCATATCATCACGCAACTGCCGAATGGGCCGACAAACGAGGCCCTTATCACTGTCTCCGCAGATCTCTTCAATGGCTCCGACGCCGTCCAGAGCGGAACACTTACTTGTAGACTGGGTGAACAGACCCAGTCTCAAGATTTCAGTCTTGATTCTGGAGACACGCAGACCCTTACGCTACCGGCTTTGACTATTGAGAACCCGCGCCTTTGGTGGCCGAACGGCTACGGATCGCAGGAGCTTTATGACGTCGACTTTTCGGTCGACGTGCCGGGTTACGGTTCTTCGGATACCGAGTCCGTCCGCTTCGGCATTAGGGAGATTACTTCGGACATCGATCTTTCGACTGGGGGGCGCGTCTTCAGTGTCAACGGTCAGCACATTTTTATTCGTGGCGGAAACTGGATATGTTCCGATGCCATGCTTCAGCTCTCGGCCAAGCGTTACCGCGATGAGGTACGCTTCCACGGCGAGATGAACCTCAACATGATTCGCGTCTGGGGCGGTTCGATTGCCGAGCGACCAGAGTTCTACGATGCCTGTGACGAGTTTGGGCTGCTGGTGATGCAGGAGTTCTGGATGACGTGGGATTGCAACGCTGGGAATCCCACCTGGCCGATCAATCACGAGCTTTATATTAACTGCGCGGCCGACACGGTCAAGATGCTGCGCAACCACCCGAGCCTCTGCTTCTGGTGTGGCGGCAACGAATTGTCCTATCCACAGCAACCACCTAAGGACATTGAAGCCGCGTTGACTCAGGACATCATGCCTAACCTTGACGGCATGCCCGGCATGTCCGGAACTCAGCGGCTATATATTCCGTCTTCGCTCTCCGACGGCTTGGGCCAGCACGACGGCCCTTACGGAATCGTTACCACATCTGACTACTACACTACGACTCTAAATCTCTACGCCTTCAATCCGGAGATGGGATCCGTGGGGACGCCCGTCGTCGAGACGTTGCAGCGTTTTCTGTCGGCCGATGCGCTCGCAACCTTTCCGGTATATCCGACGTGGGGTGCCGAATGGCATTTGCACACGTACATCCCTTACTGGAATCCGCCCTGCCCCGATCAGATGGCCCTCTATGGGGCTCCGCAGAGCGTCGCTGACTTCGCCCTCCGCGCTCAGATCGTCAATTACGTGCAATATCGAGCGCTCTATGAGGGCGCAGGCAAATACATGTGGACTCATTACACGGGCATCCTCGTTTGGAAGTCACAGAATCCGTGGACGGGGCTGCGCGGTCAGTTCTACGATTACTACCTCGACCAGACAGGCGGCTACCATGGTGCGAGAAAAGCCTGCGAGCCGCTCCACATCCAATTGAACTGGGACGATCTAACCTACGGAATAGTTAACTGCACGTCCAACACGTTGGCAAACCTCGAGGTTCAATACACAATGTACGACTACCTCAACGGCCAGCAACTGTCTCAACAATCAGAAACGGTCGCGCAGGTCGATGCAAACTCCACCTACCTCAGTTCGGCTCCCATCACGCTCCTGTCCGACACGCTCCCGATACATTTTATCCGCATGGTGCTGAGCGATTCCGGCGGTAACCCGCTCTCTGAAAATCTATACTGGCGCTCCGCGGCTGAGCCCGAAGACTTCACTGCCTTCATGGACCTTCCGCAAGTTAGTCTTGACGGCACGGTCTCGATTTCGAAGTACGGTTCGGACTACGTCCTGCAAGCTAACCTGACTAACTCTGAAACTTCCGTCGCTTTCTTCGTGCGTCTCAAAGTTCTCAACCCGGATGTCCTGTCCGGTGCGGAGAATCGTGTCCTGCCCACGATCTACGACGACAACTACTTCACGCTTATGCCCGGCGAGACGAGAGCGTTGAGCATGTATTGCTCACAAATCGACGCAGGCTACATCGAACCGCAAGTTTGGGTGGAAGGCTATAACGTAATCGCCTCGCAATTAACTCCGAGCGGGCCTGCGTAACCGCAGACGGAAGTGCTCACCATGAATATGCCTTAGTAAAAATCACGCAGCCCATTCTCGGCGACCGGATCGCTGGAGTCAGCGATGTCGTTCGATCACGAAGCTACCGATGAAGAAAGGAAGCAAAAATGACCCCCGAAGCTCAATTGAGGCAGCAACTAGGTATCCCGGATTCGGCCACGCAGGTGATTATCTTATGCAGCACGGCCCACCTGGATTGGGATTGGCTGGCGACGTTCGCTGGCTATTATTCCAGCGATCAGCATTTTGATAACTACACACAGCACGCCGTGCGCGATGTTTTCGCGTTGGCCGCTAAACTCCTGGACGCGAACAAGAGTAATACTGCGCAGGCATGTCTCGAGTCGAATCCGAGCCAGAACCAGTTACCACCCTATTACTACTCGATTGCCGAAATCGGCTATCTCCAGAAGTTCGCTTCCGATCAGCCCGGCTTTTTTCAAACGTTGCAGAATGTTGGTTGGCTGCTGCGCATCGTGGGCGGCGGCATCACATCGCCGGATAACCTTCTCAGTCACGGCGAGACGTTGCTGCGCAATTTTCTCATCGCCAATACGTGGCTGCTTTCCAGTTTCCCCGCGAATCCGAGTAGCGGACTGCCCGCTTTGCCCCCACTCCAACAGGTCTGGACCCCTGACGACTTTGGCCACGACTCGCAGTTTCCCATCCTGATGGAGGCGATGGGTTTGCAAGGCGTCGGTTTCTCCCGCATACCGGGCGATCCGCAACAGTACAACACGTTCGGTCAGGCGAACTCAGGACTCTCGGGCCGCACTACGCAAACTGAGATGGCCGCATGGCTGCTGGTTTTTGGTGATGAGAATGGTGATAACAAGGGGGTGGATTTCATTTGGCAGGCGGCTGACCTTTCGACGACGGTGGCGCACTTCATGCAGGGCGGTTACTTTCAAGGAGCCAGCATCACCGGCACCGCCAGCATTCAACAATACTACAACACCAATCAAGGCGCTTCGCCGACGCCGTATATCTTCGTCCCGGTCGGCGTTGATTTTTCCCTGCCCGTCACGAACCTCCTCCAGTATGCCTGTGCGTGGAACGCGGCCAACTTTGATTCAACAAACATCTATGCGGTGGCTGCCACGTTCGATCACTACATTCAACTCGTGAACTGCTACAAAGATGTGCTCCTGACGCGCTCCTCCAACCCTGACCCGACGAACAACATCTTTTCCTTCGTGCCCACACCTTACTGGACCGGCTGTTATGGCAGCCGTCCGGCCATCAAGATTCAGCATCAACAGGCGACCCGTGCGCTCCTCGGCGCCGAAATATTTTCGGTCGTCGCCCAATTCCTGGCGGTGCCTGACTCCGGGGTGGTGTCAGAGGAATGTGGCCAGTCGCTCAGCTACTCGCTTGACGATGGCTGGGAGGCGCTGACCCCGAGTACGCACCATGATTACATCACCGGGACCGCCGCCAATAGCGTTTACACGGGAGAACAATTGCAATACCTCGCCAACGCACTCTGCATCGGCAGTAATCTACTGACGAAGGTGCAGCAGGAGATTGCTTCGATGGTTGAGGTTACTGCCACCGAGGACCAGGTATTTGTAACGGTTTTCAATCAACTTGGCTTCGCTCGAGGAGGGCTGGTTGAGGTGGCCGCTATCCCTGGGTTTACTCCGTTTGCCTTCGGCGACGAAAACGGCCCGATAGGTCCGGTGCAGATATCGAGCGACGGTACCTGGCTCTTTTCTATCCCGTCAAACGCTCCGTTTAGCGTACCGGCTCTCGGCTACTACACTTATTACATCACTTCCGATCAGAACACGACGGTTCCGCCTTTCGACGCCGATGCCGCAGGCACCTTGAGCACCGACCAGTCCACGGCGGAGCTCTCAAACGCTTACGTCTCGGCTACGATTACGGAGGCCGCCGCGTGGGGTATTGACACCTTGGATGCGCTGGTCGACGGCAACTCTCAACCGGTCTTGAGCGGTGCGGCAAATCTGCCGATCTATTTCTCCGATGACAGAGGCAATATGTACAAATTTGGGACAGAGCTTGGCCAAAACTTCAACGAAGAGACGTCTGACTTTACGCTTTCTTCGGTGCAGCTATTAGAGTCAGGGCCGGTGCGCGCACGGTTAAACGTGACGGGTAGCTACTCAATAAATAATGCTAATCAACAACTCACGCGCGAGTATCAACTCGTTGTGGACGAGCCGTTCCTCAGAATGGAAACTACCGGCGCCGCCCCTCAGCCTTACTCCGTCTTCGTCGCTTTCCCCTTCTCAAACTCCGGAGCCGTTGATAGTATTGAGCACGGAACGCCTTACCATTGGGACACTAAGCCGGCACAGCCGGTGGTTAATCAGCAAGTGACTTGGCAGCCGCCCTTCTTCGAGGCGACTCAGCAATTCATCATTCCTTTATCGGGAGAGACTCGACTCGGCGCAATCTATCACGCGCACTTGCCGGCCTGGGCGGTTACAGCAGATAACAACTCGCTGATCGGATGTCTGCTCCGCAATCCAAATAATCAGAACTCTGATAATGATGGCGGTGATCCTGACCCGCACACCGTCGAATATGCATTGCGCATCCCGCAGGGTCTGGACGATCCAACTACCGGCACTCCCCTGCGCGAATCCCTCTCATACACCACACCGCTGGCGGCTCTAGTCGCGGGCAGCAGTCCGGCCGCTTCGCTGCCGTCGACCTTCAGCATGGCAACTCTATCCGATGCGAGTTTTTTCATCACCGCGGTGAAGCCGGGAACCGTTCCGGAACAAACTGAAGGCGAGATTATTATTCGGGTGTACCAGCCGACCAATGCCGGCCAATCCGTTAGCCTGACACTGCCTGACGCACCGGCCGGGCAGCAGTGGGCAGCCCGAGGCGTAACAGCGCTTGAGCTGGAGCTCGACGCGAACAAGCAGACGACGTTGAACCTTAGCGTCACCGACAATCAGATTAGTTTCTTTGCTGAGCGTGCGTTGACCACCCTGGCCTTGAGCCTTAGTGAAATTCCGGGATAAGCAGCCAGACCTCGCAGGTTCGCGCGAATGTAGCGCACTCATTTATCGCTTCAGGATTCTAATCTAACGAAGGAGAAGGAACATGACTCTCACCCAATTTACGAACAGTTATTTGATAACAAACCGCGCTTACCCTTGGGAGCAATGGTCTCACTACATTTACCCGGGTCCACAAGGGTCGTTGTACTTCTTCATGGCATCGGGTCAGTATAATTCCAATGCAACTGCCTACACGGCAAACCCAAACTACGCTACCCAGGTTATCCCCCTACATTCGCCGCTGCGTTTGAAAAGGACCTCCAGGTAGCTTCTGCCAATGGTTGCCCGCAGATCACGGTCTACATTCACGGCCTTGCTAATTATTTTCAGGACACTTGCAACGAGCTGGGCACTTATGGGACTAACCTCCAAGAGCAAGGTTATAACGGTCTGCTCATCGGCTTCGATTGGCCTAGCTATGACGAGGTTGACAGTTATCTCTATTATGGCTCTCTGCCCTACAGTTTTCCGCCTACCAAACTGTCGGGCACTATTCGCGACAATATCAATGGCAGCGTCAAGAGCTTTATCAACCTGCTCAGTATGCTCACCAATATCTGTAACAAAAATAACGCGCAGCTGAACTTTATCTGCCACTCAGAGGGAAACTACATGCTGATGCTGGCGATGCACCAACTTGATTTCGCACCGGCTCCTTTTATCAATCAGATTCTCCTGGTAGCAGCCGATATCAACACCGGCGCATTGCAAGTGGATAGTTATTCTCCCCCATGGTCCGGCCAACTATGCAGTCTTGATCCTTTCGTAATGGGAACCACTGTTTACTGGTCGAGTTCCGATGATGCCCTTCCGGCAGCGGAAGGATGGACTGCCTACCACAACCCGAGCTTTCCCAACAGGCTCGGTCTTCACGGACCCGCTAGTTTTAACGTCAACGCGGCTAAGGTCGATGAGTTGATGTCCGATACCTACGGCCTCGATTGCTCACTAGTTGTTAATCGGGCAGTCATGAATAAAAACCAGGTACCGCCTACAATCAGTGTGCACTCCAGTTACTTCTACATTCCGCAGGTGCTGCAGGATATGGCTCAAACGCTCAAAGGTGTCCCGCCGGAAAAGGTTGTCAATCGTGCAAGTGCCGGGGAGCCAGACGGTCGAGCTTACATTATGGAACTTGATTCCGACCTCTTGATTGGCCCAATCGTCCCTTCAGGCAAGAGTGTGGAAAGCAAAACGCCGGAGCGGCGTGATGCAAGCTAATTCATTTGCCCCGGCGGCGTATGGCTACTTCGGCCTTGGAGCGCAGCTACAAACTTATTATCAGCACCAGGAAGCTCGCAAAGGCAGAGTTGTCCGCGCGCACCAACCGTTTCGCAAGGCACAAAAGGCGAGCAACCATCCCGGTGCTCGCCTCTTCCGTTTTTCTTCAGGGTATTGGCTCTCCGAAGTGGACACCCTTCGCAACCTGTTCTTGACGCCAGCAACAGAAATGCTCGGTTTCATCCAACAGTTACGAGATGCCATCTAAAGTAGAGTAAGACGATTCGACCTTAGGGTCACGAAACCTGCAACCTAACAGCGCCCCCTTTTACGTTGACCATGTTTACTAACATTTACAGCGGATCGAAGCCCATTAGCGATGCGCCACTAGACAACTGTTACAGCCGCATTCCGCTTAGGACCGACACAAATTTCCCCACAATTGAGAAGTTCTTGGACGTTCACATGTGCGACACGGACGTTTCAGACAAGCTACAACAATATAACCACTTCTCCTCGGTATTTCTTACTTCGTCTCCTCGGTGATCAGCGATTAGACTTCAGACTCCTAACTCTTTTCGTATGTTCGGTCGAACATTTGTCAGAGCCCAATCAAACCCGCAGTAGTAATCGAGAATGTAGAGGAGATCGCGCACAGACAAAAGCAACTCCTTCAACTCGACGCCGTCTGGAGGAGAAGCGCCCACATGTACGGTTCGATTCCGGGCTTCAACCCCTTGTTGAACTAAGCGCTGCGCGCAGGGTAAAGCCTTCCTCTTAGTAACCCGATCATTCTCCCTCGCAAGTCCTCTCCGACTACACTTCTATGAAACGGTCCAGAGATTCTTAGCAGGAAACTGGGCCGCTCAACTTTCTTTGGAGGTGTAACCATGAGCGAACTGCGAAAGAGAATGATCGAGTGTCTGCAGCTCCGCGGTCTGGCGGAGCGAACTCAAGAGGCGTACACCAGGGCCGTACGCCAACTGGCCGCACATTATCATAAGTCTCCTGACCGGATCAGCGAAGCGGAACTGCGGCAGTACTTTCTCTACCTCAAGAACGTCAAGCGCTACTCACGAAATACCATGACCGTCGCCATCTGCGGCATCAGGTTCTTCTACGAGCAAACGCTCAACCGTAACTGGGCCATCTTCGGCATCGTGCGTCCAGCCCCGGAAAAGAAGCTGCCGGTCATCCTCAGCTTCGCGGAAGTGCGCCAGATTCTTGCCGGCGTCAGACTGCCACGCTACAAGGTTTGTCTCACCACCATCTACTCCTGCGGGTTGAGGCTGCAAGAAGGAACCCATCTGCAAGTCGCCGACATCGACAGCGCGCGGATGATGATTCACGTCCGTCACGGCAAGGGCGCCAAAGACCGCTACGTGCCGCTGCCGCAACGTACGCTCGAGTTGCTGCGCCAGTACTGGGTTACTCATCGCAATCCCGTCCTGCTCTTTCCCGCCCAAGGCCGTGACCACATCGACCTGGCCCAGGCCACCGAGCCAATGTCGAGAAGCAGCGTCCAGGACGCCTTCCACGCAGCTCTCAAAGACAGTCGTCTCAACAAACGTGCATCCGTGCACACGCTGCGCCATTCGTGGGCCACGCATCTGCTGGAAGCCGGCGTCAACCTGCGGCTGATCCAGGAGTGGTTGGGCCACAGTTCGCCGGCCACCACCAGCGTCTACACGCACCTGACCGTCAAAGCCGAACATCTCGGCGCGGTGACCATCAACCAGCTCATGGGCGACCTCTGAATCGGAGCCGCTGATGGTCGAGGTAGCCGAGATCTTCCGGCTGCATGGTCCTGACTATCGAGAGAAGTTCGGCAACCGGATGCTGCCCTCACACCGCCGGGCCATGCAGGACATCGAAACCTGCCGCACCGCCAGCCTTGGCGGCCAACTCTATTACTGCGCCCAGTGCCAGGAGCAACGTTACAGCTATCACTCCTGTAAGAACCGGCACTGTCCCAAGTGCCAGAATGAGCAGGCCAATGTTTGGCTCCAAGAGCAAAGTGAGCTGCTGCTGCCCACTCATCACTTCCTGGTAACCTTCACCCTGCCCGCCGAGTTGCGAGCGGTCGCGCGCAGCCATCAGAAGACGATCTACAATCTGCTCTTTCGCGCTTCCGCCGCGGCCTTACAACAACTGGCCCAGGACTCGCGCTTCGTGGGCGGCCGCCTCGGCATGGTCGGCGTGCTCCACACCTGGACCCGCCAACTCCTCTATCATCCGCACGTTCATTACATCGTTACCGGCGGTGGTCTGACTGATGACGGCCGCTGGCGCACCGCCCGGAAAGACTTTCTCGTGCCCGTCAAGGCGCTTTCAACGATCTTCCGTGCCAAGTTCCGCGATGCCCTCAAGCAAACGGAACTGTTTGCTCAAGTACCGCCCCGGGTCTGGCAGAAAGATTGGGTCGTCCATTCCGAAGCGGTGGGCTCAGGCCAACAAGCCTTCCAGTATCTCGCCCCTTACATCTTTCGCGTGGCCCTCAGCAACAACCGCCTCCGCCACCTCCATGATGGCCAAGTCACTTTCGCTTACAAAGAGTCGGCCACTGATCAAATCAAGCGTTGCACCGTCACGGCCCAGGAGTTCATCCGTCGCTTCCTCCAACACGTACTCCCACCACGATTCATCAAGGTCCGTTACTACGGCCTGCTCAGCCCCGCTCATCGTCAACTGCTACATCAAGCCAGACAACTGCTCTCCGTCACCACCAGCAAACTTAAGCGTGAAGTTGTAAAAACCACCCAGTCGCTCGCGCTGCTAAGTTGTCCGCACTGCGGCGGGCCACTAACCCTGCTCTCGCCACTCGCTCCCAGAGGTCGCCCTCCATGAAACTTCCACTGCTGGCTATGGCCGTCTTTCTCTTGTCCCCAACCACTGCGGCGAACTGCTTTCGCCGTCACTGCCGAACTCTGTCTGCAAGCGCAAAAAAACCAGCCTCAGTGGCTGGCTTCCTCTTCATCAAGCTCAACTTCTGTCGCTTGCCCTCTCTTTCTCTTCCCTGGCCACACCTTCCCACCCGTCTCACATCTCCTCACTCATTACTCAAACTCCAAGTAGCCTCTAACCCGGCTTAGTCCAACACAGAATTGTGTGGCGGCTTCCTCCTCCGTCAGTTGTCAGATTCGCACCGCGCCCCACACTAATTCTTAATACGTTACACTAATTCTTAATACGTTGAAGACTACGGATAATCTCCTTTGGCGGTGGTGCTACGACCCCATTTATCTTTAGTTTTGTCGGCAGCAAAGGAAGATAGTTCCTGATCATGCTGACGATGGGCGGACTTGGGACGTTGTCTACCAGCCAACGAGCCTCCGGCAACAACTCACCAACGCATTGCTTGAACCCTACCTCGGCGGCAACCATGCCAAGCACCAGAGCGCTCCTTGGATTGCTCATTCTTTGTTCCCATGCTTCCCGATACAGCGCATGAGCGAGGGGTTCGTTCATTTTCCCTTCGGCCAGAGCTACCACTTCGGCGTTCCTTTCAGCGGTAACCTTCAAATGTCGCAAAGCCAACATCTCAACCGACGTTGATGTAGGAAGTGGGTTCCAATGTTCACTGTCGAACGACCACTCCGCAAGTCCACCAGCCCTGACTGGATTATGCGTGCCAGTTAACCCATACCGCCATCTGAGAATGGTTAGAGTATTGGAAGCAAGAACTGACATTTTCTGATATGCGTCATTCGACAAGTTCTGAGCCACGTCGGGCAAAAGGTGAAGCGGAACTACATAGTTCGGACTGATTTCGCCCGACTGATCTATGGAATCATCCCATCTGTCCGGTTTCTTGCTGCCCTTGGGCAACTTGTTGTTAGCCAAGCTCTCAAACATCGCCGTTGCTTCTGCCGACGCGACTAAATTGATGTTGACTGTGCAAAAAGCGGTATATTTCTTGTAGCCAAGCTGTTCTTCCTCAGCCGAGGCCTGACGCACGCTTACCGTTGCCGGGTGAGGTCGTGTGAAAACGAACTCGATCGACTGTCCATCTCCAAAGTCGACATCGAGTTCGTGCAGTACCTTTTTAGTTCTGAAAAACATTGCGTGGTTAGTTCGTTAACTGCTGTGTCACGTTAGAGTGGGCGAACCATTGGTAAGAAGCATTACTACTCAGATTTACGAATAGTCTTCGAATTACGATAAGAAACCCTTCCGCTTGCCGTCTTCTGCAAGGTTCTTAATGGTGTCCAAATAATTGCCGCAGATCGTAACCACATCCTCAATGCCGGCCCAATCGTCAAAAAAGAAATAGTTCGTAACGGACACGGATCCTTTCAATTCCTTACTCGGCTCGGGCGCAGCGTCCGATCCCTGGCCTTTTACTTTTCCGTCACGATCGAATACGACGTATGAAATGGACGCAACCCCACGAACAGTCTCAACAACATTTACATCAACCTGCTGCCTGAGATTCACTGGGCTTACATGAATGTTTATGTCGCGCTTGTCCTTGAAGAACCTTATCGTCGCATGGTTGGAAACCTGGCTATCGTACCACTGCTTGCCTCCAGGTTTGGTTCTGGCTTCCTCAAGGGCGTACTGCAGTACGGACCGGGCCGCGGAGAGAAAGGCACTGAGGTTGTAGCGAAAACCAGTTCTGTCATTCTGCTCTTGCTTCATGCGCGAATAAAAATACTCGGCCTCGGCAATCTTCTCTTCTTCGTACATCAGATTAACCTCAAGTAATCCTCGTTCTCTATACTCTTAGGTCGTAATTGCTTCCAATACTTCTTTAACCATCCAGTGATCGGCAACCCATCGATGTAATCAAAATGTTCTAGATAAATCCATTTGCCTTTATCCTTAACAAGCTTGCACCAAAATAGATCGTGATGATTTCTTTGGCTTTTCTTAAAAGCCCGCTGATCATTGAGTTCATACGCTTGGTCGAATCGCCCCCGGGTTTCATTATTTGATGCCATCAACAGATTCATCGAAGTGCCTCGGGATTCATGGTCGCGCTGGGCCAGGCTTTTAGCGGAGTTGGATATTTGCTCAGACCAGTCGCGCTGGAGGAACAACAAGATATGGGTCATGATCCTTCAACGGGCTAGCAACGCCGAGTACTGAGTAGAAATTGTTTATAAAGGCAACTGCGCTTGTCAGTGACCAGCTTGCCAATGATGCACTCAGGCAGTGGTGTGGAAAAAAGTTCGAGCTAGGCGACATGAACGGCGGTTTATCCAATCCCAGTTGTTGCAGACTCGTGAAGAGTTTTTTCTGCTCCATTTCTGGTCCCCACTTTGAGTGGTAGTGGATCAATTCATTTCGCAGTTTGATCAGCAAGTCGGCCGCTTGGTATGGATACCTGCCGCGGTCCATTGCCGGCCGTTTTAAGAGATGAAGTACCAGTTCGTAACGATGGAGAGTCGATTGACTGTCTATTACCTCGGCTAGCGGTTTTAAGAACGCCTGAGCTGTAGCATCAAGCCCATTCGATCCGAGATGGTGGCCAGGTCCGTGATGTAGAATCTCGGAAACCTCAGCCTCTAGCCCCGCTGCGCACTGGACCACTGCGCCTACAACATAGGAGCGATGTTCCGCTTGTAACTCCTCACTCACAGTTTCGCCGCCTGAGGCCTCAATCTGATGAGCGTGGGTTGCGAAAATCGCACTTCCTTTAAGGAATTGCGCGGTGAAACTATAGCGGACTTGAAGACCGTCAGTCATAAAACGTTCCTTCAATAACTATTGATGAAGACCGTCCTGCCAGTTCGACATCCGACAGAATGAGTAAATACTGTTTGGCGCTCGCCATCGAGTTCAATCATCCAAGGAGTCAGGCCTTTATGGATTCTCTGAATCTTCCCAGAGGCCTTCTTGCTGACGTGTGAATTCTCTTTCCATGCGCGCCTTGCGCTCGTCAGCCGTTTTGAGTTGTTGAGCCAACTGATCAATCCACTCGTGCATGACATTTTCCCACTTCTCAATGACTGTAATCTTTGTATAGGTTA
The DNA here is from genome assembly GCA_038040525.1 of Acidobacteriota bacterium. Taxonomy (GTDB): domain Bacteria; phylum Acidobacteriota; class Blastocatellia; order Pyrinomonadales; family Pyrinomonadaceae; genus PSRF01. Next base: position 83,023 of record JBBPIC010000013.1, on the reverse strand, counting down.
CGCGCTCCTGCATTTGCGTCAAGCCGCCTCAGTCCAGAATTCCGATTTGATGTCGAGTTCAAATATGCTTTGAATGAGACAGCAGATGTTATGACAGAGAATCTCATAGGGCTTCGTTAACTTGTGCCGTCTTGGTCTTAGTTCGCAACGAGTCTCCGAACTTCGCTTTGATAACGCTGAAAGTAGATTCGACCTTGCTCCGCTTATGATACTGCTGCATGAATCTTTCTTGGGTGGTAGCAATAGAAGTAATACATGCGTTTCCAGATGGAGCCGCCATACTTCTTCTGAGCCAGTCGGATTATTCGTAAAGGCGATGTAAGGCATCGCGGCTTTTGATGCAACCAGCTTGAGGTTTTTTTGCGGATGAGTAGTACTTTGTCAGCGGAGCCAATTCGCTATTAGAATCGCGCGCGCATTGTTTCCTGTAGTCGCTTAGATAAAAGCGAGTGAGAACCACGGCGGTCACTATGCCCACGGTGAAAACGACAAGCGTACAAAAAAGGATAATGGCGATGAATATGAAATCGGTTGAGGGTTGGTATCTCATCTTTCAAACCCTCTCTGTGATTTTCGTAATGCTTACCGTGGGCACGGGCGCAGGTACGATTATTACCGGGTACATTGCCAATAGAAGGCAGACGGAGAAAATCGCAAATCTGGAGAAGGATGCTGCCGACGCGCGACGAAGACAGTCAGAAGCAGAGACTCGGCAAGCTGAAGCAGAGACGCGACTAGCTGAGGCCGAGACGCGGCTTGCCGAGGCACAGATGCAATTAGCCCAATTGAGGAAGAAGCTGGAACCACGGTTTATTAGGCCGGGCATATTCAAGAATGCACTGTCAGGAGCCGCTCCACATACAGTTGAGATTTTGTATCCAAAGGAAAACGACGAGGCATTCGTGGCGGCTGCCCAGCTGGTCGGAGCTTTGAGGGAAATCTCTGGTTGGAGCGTTTCCGATCCGAAACCTCTCTCTGCTTTGGCTTCAACATCTTCTCTCCCACCGATGCTTGCTGCCGGAGCGCAAACGCTCGGTATTACCATTCGAACAAATAAGTTGGACGGCGCCGCTAAATCAGTTCGTAAGACATTAAGTGGGGAAGGATTCGACGCTACTTCGGTACTCGATGAAAAACTGCCAGATAACACTTCCCGAATAATTGTCGCGCCAAGACTTTGACGACCAAATGGAGACACTCATTTGGTTTTTGCACAAAAACTTCGTGGCTTGGACGCAGAGTCGTGCGGCGGTTTTGGTCTGTGGAGTAGTTCTGTTCAGTTACTTTCGAAGAGACGCGCATTCTTATGAAGTTTACATCAACTGAAGTGTTCCTATTCCTGCTTGACTCCATACATTCGCTTGGCACCGTCACTATGCATAAACCACCACGTATAGATTGCGACAGGCCACATTAACGGCAGTGTCACAGCCGCGCAGATCAACGCTAACTTCCTCCCTAAAGGCTTTCTTCGATACAGAGCTATGGCGGTGGACCAGAAAAGCAGGACCATAAGAAACACTATTCCAAAGATTACGACGGCGGCAGGGATCTGTTCTGGGCGTCTAAAGTTTTTAGCAATGATCAACGGCGAAATGATCAAGCCAAAAGTGAAGAAAGCACCAAGCGCTGAGTGAAGAGTAACCAAGGTTTTGTTGTGGTCGTGAGGTGACATAGCGACTCGTCATGCTCTCTCTCTATCGGGTAAAGCAAGAGTTTTGGTATCTTAGTCATCTATTTCTCTTTGAAAATCAGCAAACTCGGTCCATGCGCGAAGAGGCCCATCAGCAAAGGTGAGACGCGCTGTCCAGGAATCATGGCAGTACCCAATTCCGGCGGCACCGAATCACAAAAGCAATATAGTAGTAAATACTACGGCCTGTAAATGGCGCCGAGCCGTAGTTGGCCTGTCAGGAGGGATTTCCTGATGGGCAGGCAACCGATTCCGAGACCGAAACGGCTACTGTCAAAGGAAACTCGCACCTGTTCCAATGCTGTGTGCAGCTCATCGTTAAGATCTCTTACATCATCCTTAGTGATATTAATTACCAACGGATGTTCAGAGCTGTAATCGCTCTTGACATACGCGTCAAATCCTTCGGTTGCCGGTTGGATTCGGATCTGTATGTCGACTTTATAAGGATCGGAAAATGGTAGGCGTAGCTTTTTCTCGACCGTCATATGAGGAGGGCGGAAGAATCACGCGACAGCTTTCATCTGTATATCTACGGCATCAAAAGTGAACTCAAAGGTCCGCAACCACCGACGATCGTGATAGCAATCGACGCTGACCAAATTGGGCCCGCTATCTAAAACTTTAAACTTGAAATCCACGAGTTGAAGATCAGCATTCAAGGGATCGAAATAAAGACGTCGCTGGCAGTCGCCCACGAGTTTCAAGCGACCGACCAAGTGAATTAGAAAATCGAATGGGATTTTCTCCAACTGACTCGACACTTTTATTTCAAAGGCGTGTGCCGCGAAACCCTCCTCCAAGCTCGACGAAACACCCGCCTGAACCGAATAGTCCTTGCCGACGAGCACTCTCCCGTCATTCTCCAAGTTCGCTTTCGCTAACGCATACAGGGACAGCAACGCATAATCCGTAAGTTCGGTTTTCTTTTCCGCTAGCAGCATAGGCGGCGTTGCATAATCTGATAGCAGACGCCTGTCAGATGCATCTGTTGCTGGCAAGAAGAACCTGATTCTTCGATTTACAATGTCGTCAAGTGCCTGTCTAGCCGACGGTCCCAGCCCAACACCGGTCAGCCGCCGCTGCCAGTGGAGTTGCTTCGCCCTCTTGGCCAACAGGATACATAACGCGTACCTACTCCCTGTCATTTCTATGGCTTTGGCCAGTTCGTCTGGGTGGATCATTGGCTAGTGTGAGTCTCTAGAGGTGCTTAATGCATTATCAAGATGTGAATCTTGCTCAGGTGAAAGAAGACGGATCATTCATTTTGATCGTACGACGAGTCTGTCTCCAGGAGGGGCTCTGAGAGATTGCGGGTCAGCGACCGGGAGACGGACTTCGAACCATATTCCCAGCGGGCCGAGTTGTCAATCAAAAACCGGCTCATCTGAAGAAGACATGATCTAACGTGCCTCTTAGAGGTAGGGCAGCGAGCGGACGCTGTTCGAAGAGAGTCCTACGTTGAAGTCAGGGTCGGCTAGATTTTGTCTGGCTCCTCTCCTCTTGATAGCTCCACCGGCGAAACGCACGCAGTCGGGGCCGCTGTTCATGAATACACCCTGCTGTGAGGACGACCGATTTAGGTAAATGAATACCAAGACCTCGCTGTGGTTTAGGCCAGGGTGACGCGCGCAACGCGCACGTCTTTGCGGTGGGTTTGTTGTTCCTGGTCGGGATGTTCGCAACGTCGCTTGTAGGGACCTGGCTCCGTATGGAGACGGGACTCTTAAACTTTACCGCGTACACATGATTGTTCAGGCGAACAATGTCAGTGGGCACGCCGCGCCCAGCAGAGTACTTCCATTGAACTTTGCGTTGCTCATTGTGGGGTGGACCTATGGTTGATTTGCTTCCCACCTTAACGCAGCACAAGAATCGCACCCGGAACGCAACATTGCGTGCTGAGCGGCAAAAGTATCTGCATGATTGATGTGAAAAAGATCTTGAATTCATCACCCTCGCTGTATTCGGCTATGAGTTGACCCTCATGCACCTTAAAGACTGCTGATCACACGCCGAAGGCGCTCGTTGACTTCACTAGCGACTTGATTAAGGGTCGCGTTGTTTCCGACGACAGAGAGCATCGCTTTCGCATCGACGGCTGAGATCACAGACTTATTCGTGTCGTCGGCTTCGTAAACGATCACGTTGCACGGCAGAAGCAAACCGATCTCCAACTCCTCCTGCAAGGTTTTGTACGCGAGCGCCGGATTGCACGCTCCGAGGATGATGTACCGGCGAAAGTCAACGCCGAGCTTTTCTTGCAGCTTCTCCTTGATATCGATCTCGGTGAGCACGCCGAAGCCTTCCTCCTTGAGGGCCGCGCGCGTCTTCTCGACTGTCTCGCCGAACGGTACATCAACGGTTTTGCTGAACCCGTACTTCGTCTGCTGTGGTTGTTGTGCGCTCATTTTTCCTTCTCCCTCGTATTGCGTAGTTCATTATTGAAGCGCGGGTTTTGTTCGCGCGCTTAGGTTAGTTACGGCGGGTTCTGCGATGGGCTCACTTGCACTACCGGCGGGTGTCGTTCGCCGATCATCCTTAGTTGAATCACGCCGAGACTCGACGCGACAGGAGTTAGCCATTCAAGTCTGCACGCCGAAGCGAGGCAGCACCCAACGCATCAATACGACATAAGTTGCGATCACCAGTACCGGCAATATCCAGACGTCCATTTGTTTGATCCCTCTTTTCCTTGTCTCTTGCCCATCGTTTAATTCTCGGCTGCTCTTTTCCTGCTCTTTGAGCTAAGCGTTTTCCAATCACGCACGGCGCCGTGCCCTCGGTGCGTTGGCAAAAACGCCAGCCTGTATCGCGAGACGTTCGCGCAACGACGAGCAGACGACATCGCAAAGTTCAAACACGCTCTCGTCGGCGACCGAGCAATAGACCGTGTTGCCTTCCTGGCGACGCTTCACGAGTCCGGCGTCTTGCAACATCTTGAGGTGCTTGCTGATGTTCGGCTGGGTCGCCTCGACAGCTTCCGCAATCTCAGTCACGCTCAACTCGCCGTCAGAAAGCGCGATCAACATCCGCAGCCGCAAAGGCTCGGCAAGCACCTTGAATCGCGCCGCAATTAACCCCAACGCCGCAGGAGTAAGCTTCTGTGTTTTAAGTGTGCCCATACCGTTTCCTCTCATTTGACAGTATAACCATCTGGGCATATGGTTACCCAGTGAGGTAATCATACACTCACGCATCGCTGCCGCCAAGGCGGCTTCCAGGGGATTGAATTCTATGGTGTGTAAGCCGTTTTTGCCGACAACGCGAAAATAACGCGGAGGAAAGAAAAGATGAAACATCTATACCGGTCGAGACGAACTCAATTGCTCTTTGGCGGTCTTTTGGCAATCGCCAGCGTTCTCTTCCTTGTGCCTTTCCAAGTTGAAGGGCAACGCCGGGCACATCAAAAGGAGAAACCTCCTTCTGTACGTTCAGAGATGATCGTCTCAACCGCCTGGCTTGCTGCCCATCTCAACGATGCGAAGGTCGTCGTTCTGCATGTGGCGCGCGCGGGGGCACACTATGATGGAGGTCACATCCCCGGAGCGCGCTTTGCCGGGTGGGACGAAATCACTGCGACGCGCGACGGCGTGCCGAATGAACTCGCACCGGTGGCTGACCTTCAGAAACTCTTCGAGCGTTTGGGGATCGGCGACGATGCGCGCATCGTGCTTTACGGCGACAACTCCGGGCTGTCGGCAGCCCGCGCTTACTTCACGCTCGACTACCTTGGTCATGGTGGGCGCGCGGCACTCCTGGATGGCGGTCTGGAAAAGTGGAAGGCAGAACGTCGCGCCATCTCAACTGATTTGGTTGAGACGAAGACGGCGCGGTTCACACCGCGTGTGCGCGCCAGCGCCGTCACCAACCTCGATGTGGTGCGCGACCTGTCGTGGACCGCAGCGAACGTGACCTCTCCGAGCGCGGTATTGATAGATGCCCGCCCGGTTGACGAATACACAGGCAATAAACCGGGCGATGGAGTACCGCGCGGCGGCCACATCCCCGGCGCGGCAAATGTCTTCTGGATGCAGAATGTAGTAAGCAAGGAAAATCCGGCGTTGCGATCTGCTGCGGAGTTGCGAAAACTCTACGAAGAGGCAGGCGCGGCGAAGGGTCGCACAGTCGTGGCTTACTGTCGCACCGGCGGACAGGCCTCGCATGCGTATTTCACGCTCAAATATCTTGGCTATGACGTGTTGATGTATGACGGGTCGTTCTTCGAGTGGAGCAACACTGAAGGTACGCCGGTCGTTGTGGGAAACGAGCGAAAGTGACGCTGGAGAGTTCGTATTGCGGGAAGCAAGCAGATGAACGATTCGCTCCCCCGAATGTGATTGCGTTCGGTCTTTGCCAACCTCTCCCTTTTAGCAGCCTGTTAGCGCATACGCAGGACATCCACCTTCAGTCCATGACGCTGGATCAACCTGGAGGTTTTTCGCCACCGCCGCTGCCTCCATCGCGTGCGGCGCTTGCTTTACCTGAAGATCAATTGGCCGACCGTCGGTGGGTGATCCTACTGGGACGTTTGAAGAAAAACTCACAATGACCTCACTTCGCGGACCTTGCCATTGTGTCTCGACGTCAAAACGTTAGTGAAGCTCTCGAGTGGCGTCTGAAGGAAAACATTAGGTTACTGTTCGTGTGACTGGGCGGTTTTCCAGGTGCGATACGATCCTGTCAGACTGCGCACGCGGAAGCCGTGTTGGCTCAGGATGCGCGCTGCGTTCGCTGCGTTGTAGGAGCGCTGGCCGCTCTGGCAATAGGCGATGATTTCGCGCTCACGCGGTAACTCACTTAGTCGCTCGCGCAGCTCATCCAGGGGTTTACAGAAGTTCTTTTCGTGCGGCTTCGTGTGAATTAGTGGATCGAATCTGTGCCCAAGCAGGCGATCCACTAAATCACTCGACAAATCATGAAAGGCAAAATCCGGTTTCTTTCATTCATAGAACTGGCGAACATGCTTGCCTCTTGTACAGTTCTTTTGGAGACACTAGACCAGGACACTGGAACCCTTCGGATATTCCAGGTAGTCGTCTACAAGAATCGCGTCTGCAATTCCGGACTATCACTTCACGGGCAAAGATAGCATCTGCCGACAACTCGTCATACCCATGTTCCGAAAACCGGGGACCGCGCCTTGCTGAACCAGCCGCTGACCATGAGCTGATCATAGTTGAGGCGGTCGTACGATTGACAGGCACTCAATCCATAAGACAGACACTTGTTATCGAAAGTCTCGAGGTGGGAAGGGTGGTTCACCCTCGCTCCTCGCGTCGCGGAGGTTCGCGCTCTGACGGACGGACGGGAAGCGGACTCGGGTTCTCGACACGGCCGGCACCCCCGCGACTATTTCGCAGGCGCTTGAGGGTACGCGCAAAGGCGGCGCAGTCGTGCTGACTGGTCTGTCGCGGACAGACGCGCTCACCTCAATCCGCACCTTCCCTTTCGTGATGCAGGAGAAGCGCCTTCGAGGCTCGCTCTACGGTTCGGGGCGTCCGCTGATGGACATTCCTGCGCGTGGTCACGCTCTATCAAGCGGGTAAACTGAAGCTCCGCGAACTTGTCACGTGGATCTACCATCTCGACGGCGTCAACGACGCGCTGGCAGCGCTGGGTGCTGGCGAAGGTGCGCGCAGCGTCATCCGCTGGTAACACCGTCGCGTTGGTTCGTTTCGTCATTCTTCTCCCGGCAACGAATGAAGCATAGCCGCCTTGACGTCAGAATTGACCGGGTGCGACGACCAGTAACAACATCGAAAGTCTCTTACTAAAGTTACGCGACTCTTCGGTCTTCGCGGCCGCAAGACCATTGATCGGTTGGCGTTGACGAGTGTTGGAATAAGGCAGTTCATTTCGCATGTGGTAGAATTCACGCCAAACGAGTTAGCAAAAGAACGTGGTGGCGAGATGATTCTGGAATTGCTGAGTTCCGATATGACCTTCGAAGTAATTCTCGCCGACGAGGAGAATCTTGAAGGAAAGGACATTCTCGCGGCGCGGGACTCGTCAACGCACCCTGGCCGAGAGAAACGCTAAACTGTCCTACTGTAGTTAGGACCTCATGAGCGATGAGCAGATACACGACGCTAGTCACAATTCTGGACCAGATTTGCGCCGAGGCCCCGCCTGACTTCAAGCGGTATCACCCCGTTGAAACAAAGTACGAAGAAGTGGGCCACGCACGATCGCGCGCCTTTATCCATTTGTTTCTCAAAGTTAAGTTTGGCCTGACACATTTTAAGGACCGCGAGCAGTTCGTCACCGATGATCCACAGGATGGAGGTATAGATGGGTATTACCTGGACTTTGTAAACAGGACGGTTCATATGGTTCAGTCGAAATTCCGTGCCACTGAAGTAAATTTCAAGGAGAAGGAGATACTCTTCTCTGAGCTTCTACAGATGGATGTTGACCGCGTCTTGAGGGGTGAAGCAACTGACGAGCAAGGTGTCCCCTACAACGCGAAAATAAAGAAGATGCAAGCCGCGATAGGGCAGACTCCCGACATCGGAAGATGGAAGGAGGAAGTTGTAATACTCGCAAATGTTCCAAGCCAAGTTAAGGCGAGTCAGTTGAAGAAGCTAACTGGCGGATACCCAGCTGCTCTGTATAACCACAACCGGGTTTATCAGGAGTTGGTGTTTCCGGTTGTTCAAGGCACCTATTACAACCCGACCGAGCTCCGCCTAACGATCAACCTATCTAACATAAGTTCCCAAAGCGCTAAAATCACATATGAGGTAGTTACAAAGCAGAAGAAATGCGATATCACGCTAGTGTTCGTGCCCACCGTCGAGATTGCCCGCGCTCTATACACGTACCGAAATTCGATTCTCAAGTTCAACCCGCGCAGCTACCTTGAGCTGGAGAACAATCGGGTAAACCAAGAGATTGCTCTGAGTGTCACTGGTCTGAAAACGAACGAGTTCGCGCTCTTCAACAACGGGATTACGATTCTATCCTACGGCACGGATTTCAACGAGAAGATTGGCCAAAAGGACCGAGGCCAGCTCATTATTGCACAGCCGCAGATCATTAATGGCGGCCAGACAGCTTTCACATTGAGCAGACTCTATGAGCAATTCGTAATCGAGGGCCAAAAGAAGGAAATCTTTGAGGATAAGGAAGTGCTGCTAAAAGTAATTACTTTCCATCCGGAAGACCAAGCTTCGGAAGATGAATACCTTAAACTTATCCAGTCAATCTCAAAGGCGACCAACCAACAATCACAAGTGAACGAAGCGGATCGCCGATCGAACGATTCGATTCAGGTACAGCTCCAACAGTTTTTGTATGATAAGTACGGATTGTTTTACGAACGCAAGCTCGGAGAATACGCCGACGGCATTAGGGCAGGTTACATTCAGCGGACGCAAAAAGTCGATCGTGAGATATTTCTACGCATGTGTAAGAGCTGTGACATGGAACCCGCTGACGCTAGACGCATGAGCGTTGACCAGCTCTTTGAGCGTCAGCATTTCGAGAAGACCTTGACGGATCCAAACCGTTTTGAGGAGTACTACTTCGCCTATAGATGTTTTATGGCTCTCAAACAGATCAAGAAGGATTTGGCCAAGAACAAGACCGACAAGTTTGGTGTTCGCAACTACGGTAACGGCCCGCAATTTGGAATGTACGCAATCATATCTGCGTGCCGGTTACAAATTGGGGCAGAACGGTATGAAAGTGATCCGCGTGACATAGTTGAATCAGTGTTAAAAGAATGGATTGGATTCGAAGAGTATGCGATTGGGGAGGCTCACAATGGCAACTACTTCAAAGTGTATGCTGACCCGGACACTGGCGAGGAAAAGACGGATCGGAATTTCAACAACTACTACAAGGGTCGAACGCTAGTGAACGACATCAGGGCCTATTTTGCCGGCAGTCGGGTCGGGAAACACCACTCATGAAGTCCGTTTACAGTGGCGGCTCCTCTCGCTATTTCCCGAAGCTCTGCCAGCCAGCGTGAATCATTTTCCCACTCCTGCGGAATTGCACGAAACCGCTCAACCACGTTTGGGCGCATTCTAGCCGAGAGACGTGGCCGCTTTGCATTTCGTCGATTCGGCAATCTAAGAATTCGCTTCACAACAAGTCTCGTGGGCGATGAAGGGCATTTCTGAATCAGTATCCAAATATCTCCTCATCACCAGAAGACCACGCCCTGTGCGGCTCGCAGGCTACGCAATCTTCGAAACAACGATCCTGCGGTTTGCAAGGCGATCAGCCGGCGTCAGCTCCGATGGACGCAAAGGGCGCTCTTTGCCGATAGGAATCATCTGCACTTGATCCCCTGAAAGCTGACCGCCTTGAGCTAACAGTGCCTCGATAGTTTTTGCACGACGTCTCGCGTTGTTTAGGTTTATTTGGCTAGAGCCCGTAAGATCAGTATGTATCTCGATCCTCACACGAACCCCCTTTTGACTGAGAACTCTTCCCAGGTGCCGTACAACTGCTGCCGCCGGATCTGCTTCAGGTATGTCCCATCCCGTGGGAAGATGATCAATAACCATTTCTCCTTTTTCAATCAATGTATTGTAAATACGTTGATCTTCCGCGTCGGGTGAGTCTATCTTCACCGTTGGACTAGGATTATCTTCACTAGGAGAGGTAACCGGAAGCAGAAAACTTCGCTGATTAGATGAGAGTACCGACAGCCGATGCAAGACCACGAAACTGACCAAGACAAGGATGCTTAGTGCCGCAAGCATTGCCCCCTGAAGAGGAACCATCGTGCGTAAAGTCCGTTTCCACAAGAGTGGAGCAGAGTCGTCAGGTCGCCATTCAGCAGGCTGGGCCGCGGGTCCTTGAGCCTGCTCCCAGTCCTTAGGCGGAGCCTTTATTGGTCGCTCGCTGCTTCTAGCCTCGTGTCCCTCCTCCTGCCAGGCAGGCCTTTTGCAAGCTCTGCCAATTAAGGAACCGAGATCCACCGGTTCGTATCCATGTACGTGTGTTTGGCTGGATAGAATATCTGCTGCAACACCCTGCCGCAGCTTTCCCAGAACGGCGACGAATGGTGTCCTTTTGGCAAGAAGACTCGCTGACGCAACACAAAATCCGGTATGTTTACTGAAGGGGAAACAGGATGTGATGTTAATTCGTTTCGGGGGATCGGTGGATTCATACCATTCCACCAAATGACCGAAACCAAGCTCATCAAGCCGAGTCTTGGCACTGCCCAGCGACTCGGGTGTCAGCCGTAACATCTCCGCGAAACGCTTTTCCTGAGCTTCTCCAGTATCGTGGGGTAGTAACTCCGATGCCGCGATTCTGCCTAGCAATTCTCCAGTAAAGGCGTAGACCCGTGGATCCTGGTACTGCTCCAACATTGTTAAGATAACCGCTGTAGTAGCTGTTGCGTCCCAGGAAGGATCCTTGGCTGGACGAAGGAATATGCAGTGGGTCAGGCTTACTCCGGGGCGACTGAACTCTTCCCGGTTCGGAAACTTACTCAACCCGCATACAACAATATCGGATGACAGTGGCAATCTAGCACATAACACCCCGATCATAGGTCCCAAGGAAACATCCGTACTTTGCGGCAAAAGCTCTTCGACTATGCGGAGTCTCTCATCTGTCGCCGCAGTTCTAGGGATGAAGGCGTACCCTTGCCCGAACGTCGTGACCTTAAAGACTTCTAGCTCAATCATCGCGATTGGCGGCTGTTGCTCCACGGACTCCACCTTCATCTTCCTCTCGTGAAATCGTATGCCAACTGAGTCGCGCCTTCGATGCGCTCCTTAAGCTGCGGTGGCAGATCTGCGCCGTCAAAGAAAATCTTGGTTATCGAGCCGAGGAGGTTAAACGTATTGGCGTTGGTGCGAGCGCTGATATGCCATACATTTAGAAGATCCTTGCCAAACGTAGTTCGAAAGTGATCAAGCAACGGCTCGTGCATCTCCTCAACCTTTCCTATGCGGAGGGTTTCGGAATCCGGTAGCTGATCAACCCTGCTGAAGACGACGAACGCTCGCGCGACATTCTGGGCTAAACGCGGCAGTTTTGCCATTTGGTTAATAAAGTGTGAATTGAAATAGTCGCTGTTGCGTTGACACGCCTCTCGGAGCGACGGCAATGAGACAACGGCATCCATATCGCGAGCGTGAATGCAGGGAACGAAGAAAATTAGTGCTGTCTGACTATTTGCCTTTAACGCATCCAGGGCCTCCCGCTTATACTGGTCTTCGCCCGCATAGTCCCTGATTCGCAGACGGTATTGAAGTAAGTGAGTTCGGCTAACACCAAACAGATCATCTTGTTCGGGGAACTCTTCCCCTTCGTAAACGGCGATGTCGTGCGTGATCCACACGTCTTGCGTGGCTTCAATGCGGTCTATCTCTGTGAAAGGGGCTCTCCACAGCTTAGAGAGAACTGTCTTGCCAGACCCACGTGGGCCGAGGAGTATCACATCCAGGTAGCGAGGTTGGATGACTCGAGTCCGTTTTGCGTACTCCTGAAACTGAGTCAGTCGCAACTGGTGTTGGGTCCCTTGGGTATCAAGCCTAGCGCACCGCTCTTCCAGCGCAACGAGTTTGTTTTGCAGACCGGTCTTGCTGATGCCTAGGAAGACGTTTAGCAAGAAAGAGATGGCAGCGAGAACGAATCCAACGAGGGTCCACAGGGTATTTTGATCCACGGTTTCCTCCTCCTCTCCTCAGGAAGATCAAGTTGCGCCTAACGACTGATTAGATATCACAACTGCACCATACGCCGATATGGAGTATTACGCAGCAAATGCCAGAACGAAAACTCCTCGACCAAGTCAGTGATGTTGCACGCCTGAGGCACTTGAGTCTAAGGACTGAAGAAACCTGGCCGCAGTGGGATTAGAACTTTGCACCGGTCTTTCTCCCTGATGAAGCGGGAATCGAGACAGTTTCGAGTTCCGAGTTTCGGGTTCCGATTTACGATGAAGATTTGATTTCGTAGGAATGCGACGATGGCGTCATCAGGCCAGTTTCGAGTTGGGTCGAGTCGGCCGGTTCGCGCTCAAGTCTATCAGCCGAAGCTGTCGCCGGTGTTTGTTCCCGCCGCTCGCAGCGCGACATCAGCACGCTTTATTATCTTTCGCGCCCCTCACGAATCAACCCTACTATCTCCTGTGTTGAGATGTTTAAGTTAAGGCCCGCAACATCTAGAGTGCGGAACGTTTAGATTCCTCTGGCTTGAGAATAAAGGTTTGTCCATCCGATGCTTTGATCCGTACTTCACCCTCCTGGCGCGCTTGTTCAAGCAAGGCAGAAAGACCTTGCTGATTTTCAAGATTCGACTGCATCTGATTATTTTACCTCCAAAACATGGCGCGGCAAGGGAGACTGTCCATGATTGGCTCGGACAGCGCGTTCGGGTCAAGCGGCAGACTCATAAACAGGCGTTTCAACTACTTTTTTCGGTTTCTCTCGTCCCCAAATTGTTTGTTGTAATCGCTCAACCGTTTCCGGCGAGAAAAATTGCTCACCCGTTTCAACACACACTCGCGCCGGAACATTCTCGATAATGACAAACTTGCCGTCCATTTCCAGCGTGTAAGTTACTTTAGCGTCCTTCATTGTTTCGTTCCACGTTTCAGTTTGCATCTTGCGGTTTCCTCACCCTGAAATCAATCCACAACTCTGCGTCGGGTTCATAGAGCGTAATAACTTTCAGCAACGGGCGCGACGGATAACTGCACTGAACGTGCAGAGGTCTCTTGGCCGTCGTCAAGCCAAAAATCAAACAACTCGGACCATATTTGTCATTCGGGTAATCTTCGATGATTTCGCCACTTAGTTAGCGATGCTGAGGCGGTTTTCATCCCATTCTGCGCTGCATCGGACGGGAATTGATCTGCGTATCGGACAGGTCATCGATCTGGAGTTTAGTACTCTTTCATCGCTTCACTTTCACGTCATTGCGGCACAGATTTTCATCCACAAAGACTTCCTCACCATCGGGCTTCGGTAGAAACTCCATCGAGCTTGTCCTAAGGTGCGGCGATCTTAATGAGCGCTCTGCCACTGGCTGGTCCTCGTAAGCCGACCGTCACCCACAAATCTCTCGGGGCACCGACAACTGCGTCAGGTAACACAACAACCACCTGTGTGACGCCGCTGAGATCAGTTACCGCCCCAACGTACTCAACCGTGAGCGGATAGACTCTGCCCTGATCATCTTCGCCCCGTACGCTCACCGCTGACGCGGTGTCGCCGGGTTGGAGTCCCAGGCGCCAAACGAACAACGACACGCGTGTGCGCTGGTCCATGCTGAAGTTGTGCAGGTTAGTCTGTGAGAACGGGTCACGTGTCTGCGTTACGGAATCGAGCGCCACGGCGTGCTCGGTGTTTTCCTCGTTCAGCAGCACGGGCGCATCGTCGTTGACAATGTGGAGCGCGGCAGCCGGCAACGTCCCCAGTGTGCCGCTTCCGGATGGATTGCTCAGTGCCAGATTAATAGTTTCATCTTCCTCATTTACTGAGTCGTCGCAGATCGTGACGGTGAAGGTTTTTGGTCCTGACTCGCCCTCGGCCCATGAAAGCGTTCCCGATTTGCTGATGTAGTCAACGCCGGCAGCGCACGACGCGCCTCCTGTGGCCGTGCCGTTCCCAGTGGTGAAATTTATCGAGGCGGTGCCAGCGCTTCCGCCCGTGCGGGTCACGGTGATGGTAGCGCTGCCAGCGCTCTCGACTTTGGTGTACGTGGCTGCGCTGAACTGTAGGATACCCGGGTCGAGCCGCGCTTCGATTACGTCCTGAACAGCGGTGGGCAGGTTCGAGTAAAAGTCGTAGCCTGTCAGCGCTTCGACCTGATTGACCGTCGTTAGATACGTCTGCCACGGCCCAGAAATTCCCTGAGTGTTGGGCATAATGACGGCTATGGTTCGGGTGTTGTTGTCCACTCGAGAGAGGTCGTTATTACCAACGGGAAGGATTAAAGCGACCTTCCACGTCACCGCCGGAACATTCACGAAACCGCCGCCAATCGTATTGGCCGAGCCATTGCTTCCGATCCCGCCTGTGCCCGCGCCCCCCGAAAGAATGTAGATTTCGGAACCCGAAAGTAACGTGCGCAGGTAGTTTTCAAACGCCACCCACGGCCCCCGATTGTTGTCTGGCGCCTGCGGAACAATGTTCGTCGTCAGGAAGGTCGCTAAGTTGTCCGCCTCTGTCGAAGTGCGATCCGCTGATGGACACATATGCCCGCGATCAAAGCCGGTATTTGTGTAATCTGAGTGTCGGACCCGATGAAAATCAGGTGGTAAGTCCGGGTCGATTTCGAAATCAACATCTGGGCGTGTAACGCTGCCTTGCCAGATGCTATCAAGATGCCAACTTGTCCAGTTCGGCGTGCCGCGACTGTCGTTGTATGACAATGCGTATTGGGTCTTAAGCATCAGGTAGTTAGTCTTCATATTGGCATCTGCTACTGCATTACTCGGATTTCCCATGACCATGTGTTCCGCCGGATCGTGAGTTACCGTTAACGAAATGTCTCCTGAACCCGAACGTGATTGCGCATCAGTGATCGTGAAAGGAATGCTTTTCGCCCCGGGTGTCGTCGCGACGGATACGGTGGCGCTGTAAGAAAAGACATTGTTCCCTGCGACGACATCGCCGTTGGTGCCGTCATCAAAGAATTGTTGCGTTGCGGATCCACCAATCGAGCCGAGATTACCCGAAACGCTTAGTCCAGTGCTGGCTGGATTAGAGCCTGGCGTAACGGTAACCGTTAGTAGTGTCTGACTGCCTACCAGCAAGGGGCTCGGATTCGCGGCGCCAACGCCCGTTGGATTTGTCGGCGTTGGCGATGACCCTTGAATCCCAAGTATCGAAATGTCATCAATAGCCAGAGCCTGCGCATTTGTCGTCGTTAAGCCTGACGAAACCGAATAATTCCAAGCGAGATAAAAATTACTCCCGTTGGGAATGGTAGTGCTTAGACTCTGATTGTTGACGGCTTTGACCACTGGGCCGGGCGCGGTGGCAAAACCATTGTTGTTTGCATCGGCGTCGAAGGGTGTAAGAAAGTTATCTCCGGCGCTTGTCCAGTTGTTTCCATCCGTTGAGTAAAACATCTGGATGCGAAATCCGGCTGCATTCGTACCGTTCCGATATTTCTCAACATTGTAGGAAATCTGGAGCCCTGAAAGATCGCCTCCGGCGCTATTCACCATCTGAGCGTACAAGTTGCCGCTTGTGGTCCCTGTGCCTGAGGCAAGGAAGCCAACCGCCCTGTCGCTCCCTCCTAAGGTCGCCGTTCCCGATCCGAAGTTGTAGGTGCCATTGGCCGCGTTAGTCGCCAGGTCAGCGCCCCCTGCACGCGCTGTTGTAGTTCCAGCCGCGGAGAATTCGCCGACCTTACGAACGGCTGTAAGTGTGTCCGCTCTGAAATCTGTGGGCAAAGTTGAGGGCGTATTTGTGGTCGCAGGAACGCCCATGCCGTCAAAGTTCTGCGTGTACACTGTTGATGTCGACAGAGATATGGCTGCGAAAACGACAGCCACAGATGTCAAGGCGAGCACTGAAATGGAAGTGGTTACGATAAAGAAACGAAACCTTGAGACGGGTGCGGACTTAGATTTAAACATAGCCGGTCCTCTCGTCGATGAAGGTGAAGCCCTCGAGGAGTCGGGAGCGATATCTGGCGGTCGCGTGAGAGCCCACGGAGGTTCTTGGGAAACAGCAAATCATCCCAACGTGTGCTTTAACGGCTGGATTTAGCGAGTGTGCATGTGAGCAGAGGCTCGTGAGAATTCAGCCCTCTGAAATAGCAGGGACAATAGGAACGAAAAACCTCACTTGGGCACCTCAAAGGCCCGCTATCAAATCGATGCAAGAATACTGGCAAGAACTAGATATTGGCAAGAATAATGCCGGGCAGACGGTAGTGAATATCGCGCCTCTCATCCGCGAGACTTGAATGCTTGTTTAGGTGTGTTCGCGGCGATGATGTTTGCTCAATATTCCGCAAATGCTTCACCTGGATAGCAATACAACCAACGCTCTCCGGGTTCGGCTGCAACGCCCGACAGCCCTTTGATGTCTGAAAGAGCAGACATGAGCAACCCATATGAAACTTACGCACAAAGGCTGCCGCGGCAGCGGCTACACTTCAGAACTATTATGAGCCGGAACAAGGACTATATGTTGATTCTGTGCAACGCTGGTGGCAATCCGCCACGGCGCTCGAATCCATCATCGACAACATGATGCTCACCGATTCGACGACGTATTACGATGCCATCGAAACAACCTTCGTCAATGCACAGAACGAAGCGAAAGGGTTCATCAATGATTATTACGATGATGAGGGATGGTGGGCCATTACATGGATTAAAGCTTTCGATTTCACCGGAGACGAAAAATATCTCAGTATGGCCAAATCAATATTCCACGATCTAACGCTCGGTTGGGATGATCATACCTGCCGAGGCGGGCTCTGGTGGAAGAAGTCTCACGAATACAAAGCTGCCATACAAAATGAGTTGTTCCTGGTGGTGGCCGCTCGTCTTCATCAGCGTTCGAGTGGCGATGACGAGCACAAATATCTTGAGTGGGCGCAACGGGAATGGAACTGGTTGAACAATTCCGGATGATAAATACAAGCCATCTAGTGAACAACGGATTGGACGACTCCTGTGAGAATGATGGCGGAACGACCTGGACCTACAATCAAGGTGTCATTCTGGGCGGGCTGGTGGAATTGTTTCGCGTCGCAAACTGCTCGAAGAAGCGCGAGAGTCATCTGATGACCAGATATTTCCCTTCAACGCCCGATGTGCTTTGATCCTGATCTGGAGGCGGTTGCGGCCGCAGCAAGATCCCAGCGGCTGTCTCCAGAAAGGCAGTACGTAGTTTGGGTGCTACGTCTGCCGGTGTCACAACGTCTGGGCCATGTGAACTCGATACACCCGCCAGACTGAAAGTCACAAAAAGCTGTGGAGTGAAGATATAGGACGAGAGCAGCGAGACTGTATTTGCGTCAGCCTTCGGGTTAATGTTTGCACTCGCCAACCGTAGCGTAGCGCTGATCGGCAAGGGCCGCGTTTTTCTCTCGAAGATCTGCCAGAAAGCTCACACTCTCCATAGTGACTGATCCTAGCCCTGCCTCCGCAAACTGAAGCGCCCGCTCGACATCACCCGTTAAAAGCAGTTCTCTCGCCAGACCCATTCGCTGCTTCAACGCCTCATTGAAACTAGAGGAATATCGATTTGCGTCAGCAGCAGCAGCATTTGCCGCCTCTTGCTTCTGCGCTTTTCAATTCTTCGAGAAACTCTTCTCCGAGAACGCGGTCATGAAGCGCGGCCAGCTTCAGCACTTCGCGGCGCACGTCCGGTGGCAGGTTGACTGCAAAGCCGCCGCCGGTTTTCGCCTCTGTTGCAGGATCTCCTCCTGCAGCCTTTGCTGGCTTTCCTGATCAGCTACCTCCAAGGCTTCCCAGGCCTTTCGAAAGAGCAGTCGTCCCTGTTCAGCGTCGACTTGCCAGAGCGCGTCAGCAATTCGAGCTAATGATCTTGAACGTAGAGTTGGATCGCGAAAGTTACGCGCATCTGCGGCCAGAGAGATCAAGAGTGATCTCGCCTGAATTCGCCGCTCCCGGACCGCACGCTTAGCTTCGGCGTCTTTGGCGCCGTCATCACGTTTTGCCGGCGGCGGCTTTTCGGAAGTCTTGGTTCCAGCGGGTTTTGTTTCGATGGGCGCCTGCGCTCTTGCTGACAACGACCATGTTACCAGGCAGAGCGACAACAACAGGAAGAGCAAGAGGTTTCGACATAGATCACTCCCTTAATTGTCCGATGCGTTGACGGATACATTCAGCACCCGCGTTATAGTTCGATCTCAGACAGGAGAGCAAGTGTGCACACGGCCCACCTGGTTCCGAAAAGATGCAAGGGTGTTTGCAATCACTTGCCTTAAGGCGATGGCTTTAAGAACGGATACATTCAGCAGCCGCCCGATTGACCTTGTTTATGCCAGAGGCGAAACATACCCGCAAATGCCCAAGCATATGACAACTTTCGCCTAGGTTTTGTCCTTGACACAGGAATGAAAGGGGCGTATCAAACATCTGATACTAGTGCCCCTGGCGAGGGTCTTCACGCTAAACTAGTTGCCCTAGCGTCGAAGCGTTAGACTCCAATCTTCACCCATTTGGCAAACACGCGCCGGTTTGTCTGGATTGGACGAAGCGTTAATCGTGGCTATAACAATATTGGATTGTCATTGGGCGGCATTCAATCCACTGGACCGAACATCGTTGCCGATCAGGCTTTGATGCTCTTCTATTCCTCATGTTCCTCTATAAGAAGCCCCCAACATTGGGTTTGCTGCTTTGCCACCATCTCGTGTTAATGGTGTCATCCACTATTAGTAATGAAGCAGCCTGCTCGACAAGAAATTCGTGGTGCCATTTTCCCCTGGTCACCATCAGTGTTTCTTTGTGGCTTCCCAAAAAAGTGGGCCAGTCCAAAATCAAATTCGTCCCTAACTCACCCTAGGAGAAACTTCAATGAAAAAACTAACCGCCGCCCTTCTCACGTTGGCTTTCCTCGTCCTCGCGTTCGCTCCGACCCACTCTGCTTCTCCAGCATTCATGCTCGAAGACTGTTCCTGCACTGCACCTGACGGAAGTTGTTCGGCTAGCGTGTCATGTCAGGGAGGATGCACAAGGTACTGCGGAAACAACGACAACTGCTCCGCTTCTTGTTCCGGTGCCCATGAGTTTTTACTCATGGAAGTTACCTTTGAAATGCAGAATGCTAATTACTCTCAGTTGGTGGCCCGATTGGCGCGCATTAGCGGGAAAGACATAAACTTTTCTCCCAGAAAGCCAAACACGCCATTCAACGTAGGCTTTAAGAGGGCTACATTCTGGGATGCTCTTAGAGTTCTATCCGAACAAGGGACAGTACAAGTAGCAGGG
The DNA here is from genome assembly GCA_038040525.1 of Acidobacteriota bacterium. Classification (GTDB taxonomy): domain Bacteria; phylum Acidobacteriota; class Blastocatellia; order Pyrinomonadales; family Pyrinomonadaceae; genus PSRF01. Next base: position 63,422 of record JBBPIC010000013.1, on the reverse strand, counting down.
CAGGATTTTGAAAAGATCGAGAGGCTACGAAGAAGTTTATTGAACGGCGAAAAGTTTTCATTTTGTGTTAAGAATACGCCGGTCAGAACGTTCGTCAATGACTTAGCCGGCCTGACCGGACTACCATTGCGCCTTGCCGCCGGGAGACCTACTGCTTTAGTAAATGTCCAACTGCAAGACGTGGCACTACAGGACATGCTGATTGCCGTGTCAGCGCAGACGGACACCAAGATCATAGAAGAACGCGCTGACTCTGGCGATCATTAACGTCAAGGATCTACTGGACAGAACGAAGCCGGACGCTGTGTTGAGAGTCGGCCCGGCTTCGTCACATTCGAGGCACTAATCTTGGACCGGCGATCTATTTGATCGACGGCCTTTTCTCGGCTTGTTCAATCCTAATGCCTGTTTCGGCTGATATGCGGGAAATTATCTCACCTAGTGTAACTTCCCGAAGGGAGATGGAAATGAGTTTCTCCGCATCACCGGACTCCACGCGAAAGTGCAAGCCAGTCAGGAAGGAGAGCTGATTCAACGCATCTCTAACTGAAATGTCATTGAAATCAACAGACATCTTCCCGCCATCCGACGTCGCCCTGCGGAGTTTCCGGTACTCCCCCCAATCTACGCCATTGACCCTTAGCTTCCCGCGTTGATAGAGGTATTCCATCGTGTTCCACATATCGTCGTCTTCAATATCGATATTAAATCTGTGGTTTCGCCTCGTTGGTACAAACTCAATATTCCTACCTGTGTGCTGTGAAAGGGCGCAGGCTATTTCCTTACTGCCTTTCTTTACAAGTTTCAGCGTAAAACGGGTGGACAACAAGTCTTTTCCGCAGGCCGAATAGCACGCACTATTAGTTCCGCAAATAGCGGTACATCCATGTTGACTACAAGTCACACTTGCGTTGCAACTTCCGTCAGAGGCTTTGCATGAACATCGTTTTTGGCTTGTGGCGGTCGGGGCTAAAGTAGATAACGATAGCAGCAAGGTAGCAATCGTAAGGGACAGTTTCATTGACTTCTCCTCGATGCGGTTGGATCCACATTGACGAAACCTCTCGAACGGGCCAACGCGCTTGCGCTACTTGAGACGTTCGCCTTCTAAAAGCATACTCTTCCTTATCTGGAGAATATCTTGTTTCGTCTGTTCTCTCTTCTCAATAATTTCACTTAAATCTGTTCCTGGACGTGCAAGCAGCATGTTTCTAGCAAGTTGGAGGTTTTTGTCCAAGTAGTCTTTGATTTGATCATAATTTTGCTCCCCTAGCCAGAACCTGTTCTTATTCACTATGACTCTACCTTCTTGGATAAGGCTGTTTATGACATCGACATTCTGATTTTTTTGATGATTTGATTTAGATGACTCATTCGCCCTCTCCAATAGGCTACTGAGGATGACTTCATTTTTATCAATCTGTTCCCACACCTCGCCAAGCTTTTGTACTCTGACTTTATTTACTTCATCTAAGAAACTCCGCTGACGGATCAGTTCTTGTTGTTGCACATTGCGGGCGAAGTCCAGATTTCGTTGTTGCACACTGTGAGCGTAGTCTAGATTTTTTAGCTCATAGGTATAGTAGTACGTGAGCAGTGCGGTGATGACACCACCAAAGAAAACAACAACTACCGCGTTATTCGAAATCTTCTGAAGCCATGAAGATTTGGATTTGGATTTTTCGTCTATTAGTGCGCTAAGCACTTCTCCGGTTAGGAGGTATGAAACATCAGGCTTAACAGGTTTGTGATCTTCAACATTCGAGTCTTTCACCTTCGCCGTCACGCTCTCTGCTAATTCCTCAGGCTTCCGAGTCTCTAAACTCGACTGTTCGTGCGAGGTAGGTTGCTTGGATTCCATGGGAGTATGCTCCATGTTTAACTCCTCACCGCGACCATCCATGATTTAACTCGGTCCCGCGTAACGACAAAAGCGGCGAGGTGCTTTTGAGGCACACCCACCGCTTTTTCGTTCACAGTCAACGTCCTCACCCCGTCAACCGCTTGGCGGATGCATTCAGCAACCGTCCTTGTTGCGCGCACTATACCCAAGTCATGCTCAGTTGGCAACGAATCGAATCTTACTTCGAGTGGGTTTTTGCTTGATGCAATATGTGTAGCTTAGCCACGACTTGGCAGTGGTCCAAGTTACGCTACAACAGTGCAGCGATGCCTCTGAGCATGTGTAATTGCGGGGGTGGAGCTTTGGGACGAGGCTTACGGATACTTCTTTGTCCGACGTTGAGCTAAGCTACGTCCTTTTTATTTCTTAACTAATTGGGATGGCGTTTTTTTGCACCTCTTCGTCTAACGCCGGCATGCATTTCGGTACTGGGGATTTCTTCTGGCAGGTTAACATCGTCATCGATTAGAGCATTTATCCACACTTTTGAAACTTCCGAATAACGCAACAACACTGGTAATGATGGCTCTCGTTCGCCCGTCTCAAAGCCGCTGACATAGTGGCGCTCGTACTCTTCAGCAAGTCCCAAGCGTCTGAGCATTCCGTCCTGCGATAACCCAAGGGCAGTGCGGATTTGGAGCAGCTTCTCGCCCATACGCGATGGTTTTCGACGCGAACCTCTTCCCATCAGGATTGGTCTCCTGATGAAAAAGCCTTGCCTCTAGTCCTATTCTGGACTAGTCTTTGCTCGTGTCTTGTTGCCGCCGGGAGTTGGACTTTTCTTAACTCTCCAGCAGCGCTCATCATTCGTGACGTCGAGCTGCCTTACACATACGCCTGTTTAAGAGCTTCCTGCTGCCAAAAGATACCAAAGCGAATGGTCTTCGTCACTTTTTATCCAGCATCAAGTTAACTCAACGAACCTCTGTGGGCGGTACAACGAATTGCCATGCGTTTAATCTTCAGCATCTTTGAGCACACTATACCCTAGCTGCCGTGAGGCGGCTTTTTTGTTTTGGTTGTGAGACTACCGTGGAAGTCGTAACTGCCGAGAAGCGTAACCAATTCAGATTGGCTAGCTAACAAGACAGCTAACTGCCTGTGCTACCTATACAACTACCAAGCCAAGCACGGACAGTAAGGCAGACAGCGCGGCATCCGATACTTCCTCTGCAAAGCCAGCAGTTGTTAAGTCTCCTGGTGATGTTGTTCCAGTAGGCGCGGTCGACGTGACACCGCTAGTTGGTAAGTCGCTTGGCGACGGCGACATGACACCGGCAGTGGTTAAATCGCCTGCCGAAGCTGAGACGGCCAGAAAGCAAGTCAAAGCTATCGTTGACAGAAATCGTTTCATGAGTTGTCTCCTGAAGTTTAGAGTTGACGATGCAAGATTCCTTACATCAATCGGGAATACAACAGTATCCGGTAGCTCTTGGCAAGGTCAGAGGAGGCAGCTAGTATGCGCGCGTGCTTTGCCAGTTTCCTTACACTCATATAGAAAGGTCAGCCTCTCATGAAGATAGCCTGGTCGAAGTTGGACACATCTCACCTATCACCGAATGACGAAGCACTCCTACGCCGTAAAGTTGCGTTGGACCTTAGAGATCAGAGCAACTACAAGGGCGCTCGCGAGGTAATGCTTCCGTTGTGGAAGCACGTGGGCGAGGGGCCGGAGATTAAGGGCCTCGATCCGTCGGTCGCTGCCGAAGTCTTGCTGTGTGTTGGAATCTTAACGAGTTGGATTGGCAGCAAAGAAGGGATAGAGAAGTCTCAAGAGACTGCCAAGGACCTAATCAGCAAAGCGATCACCATCTTTGAATCGCTCGGAGATTTACTGAAGGTTGCCGAGTCACGGGCAGAGATTGCTTTTTGTTACTTTCATGAGGGCGGTTTAGATGAAGCGAGGATCATGCTCACTGAAGTGCTGCAAAAACTATCGCCCCAGGGAAATACGAAAGCCAGAGCACTCATCAAGCTTGCTGCTGTTGAGTGGACAGCCTCGCGATACGACGTAGCCCATGAGATCCTTACTAATAATGCTGCTCTCTTTAAAAGGATCACTAACCACATCACCCTGGGCTCTTATCATAACGAACTCGCGGTTGTGCTTAGACATCTGGCCGAGTGGGAGCCACTCAACCGCGAAAAACATTTACAACAGGCAATTAAAGAATTTAAGACCGCTGGCAATCATTTTCGGTTAGGCAAGAATAAAGTCTTCGGTGCTTGCGTCAAAAACAACGTGGGTCTCATCCTTCTTAATCTGGGCCGGTTCACGGCTGCCCATAAAAACCTTGAAGAGGCGCGGCGACTTTCAGTGAGTACCAGGAATAAGGTGCAGACGGCGGTAATCGACGAAAGTCGCGCGCAAGTGTTCATTGCCGAAAGGAAGTACAAAGCAGCGGAAGGAGTCGCCCGTCATGCGGTGCGCGTCTTAGACAAGAGTGGACATCAGGCCCATTTGGCAGATGCGTTGATCACCCATGGCATTGCCCTGGCCCGCCTCGGCAAGAGTGAGCAGGCTCTGGTCAGTCTGCAAAGGGCCTTTGAGACTGCTCAACAGGCGGGAGCCCTAAACAAAGCCGGCATGGCAGCGCTCACCATAATCGAAGAACTCGATGAGGCTCCGACGGAATCTTTGTCGTTTGCTTTTGATCGGGCAAGCGAGTGGGTGCCAAGCCCGCAGAGCGAAGAGTTGTGGCCCAGGCTTAACGCAGCCGCGCGAAAAGTTTTAGCGCGCCTCCATGGGGAAAAGGGTACTAAAGTAGATAGCGCAGCGCTTAGTATCAGACCGCCGTTTAAGCTTCACGAGGAAATGCACAGGCTTGAGGAAATGCTCATTCGCAACACACTCTCGGAAGTGAACGGTAGAATCACTCCTGCCGCTAAACGGATGGGAGTAAGCTACCAGGGCCTTGCCTATATCATTCAGAATCGGCATCCGAAGTTACTAGATGAGCGTACGCCGGTGCGTACTCGAACTCGCAAAAAAGATATGCAAAGCCAGCCAGCATCCTGACCCTGATTCGGGAGAGACGACAATGCGTGAGATCGACGAATTCTTACAGCAAGTCTTAGCTGAAAAAAAAAAACTGGAGGCGGATCCTACGCCGCAAACTCCGGCTTATGCGCTGCTCGCCGCGGGGAAATTCGAAGAGGCTGAAGCAGTGTCGCGCCTGGCCGTTTTGGAGCTGGAAAAAGGTAATGTCGGATTAGGCAAAAACACAGCAGTCGCGCACCCGGAGAAGGTGATTCTACAGAGCGAGAGTGCAGCCCTCCACAAACAGGATGCCGCGGCGGAGAACCACACCCGATTAACTCTCTTGGCTGATGCCTTGATTGCGCAGGGCATTGCGCTGGCACGATTGAAGAAGTTGCTAGCAACGCAGGCCACTCTGGAACGAGCGATCGCAGTGGCACAGGAAGCCGGCGCGCCCGACCAAGCGGCTTTGGCCGCTCTGACTATGATGGAAGAGCTGGAGCAGCTTTCCGGCCAAACTTTGTTGAGCTTGTACGAGCAAGCCACTGCGGGAATGGCAAAGATGCGGAACCGGAAATTACAGTGGCGATTAATTGATGTGGCGAGAAACATCATGACCCGTTTTGGGGGAAAGATAGACCCTGACAGGGCACTGGACATACTTCTTGCTCCGCCCAGCCTGCACGAAGAACTGATGAGGTTTGAAGAAAGGTTGATCGAACACGTGCTGGCGCAAACAAACGGAGGCTTATCTGACTCCGCTTCTTCGTTCCCTCTCATTCAAGAGCGTCTGACGTGCCTCATCGAACTGAGACCTAAACCTTCGCTCAAGAAACGAACTACGGTTCGCCGTCGTTCACGACAGATTGACTCAGATAGAGTCGGTCGCCGGCACATTCAATAAGGCGAGGAACGAATGGTGCCGCGAAAACGCCACGTCACGAGGACAACATGGCCGTAAACCCGGCACGGCCTCCTGCATAGATGCGGAAGTGAGCCAGTGTTGAAGGGCCGCTGCAGTGGGTGAGGACGCGGCGGCCCTTACTTCTTGTCCATATTCTCCGCTTAGGCAATACGTCGAGTCCTTCGTTCGTCGACAGAGCTATCAGATTGAAACCTGTAGTAGAGCCTAAGCTGGGAAATCGTGATGAAAAAAAGCAAAGGCACTGGATCGGTGGACTTCACGGCACTTACGAGGAAATATTTAGATTCAATAACACTCAGGCCAAATGACCGTGCGTCAACGGTCGCTGAAACCCGCCAACAAAAATTCCATGGCCGACGCTAATCCCTTCAATTGCCAGTGCTCCCGCATTTCATATTCTCCGCACTAACGGGTCGATCTCGCGCACCTTCCAACCTCCCGAACACACCACTATTAAACAATCAGCGCCTCGCGGGTCTGTTTCATCGCCTTAACATTCGGCGTTAGAAATTCCCGGGTCGATCAACAGTAGGCACAATCAAGCTCCTTCGCGTCGCAGGCAAACGCCCCTGCAACCGCCTTCGAATATCAGGGACTTCGGCGAGGACAAAGCCCCTCACCTCTGTCTAGGACGGTCATCCGATAACAGCGGATTACGTCCTCCAAAAGCCCGCGCCCAGGAAAGGCGCCCGGACGTAATCTCTGTTATCGAGACGCCTCGCCTTTTATCGATTCTCCCCCGTTGCGCCTCCGCTTCGTTCGCCCGCTCGGCGCACCTCACAGGGCTCACTTCACTGACGCCCCCCACCTGGGGCTGGCGCTCGATTGAACGTCTAATGGAATCTCATTCAGTCTTATATCTTGGGTAAGCCTACATACATCCCTCAAAACACGAATAGTCCTCCTCAGGTTTCAATGCTGAGTCTTATCACAGCAGTAGCCTTCGCTGCGGAGGCCGTCAAGGGTCTTCGCTGCGCTCCGATGAACTCCACGAACTATAAAACAGTTCGCTGCGCCCTTGACTGCCTTCCTCGCTACGGCTGGGAAGGTATATAGGAGCTGCTGACGCAGCTCAGAAACCGGAGGTTTCCAATCTCATCAGTGGCACTAAGGCTTTATAATCAGGACTTCCCAGCACGAGGCAGCTTTCATTTTCCGCTCAGAGTCCTGCGGATTGGCCGTCTCCAGATTTGGCGAAATGATGAACGGACAAGAAGCATTCTCCTCGACCGTCGATCAAATCTCGTTTCTTGGTCGAGATTTCATTTTGGGTTGTAGTGTAAAGGTTTCCAAGTAGTTGAACTGAGTAGCGGATACTGGGCTGTAGCCCATCATTGTGAGGACTGCACCACGGTGTCTTGATCTTCGCGCGAAAACCGCCGCGGCGGTGCGTTGCAGGTCACGAGGGTTGACTGAGCCACCCAGTACGCGACCTGAGGCTCTCTGCACAACCCTGAGCACGTACTCTCGAATGACCGGTTTGTTATAGCGGGCACGCCCTTTCACAGCTAACAAATATTCGTGGTGCTCAGCACACACGACGCTTTTCCGTTTCTTGTAATAGCGTTCCAAAAGTGGAACAAGCCAACTTAGCGCTATGCGAGGAAACTTTATTATTGGCTTGGGTCGTCTTGTTGACCGGTCGCCCCGCGTGGGCTTACGAAGAGGCAAGTACAAGTATTCGTAATCGTGTTTGTTGTGGAACATGGTGGCCAAACTCGATCCGGCATTCACGAGGGAAGGGATTTTAACGTTGCACAATTCGGCCGGTGTGAAAAGGTGAAAGATGATCAGGTACAGAACCAGGGCTTCTTCTGGCTCGGCGTTGGGCGAAACAATGTAAGCGCAAAGCTTTTCGAGCTTCGCGTCATCGTAATGCCTAATAGCCGATTCGACCTCCATCATCTCGCCAAGCTTGTTGACTACTTCAAATGTTCTCGATTTCTTCATGTGCAGATGATTTGAAAACGGATTCTTCGATACTATGTCGTGCAGTTGCGCCCAATTGAAAAAGACACGAAGGTTTGAGATCTCACTACGAACATAGGAACGGGAATGCCTCCTTACTCTCACGTAAGACGAGGTCGCACCACACTCTCTATTAGCGCACCTTTTGACGGACTGCGAAGGCTCGAAAGGGATACGCTTGTGGCAACTCTTGCACTCGAACTGCCAGAACAACGTGTGCTGGTAACCCTCAGCCACCGTTGGTTCTATTTCAGGTAACGAAATTATGCTGTGTTCGACGCACCAAGTGAGAAATGCGACAAGAGACTTGCTTCCCTGGAGTAGTGTCTTTGATGTGTTACATAGGATATCAACTCTGATCTGGGGAAGCTGCAGCCTGGGATTAAGCATCCCACTCAATGACCACTCTTGGAAATCGGACACATACTTCCGGAAACTTTCCGGCGCCGATTGCGCCCAGTTCTCAATCAAGCGCTCAGTCAAATAAGATTTCCGGTCTTGCATTGACCCCCGCTCTGCAGCGAGATGGCCCAGATGAAGTAAATATGAGCGAATAAATTTGGCTTTGGGTCGACCTTTCTTGCCGAGTTTCGGCAGAGCTTCGTCGATCGCCTCCCACGTTAAGACTTCTGGAAGCTCATGAGTCTTCAGGAAATCCCCGATCGCGCGGAATCGACGAACGTCGCTCTCAAGAATTCTTACCAACCCTTTATCTACCGCACCCCACTTTATTGTCGAGGCGAGTTCAGTCATATAACGCTGATTCTGGGGGAAAGGGGAAGTGTAGCTTTCGAGATATTCTCTCAATACAACTGGAGCCAATCGGTCCATATCATGATGCTTGCACAGTTGCCATGTCTTGTTGTTGATCTGCTTGTCGCAACCTGGAATCAAGCACTTTACGTTAGCGTTTCTCCGCTTGTTGTTGCAGCCCTGACAGACCATCTCTGTTTTCTTCGCAGGCGACTTCACCGCCCCACACACGAGACACACGATTGTTTTGGGCAAGGACTTCACCCAATTGCGCTTCGCCATCTTAGGATGACACTTGCGGCAATAGTTAAGATCATAGGTGAAAGCGTAGTCGCTGAGGCCACAACACTCGCAGATTATCTTTACTTTGGATACGCTGTTGACGCACCGGCGACAATTTGCAGAACCCGGTTCCAGCATCAAGACCAACCGGGAACATTGGCTGCAACGCTTTTTCTCCAACTTCCTCGTACAGCCAGAACAGATGTCGTACGCATAAGCGGTCTGGCGTCGACGTTTGCACTGCTCGCAAATGATGGAGCGACTAGAACTCTTCATAGTCAATCTCTCCGGATTAGTAAGCTGCGTTCGGGTGGAATACGAAACCGGTTCGAGCTGAAGCTCACTCTTCAAACTCTTCTCGCTCTTCTCGCTTGTCAGGAGAAATTTCGCGCGTTGGGAAAGTAGGCTGCGAAATCCAGTGTCCGTGAGGAATCCGGTTCGTTCAGATTTTTACTCGAGGACGCTGTTTCTGCGCTAGTCGTCCTCCTACCAGATGACTCTACAGCGGTGAGAGCATTTTTCCCCTGTGGCTTGCTCACGACCGCTGGCAACACTTCGCAAAAATCACTCAACCGGCAAAAGAAAGCATTGCACAATGCCTTGAGCGTTTCGACACGAAGCATTTTGGGTTCATCGTTGAACAGGTCAGAGACCGCCTGGGTCGAAATCTTGTAGCCGGTCTGCCGTAGGATGATCCTACTCGCTTCGGCAGGGCCCCTCACGCCGCGTTCGGTTCTGAGCCATTCCCGCAAATTCCATGTGACGGCCATTATTTTGTTCCTCGCTTGTCAACGTAAGGATCTACGAAAATATCGATGAGATCTGCTTGCTCTTCTTCAACGTCGTCGTCAGTAGCAATCAGATAAGGCGCGGCCGAACTTGGATAGCTATGGCCTAGCATCTTCAGAACCTTCCGGTATTCTAGCGGGTTCTTTTCAAGCTTATTTGTCGCAAAGGTCCTACGAAGATCGTGAGCCCTCAGATCTTCTGGCACGAGGACGCCCGATTGCCTCGCCAACTCAACCATTTTCTTAAGGGCTTTCCAAAACTGGTACCTTGTGAGACGACTTCCGTCCGCGTTCAGAAACAGATGGTCACTCTCGGAAGGTTTGGGAAACATTGGTTTGAAGACCCTTTCAAAGACATTCAGCACCTCCGCTGCAAGTTCAGTTAAAGGAACCCACCTTATGCGTTTTCCGCCATAGGCTTTTGCTTTGCCGAATAGTCTGACCCTTGCCCTGGTCTCATCTATATCGCGGCGGGCCCCTTCTGACTGTATGGCCAGCAACTCGCTCACCCGCGCGCCGATTTCTGTTTGAAGAATTACGGCCGTGTAATTTCGCGCGCCGATGTGCGGAAGCGCGTGACTCGGTAGATACTCGGTCCGAAGGAACTCGTAGAACTCATCTCGCAACGTGGGTGCCAGAGCGTAGCGGCTTTTACGTGGTCTATCCTGGGCATGAACCGGTAGATCGTACTTGCTAAAGCTAAGGGAAATGGGCCCATACTTCTGTGCGATTGTTACTTCAGTCGTACCGGGTATATTTGGTTTCGCCATAACATATTCGCAGAAATAGCGAAGTTCGTTCATATAGTGACGGCGCGTATCTGGCGCGAGATCATCATTCATCAGCGATGCGATGATTAAGCCCAGTCGGGGTGCTCCAAACTCTGGGTGGAGTAATTCCCAAAATAGAAGGTGTCTGCGCCCAGCAGGGTGCGTTGGATCGTTAAGCTCTACACGCCCGAGAGTCTGGCTCAGAGATGACTTGATCCGCGGAATGGTCGTCTCAGCGCTACATCCGCGAAAGAGACAATTCTGAAGGTACTCGTCGATTTTTCTATTGTGGTCACTGATTCGCTCAGCCCATGGTATGGCGTCCATAGATTGCTGAATTGTGGGCTGTGATTTGTCTAAATCATTCATGATAGTCACTCCTATACTTGTTCGTTGTTTTGTTCATTTGATTCAACCGCTACTTGTATCTTTCAAGTGGCACCTGACGCGCTGACGCGCGTGTGTTTGCGCATATCATCAGGATCTTGAAGGGTTTAGCAGAAAAAGTGTGGGCAGGGCTTTCACAACACTTTTTCCAGAAGAAAAGTGCACTGGTAGGTTGGCGGGGGAGAGTGTTTTCGATGTGATCATTCGGTTGCTCTTTGGAACGGTGCGGTATTCCTTCTCTCGAAGCCTGGCGCCGCCGTAACTGTTCGGCCTGTTCCTTGACTACAAAGGGTGTGCCACCAGATCACCACAGTCGCATTTCAGAGAGTCGATTCAGACCGTAAACCAAGGGATGACTTGATTAAAAAATTTTGGCGGTGGGACTATCGCGTATCTGCGAAGTCGATGCTGAGCGCGCAAAACCGAAAGGATTCTTGCCGGTGCGAAAGGAGAGTTACCGGTTGTGAGGTGCCGGACGGAGTCTCATCAACGGGAAATTATTAACCAGACAATCTCATCGTGATTGCGTCCGCAATGAAGAGTGCAGCCGAAGGATAAGTTGAGAGTGTTTAAGCTGACAGAAACCTTGTTGCAGGTGGCGTATCGCGCCAGGGCCCATTTATCGCTGCGCACTCTCATTGCTCCCGCCACAATGCCAGCCAGCGTGCGTGAAAGTCAGACAGCAGCGTCTGAGATTCTCAGCGTCGCGGCATCATCTTGCCTATCTTCCGGTGTCCGCAACCGCAGTAAGAGCTGTTCGCAACCGCGGACACCTCCTTTGTCGCTTGGGGATGATCTTTCGTCCAAGTACCTTCCTCTCAGCCTCAAAACCGAAAGTTTACTTTGCACCGAAATAAAACCTTCCGGTTTTTAGCCTTTCCCAGCATGCTCTGCGAATACCTAGAACTCTCGGACGGAAAATTCTAAGGACAATGTTTTCCGTGCTTAAGGCCCAATCGAGCACGCAGAGAAGACTCGTGTACGCTTCAGTTGGCACAACCCTTGTAACGCCAATCACCGAACCGGGGAGCCGAAGAGCACCTGCCTCGAAAGAAATCCTGCGTTTTCTCATGGACCGATCAAAGAACAACTTGATTACTCGTACCTTGGAAGTGTGGCAGCCTCAGGCCGCTCGTAGTATTTCTGGCGAAGACGCGAGAGAGATTGCAGAAAACATCACAGGCTTCTTTAGCCTTCTACTGGAATGGGAAGCTGCGGAGCAGGAAGGTACGACCTGCCAAACGGAGGACCCATGCTACGCAATATCCGCCTGAACATATGATCTCCTATCGCCTCCCGCTTTTTACTTTGCGCTGACATCTTAGGTGTTTCGATTGCAAAAGTGTGCGCGGGGGGTGCTCCAGTATCATATAATGCTGCTCATCCAATTGATTTTGATTTGGCCTGCGGAGGCGAGGGTTAACTGATAAGAGTTTCTTCTCGACGGGAGACGCGACCATGGAGACAAAGGCGGCAGTCAAATACGGGCGAGTCTCTTCGAAGGAACAAGAGAAAGAGGGCTTTTCCATTCCGGCGCAATGGAAGCTTCTGGATCGGTATGCCAAGGCAGAACGATTGAAGGTAGTTCAAGAGTTTGTTGACGTTGAAACCGCTAAAAGACCCGGCCGTCCTGGCTTCGAACAGATGGTTAAATTCCTTAAGCGGTCTCCGTCTGTGCGGGTGCTGATAGTGGAGAAAACAGATCGTCTCTACCGCAACCTGAAAGACTACGTGACGATGGACGAACTGGACCTCGAGGTCCACTTTGTCAAGGAGAGTGTTGTTCTTTCCAGGGACTCGCGCTCTTCCGACAAATTCATGCACGGCATTAAGGTATTGATGGCCAAGAACTACATTGACAATTTGTCGGAAGAGACCAAGAAGGGAATGTTAGAGAAGGCGGAGCAAGCCATCTATCCGTCGTTCGCACCCCTCGGCTACCGGAACGTCATGGGACCTAACGGCAAAAGAGTAATTGAGCCTGACCCCGAGGTTTCCTCTCTGATCACTCAAATTTTCCAGTGGTATGCCACCGGACAGTATTCAATCGGAGACGTTACGGAGAAGGTGCGACAAGCGGGCCTGGTTTCACGGGGCTCGAAGAACCCAATATCAAAATCAAATATACATAAGCTGCTGCGTAAGAGAGTTTACACGGGTGACTTCGACTGGAACGGTAAGACATACAGGGGCAGTCATGAACCGCTCATCTCGATGGGATTATTCGATAGGGTGCAGGAAATCCTCGACGGACGTTTCACGACTAAGCAGAAAGTCGCCAAGCAGGAGTTTGCCTTTTCCGGCCTTGTCAATTGTGGACATTGTGGTTGTGCACTGGTCGCAGAAAAGAAGAAAGGCAAGTACGTTTATTACCATTGCACGGGCAACAAGGGAAAGTGTGCGGAACCTTACGCGCGCGAGGAAGTATTGGACGAGTGTTTTGGGGATTTGCTGAAAGGACTCGTCTTTGATGATGAGGTGATGGACTGGGTAACCGAAGCCTTACACCAAAGTCATGCAGATGAGAAACGCTTCCGTGATGAGGCAATTGCTCGGCTACGAGCTGAACACATTAAGATTCAGAATCGTCTTGATAAGCTCTACGAGGATCGGCTCGATGGTTTTATTGAACCCGCTTTTTTTGAGCGCAAGACTAATGAGTGGAGGCAAACACAGAGGAGCTTAGCAGATCAGATCGCAGAGCACGAGGACGCAAATCATGATTATTTCAAAGACGGGGTTCGTCTGTTAGAACTCTCAAAAAAGGCCTATTTCCTATTCAAAAAGCAAAATCAGAGTGAAAAGCGAAAACTGCTCGATTTTGTGTGTTCGAACTCGACTTGGAAGGACCGCACACTCACCGCCACGTTCCGCCAACCCTTTGATATTCTTGCCGTTACGAACACCGCGTGGGAAAAACAGAAGGCCGCCGGGCCACTTCCAGCGACCTTCGTCCAATCTGGCTCCGCAGGTAGGACTCGAACCTACAACCCTTCGGTTAACAGCCGAATGCTCTGCCATTGAGCTACTGCGGAATAAGCGCCCCGCATAATGCCGGAATATGCGTAGGGCGCGAAGAAATTTTTATAACAGATGGCCTACAGAGCGTCAAGGAAGCCCACGGACAGGAAGGCGTTAAGAGGCACGCGTGCTTATCCGAGTCTGCTGCTCTCGATTTGTTACTCAATTTGCTCTTCATCTTGTTCTTCTGGGTCCTACACAGCTCTACTCAGTGAGGAGCAACGCTAAACCTTGAAGGCTCATTGTCGAGAATTGTATAGTTGCGATGCTCATTTTCCAGGAGATGGCACACCCTTCACTGCCTCGAGTCGTTTTTCATGAGGTTCAGAAACCCTCATATCCATGAAAGGAGGAAAAAAACAATGCTCCGATACGCCTGGGAGCAGACGCAGGTTTTCTTGTACCGATCGCCCAAAATGGCGCAGAGTTTCGAATACCTGCTTTTCCACGTCGTTATGTGGGGTATAGCGGGATGTGCCTTCATAGGAATTGTGCGACGGGCAGGTTTGAAGCGCCCAAGCTTTTTGCTAGGCCCCATCTTTTCCGGCCTGGATTCCGTTCCCTTCCAATACTTGGTGATTGGGGCCGCGCTAGCAGCCTCGTTGGCTCTTATCATGCCAACGATCATTTCAAGAGTAGCCGAAATAAGCTACGGCGGAGTCAAGGTCGCACTAGCACAAAGTGAGAGCTCGCTTGCCAACCTGGAGAGCGCCCTCGATGTTCCCAACGTGCCCACAGAGGGTAAGTTGAAAGGCCCTGATCTCTATCACTATGAGCGACTCAGCCAAAATCTCTATAGCATTCTTGAGCAACGCAAGGATCCTAATAGCCTGGATTTTATCAGTCGAAAGAAGTATCGCCGACTGATCGATTATGTAGCGCGGGCGGCCTGCCTGATGAATCATCAGACAAAATTCCTCGAGATAGCGCGTCAATTAGAAACCTTTAAAGATAGGAAGTTGAATTGGGATGAACAGTATCTAATAGGGCTTGCCTATCTTGTGGCCGCTGACGAATGCGAGTCCTCAAACCGCGAAAACTATTTGAAAAGCGCGGCGGGATATTTCGAGGACGCCAGAAAGAATAACTCATACAACGTCCGGATTACTTTCAACTTGGGAATGACCGCTTTATTACTGGGCAACTATCCAAAAGGCATTAAGCTGATGAACCAGTGCATGAGGATGGACAAGGCGTATATTCAAAAGGCGAAATGGAACATAGCCTGTGGGTACGTAAGACTTAATCAGAGGAAGAGGGCCTTGGATGCGTTGGAGGAAATAGAAGCTGGACCAATATGGGAGGAGTACAAGGATGATCCCTGGTTCAAGACCGGCCACCGGCACTTTGAAATAGCGTTCAAGCTGTTATGTGCGGTCAAGATTGCGGAGAATAAAGTGAAGAACCTGTCCGGGCAGGCTAACGGCGAAGCGATTGCCAACGAACTGAAGGAGAGGGTAAATACGATCTGCGAGGGGCCTTGAAATTGGCTTTCTAGCGAAGTCTACTTCAACGGTTTGCCGAGATCTGGTTTTGTAAGTGCGAGCATGTTTTTCAACTCCTGAAGTCAAATTCCGAAACAAAGTCTACCATCATCGCCAACGACCCGCAACTAGGTGTTTCTTAGCTGTGAGGGTCCGGCGCCACCGCTGACGCGGTTGCTTATTCGTTAGTTGCGCCCTGGCCATTGGTTGCGCTAACTCACTTCTTCACAGTGTTGCCGAGCCAGTGTCCCTTAATGCTTTCCAGGTTTGTCTTCCTCGACTGAAGCGGGTAAACAGTGGTGCAACCCTTGCCGCCCCAGCGACTCGCGGGCGCGAATACTTGAATCCACCCTCATGAATTCCTGCGCTCATTGGCGGGCCCGGTTGGGCGAGTACGCTTGCGCTCAACCACGAACTGCGAGAATATCTCGCACCACCAAAACTCCGTATCAAGAAAATCTGGCGAGATCGGTTCGCCTGAAAGAGGTTCCAATGGAACGTCGAATAACGAGCTGGTTTAGTCAAAACCTGAGTAGTGAAATGCCGCTAGTGGCTTACGGTCATGCGGGTCAGCCGCTATTGATGTTTCCCACGGCGGCGGCTGACTACCTTGAGTATGAAAGGTTTCACCTCGTTGATGCGGTACGCCCGCTGATTGAAGCCGGCAAGCTTCGCGCTTACTCAATCAATAGCGTCAATCGATACAGCCTCCTCAATGAGCAGATGCCTCCAAATATGAAGGCCGAGTTGCTCACGCGATTCGATCGTTACATAACCGAAGAAGTGCTGCCGTTGATTCGCAACGATGCGGGCCAGGACACGCGCCCATTGACTACCGGCGCAAGTTTGGGAGCCTTTCTTGCCGCCAACGCTTATTTCAAACATCCGGATTTGTTTAGGGGTGTAATTGCGATGAGTGGGAGTTACGACGTGAGGTCCTATCTCAAGGGCTTCTACGATGACAACGTCTACTTCAATAACCCGGCAGACTATCTGCCAAACCTGAACGATGACCATTACCTGCCGATACTGCAGCGAGCGGATTCGATTTACATTCTTTCCGGCCAGGGATCTTACGAGGCCCCCGATCGGAGTCAGCACCTCTCCGACATTCTTAAATCGAAAGGCATTCCCCATCAGCTCGACCTGTGGGGCCCTGACGTAGATCACGACTGGCCATGGTGGCGAAAGATGTTGCCGCACACGCTGGGCCGCATCCTGGGAGGATGAACGGGTAGGGAAACAGGGGAAAAGTGACAAGGGCAAAGGGGAACGGAGAAGACCAGGCTCTCGGTTGATTCCCCATTCCCCTTTTACCTTTTCCCCCATTGTTCTTAAGGTTCATCTTCGCCTTTCTTCCCCTTCTTCTTTGCCGGATCTGCTTCGCGTGGACGCGTCAGCGGTGGGGGCGGTTCCTCTCGCGGCGCCGGGATCTCAGCTTTTGGTTGGGGGTTAGCGAGCGCCTCATCCACTTTTGGCGGCGGGGGCAAAGTCATTTGCTCCAACTTAGGTTCGTCGGTATTGGCCGTTGGCAGGGTTGGATTTTCCTCGTCGCCTTCCTTATCTTTACCATCGCCAAATTGCGCACGTTCCGCTGCCAGTTCTCGCTGACGCTGGCGGAAAAGTTCCTTCATGTCTTCCGGCATCGTCGGCGCTTTGTCAAAGTTCTCTTTGGGTTTGTTCTTCAAGAAGTCCTTCATGAAGTCAATGAAGAAAGGTAAAGCACCCACACCGCCCGTCATTCCGGTTCCGAGGTTCTTCTTCAGCCCGGGGTAACCCATCCATACGCCCGTCACATATGTAGGGCTGTAACCAATAAACCAAACATCCGTGTGATCGTTAACTGTCCCTGTTTTGCCCGCGAGCGGCACGCCGACAGCACGCGCTGCGGTGGCAGTTCCGTTCTCAATTACTCCACGCATCATCGAAACCATAGTCAGAGCGACATACTCGTTCATAACTTTATGAGTGGTCTTTTCCCACTCTTCCAGCACGGCGCCATCACGATCGAGCACGCGGCGAATCAGGTGCGGCTCAACGCGAATGCCTTTATTGGGAAATGCTGAGTAAGCCGAGACCATCTGGTCCAGCGGCACTTCCGTAGCCCCAAGAGCAGAGGGAAGATAGGGAGCCATTGGCACCTTAATACCGAAGCGCCGGACCATCTGCGCGCCTGTTTGAATGCCGACGGTCTGCAGCAGATGGACGGCGGGGACATTCATTGACTTTGCAAGTGCTACCTTCAGCGGCAAGTCGCCATTGCCTAACGAGCCATCGTAATTGTGTGGTGACCAGGGGCCAATCTTTATGGGAGCTCCGCTGACAGTTGTGTCTGGCGTCATGCCCCACTCCACGGCGGCAGTGTAAACAAATGGCTTGAAACAAGAACCAGTCTGGCGATAAGCCTGCGTAGCGTTATTAAACTTGCTGGTGCTGTAGAAGTCGTAGCCACCTATCATGGTAACGACCTCACCGTTCTTGGCGTTGAGCGTCATCATAGCTCCAGCCACGGCCGGCACCTGCGAAAGCTCGACCTTAAGCCGCCGGCTCTTCTTGTCGACTTCCTTAATATGAAACTCCGACAAGTAGCCAGGCTTTAATTCGTCCTTAGGCTGCCGTCCAGACCAACCCATGTCCGCTGGACCAACAGTCGCCGTATAGTTGCCAAACCGTACGACGGCTTCGTTTTTGGCGCGATCGACTTTGGTTATCAGTCCCGATAAATATCGGCCTTCCTGATAGTCGTTGCCGTACCAGTCAGGGTCTTTGTAGTTGTTCATCTCCTGAGCCGTCGGCGGGCCCTGGCCGTTGTTGGCAGACGTGGGAATCCATTTGTAGCTCGAACGCCAGCCGCGCCCCCTGTCGTAACGCCGTAATCCGGCGCGGACGACTTCATAGGCTTTTTTCTGTGCTTCGACATTGATGGTCGTGTAAACCGAAAGACCGCCCTGGGCCACGCGCGTTGTGTATTTGTCCTCGAGTTGTTGCCTGACGTGTTCGACCGGATAATCGAAGGCACTCGATTTTGGCTGCGATTGATAATAGGCCGTATCCGCAAGTTGGATTGGTTTTGCTTTCGCAGCTTCAACCTCAGCGTGGGTTGCGAAACCATGCTTGGCCATCAAGTCGAGCACGAGGTCGCGACGTTCCTTAGCTTTCGCCGGATTAGCTGTGGGTGAGTATTCGCTCGGCGCTTTGGGTACGCCCGCGAGCAAAGCCGCTTCGCCGATGGTCAGATCCTTTGCTTCCTTATCGAAATATGTTTCGGCCCCGGCCTCAACCCCGTACGCGTTTGCACCAAGGAAGATATGGTTTGCGTAGAGCTCCATGATCTGGTTCTTGGTGTAGTAACGTTCGATCTGAAGAGCCAGCGCCCATTCATTCACTTTTCGCTTGTACGTCTGTTCCTTGGATAAAAACAGGTTCTTCGCCAGCTGTTGGGTGAGTGTGGATCCGCCTTCAACTTTATCGCTCGTAATGTTCTTCCAGGCTGCGCCG
This sequence comes from Acidobacteriota bacterium, assembly GCA_038040525.1. Taxonomy (GTDB): domain Bacteria; phylum Acidobacteriota; class Blastocatellia; order Pyrinomonadales; family Pyrinomonadaceae; genus PSRF01. The sequence goes on along the minus strand of JBBPIC010000013.1, from coordinate 44,663 downwards.
ATGATGCGAATAGGATCGATTCCCACGTGGTCGTAAAAACGCGCATCCTCAACGGCGAGGATCGCATTCTTCATCAAGGGCGGAATCTCTTCATATTTGAGTGGAATGCGTTTTTCGAGTGCGAACTCACCAATGACGGTTTCTCCATCGTCGGCATAAACCCGTGTGACGACGCTGGGGCGATACGTCGCAAGCGCAGCGACTTCGTTAGCCGCCCGAGAATAATTGAGTTTGTAAGCAGCAATTATTCCTGTAAGCCCGCCCGCCGCCAGCGCCAGAAGCAGCACGGCCGGCAGCCAAAAACGGCGCAGCAAGGGAGCACGCTGCTCGCGTGGTGCATTTACAATTGCCTTGGGGGAATACGGTTTCAACCTTGAAGCCGGGGGTTTTGCAGCCATAATCTAATCAACCTCTCAAAAACAAAGTTGCTTCAGACCACAGGAAAACGACAACGTGGGTAGCCACAGTGGTCTCTCCGCGGGCAACGAAACGCTTGAATCATAGCCTAGTATTGTGGGAAGTTCGATGCAGCGGCCGCGTCACCTGGATGCTCCAATTCACCCAGGGCGGGTACTGCCCGATTGAAGGTAGAGATACGTGACTCTAATAAGAGATCCGCGTAGGGAAAATAAGAGAACGAGCGCGCTACCAACGGATGGGGCCGATGAAGCACCTCCAAAATCCTTGCCTGGAACCTGATCAGAAACTCGTCTGTCTTAAAATCACAATAGCCTTCGCCTTCTTCTGCGGTTTCGGTCCTTCATGGAGACTCTGGGTTTCCTCCCGTCAGTTCCCTTTATCTCCTATAAGCGACTCTTTGCCGATCATTACTTTCCCGTTTGATCTCGCATGGTTCATTTTACTATTCGGCTTATTACTAGGCATCATCATCGCCTCCAAACCGAGAATCCTCATTCTGACTTTTCTTGTTCTTGCCGGAATTCTAAGTTCATTTGATCAAATGCGCTGGCAGCCATGGTTCTATCAATACTTCTTTATGATGGCGGCATTGGGCTTTTATGCGTGGAAGAAACCAGAAGTGCGAAATAATCAGACAGCCCTCAAGACTTGTCGATTCGTCGTCATCTTCACTTATGTCTGGAGCGGGATACAAAAGCTCAATGTTAATTTTGTAACGCAGACCTGGCCCGACTTAGCAGGACCCTTCCTCGGCTTGTTGCCTGAAGGTGTGAAAAAGCTTCCGTCCTTCTTGATTCTGATGATACCTCTTCTTGAAACGTCGATTGGGTTGGGACTCCTCACGCGCAAGTATAGAAATACTTCTGTCATACTCGCGATTGCGACACATGGTTTCGTTCTGCTGGTTCTGTTTACCAGCGGAGAAAATACCATCGTGTGGCCATGGAATATCGCCATGGCTTTATTTGTTTTGATTCTGTTTTGGCAAGATAGTGAAACCAGTCCTCGGAAAGTTCTTTTGCCGACGAAGCTTTTCCATACGTTGGTCTTGGTTTTATTTGGAGTGCTGCCCGTTTTTAGTCTTATTGGTCTGTGGGATTCTTACCTTTCATCAGCTTTATATTCCGGGAATACAGAGCAGGCCGTCATCTATCTCAGCCCCGCTACCGTAGAACGGCTGCCTTCGAACCTGCATCAGTATATCTGGCAGCATACGGAACCTTTTTTCCTGGACATTAACCGGTGGGCCTATGGCGAGCTTAATGTCCCCGTTTATCCAGAGTCTCGCATTTTTAAAAAGGTCGCAATCCAGGTTTGCTCACTCGCAAATGGCCCGCCAGATATCAAGCTAAGGATAACAAGCAGCCCTAATCCGCTCACGGGTCTCCGGGAATCCGCGTTCTATGACTGTGAACACCTCTATACGTCCCGATGAGAAGCTGCAAAGGCAATAGTATTTGTTGATTCTTAATGGGAGCATTCTGTCTGCAGGGCTGAGCCAAAGGCACGCCTTTTCCTATTCTGCCTCGCAACCCTTATAATCACTCTGCAAACGGGGGCGACAGGCTTCGACAGGGGTTTGGACGACCGACGGATGTCATGCCGGGCTACTCTATGCAGCTCGTTAAAAAGCGTAGGGAAAAAAACAATTGCCAACTCTAACGAGTTAGCTCTCGCAGCCTAATTAGCTAGCGAGCGTCTCCGCCGCAAGTTGCTCATGCGCGCGGATGGAGATGTCACCTTAGATGAGCTGGCCCAACCTTTCGGTCCGTGAGGTTGGGCGAGATAAAGTCGGACTAGCTTGCACCGCGGTCTCGTCGTTTCACTTACGCGGTGCCAGGTGAAATTCTGGTCGCTCTGTTGGCCAGGAAAGAGAAGCGACTAAGCATGTAGAGTCTTTCGGCGTCTTCTCTTGGATCCGGGTTCGATTCCCGGCGCCTCCACCATTTTGGGAAGGATGAAGGATCAAAGGCGGAAGGATGAAAAAGTTCTTCCTGACACCGCGCGCTCGCTTTTTCATCCTTCATCCCTCATCCTTCATCCTTGATTTCAAACCTTCCTATCGGAATCTTTGACAGCGGCGTCGGCGGACTAACTGTCTATCGCGCATTGCATGAGCGTCTACCCTCTGAGCATTTTGTATATCTGGGCGACACGGCACGCGTTCCGTATGGCACGAAATCGCTTTCAACTGTTGAGCGCTACGCAATTGAAAACGCTAAATTCCTCGAAGCCCGAGGGATTAAACTTCTCGTGGTGGCCTGCAACACTGCGTCGGCCCTGGCATTGCCGGCCATCCGCGATGCCGTTGGGGTTAACGTCATAGGCGTAATCGGACCGGGCGCGCGTGCGGCAACTAAGATTTCAGCAGGAAAAAAGATTGCGGTAATCGCTACTGAAGCGACGGTGCATAGCGGCGCATACTCGAATGCAATTGCCATGATCGATTCGAGTATTGAAGTAATCGAACGCGCATGCCCGTTGTTCGTCCCTCTTGCTGAAGAGGGATGGGCTGGCACCGAGGTGGCACGGTCAGTAGCCGAGCACTATTTAGGTGATCTAAGAGAAGTGGAAGTTGGTTCGGTCGTGTTAGGCTGCACGCATTATCCGATCCTGCGGGATTTGATTAGTGAAATCGTCGGCCATGATGTGCCATTGATAGACTCTGGAGAAGCCGCGGCTGCTGAAGTGCAGGCGTTTCTCGAATCCAAGCGGCTCACTTCGGTTATGTCCCGAGCGGATACGCAGGAGCGACAACTGTGTGATGATCTGGATCATTTCTTCGTCACCGACGCGGCCGAACGCTTCGCAAAGGTAGCAGAACGCTTTCTAGGAACGGCGCCTTCTGTTTTGGAGGCAGTCGAGGTTTGGGGGCACGATGAGCTTCGAACGTACTGACGGTCGTGCGGTTGACCAGCTGCGAGAAGTCAAAATTACTCCGGGCTACTTACCGTACGCGGAGGGTTCTGTCCTAATCGAAATGGGCCAAACGCGCGTGGTTTGTTCGGCTTCAATCGAGGATCGGGTGCCAACATTTCTTCGCAACTGCGGCCAGGGTTGGATAACTGCCGAGTACTCAATGCTGCCTCGCGCTACTCAACAGAGAACCCCACGAGAGGTTAGACGCGGCGGTCCGTCCGGTCGGACTCATGAGATTCAGCGGTTGATTGGACGAAGTTTGCGAGCAGCGGCTGATATGCGGCTCCTGGGAGAACGGACTCTGACTATCGATTGCGACGTCTTGCAGGCAGATGGCGGGACCCGCACGGCTGCGATCACAGGCGCATATGTTGCCCTTGCATTGGCCAATCAGAAACTACTGAGCATCGGTAAAACGCAGCGCAGCTTTGTGACTAACGAAGTCGCCGCAATCAGTGTCGGAATCGTGGGTAATACACCCCTGCTTGACCTGAAATACGATGAAGATTCCGCCGCGGAAGTTGATATGAACGTAGTTTGTACTGGCGATGGCAGGTTCATCGAAGTGCAGGGAACCGCAGAACGCGAGCCATTCTCGCGGGAGCAAATGGAAAGCTTGCTGGCTTTGGCCGAGCAGGGAGTTCAGGCGCTCGTAACAATGCAAAGGGAGACCATTGTGGGCATAAAAGCCCAACCAGCAACTCCCCGGGTCTAGACAACGACGTGGTCGGGCGTAGCATCGGAGTACGGGCAGAAATGCCTCTTCAGACTCAAAAGTTTCTATCGCTTACTCTCGGACTGAGACGGAGCTAAATTAGTAAAATGAAACACTTTAAGACTTTGTTTGTGGTGATCTTCATTGCCGCCGTCTGTTCGGTAGCGACAGCCCAGCACGTTTACACCAGCGACCATGTCGAGTACGTGCTGGAGATTCCATCGGCCCAATGGCGCGTTATCTCTGAACCGGATGCTGCTCATGAGCACGCAGAGTTCGTCTTCGGAGATCGCCTGGACGGCCACCTGCAGATCCGCAAAGAGGTGGTGGATGCCGGGACGGAGCCTTCTGATCTCGCCCGCCGCGATCTAGATCAGAAGTTGAGGTTTCTTCCGGGGTTTGTCGAAGGAAAAGAAGAGAAGTTTTCCGGCCGGCTGACCGGCGTCACGGTCTCTTACGAATTTGTCAAAACCGCGAAGCCGATGATGGGTCGGATCTATTACCTTCAGGCTGATAACCGCACCATCTACGTCTTGCGTTTTACGGGCTTACGCGACAAGCTGGCACGCATCCGCAACCAGACGGACTTCATTGCCCGGAGCTTCAAACTTAAGTAAGTTCAATTTGTAGCCGCCTGCATTTGGCCGCCACGCCGCCAGCGTTGGCGGCCAATTGTTTTGTTTAGGGGTGGATCCGCACAAAGAGTGCCTTGACCTAGCTGGTGGGTCTATTCACTTTTTGTGCAACCTTTGCGAGAGTAAGTTTGTCGCCCGATCCCAAACTAATAGTTTGCGCTACAATCATCGGTACCGATGAAACTGACGCTCGCCCCGGGTTTATCAATCAGAAAATCTGCAATCGAAGGGCGAGGCTGTTTTTCAGTAACACACTTCAAGCGTCGCCGAAAAATTGCGGAATATACGGGTGAGAAAATCACTAATGCTGAAGCCCGGCGGCGAGCCGGCCGGCGAAAGCTGCGTATCTGCGGTATTAATGAGCGCTGGAGTTTGGATGGCAGCCGTGGAGGCAATGGGACGCATTACATCAATCATTCGTGCGAACCTAACTCATACATGAAGATCATTTATGACCATATCCTCTTCATTGCTTTGCGCGACATCAAACCCGGCGAGGAAATTACAATCGACTACGAAACAACTCTGCACTCAAATAAGAAAAGGTGCACCTGTGGAGCACCTTTATGCCGGGGAACAATAAACAAGCGTTAGCCTAGAGTCTGGGCAAAGTGAAACTGAACTTCGAGCCACGCCCAACTTCCGATTCGAGCTCAACGCGGCCGCCGTGTTGCTCGACCACTTCGCGAACGAATGAGAGGCCCAGGCCGGTTGACTCTTCGTCCTTGTCTTCGCCTTCGCGCACCACGCGATAAAACTTCTCCCAGACACGCTCTTTAACTTCAGCCGGAATCCCGTAGCCTCGGTCCTCCACCGAGAGCCTGACGGCTTCCGCTTCGAGCGCTGTCGACACAGTGACCGTCGTCCTTTCGGGGCTATATTTGATGGCATTGCTGACCAGGTTTTTCACGGCCTGGGTAATCATGCTTTTGTCGGCAGCAACCGGGGGGAGTCTCTGTGTCGGTTGCTCAATCAGGCGAATCCTTCGCTTCCTGGCGACCGGTTGCAGGCTGGCTATCGTTTCTTTCACAACTTCATCGAGGCGCAGCGGGATCTTTAAGACCTCCTGCCGGTCTTGTCGCTGGAGTTTGGTGACGGCAAGAAACGTATTGATCATTCTGGACATTCGTTGCGATTCATTCGCAATGATGGTCACAAACTCCTTTGCCTGTTCTGGAAGTTGATCGTCATTGGCTAAGAGCTCAGCGAAGCCATTGATGCTTGTCAGTGGAGTGCGCAGCTCATGCGACATTAGCGAAATCATGTCACTCTTAAGCTGGTCATATTCTTTGAGTTGAGTCAGGTCTCTGATGACAAGGGCCAAACATAGTGGCTGCCGCACACTCCCTGGGGTTCCGCTGCCTTCCTCAAACACGAGCGAGATGCGCAGGAGATGAGTCTCGTTTCGGCCCGAGAAGTTAAGCTCGCGTTCATATGCATCACCTGTTTGCAATACCCTGCGTACGGCGATTGCGGGTTCGTCGAAAACATCTGTTTTGAACTTATCCAGCAGTTCGAAGAAGCTGATGTTGGGGGCGGTGGTTTCGGCCAGGCCCGCAGTGTCCAGAAGCGTCTTGTTGGCGTAAGCAATCCTGCCGTCGAGATATGCGAGCGCCACTCCATCGCCAATCTCTGAGAGTGCGTTAATGCCTACGCTCTGTTCCAGCATTGCTCCATTGAGAACGTAAAGCGACTGAAGCCTTTGCCTGGACGCCTTTGCAGAGAAGAATGAGAGGTAGTTACGCTGGGTAGCTTCTTCGTGGGCTTCTTCTCTTTGTAGATTACGTGCCATCTGACCGCCGATTGCAGTCAGCAATGCCCGGTCATCGTCATCGAATGGTTGAGCAATGCGGACCAGCAGCGCACCGACGGTGCGGTCTTCGTGTTTTAGCGGTAACGCTATATTCGTCGCGGAATCGTCTGACTCGGCGCGCTCAACAATGATCTCTTGCTCTTTAATCGCTCGTTCACACAAGCTGACCCCCTCCCGCCAGGTAGAGTTTCGCCCTGTCTCCAGGGAACCGCCACTGACTCGGAGGCGAGCAGAGGAAACCAGATGCCCGTCGCCATTTCGTCGAAAAACAACTGCCTCGCTAGGCGAGAGGACCGTGTCCAACAGCTGCAATCCGCTGAGCAGTCTATGGCCCGCGTCGTCACCCTTAAGCGCCTCCAATTTGGTAGAGGAGGTGATTAGTTTTCTGGTTAGTTCATCATCCCGCTGTCTTAGTCGCATTACCTGCATCGCAACTGCCGAGATGGATGCGCTGAGAGCGATTGGGGTGAAGAGAATATCAAGCGAGAAGTACCAGGAGGAAAAGAGACTCAGCGCTGCAACACCCAGGAAGCCGCCGCCAAAAAATGGGAATGCATGCCGTCCGCCGAAGTGTCCGACGGTAAACGCCACGGCGAACGATGCCGCAAGCATGAGACCGATGCCGATCGAGAGGTTTGGAGACGCCAATTGAGCGCCCTCGGTTTTTGTGACGAATACGAAGGCGTTCTGGAGCGGAGCAAGTAGCCCAGCAGACCACAAGGCAGCACTAACCGAGCCGGCAAGACCGCCGACCACGCTATACCTTAAGACGGACCGATAAGAAGCAGACTGGGCCAAAGTTGGAAGGGAGTCGAAAAGCTAAGGGTTGGAAACTATCTAAGGCTTCTGGCGGGACGACAAAAGCGGGTGGGATTATACACTGTTTAGTGTTGTTTAATCCACCGGCAAAGCCGGACGTTGGGGAATATGAGGAAACACTAAGACGCGAGTGATTCTAGAGCCCGGATCAAATCTGACTCATCGTGGGATTCGACAGTGCGAAGGTCAATTAACACCAGGTCGTCCGCGATCCGGGCGATCACGGGCGGTGAGAAGAGTCGCAGTTTTTCTTCCAATTCATCGGCGTTGAGGTTCACATGTTTTAAAGCTATGAGGGCTGTAGAGGGATTGACATTTGGACCTGAGCCACCACCCACCGCTGACTCACCCGTAATAACGGAGGCAGTTAACCCTGCAAAGGCCGGATCGCCAGCCAGGTGGTTAGTGAAACTTCTAGCTCTGGTTTCAATTGACTCTTTTGACAACCCCAACATGCGAAGAGCGGGGATCTCCTCGCTGGCACCTCGCCGGTGTGCCTCGAGCGTGGCTTCCAGGGCAGCCAAACACAGTTTGTCTGCACGCAATGCACGATAAAGCGAATGTTTTCTAAGCCGATCGATAATCTCGCGCCGGCCAACAATTAGTCCTGCTTGGCTCGCGCCCAATAACTTGTCGCCACTAAACGAAACGACGTCTGCGCCGGACGCAATTGACTCGCTTATGACCGGCTCGTCGCCCAGGCCGTAATCACTCAAATCGACAAGTGCGCCGGAGCCTGCATCTTCATACAGGAACACTCCGGCTTCGTGCGCGAGCAACGCAAGTTCATCAAGTCCTGGCGAATCTGTGAATCCAACAATGCGATAGTTTGAAGGATGAACCCGCATGATGACTCGGGTGTTCTCATTCAACGCCCGCTGATAGTCCTCAAGCCGGGTACGGTTGGTCGACCCCACTTCGATCATGTGCGTGGCAGAGTTTGACATCACATCGGGGACACGAAAATCGCCGCCGATTTCAACCAGTTCGCCCCGAGATACAATCGTTTCGCCGTCACGCGCGAGCACGGTCAGAATCAACAAAGCCGCGGATGCACAGTTGTTGACTACCAGGGCCGTCTCTGCGCCTGTGAGTTGAATGAGAAGATTTTCGACGCGTCCTGCGCGTTTCCCCCGCGAGCCGGTGTTGGCGTCATATTCCAGTGTGCAATAACCAGCCGCCTCCCGGGCCACTGCGTCGCGAGCTGCATCGGAAAGGGGAGCGCGTCCGAGGTTAGTGTGTAAAATGACGCCCGTCGCATTGATTACGCGTCGAATACCGGATAACGCCTCGCCGTCCGACAAAACCTGAAGTCTTCTGACCGCTTCCTGCAAAAGAGTGTCCTTTGTGTATTCGCTTGAACCTTGGGATTGAATCTGTGTTCGCATCTCCTCAGTAACTTTGCGAGCAATTGCCGTCAGATGTTGCAGGCCCAATGCCTTTCGAAGGTTTGTCCCCGCTTCCGTGCGCAGTAGTTGGTCGATGGATGGAAGTGCTTGTAATGACGAAGCTTTGGTAGATGACATACTGATCGTGGTTCGCGTGGGTTTGAGTTCCGGCACCGTAGAATAACTGTAGTGGCGTGCCGGAGCAAACTACAATTTCCGCAGCCAAGGCCACACAATTAAAGCATTTGGACCATATCTGTTGACACGTGGCTTTCCCAGCCCCTAGACTACTCCCGCGTCGCAGACGACGCCCCGCCCGTTTTCCCGCCTGTCTTAAGGAGATCAAAAACAAATGGCCCAGAGCAATAATAGGCTTTTCCGTTCACAACTTAGGGCGAAGACTGCCAAAGCAACTAATGGAGAGTATGAACCTACCACCGATGAGCAGTTGTCTCGCCTCGAGGAGGACATTCGGCGCCTGAAGATCGAGTTTGACATGTTCTTCAATGGTGCCGCCAAGCGTCCGCCTTATGACACCAAGGGTCGAGTTGAGACGATGATCAAACGGCTGGGAGACGATCGAACGCTGAGTTTCGCACAGCGATATCGCTACAACTCCCTCGCCTCGCGTTATAACACATTCCGCGATCTTTGGCGGCGTACCTTGCAAGGCCGCGAAGAAGGTAGAGACGCAATGGCAACTGCCAGGGCCAGCGCCAAACAAGAGGCAGTTGATCACTTCAAGAGAGCCAGCTTTGTGTGTGACGACGCTCACAAAGACGTGGAGTTAGTAAAGGATGTCTATGAGGCACTTATCGAGGCGAAGAAGGTCTGCGGAGAACCGGTGGAAGACTTTTCGTTTCCTCGTTTTCACCGACTGCTTGCGTCACAGGCGGATGGCCTCAAGGAACGATTGGGTTGCGAACGAGTTTCTTTCTCAATTGACGTTGAGGGCGGGCACGTGAGCTTTAAGGCCAAAGCTGAGCGAGACTGATCCGACGGCAAGGTCAAGAAAAAAGGCAACCAGGATTGGTTGCCTTTTTTCCTTTATGGCGCTTACCGGACCGTGCGACCGGTAGCGGTCAGTGGCGTTGCAAATGCAAGCCGGGGAGACCTACATCTTAATCACTTTTTCCGCCTGCGGGCCTTTCGGCCCCTGCGTCACTTCGAATTCAACTTCCTGACCCTCTTCGAGAGTCTTGAAGCCGTCGCCCTGGATGGCGCTATAGTGAACAAAGATGTCTGAAGAGCCTGGCTGCTCGATAAATCCATAGCCCTTCGAGTTGTTAAACCACTTGACCTTACCGGTTATTCTAGACATAACAACGAATCCTCCTAACGATTCGGTAAAACGGGGCGAGAGCCTGGAAGCTTTCGCGCGACCTTGGTTAAAGCTTGTGAGCCGGACGCGCTTTGGTGGCGCATTACGGAAACACAAAACAAAAAAGCATGGTGAAAGGCGCTCGCTGGCGCATTTCATCATGCATGCTTACGGGGGGAAACCTGAGAACACATCGCTGTAAAGCTTGTAAAACGAAAACTTAGAAACAAATTCAGAGGTCCACTAAACGAGGGCGCATACTAAGCGAAAGCGTTTTGGCGTGTCAAGGGAAAAAAAAGCCTACCTTGACGGGCTTGTCAGCAGATATTGCAGCGGATTAACTGGTTGATCATTAATCCGGACCTCATAGTGGAGATGTGGTCCAGTTGAACGTCCGGTGGACCCCACTTGGCCAATAAATTCGCCCCTTTGGACCTTTTGCCCCTGAGCAACGTCAATATGGGAAAGGTGTCCGTAGCGCGTGGTTAGGCCCCCACCGTGATCGATAGCGACGAGCTGACCATATCCGTTTTGCCAACCGACAAAGGTGATTATTCCGCTAGCTCCCGAAACCACCGGATCGCCCATCGCCGCCTCTATATCCTGACCTGAATGGAATTCGTAAGACCCGCCACCAAAGGGATTCCGCCGACCGCCAAATCCTCCTTCGAGTTTTCCCTCCACTGGCCAAACCGTGGGGGTGTAACCGCGTTCCCTGAGAACCGATTCGTAGGCCTTCATGTTTCGCTCCAGTTGGGCCATCTTGCTTTCAATGACAGCCATGCTATCGGCGTCAAGGGGCAATGCAGGTCCTCCGCTGCCCGCGAAAGAAGCCTGCTCAACCACTCCGGACTTTTCGGCCAGTTTTCTCGAAGTGTCTTCCACTGCTTCGACTCGATGATTTAAGTCGTTTAGCTCCAGCCGTTGTCGCTGATTTTCCGCCCTGAGTCGCTGATTCTCAAATGCTGTCCGCAGGTGAGCTGCCTGTTGTGTCAGACCGTAAAAGCCATATAAAGACGCGCAGATAAGTGCGATAACACAAACGGCCAAAAGCCTGAGAGATCTTTTGTTGACACAGAAGCGACGGATTCTAGAACTGGGTTTGGGGGTGTGCGCGATGATAAAGGCGTAAAAACGATCGTCTCTGGCCATTTAATTTGTCTCCCGTGCCTCAGCAGAAATAAGGGCTGCTGAAGCAACCGAAAAATGGCACAGCCGCCAAAAGGTGACTGGTGCGGAATTACTAATTTACGAGGTTTGTTTTTGACCTGCTTGAAGATTGCAGCGGATGAATAAACCTTCGTTATTCCGAGGTGGAATCCATCCGGGCCGCTGCTGCAAAGAAGCGTGACCCTATCACACGAGTCAAGGGGATTGCAACCCCGAGGAAGTGAGTGATCTGATTAGAAATCTTGTGCTCCGCGCCGGCGCTCGGAGCGGTCTCTGAAGATGGTGAAGACAATCCCGACCAGTAGCGCCAGGAAGATGGCAATAACCAATATCTTGATAGCACCGAGAAGGAAACCTCCCAGCGTAATCACAGAACTCAGCAGAGTTATTACGATCAGAATCAATGCAGTAATGCCACCCAATGCCTTAAGAATCAGTGCCATGTCTTGTTCCCTTAGTTAACCTTAAAAACTGCGCCTGAATGGAAGAGTTTCGACATCCTTCCGAAGTTGCGTCGTCTCGCCCGTTCTAAATCGGGATGCTTCGGCTACTGAACCTGAAACGACGGACGGGGGCGGCCTGCGCGAATCGAAACGAACAATCCGACTGCCCGAGCCGCGTCGGCGAACGTAGTCGAAGAGCATATACGCGCCCAGTGCAACGAGGGCTACCGGAAGCAATTGCCTGATAGGGAGTTGAACTCCAAGAAGCGTATGTAAGAGGAAGAGTGTGCCGATGACAACGAGGGTTATGCCCCATGCGAATGGATTTCCATACAGACGTCGCGTGATCACATCCTCTTCCGTCTCGGGTGTAAGTCCCGCACGAATCAGTTGGGCCGTACGGCACGCATCGACGGCAGCAAAAAGCCATGTGCCCAACACGCCGAGAATGAAGAAATGGACGCCCTGCGTCAGGACAGCCATTTGGAAGAAACTCGCAAAGATCGCAAAGTGGACGATGGCCTTGGCCGTTTGACCATTGTAGGCGGCCCCTAAACCAGGAACGAAAGACAAGAGTGTCGCCACAAAAGGTGAACTGCTGCGGTAACTGACGGGAGAGGATTGCGATTCCTGACGCAGCAACTCAACTCCTGCAACAATACAGTCCTGACAAAAGGGAAACCCGCGAATCCTGTGATCGCAGGCAGAGCATAACTGGCGTGCACATTGATTACACTGCACGACACCGGCATTCCGTGGATGGTAGGAACAATACAACATCGCTAATTCAGGATTCGACACTCAGTACCTGCGCTCATGGCCTTTAAGCTTAACTGCCTGTTTGTTTCGGCTGCTGTTTTCCCTGGTTTTGATCGCTGGCAGGGGCGGTTCCCTTGCGTCGACCTCCCACGAGCTCCCTGATTCCTTTCGTGATCTCGTTGATGCCACCGGTAGAACCAGCGCTTCGTTCTGCTAACTGTAAACTCGCACTGTAAACACCGCTGATTGAACCATCTGCCGAAACCGTATTAGTTAGGACAAACACGGCCACAAGTAACATGGTTGCGACGGTGGCGAGTTGTGGGGAAATGATCGGGTCCAGCCATACTCGCAGCCAGGCAGCAATTCTCTCGCTCAGTGACGCACGAATCTCTTTTGAGAGTTCGGTGCCCAGAGTCGCTTGCAGAATTCTCTCGTTAAGACCGGCTGGGACTGCCTTTTCTTCGGAAGAATAGAAGTAGCAAGTGCCGATCGCCCGCACGACTTCACCAGGTAGTTCAGTACAATGTTCGCAAAGAACTGAGTGACGCTCCCATCGATGATAGAGAGGAGCAGGAAGAAATCCGTCGAGATAGTCAGTGACAAACTCTTCGAAATCTTCACATGTCATTGCCGTTTCCGGCATCGTACTCAACAGAATTCGAGCCTCAAGGTCGCGGGGAGCTTGCAGGGCGTTTGCGGCTCGGCATGCCTGCATTGTGTTTTTCACCTCGGTTAAGGTGTCATGGCACAACGGACAACGCAGTGCATGCTCTGCAAATGTCTTGTGAACATCAGACTCAAGCGTGCCCTCCAAATAATCTGTCAGCCGATCCTCAAAATCATTACAAAGCATTACGTTTTTTCTTCCCGCCCCTTACCAACCTGTAAAGTGCCTGCTTCGCTCCCCAGCGAGCAGACCCATTTAAGCTTCGCTCACCGCTAAAACCTTCATGCGACGCAAAATCTTGGCTAACTCGATGCGCCCTCGATTTATCCGCGACTTCACCGTTCCTTCCGGTATTTTCAAAAGGTCGACAATCTCCTGATAACTCAATTCCTCAATGTCTCGAAGTATCACGCAAGTTCGGAGATCGGGTGAAAGTTTATCTATGCCTGCCTGGACCTGTGCACCCAACTCGCGGCGCTCCATCTCCTGCTGAACCGAACGTGAAACGGTATGAAGATGATAAGTGTGATCCGCAAGATCGTCGGCCTGGTTGTCATGCGGCGTGCGCTGTCGCTTTCGGTAGTCATCGATGACGAGATTGCGCGCCAACCGCATCAGCCAGTTTTGCAAATCACCTTGCTTCGCGTCGTACTGATCCAAAGATCTATAAACCCTGACAAAAACTTCCTGAGTCAAATCCTCTGCTGTGTCCGCGCGCGACGTGAAGCGGTATGCCAGGTTGTAAATTCTCCGGGAGTAGGTATGGACAATCTCCTCCCATGCCGCCCCGTCACCTGCGCGACACCTGCGAACTAAGTCGGCTCCTTCGTTGGCAGCCAAAGCTCTTGCAGCCCCCACTTTTGCTTCTCCGCCTATCTGATTAGGGTTCCCATCACTCGCGCTGCGTCAAACCCCTTGCTCAGGCGGAATTACGATTCGCCGGAGCGGAAAGTTCCGGCAAAGCCGGAGAGTCCGAAATCATCTACTTACGTACGTTAGACCTAGTGGCCGATTCGACCCAATTTGGCGGTTCTTGCTCCGGTTAATGAACTGTAGTAGCCTTCCGGCGCGGCCCAATATCTTGTGGTTCGGGTTCTTCCAAGTCAAGCGGTTTACTGATCCTTTGAAGTCTACTACTCGCAAATACATTGAGTTCGCGGCGTTTTCACTAATCGCCGTCGCCATCCTATGGTGGTTTGGCAGGCATCTTGACTGGGCCGAAGTTCGCGTCGCCGTCGGCCGGGCCGACCCCTACCTGCTAGCGCTGGCGGTGGTGGTAATTTGTTCGACTTATTTTATGCGCGCAGCCCGCTGGGGCGCTCTGCTCGCGCCGCTTTCTCCAGCCAGCCTGCGAAATCTGTTCATCGCCACAACCGTCGGTTTTGGCGCGCTCTTCCTGTTGGGACGCATGGGTGAAGTTGTGCGTCCGCTCGTATTACCGATGCGCGATCCGAAGATTCGTGCCAGTGCCTCGTTTGTCACGATTATGGTCGAGCGGATCTACGACATGTTAGCAGTGGTGGTCTTCTTCGCGGCGAATCTCATCTGGATGAAACCGCCAGCTAATACGGCGATTGAGTTTAACCGGGTTCGCATCGTCGGCATTCTCATGCTGCTGGCGGTCCTCTCGGGCGTCTTTCTCATGACGGTTTTTAGAAAAAATTCTGACGCCTCGATTAACTGGATTAGAACGATACTCGAACGACGCCGCTTCATACCGTTGCGGCTAACACGCATGGTGATAAGCATTCTTGAGCAACTCTCCAGGGCGCTCAGGGTGTTGGTTAACGCTCGTGAACTAGCTGTAACGATCGGGTGGACGATAGCTCTTTGGGCGGGAATCGCGCTCGGTAACTGGCTTGTGTTGCGCGCATTTGGGCTTCATTTTGGAATAACTGAGACCGTGTTTGTCATGGGGTGGGCACTTGTAGGCTCCCTTGTCCCTACGCCCGGAGGAGCCGCGGGCGCTTTCCATGCTGCCACAGCCGGAGCACTAATTTTTCTTGGCATAGGTCGGGAGACCGCGGCGGCCATTTCGATTGTGCTGCATCTCGTGGATTTTGGCCCGGCTCTAATTCTGGGACTCTTCTACATTCTGCGCGGCGATGTAAACATCACCAACCTGCGCTCCGTTACGTCGACGAAAGCGGTCGAACACGCCATCGAGGATGAGGAGATTCTGACTGACGAGGATTACCAAAGGCATCTGGAACCAGTAGCTGCGCGAGATTGAGCCCGGGGTGTCTGCCGATCGAAATCCGTCTTTGAGGTCAAATGCGATGAAGTGTCCATTCTGTGGTTATCTTGAAGACAAGGTAGTGGATTCGCGCGAATCGCGCGAGGGAGAGGCTATCCGGCGCCGCCGGGAGTGTTTACGATGCGAGCGGAGGTTCACCTCCTACGAGCGCATCGATGAAATTCCCTACATGGTGGTTAAAAAAGATGGGCGACGAGAACCTTTTGATCGCAACAAAGTGATGGCGGGGTTGCTACGCGCGTGTGAAAAGCGCCCGGTTCCGTCTTCGAAGCTTGATTCGATCGTGAACGCGATTGAAAAATACGTGCAGGAGTCTTCTGAGCGAGAGCGGCCGACGAGTAAGATAGGTGAAATGATCATGCGGCGGTTAAAAGAGCACGACAAGGTCGCTTATGTCCGTTTTGCCTCGGTGTATCTTGAGTTTGAGGACGTTTCGGAGTTTATGACCGAACTAAAACAGCTGGTGCGGACGCGCGGAGGTGGCGCGCCGGGCAGGAAAAACTAGGACTAACATAATCAACGCGAGAGTCATTAGCGCCCGACTTAACAAATGTTAAAACCCGTCCGTGCAACAGGCTTGGAACGTCTCGAATTGCACCGCCTTCGCGATCGCGTGGGACGATTGTTCGCCGCCTTACAGGAGGCCACTGTTGCCGAAGAACCGCTGGCGTCGGACACATGGGCGCCGCCGGTTGATCTTTGTGAAACTGCTGATGCGATATTCCTGCGAGTGGAACTTCCGGGCGTGGCTGCCGATCAGATCAAGGTCGGCGCCACAAATACCCAGCTCCGGATTTGGGGAGAGAAGAAGCGCAGCAAGCCGCGAAATCGTATAGTCTCGCATCTCTGCTCTGAGCGCAGTTATGGCCGGTTTTGCCGGTTAGTTCCGCTGCGTTGGACCTTGAGTGTACAGGACGCCACCGCCGAGCTGGCAAACGGAATTCTGATGGTCAGGTTACCCAAGATCGAAGATCGACGTGGAGTTGAATTCAGAATTCCGGTGAAGGATGAAAGCACAGAATAAATACCGCCGAGGTGAGTTAAGCCCAATTGTGTAACTAAGACTAATTATGTCAATCATCAAAGAAACAGAAATAACCGAAGACATCGAAGTAGCGGACAACGGTACGGAGCTGCAAATCCCAAATGAGCTACCGGTGTTGCCGCTTCGCGACATTGTGATCTATCCCTTCATGATTGTGCCGCTGTTTGTTTCGCGCGAGAAATCTATCCGGGCCGTCGACGAAGCGCTGGGTGAAAACCGAATGATCCTGCTCGCTTCGCAGAGAGACCTGGACAAGGAAGAGCCTACTGCCGAAGACCTCTACAAGGTGGGGACTGCGGCGGTGATCATGAGGATGCTGAAGCTGCCTGATGGCCGCATACGAATCCTGGTGCAGGGGCTCGCGCGCGCTGAAATCGAGTCCGTAGATGCAAGCGGAGAATACATTCGCGCCAGGGCCCAGGTGGTCCAGGAAATACTTCCTCCCGAACGCTCTCTCGAGGTTGAGGCGCTGATTAGGAATGTTAGAGCATCGATGGAGAAGGCCATCAACCTGGGCAAAAACATCTCGCCG
The DNA here is from genome assembly GCA_038040525.1 of Acidobacteriota bacterium. Classification (GTDB taxonomy): domain Bacteria; phylum Acidobacteriota; class Blastocatellia; order Pyrinomonadales; family Pyrinomonadaceae; genus PSRF01. The sequence goes on along the minus strand of JBBPIC010000013.1, from coordinate 27,757 downwards.
GAAGTTATGGCGATAATTGCCAACCTGGACGACGCTGGACGACTGGCGGATCTATCAGCTTCGAATCTAGAGCTTAAGGTTGAAGATGCGCAGTCAGTGCTTGACATTGCCGACACCACAGCCAGACTCCGGCGTGTTAACGAGCTACTAAATAAAGAGATTGAAGTATTAACAGTCCAGCAGGAGATCAACACCCAGGCACGCGCTGACATTGACCGTTCACAACGCGAGTTTTACCTGCGGCAGCAGATGAAGGCGATTCAAAGCGAACTCGGAGAAGGTAACGAGCTGGCCGAAGAGGTTGCGCAGTTCAGGGAAAAAATTGAATCCTCCAACATGCCGAAACCAGCCGAAGACGAAGCGCTGCGGCAGTTAAAGAAGCTGGAGCGTATGCACCCGGACGCCGCTGAAACTGCGACGTTGCGAAACTGGATGGAAATAATGACAGACCTTCCATGGTCGAAGTCATCAACCGACAACCTCGACCTGCAAAAAGCAGAACGGATACTCAACGAAGATCATTACGGCCTGGAGAAGGTCAAAGATCGAATAATTGAGGCCCTCGCAGTTCGTAAGTTGAAGGAGAAACCAAAAGGACCAATTCTTTGTTTGGTTGGACCGCCTGGAGTTGGCAAAACCTCGCTCGGCAGATCGATTGCGCGCGCCCTGGATCGAAAATTTATGCGCTTGTCTTTGGGCGGAGTGCACGACGAAGCCGAGATCCGCGGGCACCGCCGGACTTACGTGGGCGCCATGCCCGGGCGTGTGATTCAGGCTATCCAACAAGCCGGCACCAACAACCCACTGATTATGCTCGATGAGATCGATAAAGTTGGCGCTGACTTCCGTGGGGATCCGTCATCGGCGCTGCTTGAAGTTCTCGATCCGGAGCAGAACAACTCGTTCCGCGACAACTATCTAGGCGTAACATTCGACTTGTCCAACGTCATCTTCATGACCACAGCCAACGTGCTGGACACGATTCAGCCGCCGCTGCGTGATCGCATGGAAGTTATTCGTCTGGCGGGCTACACCGAAGAAGAAAAACGCGAAATCGCAAGACGGCATCTGCTGCCGAAACAGATGGAAGAGAATGGAGTCACCTCCAAAGACCTGCATATTTCTAAAACGGCGTTGACAGCGATAATCCAGCAATACACACAGGAAGCGGGACTGCGACAACTTGAGCGAGAGATTGGCAGGATTTGTCGCAAAGTGGCCCGGCGGATTGCTGAAGGTCAGAAAGGATCCATTCGCGTTACTCTCAAAAATGTTCACGAGTTCCTCGGGGCCCCGAAAGTGATTCCCGAAGAGGTACTTAAGAAGGACCAGATTGGTGTGGCTACGGGCTTGGCCTGGACCGCAGTCGGCGGAGACATACTCTTCATTGAAACACTGAGAATGAAGGGAAAGGGAAGCCTGGTTCTTACTGGACAGTTGGGCGAGGTGATGCGGGAGTCCGCCCAGGCAGCATATTCATACGCCAAGTCGCGAGCGAAAGAACTCGAGATCGATGAGGATGATTTTAACAACTACGATCTTCACATCCACATTCCTGAGGGAGCGATTCCAAAGGATGGCCCTTCTGCTGGAATCACACTCGCAACCGCGATGGTGTCAGCCCTTTCGCTGCGCCCAATCAGGAAAGACGTGGCGATGACCGGTGAAATTACCCTGCGAGGGAATGTACTGCCCGTGGGAGGAATCAAGGAGAAGGTGTTGGCTGCTCGCCGAGCTCGGGTTTCTACAATAATCCTGCCACAGCAAAACCGCCGCGACCTCGATGAAGTACCAAAGGAACCTTTCAAGGACATCCGTTTCGTGTTTGTCGACAACATGCGACAGGTGTTTCGCGAAGCTCTGAAGGAAAGGGTCGTTCCCCCAGTTACTTCAGGTACGCGTCCACAAAGAGTCCCTCAAGCCGCTTCCGGAAGAGAACTATAACGCTGAACAGGATCACACAGGTTTGCAAAGAAAAAAGGCCGTTCACAAGGACGGCCTTTTTCAGTTCCAGAGGCAAGTTTTTTGCCGGCTAAGAAAGGGCTGTTTCTTTCGCAATGAAAAACTCCTGGCTGCTAAAGGGTCGCTCGCCGGTTAACATCGAAACCTTCGCATATGAACCGTCGGGTTGCAGCTCCCGCGCTTTGGCGTTGTCGCGCAGATAAGCCGTCAGTATCACGTTTTTAAGGAAGTGCTTCAGAGACGAATCGGAGACCGGCGACACTACTTCGACCCGATTGTTCAGATTACGCGACATCCAGTCGGCACTCCCGATGTACACCTCTTCATCGCCACCATTCTCAAAATAGAACACGCGACTGTGCTCGAGAAACCTGCCGACGATGCTCCGCACGGTGATGTTTTCCGATAAACCCGGAACGCCCGGACGGAGCATGCAGACCCCGCGCACGATGAGGTCAATTCTTACTCCGGCGTTCGAAGCTTCGTAGAGCTTCTCAATTATTTGCTTATCCGCCAGCCTGTTTATCTTTGCCACGATGCGCGCAGGCTCTCCGGACTGTTGATGACGTATCTCACGATCGATAAGCTCCGTAATCTTTTCGCGGAGGTTCACTGGCGCGACAAATAGCTCTCGGTATTCCATCTGGCGAGAGTAGCCGGTCAGATAATTAAAAAGTTCCGTGGCGTCCGCGCCGATGGCATGATCGGAAGTAAGCATTCCTACGTCGGTGTAGAAACCAGAGGTAGTTGGATTGTAGTTACCCGAAGCGAGATGGATATATCGTGTTAACGAATCACCTTCGCGTCGGACTACCTGTGTCAGCTTGCCGTGGGTCTTTAAGCCCAATACCCCGTAAACTACATGCACACCAGCTTCATCCAATTTTCGCGCCCATTCAATGTTGTGTTCTTCATCAAATCGCGCTTTCAGTTCGACTAGCGCGGTCACCTGTTTTCCCGCCTCACTGGCCCGAATTAGGGCCGGCGGAATCGGGGATTCCGATCCCGTTCGATAGAGACAGATCTTAATCGCCACGACATCAGGATCATCTACAGCTTCATTAATGAAATCAGTAACGGTGACATAGGAGTCGAACGGGTGGTGGAGAAGAATGTCCTGCTCTTTGATCACATCAAAGACTGACCTCTTCCCAAGCCATTCGGGAACGTTGGGACTGAAAGATCGATACTTGAGATCAGGACGGTTCAGATCATAAAGTGCTGTGAAGTCTTGCAGGCCGAGCGGACCGTCGATCTCATAAACATCCTCCGGCTGCAGGTCGAGCGATTCCGCCAGGTAGTCGATTATCTCATCGGGCATACCTTTTGAGACCTCAAGGCGTACCGGGGTACCAAAGCGACGTCGGCGCAACTCCTGCTGGATGACACGCAAAAGGTCCTCGGCCTTGTCTTCTCGAATTTCAATGTCCGCATCACGCGTGACGCGAAAACGATGGCACTCTCCAGGAAGCATCCCTGGGAAGAGTGAGTCAATACTCGCCTCGATCAGATCTTCTAACAGTACAAACTTGCTACCAAGCCTCTCCACCGGAACGAGCCGCGGCACCACCGGGGGCACCTTGATCCGTACAAACCTGGGTATCTGCTTTTGTTTGGGATCGGCTACTGATTTACCGTCGGGAGCGCGCACCATAAGTCCAAGGTTCAAACTAAACGGAGAAATGTAGGGAAACGGATGGCTGGGATCCACGGCCAGCGGGGTCAGAACCGGGAACACCTTCTCCATAAAGAACTCATGAAGCGCGTTCTGCTCGTCGGAGCTCAATGAATCGTAAGGGACCACATGAATGTTCTGTGCCGCCAACTGCGGAAGAATCTCTTCGAGAAAGCATTTCGACTGCAGGCCGACCAGTTCAAGAACTCGTTTTCGAATTTCCCTAAGTTGCTCCTCGGGCGTCATGCCGTCGGCCGAAAGCTCAGTTACCTGTTCTTCCAGTTCCTCTTTTAGGCCTGACACTCGAATCATGAAAAACTCGTCAAGATTGGAAGAAAAGATCCCCAGGAACTTCAGGCGTTCCAGGAGCGGGTCGCTTTCCTCGAGCCCCTGTTCGAGCACCCGCTTATTAAACTCCAGCAGGCTAAGCTCGCGGTTGAAGAACAACCGTGTGGCACCAGCTGCTGTCGGATGGAGCGCAGGTAAACGAGGGACTTCCGTCAGGCCATTCGATGGGGACTCTTTGCGTAGGGCTGTTGACATCTCTTTTTCTCGATTAATTTGGAACTGACTCTTCAAAATCTAGTGAAACTAGGGAGAACCGTCCCGATCTAGTGGAACTAGGGAGAACCGTCCCGGCAGTAGAAATTCCAAGGAAGGTTTAGCAAGGTCTATTCCAAACCGTAGTTAGGAGTAATATCAACCCTTAACCGTTCGCCGAGTAGACAATTTCAACGGAATCGCAGGAAAACGACACCGAACTGTACGAAATCGGGTCTGACGTGGAACCCAAAACGTTACTCTCCGAGTCTAGTCTGAGGTCGGGGGAATAGCCATGCAGCCAGCGAACCGAGATTGGAAGAGTAGCACTAACCAGGTTCAGAACTCTTTCTCGTTACGGTGCAAACAACCCACTTTAGAGGGTTCGCATCTGTAATTATTGAGGCCGAAAATCTAGTGGAAAAGTTCACCAATTTATCGTGTATTTGAACTGTGACTTGTTTGACACTCCGGAAACGCCGTGATACCCTCCGGACTGACTTTGGCTCCGTTTTTATTGGTGTTGGGAATCCAATCGCACCGCGAGGAGCCTGAAAACCTCGCAACAAAAATTTGATTACGTCGCGCGAGACACCCCCCTCGGGAACTTGGTCTGGGCACCGCGCGTAAGAACCTCCGGGAGAAGTGACAATTTTAATGACAATCGGCTTACGTAGAACGATAACGAATATCACGCTCTTCGCGGCGCTCGCTGTGCCGGCTGCCAGCATTTATGGACAGATACCGGCCGGATCTTCCGCTCGCGATATTCCGACTGCGGTTCAACAGGCCGAGGATCAGGTGCAAAAAGTCATCGTCAAGGCTGAGGATCACTTCCGAAAAGGCAAACTAAATCTCGAAGACAATAAGCGCGATCAGGCCCGCGATGAATTCGACAGGGCCGTGGATTCAATACTGGAATCCGGTCTCGACGTCAGAGCCAGTCAACGGCTGCAGGGTTTTTATCTGGAGCTCGTCGAACGGATTTATCGTGAGGAAGTCCCGCTTGGGCGCGCTCCGGTGCAAGCTAACGTTTCGGAACTCGTCGCTCAGAATGGTGTCGCACCACAGAAAAGTGACCCTCCTCAGGTGGGATTCAGCGAACAGAAATTTGAACCATCGCCATTGGACGAACTCAGCAAACTCCAATTGACCCAGGCAGAGCAAGACGTATCCGAGGCTGACGTGTTAGCTCTGGAGCAGGCTAAACAGAACGTAAACTTCGCATTCAGCACCCATCCGCTGGTCCAACAGTACATCAACTACTACCAGGGACGCGGCCGTGCGACCATGGAATCCGGCCTGCGCCGTTCTGGTCAGTACATGAAGATGGCACGACAGATTTTCAAAGAGGAAGGTGTGCCGGTTGACGTTACGTGGTTGGGACAAGTTGAAAGCGCCTGGAAGCCAAAAGCGATGTCCTGGGCTGCGGCTTCAGGTCTCTGGCAGTTTATCCCCGGCACCGGGAGGCAATACGGTCTGCGGCAAACAGCCTGGCTCGATGAACGCAACAGTTTTGAGCAAGCGACACGCGCGTCGGCGAAGTACTTGAAGGATCTGGCCAACCGGTATCATGGGAACTGGGAATTGGCAATGGCTGCTTACAATACCGGGGCTGGCAACATCGACCGCGCGATCTCACGAACAGGCACTGCGAATTTTTGGGCAATATATCCATACATTGCGCAGGAAACGCGCAACTACGTACCAAACATTTTGGCTACTATCCTAATTGCAAAGAACCCCGAAAAATACGGTTTCAAGGGCATTCGTCCCGAACCGGCGATGGCTTATGACAGAGTGCAGGTCGCTAATGCGACGAGTTTGCAACTAGTTGCTGAAGCGACTGACACTAGCGTTGACCACATCCGAAGTTTGAATCCGGAATTGCGGCGAGATGTTACCCCACGCGGTGAGGCTTATACCGTTCGCGTTCCAGGGGGTAAGGGTCAGCAGTTTCATGCCATTCTGAAACGCATTCCAGCGGAACGTCGAGAAACCGCACGCCTGATTTCAGTAGTGCCCGGCGAAGACCTGCAGAATGTTGCTAACCGAGCCGGCGTCAGTGTTGCTCAATTGCAAGCGATGAATACCGGCGTTGATTTGAAATCAACGAATAAGGTTGTAGTCCCCAACAGCAGTCTTCGCCTTTCGAGCTGGCGACGTGCCAAGCCCGGAACCACCGAAACTGTGTCGGCAGGATTGAATAAGATTCGGGCCCGCAAAGGCGACACAATTGCTCGCATCGCAGCTGCTCGCAACTTAGATGCAAATGAAGTTGCGCGGTTGAACGGCGTAACTCCCGAAACCGAGCTCCGTGCTGGACAGGAAATCAGACTACCCGCGACTACCGGTGCCGCTCCATCACGTCGCAGGTAAGTTTGAAATAACACCGCTCGTCGCCCGTTGCTACCGGCAGACGGTAAACCTCATGAGCGCGCTTTCGATGTAGTCGCAAGCGCGCTCGCTTCGTTTTCACCCTCAATACCGCTCGCATTTAACGCTCTTGGAACCAAGAGGGGGCTCCTCCATGCTCTTTCGCACTCTTTCAGCGGCGGTCTATGGAATCAATGCTGATCTCGTCGACATCGAAGTTGATCTGACACCGGTAAGGGGTGAAGCAGAGTCGCCGTCATCGGTGACCATTGTTGGTTTGCCGGATGCCGCCGTGCGGGAATCGCGCGAACGCATTCGGGCCGCAATCTCCAACTGCGGATTCTTCTTTCCATTTCAGCGCATCACAATAAATCTGGCGCCGGCGGATGTTCGAAAAGAAGGTGCCAGCTTCGATCTGCCCATCGCACTCGGCATCCTTGGCGCAAACGGAGACCTGTCCGAGGAAAACAATCTGATTCATGTTCTCTGTGTAGGGGAGTTGTCACTAGATGGCCGCGTGCGCCCCATCAAGGGTGCATTGCCGATAGCCATTCTTGCCCGCGAGGCTCTCATCAAGCATGTGATCCTTCCCGACGAAAACGCCAAAGAGGCGGCTGTGGTTGCCGGGGTGAATGTTTATCCGGTCGCTGACCTGCGCAGCGCCGTCGATCTGATCGCAGCCCTTCGTTCTCCCGATCCTCCTCGGCCGTTGAGCATTGATCCGGCGGAGATTCTGGTGCGTTCGGATCACTACAGTGTGGATTTCCGAGAGGTCCGTGGCCAACTCTCGGTGAAGCGCGCACTCGAAGTTGCCAGCGCAGGCGGCCATAATATTTTGTTGATTGGTCCTCCAGGTTCCGGCAAGACAATGCTGGCCAAACGACTACCCACGATCTTGCCGTCGCTGGAATTCGAGGCAGCACTGGAACTGACAAAAATTCATTCGGTTGCCGGACTGACGGGTCGCGCTGGGCTTGTTACCGAGCGTCCTTTTAGATCTCCGCACCATACGATCAGCGATGCGGGACTAATCGGAGGCGGCGCGGTGCCTCGTCCGGGCGAAGTTTCTTTGGCGCATCAGGGGGTTTTGTTTCTTGATGAACTGCCTGAGTTTGATCGCAGTGTCTTGGAAGTATTACGCCAGCCGCTTGAGGATCAAAAGGTGACGATCAGTCGCGCTGCAATGTCGCTCACGTTTCCTGCCTCTTTTATGTTGGCGGCCGCAATGAACCCATGTCCGTAGGGGCTTCATCTAGGCTGACCCAAAGTCCCTTAACCGCATACCTCGCTACCTCAACCGAAGGCGTTAATATGTTCAATAGCTTTCGCTTATCTTCGCGCCCCATCAGATCAAACTCCTGAAACGGACTAAACGCAGTCAATAGGGAATCCAGACTTACAGCGGGCGCGGCTTCCCGCCCGATCATCTCACTCAATAAATCCTGCTCGCGCTTGACCTCTGCAACTCGAAGGTCTCTTTCCGTCGCGCTTATTCCACCCTCGAAATAGTAGTCAACGATCCGTTGCTTCTTAGCGGCTAGTGTTTTCAGTTGGGCCTGTAATCGTCCTACGTCAGCACGTGGCTGATTCTTGCGGGCCATTGGGGCATAGATGTAACGCTTCAGAAACGAGGGCACAGCAAGCCGTTTCGCGAACAGTCGATCTAATCCCTTTTCAAGTGTTTCTCTGCCCTGGTACGGCGCTCCGCATCGTTGCTTGCAAACGTAGTAATCACGGCGCATGTATTTCGTATAAAGCAGGCTGCGACAATCACCACAAAGTAGAAATCCATTGTAAGTAAATCTGTGTACCAGACCCTCCTTCGACCGCCATGAGAGTTTTCGCTTGGCCTCGATAATTCGTTGCGCTTGCTGAAACTCAGACTCTGAAACTAAAGGCTCCAGCACCTTGACCCTGATCACTTCTTCCGGTGCTCGCTTGACCTTTCGACGATCTCCCTGCCTGCCGTCCTTCGTCGCGTACTTGCCGGCCGCCGTAAGATCGCGCTTCTGGTCGATAACTCTCCAGCCCGTGTAAATTGGATTCGAGAGAATGATCTTGATGCTGTAGTGCGGCAGTCCTATCTTTCTCCCAATGGTTGCATAGTTTGTTTCGCCGCTTAGGAATAATCGGAAAGCTTCTGTAACCCTGATCGCATCGTCGGTATAGGCCCATTGCCCGTTAAACGTAACGCCAAAAGGTAGACAGATCGGTGATTGTCCGAACCCTCCGCTCCTTCGCTTTTCTTCTTTCGCGTTCCAAACTCTTTCAAGAATCTCAGTGCGCTCCATTCCCGCAATTGCGGCGCGAATCGTCCCCATGAGCCTTCCGGTTTTAGATGCGAAGTCTAGCGGCCCCTCCGGGAGATAAAGAATCGTCTGAGAGTCAGCGAAAGCCTGCAATAAGGCATAGTCACCGAAGTTCTCAGGACGCATAAGCCTTGAGAACTCCCGGGCCACAACGCCGTGAATTTCTCGATCCTGCATGAGCATAATTAGTTCTCGAATCTCCGGGGCGAGCAGTACAGCAGCCCCCGAAACATCGGACATCTCGATTGACCGTACAATGGTTAGACCATAGGCCAGCGCGGTGCGACGGTTTACAGTTCGCTGCGAGGGAATGCTGGCACGGTTGGAGGCTGCTTGACCTTCGGTACTGACTCTAATTAACTCGATGCAGCGTTTTGTTGTCATATCGGATTATTGCAGCGATAGCAACGTGCGTAAGGCATTCGATCGCGCTGGTAGTAGAATCGCAGTTCGCTTACATAGCGATCTATCTCGCTACACCACCAAGCAATTAGGCGCGAGCCGCACTGACAACGATTTGTCATCTCTTTGGAAACCTTATCACCTTCGCCTTAGTCGGCTTCTCTTCAATCCCCAGGTGCTCTAACAATAACTCCCAAGCTTGATCCTTTTTGCCATCCAGAATCAAATCCCGAATCTGCCTCAGAGTATTTGCTCTCCTTGCGCCGATTTCAAGGGCTGAATCAAGAATGCCTGGATTTAACTCCGTGCTCATGCTGTCCTCGCCCTCTCGCTTGCTTCCCGCGCGTAATCTGCGCGCCACTGCAATTCAGAATCTACCTGGTGAACAAACACCGAGCCCTCGCGGTCAATGACCGTTACGTCGCCGTCAACGCTAAGCGTCCACACTCTTTTATCCACGGCTATATCACCCTTCAAAAACTCAATGCCTTTGCGTGTGATTAACCATTTGCAGGTTTTTGTTTCGTCTCTATCGACCCTGACCGCGAGGCCGAAGAATTGAATCTTGTTTGAGTTGCCATGCTCCGAAGTGGTCAGCCCGAGATCACTTAAACGCAATGGCCCACCGCCCGCCTTCATTAGTTTCCATAGAAACGACACAAGGACTCGATTCAGGTTGTGGGGGTACTTCCGCGGCAGCCTCTGTCCGCATTCCCAGCAACAGCCAACATCCTGCCGCGATGGAAGCGGCTTGACGTTTGCTAAGAGTGATTGCTGTGTCTGGCTCAAGCGACCGCCTTTGGAAATTCACGCACCTGTAAATCTTTGGGCCACTCTTCGACGTTGCCGCCTTTCCTGCTTTGCAACACTGGCCCGCCCTCCAGTTCGTCCTTGCTCTGCCACGTATCGCCGGTCGTTAGAAACTCTCCAGGGTCTCCTGACGGATACCTGCCGACTTGCTTCATGAACACCGGGACTCCAGCGGCTTGGCATTGCTGAATAATGGAACGTGCCCAATCAACACGCATCACCCGCGCGCCTAGGCCGCTTTCACCGCCCACAACGGCCCAATCAAGTGACGGGATGTCGCTCTTGCTGAGAATTCCTGCGTCTCGAATATCCCCGATATTCTCGAAGTCGATCCCGTCTAGCACGTTGAACGTGCCGCCCCTTAAGTTCGTGAAATCAACTGGCCCAAGCAACGGCTCTGCGCTTACCCACCGAACAGCGGCGGGAGTTTCGAGTAATAGGGGTATGCGTTCGTCTGCCGTCTTTTGATCTTCGACGGAGACGCCAAGCCAGATATTTTCAGCGGGGCATAGGTGCGGGTTTGTTCGATTACGCTTTGAAATAAAATCCAGCATTCGCTGGGGACGCTTTGTTAAAATCTGAAACGAGTGACGCCTTGCGGTAGACGCTTCCATAACTCGGAAGATCGCAACAATCCATTCATCTGGAATCGACTCGTGAAACAGATCGCTCATCGAGTTGACGAACACTCGCTTTGGCTTGCGCCACTTCAAAGGGTCGTTAAGATGTTCCTCAATCAACCTCACCTTACCTGTCCAGTGCGCGCCAGATTCGTTTCGATAAGCGAGGCCCGCATAAGGAAGATCCTTGCCGTCTGGCCCTTTACCAGAGAAGCGAGCGGCCACGGTCATCGCATAGCAGTTGCGACAGCCTTCCGACACCACGGAGCAGCCGCGAATCGGATTCCAAGTGGCGTCAGTCCATTCGATCTTCGTATCACCCATCTCACTTCACCGCTTTCGTTTGATCCAATACGACGTATTTCCACTCGCACACGTTGAGCATAAAGTTACGGAGCGAACGTTCGCACGCCGATTTGCGTTTATAGCTTTCTCCCGACTCCGCTATTACTCGCCCGTTTCGGTGAACTGCTTTCCATCTCACTCCATCCTTGGCCTTCCACAAAATGAATGTAATTGTTGGTTTCATTTAATCCTCGCTTTGGAAATCTCATGCTGTTCAACGTGAAAGTTCCACGCTTCGATAGCGTCGTATTCGCTGATGCATGGGCCTTCGTCCACGTTGAACCCTTTCTTGCAAACATGGAAAATACTCCAAGTGACTGCTGTTGAATCAAGGAAATCTTCTTCCTTAGTAACAATCGGAGCCTCGCCGCATTTAGGACATCGCTTTGATGTGCTCATCTCAACCTCTTTCTGCAAACTATGATTTTGTCCCCTCCGAGTTTCAGGACGACCCAACAAAAGATGCGCCAGAGAAGCACCGCGCTATTCTTCTACGAGTTGAAACTTACTAAAGAACGATTCGATTACGCCTCCCGCCTCAAGCTTTCGCATGGCGGGCTCGGGGCAATGCTCACAAAGCTCTCTTGAGCACTGTCCTTGCCCGTGATTGCCCATCATGGTCTGCGCTGCCACGATGCGAACGGTTTCCTCGCTCACGTGCTCAGACGTTCCGCGTTTTAGCGATGTGTTTTTGTATGTTCTTTTGATCTTCATTCGTCACCCTTTCATAACAAGCTACCTAATAAGTCCCGCTTCGGGCGGTTTACCTCCGACGTTACGCATTGCGCTTCGTATGAACCTGAATTCTTATCGTATGGCCCAACGTGATTCCTTTGTCTTAGGTCTTAGAAATCCATTTACTAAACCATTCCAGTTTGAGGCAGAAGTAGAACCCTTCTGCTCCACGGTCGGGGTTTCTAAAGACATTAACGATTCTTGTATCTCAGCTTCTTCTTGCCGCCGTGCTTCGTGTCTCTCGATGTAGCTGTCAGTGGACGACTCCTTATGTTGCAGGTAATAGACTCGCGCCCGCTCGCGTTCGCATTCGTGGCAAAATCCGTTTGCGTTCAACTGATCTCGTTTCTGGAAACATCGCGGACAGCGTTTCATTTTGCGTCCTTTCCAAACGTAAGTATCAAAGTCTCAGCATTTGTGAAGCTCGTGCCACATGAACAATCATGTCCACTAATCCCTTCTCCACTCCATATCGGAGTTAAGCCTTTTTCTGAATAACAACTGGGGCAAATCATGGTTCCCATTGCGTTTCCTTTTACGATTCGTGCGCCTAGTTCTAAACATCGTGAGATGTGATCTGTTGCACAGGAATCAAAGTGTGTGCTCATGCCGTTCCCCTGCTCGCTTCGCCGCGCTTTAACTTTCTCCGTAGAACAGCGTCGGTGATAACTGTATCGACGGTCTATAACCTCGTCCGGCGGTCCCCACGTTTTGCAGATCACGCACTTGCGCCAATCAGCGTGTCCCGTTGCGTGAAAGGCATCCGTACGCGTGTGAAGTAATTTGTGGTAGGCAGCGTCTTGGCAAATCACAAGGTTGGAGTTTCGGTTATCCAACGGGTTTCGGTTGACGTGATGAACAGGGAAACGGCTCGGTAGCTCCCTGCCTAAGGCCCGCTCTGCAATGGCCCTATATTCATAGCCATGCGGCCATTTACCATTGATGGATCGTTTCTTCATTTGTCTACACCTTTACCGCGTAAGCGTCTTGCGCAACTTCTGACAACGGCAGGCACTCCCCGCCAATTTCGCCCTCAGTGCAGAGAGTGACGAAGCCAAGCTTTTCCTCTTCGGCGTACAGCCAGTCCGCGATAGCCTCACGTGTCCAACCGTGGCGGTCGAAGAGGCACGCGGCGATAAGGTCAATAGTTTCTTTCAACTCACATGCAGGACAGATAGATGCTTCATTAAGGTAGGGAAATATCGCCTTCAGCGCGGTGTACCTGTCCATTTTAAGGTCAAGACCTAGCGCGAAAGCTCCCGCCCCCAACGCACATGTGCCGCCGCGTTCATTGATAAATATGTAAGCGGAACCGTGTGGCGTCATCTTGGCCCCGTCTCTAATAGCTTCCGAAAAACAACAGTATCGTTTTCCCATCGCCTCCCTTACCTTTCTAGCTGTCCGTCTTCGGACGCCCTTACCTAATCGTTGAATTGCTTTTCGTATGAGCCCTAACTTTACGCTGTAAGTAGCAGCATGTTGTCGAACGCCATCCAGCATGTCGCGCAACATCCTTTAACGAGCGCAAGGTTGCTGCAAAAGTCGCAGAAGCGAGCGTTCGGGTGCTTATCGATTGCTTGCTTGAACTCCATAATTTGCGCTCGTGTTCCCTCTATATCGTTGAACGGGAATGCGGTACGCTCCCATAAAATAAAGTCCGCCTCATCTTCCGTAGCATCAGGGAACATCTCGCGCACTAACTCAATTGGCGTCATCGTATTAACCTAACTTTTGATCTTGTCTCTCGGTGTTACAAGATCATGCAGCCATGCTTCTGTTTGCTTTTGTCCAGACGAGATCCTTTATCGAAGATTCAATCATCCTTCGATTCCCGCCTCGGTTCAGGTACTCGCGGATATCTTTAACCGGAGGCACCCAAACGCAACTAAGAACCGGTAATTGCTTCTGTAGTTTTTCAGCCCCTCGTATCCCAGGCTCATCGTTGTCGGTGATGATCACCAATCGACGCGCTTTGATTATCCGCAAGTAGTCGAGAATGAATCCCTCTTGGCCTAAACATGCGGGCCTTCCGATAGAGAACAACCCGAGTGACAGAGCCGCCGCTAAATCCGTTGGCCCCTCCGTCAGCCAAAGCGTTCCATCGAAGTCAATCGGGTAGCGTTCAGGAATGAACAATCCAGACTTAGATCCCTTCACGGCCCACTTGTCACCCGCGTCGTTTCGCAGGCGAATGCCAATAACCTTTCCCGTTGCGTCCTTCATTGGAAACGCCCATGCGTTGTAAGATGCGGCCCAGGCGCAGCCAATGGCTTTTAACGCGTCAGTGTCCACGCCAAGCAAGATTCCAAGCACATCAAGACGTTGATAGTCCGTGGCATCAAACCAACGTCGCCACATTCCCAATGTGTCAATAGGTCGATCTTCGATTGCTTTCCTAATCGGCTGAACGTAGCGGGGCGCGTCATTCTCTCGGTGAAGCCATCCTCCGTTACGCATTGGCACCTCAGACTGAACGCGCATACAGCAAGACCCGTCGTCGGTGTAGGTACACCAGTCTCTGCGACCGCAGACCGCGCAAGGGTGTTTCCTATTAACGCGATACCACTTGCTCATGCTGCAACCTCCGGTCGCCGCCAGTTGTTTTTTGCAAGCGCGTCGATCATCTGCTTAGCCTGATCAATCGTTATCCCGTTCGTGTCATAACCGTGCTTCTGAAGCAGGGCACATTGTTTAAGGCTCGCAAGGTTTCCGTCCCACCGCTTGAACAGTTCCGCAATAACCTGTCGGCCCTGCGCGTAAGAGAGCGTTAGAGGGTCAATGCCCTGCCTTCGTAAGAGTGCCGCCTGTTTCTCGCTGAGGGTTTTATTCTTGTCCCACCCGCGCTCTCGTGCGGGCTTGAGCTGAAGCGCATTAAACGGATCAATGTGCCTGCTGGAGTAACTTGCCTTTGCTACCACCGCTGCACGTCGTGCGGCCTCCCGCTTCTTCTGCGCTTCAATCTCTTGTCGCAGATTGTTTTCCTCAGACTGAAGGGCCTCCGCCATGTTTAGCGCGGTTCCTTTTGCCTTCGCTTTCGCGACCGCTCGTTCAATAGCTTGCTCGCTAACCTTTCCACCCAGAATATCTGCCGTAGTGATTAACTTGTGACGCCCGCTATTACCCACAAAGTCAATTACCAACATGGTAGGTTTAACGCTTGCGGCAATCGCCCCCCTTCGCTGTTCGTTAGTATCTAGTCCGTCAACAATCCCTGGAATTGGACGTGTCGCACGGCCTGCCATCTGCGAATAGAGACAACGCGATTTTGTGGGACGGGCTTGCACGATCACTTCTACATACGGATTGTCATAGCCTTCGGTAGCCACTCCAACGTTAACGAGAACCTGTGTGCTTTCTCCGCGAAACTTTCTGAATATTTGGTGCCGTTGATCCTTTGGTGTTTTCCCACAAACCCAGTCGGCCGTTCCCGGCTTGTGTCGGTTGAATATTTCCGCGTACCTCTCGGCTTGCTTTACTGTTACGGCGAAAACGAGGGCTTTTCGATCTCCAATAATTTCCAGGGTTGACGACACTATTCCATGAAGGTTTTTTTCCGCTTCCATAACCGCTGCAAGATCGGCTCCGTTCAAATCGCCGGCGGTTGTCCGAATGGTGGAAAAGTCCAAGCCCTCAATCGTCACCATCTGTTGCTCAATCGGAACAAGCCACCCGTCGCTGATCGCGTCAAGGATTTCGTAATCGTAGGCAACGCTCTGAAACACTTGGCCCAACGCTTGCTCGTCGGCCCGATCTGGCGTAGCTGTGACGCCTAATATTTTTAGAGCCGGGTTCTTGCGATAGTGATTAAGAACTTTAACGAAACTCTTGGCGGTGAAATGGTGTGCTTCATCGCAGATCACCAAACCAAAATCATCGGGATCAAACCTCTCCATTCGGCCTCGACCGCCATTACCTGAAATTTGCGTCTGCACGGTCGAGACAATGACGGGCTTTTGATTCCAGATGTTTCCCCCGGCCCACATGTCGGCCATCTCAACTTCGGCGTCTACGCCCATTTTCTCTACTGTCCTAACAGCTTGTGAGATCAACTCGGAGCGATGCGCAAGAATGAGCGCGCGTGAGGGCTGTGTTCTACGGATGATTTCTGAGAACACAACAGTCTTGCCGCATCCAGTAGGCATCACGAGCAGCGTGGAGTCGTGTTCGGCCCACTCGTCAAAAACCGCATCGACCGCCCGCTGTTGATAAGGTCGTAAATTCATTTAATTTTTCCGCGCATCTTTTTCGTTTCTTCGGGAACATACTTGTCCCATGCAAATGAACTTAAAAAACCTCTACCTTTACAAAGATTGCATTTCTTTTTTTGAACGCCCTGACACGTCCCACAGATCGCGTAAGGCTCAACTAGCTTGATACTCGAATAAGCATTGTTAAGGTCTGCAAGGGTTGTGTTGTCGATTTCAACGAGCAGGACTGACTCGTCTTTGAAGACCGTTTTAATTTCCGATCGCAGATCGCTAATAGCGCGAAGCCATTTACGACCCAGTTCACTTGCGCGATCCCAGTCTCCCAAAACACTTTCAGGAATCGGGTAGCCTGTCTTGTCAAAGTGTTTCTCTTTTTCTTCGATCTTAGCTTTTGCGGCTTTCGTTTCGCGGGCTACAGTTGTGACGGTCTTCTCGCCGCGCTCTACCTTCTCAACCTCCTGTTTTGGAGCGTTCCGCAAGACCTCCTTCGCGGTCCTTACGCTTCGAGGGCTAACGCTCAATTCTTCGGCTGCGTCCGTCTCCGTTTTCGGCAAGGTAGGCAATATTGCCGACCTTGTTTTTGTGATTCCGCTAGGTAAATTGGCGATCTTCGCTGCCACGAGGGCGCGCTGACTGGTTGTTAGGTGTCTCCGCTTAACGTTTGCCGATACGATAAAGCTCAACGGATCGCCCTCACCATTGAAGTCCCGGAAGCGCGGGGTTATCCCGCCGATCTTGCAGGCGCGGTAACGGTTGCGACCGTCAAGTATCTTTCCGTCCAGCAATACAATCTCCGACCGTAGCCCATTAGCCTGCATGTCCGCCGCCATCTCGCGGATTTCCATTTGGCCCATCATCGGCAGAACCGAAGAAAGCGGATGGTCTTCGTAGTCTTGTTTCATGCTTAGGTGCTTCTCCCTGGAATTCTTAAAACAAAAGAAACCAAAAGAAAGTTAGCTACCGGCTCTGCTACCGGAGGCTGCTATCGGTTCTGCTATCGGTACTGTTTAAGGTTTGCAACGTTATCTTTTCCGACGTTGGCTTGCTTCTTTCGTCGCTTTGTGGTCCATCCTGATTTCCCTGCAAAGCTTTTGGCTGCAATAAAGTCGGCTTCTTTTTTCAACCGCGCATTGAAGATCCGCCCGTTTCCGTCGCTTTGGAATTGCGGAAGGATCTCATCTCGAACGCGGACCCAATCATCGGAAGTAAGTTTTGCCATTCTCGCAAGACGACGGTCATCATTCGGCAACGTTGCCGTCGGCGTTTCATGCCAGGATCGGCAGAGGAGATACATGTACGCCTTGACAGCATCTCCGCTCATTTCCTCGACGGTGAGTGAGCCTAGCCAGTTGTCAACATCGAAAAGAAATGCGCGCGGTTTGTTCAACAGAAAAGCCCCCAGATGGACGCTCGGCACTTTGGGCAAGTACCCCACGGCGAACCGTAGGGCGTGACCAGAGCGCCCATCTGAAGGCTCTCTTTTGTGGAACTACTTGCCCGAAGTTCCGAACTATCAAAATCAGAGGTATCAAACCACGGATTCACTTTTTATTTTTCCCGCACGTTTAGGATTTAAGTTTTTGCGCGTCACGAACTCGCTCCTTGCTTGGCTCTTTCCGTCCAGTCTAAACAGTCTCCTGGCCCACAGCCGTCGATCACTTCCGCATACTCCATTAACTCTTGTCGTAGCCAGCAGGTTCCCCCGCCTTTAATTTTCGAAGGTTCCAAGTGGCTCGTTGGAATCAATCTCAAATGGCCCTCTACACACACAGCGGTATGGTATAAGTAGAACCTTCTTCGTCGCGGCCCCGTAAAATGAAACGTGCGAACTAAATCGCCGGGGTAAACCGGCACCCCGTTTTTGTCGTAAACGTCTCCGGGTTTCATGCTGTTGCACCACCAAGGAAGCCTTCGGGATTATCAGGGAGAATTGCGCCGTTGCTCTTGTCACCCTTTTTCTTTAGCGACGCACGGAAGATGTGATAACTAGCCGCGTTAGGTTGATGATCTTCGTACGCCTCTTCGTTCCCGCAAATCGCGCACTTTGCATCCGAAACATTCCCCTTGTCGCCCTCTGAATTCACTGTAGATGAACTCCCCGCGCCTTTCCGTGACGATTTCTTGCCCGCATCCGACGCAGGAGACTTTGGGTCTTTCACCTTGCGCGTTGTGGTCTGATTGCGTATTACGTCCGCGACAATTCTTTTCGAGTCTTCAGGTAGCGCGGTAAATAACGCGATGATCCTTGCTTCATTTCCAATTCTCTTTCCCATTTTCTAATCTCAACTTTCTTTTTAATACGCAGCGCATAGGCTACGGAAGAATTCAAATTATCTGCTTAAGACGCTCGCCCACTTCTTGCCCTGTCATCACGTAATGGAAAGACAGCTAAGTAGCCTCTGATGAGAGAGGTAAACACAACGGCCCGCACTCAATATCCCCGTCGCCCTCTCCGGTTGTTAAATTGTCTGGTAAGTCGTCAAGGAATGTTCGGACGCCCTTGATCTTAACTAGCCGCACCCCTAGCGATCTGCTTTGCTCTGCGCGTCGGTTGAACACTTCGGGGAAATACTTGCGCGTGCGATTCCAGTAGTCAGGCGATTGAGACTTAACACAGCCTAGGCAGTTGTTGTGTTCAAATCCAAGTCGGTACATTTCAGGCTCGCGAATCCCCGCTTCCCTTAGCAGTCGCAAGCATTGCCCCTTCGTTACGAATTGATCCCGTAAATTCCATTCAAACGTTAGTTCAGGATTCGCCAACTCCATTCGCCTGATTCGCTTCCCTTCTTCGACGGTAAAGCCAAATACGTGAATATCGTCAGGTTGCTCGAAAGCAAACCTGGGCTTCTTCTTCAGTTCCACGGTGCATTTCGCGCCCGCGATTCCGCTCATATACCGTTCGCCCTCAAACACTTCATCAACAGTCTCGTACTTCTGGGAACCCACCAACAGGACAGGTCTGCCGATCCACTTTTCAACGTCAAGCCGGAATCGCTTATTGTCCGGGTGCTCGCTTTTAGTCGTGTCGCAGCAGACAATTAACGTTTGCGCGGGCCATCTTCCGACCGCTAAGGCCGCAGCTACGGCTGACGACCCACCATGCGAGAACCACGCAATAACACGAGGTCTTATGCCTTCAATGAATCCAACTTTAGTATCCATGCCTGTTAGTAGCTCCGCGCTTCGCGGGCCATTACCTAATCGTTAAACTCGCGCTCGTGATCACCCTGAATTCTGTAAATTGCGGAGCGTTGCTCAAGGGCCTACAGGAGTCTCGCCCCGTCGTCCTACGGGAAGACAGCACGCTCCGCAAACTTTCAAAAAGGAATATCGTCGTCACCAGCCGCGTCCATCCGTACCGGTGGCGCGTAGTGGCCGGGATCGCCTCCGCTTTCAACGTATTCCTCTGACTTCTTGATGATGCCCTTTACTCCATCACTCAAACTCTCAAACTTGTCTTCGTCCCACTCATCCAACCAAAACGAAAAGGTAGGGTTTACCTGGTCGGGGCAAGCTGTGTTTTTAGGTAGCCCACTTACTGTCGCCACTTTGGTTTTTCCGTTTTCTCCGCCGACGATAGTTAGCAAGCATGGCTTACTTAAAATGCTTTCAAGGTCAAACTTTTGCAGCTCGTCGTCTGTGAAAGACTTACCCCGCCACGATTCCAGGTCTTTCCGCAGATTTGCTTTTTCTCCAAGAGAGTTTGTGTAAAAACGGCTTGTCGTTATTGGCCGCTGCTCTCCCTCAATTTCAATTAACTCGTCAGGCATCTCCCATGAAACAAGTATCTGACTCCGGCGCGTCGGTTGACCCTTGTACTCCCCGTGTTGCATTCCCAAATCAACAATACGAAAACATCTCGCAATGTGTGTACCCACTGGCGCGGGCGTGAAACTACCGCCTCCGTTGTCACTCGCATAACGTCCCATATTCCTACTCCTTCTTTCTATTAAGTTTTGTACTTTTGAAGTTCGTTTTCTTGCCGCAAATTACTCCCAATTGATTCCAAAGCGACCAGTTGATCTCTGGTTGTATCGAGTGCTAATTTCAAATACTTAAACCGGGTTTCTGCCTTGATGAATCTAAGAAACTCAGCCTTGCAACTTGTATCCGCTAAAGCCTTCCTTGTCTGTACCGTGCCTTCTGCTCTTAGCGTTTCTTGCGCGTGTTTGTCTTCATAAACATCTCTCGCGTCAACAAACTCACTTCCGGCGCCGTGGTGCTCTCTCAGCAGATCGTCACAGCGTTTCACGTACTGCCAGATTTCGGCGTTAACTTCAGCGGCAGAAATTGGCTCTTTACGCTTGTGCGGCATTCAGTCTCGCTTTCTGCGGGCAAAAGCTGGCAACGGAGCAATAAGATTCGCATCGCACGGACTCACCAGGGCGCTCTACTACCTCGTACGCGCCCTTAATCATTGAAAGTAAACGCTCGTGCGCGTCGGCCTTTTTATCAAATAACTTGATCGCTTTCTTTTGCGTCTTTTTCATTAACGCCCATTGGGTGGGACGCGCCCATCGCTCCTCGTCTGTGCAGTCTGCCCACGTTCCGCTTTCTGCTTTCTGATGAAGCCTTACCCGCTCCTCAATAAATTCCGTGGCTTCTTCCGACGTCCATAGCGAAACACTAAGAACCTTTACTTGCTCTTGTGGGTAGGTAGCATCAAAGCGGGCTTTGTTTTTTGACCAGTCCCGGCCTATAGCTACGATCTGAAGTTGGCTAACAGCGCGTCCGGCGCGTCTTATCAATTCGGCATAGCAATTTAGCTGCTGTTCCCACTCGGCTTTCACACCGTCCTTAACGCTCCAAACGGAAGTCAATTTCCAGTCTGTAAGTAACTCACCGTCAAGAACCATCTCGCTCAGATCGTAGTGCCCCACAACTTGCCATCCAAGAAAGTCCGCTTCTAATGCTTCCTCAGAAATTGTGTTCTTCAACCCTCTGGCATTCCGTTCCAAGATCCCATGTAAGAGTGTTCCCAACAGTGCCCAAATGCGCTCTGACGCATCCTCGGTTAACTCAGCATCATGTAGCCTGGAGAGCGCGCGAATCTGCGGCGGCTGAATGAGTTCCGACACGCTAATGCGCCCCGGCGTATTCTCACGAGGATGCCGCGTGACCGCCATCACAAGCGGCGCAGGTAAATTGTTAGTATTGGTTATCAGCATCCCATCTCATTTCTTCTTCTGACGGCCACGGTTCATCAGGCGGTCGATCGTCCGGCTCGGGCTCGTCATCACCGTGCCAACCATCTTCCATCATTCGTTTTGATAAACTCATAAAGACCTTTCACTAATCACGCCGCTTGCTTCCTCGCCAGTTCATAGCTAGTGA
This sequence comes from Acidobacteriota bacterium, assembly GCA_038040525.1. Lineage (GTDB taxonomy): Bacteria > Acidobacteriota > Blastocatellia > Pyrinomonadales > Pyrinomonadaceae > PSRF01. Next base: position 6,441 of record JBBPIC010000013.1, on the reverse strand, counting down.
GATTTAGAAGTCCAAGTGCAATTGCTTCCTTCTTGTTCCGAGGAATCCAGTTGTGATGCGCCCTGCAAACTGTTACGCCGTTGCTGAGTTCTCGTTTTAGGTCAGGCCGAAGCGAGCGTGGGCTGATGTGATGTGTGTCGATACTCTTCCCGCTCTTGTTACAGCCGGGAAATTGACAGGTGTAGTTGTCACGCTCTCTCACTGCCTCAGACCATCTTGATTCTTCAAGCCCACGCCTTGTTCGCGCCATTGCTCGCCTTGGTTTCCGCTTGAACGATGAGAAGCCTTCCTTGACTTTGAAGGTACTGTTAAAGCGTCTAGGGATTGCTTTCTTCCCTAGCTTCCAAAAATTATGTGATAGTGAATTCATGTTTATACGCAGCGCGTAGCGGAGACCCGGTAATGGCCTCGCAAGGCGAGAGCTAGTCAGTAGCTTCTACCGCGCCACCTTGAGCGAGGTAGCGAAGGAACCCTGCTGCCGCCTTCGCCTTGTTTTCGTTGCTGTACTCATACCACTGAGAGCGGAAGGGCTCAGGCCACGCGCACGCATCGCGTCCGAAAATAGGAGCGGGTATTTCGGCGCGTAACAAACCAGCCAACTGTCGAGCTTCGTCGCACACGCCGTTCGTGCTGCTGCCTCTTACTATCCTCCACAGTTTCTTTAATCCTAGTTCCTCCGTTGGCTCAGAACAGATAATGATCTCGCCCGCCATGCATGACACCGTGCCGCACGGTGACTCATCACTAAAACTCGCGGCGGTCGATTGCCGGTAACTTTCTGGCACCGCCTCAATTCTGTCCGCCGCTTTATTCAGTAGTTCTGCGTTGCGTTCCATATCCTCACTCTCCCTTGTCTTTCAATCCGCCTTCACCTAAACTCTTTTAATTCAACATCTTATCTATGGCCCATGCCCCTATTAAACAGAGTAGAATTGTCAACGTGATCAGAAATGTTTTAATCATCCACATGGGCCACGTCTCATCTGGTACGTAGTTAATCTGTTTAGTTGCTGAACGAGATATGCGGTTAATGTCTGCTTGAGTTTTCATTTCAAATCATTCTGTTTAAGGTGGAATAGAACCCTTCTAGCTACGGTTGGGGGTTGTGCGCCGCGAAGCGCGGACGTATCAGGTAGCTTCTTGCGCACGAGCTTTTTCAATCGCGCAACTCACAACGGCGATAACCTCAGACTTCTTCCGGCCCTTAGCGTCGTTAAAGGTGGTTGGGCGTTGAAAGTTAGGGACGCAGCCCCATACTAGAGATTGGACAGTCCCTGCCACCTTAAGGCTAGCAGTAAGGTCATGCGTGGCCCGATTCCAAGCACCGTTAAGGCAGAACCTTGCCGCGCTCACGGAAAGCGCATCAACATCCCGCCCGCCTGCGCTCGTAGCAAAGTGTCCTTGTGTCCACCCCCGGCGGAGGAGTTCTCTCATGCGAACCAGCACGTCCGCGACCGTTGCTAGTTTCTTTGCTTTTTGCATCGCCTCAACTACCTTTCTAAGCCCGCGTTTCGCGGCTACAATCTCCAACCCTTAGCCTGCTTCTTCGTATAAACCTGAATTCTGCTTGCCATCGCAACGCCTTCGCTTCTGCGACGATCACCCCGAACCGCGCCCGCCTACGGTAAGCACTAACCCTGGCGGATTTTCAGCCTGCAAGTGCTGTCTTGTGCTGGCGGTCTAACGTCCCGGCCTTCCGGGGCAAGCGAGAGATTGAATGATTCTGAGTGACGTCACGGCCTCATTCGCGGACACGCGTAATGCTGATGACTCGCCTCAGGAAGCCCAACGTAAGCCCCTGGCTTTCCCCGTGGCCGTGCCGCGACGCCCGCCGCACTGCGTCCCTCAGTCCATGTTCCAAAATGTGCCCTCACCGTTACGTGCCCGCTCTCGCTGAGGCGGCTAAACTGTCGGCGGGACAAACTTCCGCCTGTTATCGCCGCGCACCTTTCAGAACCAACTTGAGATTCGCTGGGGCGACAGGACTCGAACCTGCAATCGAACGCCTCACCGCGTTTGGCGTTCACGGGTATTCCGTGCGTCTGCCAGTTCCGCCACTACCCCAGCGAACCACTCGATTGCGCGGGGGAACGCTCAGCCGCATTCAGTGTTAGTCCTGTTGTGACGGCCATTGTGGACGTGATTACGCGCTCTAGATCGCCTGTCATTCGTCCGCGTTCCAGCCAAACCTGCTTCCCGCGCAAACTCTTCAAAGATCGTCCGTATCCGCAACATAAGTTGTCTTTCCCAACCTGATCCGAAACTAAAAACAACTTGATTGACACTTAGTGGCGAACGACTTATCCTTGCCGCCCCTTGGTTTCAGGGCAACCCTCCCCCAAGAGCTGCCCCTTCACCCGGCCTGTTCCGTTACGAACTGCCAGATGGAATTCAGACTTAGGTAGGGCAAGGTTATGCACCTGACACCAATCAAGGCCGAGAGCCTTTGCCACGCGATATACCTTTGTGTTAGTGGCCTCGCCCTTAAACACCTTGCGGATTGTTTGTTGATTGATCTTGGCGCGCCGGGCCGTCTCTCGCTGGCTCCACCCACGTCTCTGGCGCTGCCAGTCAAGAAGGTCTTGACGGTATAAACTCGGGAACCGTTTCTCTGTTGCGTTAGAATTCTGTCTCATGCAGCCAGAATTCTAACCTACGCACAAAATCGTGTCAAGCACAAAAACAGCGCAGATAGGCATTATTCTGTCGGGGGACTCTGATAGAGTTACGCCGCCCATGCGTCGCCGCTTACCAGTGAAGGATGTTCTTAATCGTAGAATGAAGCAGACAGGTAGAAATCCGCCTGCTATTGAGAGAAGGGCCGCAGAGAAGGGCGCACGAGTCACTGAATCCGCAATCAAGCAGGTTCTAACAGGTAACACGGTTGCCCCGAGTGTTTTTACTTGCGAAGCAATGGCACTGGGGATGGACATTCCCCCGCTGGAATTTATTGCAGAGATTTTAGGGATTCGCTCAGACGATTCGACTCTGGCGGCAAGTAAGTTCGCGAATCCTGTGGAGATTTACAAGGAACTAACGCCTTCCCAAAAACAAAAAGCCGATGTATTTATTGATGGCCTTGTCTTGCAACTGCAACACATCAAGAACCAGCCGAAGTAGCCTGAGCAGTGGCAATCGGCTTTAAGAGGAGTTTCTTCTTATCGGTTTCTTTGTGCTTAGCGCATTCTGGCGTTCTTGAGTAAGCAAAATCCTCTACGGCGTCCGCCTCTGCCTGGTGCGCCGGATCGTCTCGATTGCTTCTAAGCCACACGATTAGTTCAAACAACGCACTTGCGTTATCCGGCTCCCGGAGAAGGGTATGCGCTAATTCCAGAGGATCATTCATTGAAAAACTCTTCCGTGGGAGACGACAATGTACACTACCGCGCAATACCTTTTAGGGTGTTCCGGGATTTATTTTAACGCGATTTTGCTGATGACGCGATCAGTAACGATGCAACTTTATCAGGTGTAAATACTTATGCGGATGGACACCTAGTGGCGAACCTTTCGCGGGCTTTTGCGCTTTGGGCTTCGAGTTAATCCAAGCTGTTTGATTTTACGGTCTAGAGCAACGCGCCGCAGACCCAGTTCAAACGCTGCCGGGGTCACCCTTCCGCCGTGCTTTTCTAGAACCCCGCCGATCACGATACGCTCCAGCGGTCTGACTGATTCACCAAGCGCGCCTGCCATTTTCCGAGCATGGCGAGCAGCCTTCCAAAGTTCCCGCCGGGCTTCTTCTGCCTGTTCCATGCTTCCAACCTCTTCACATATCCTGGCAGCCTCTGCTAACTGAACCGTTGACCGCTGAAAGCCAATCTGACCCAACGCTATTCCGTGCGTGATCAATGCCTCTGCAAGCCACGTTTGGTTATCACCCTGAGACAGTAACGCTACCGCTGTGCCCGCGTTACGTTCGGCCCATACAAAGTCTTCTTCTTTGAGATATATCCGCGCACTTTGATCCCAAGCCTTAGCCTCGTGCGCTTTGTCTTTGAGTTTTTGAAACAGGGAAATGGCCCGTTCAACAAAACCGTGCGCTCGAACGTACTGTTCAAGATCCGTGTACACGCCAGCCAGATTATTTGTCGCCGCAGCCTCCCAGCGAAGGGACGAAACTTCCTCGAATAAGTCAGCCGCAAGGTTGTAATTGTCAATCGCTTTTTGAGAGTCGGGTACATTGCGGTACGCGATCCCTCTGTTCAGGTAGAACTTTCCTCTGTCGAGCACTGGGACCGCCGGGAGCAACATTTCAACGGAAGCCAAGGACGCGAGTGCTTTGTCGTACCTTTTGAGACATGTTTCGCCGATGGCCCTAATTAGAGTGGAACCAAACACGACGGTAACATTGGTATCGTCGGCCAACAGCGTTTCTGCTAACGCCATTGCTTCGTGGTACTCACCGCAGAGGATGTAGACGACGCCCAGCCACATCCACGCCTCTTGACGCGCAGCCCGCTCAGGGGACAGCCGCGCCGCCTGCGTCAGCATGTCTTTTGAGGCAGCCTGAAAGGACGCTTGCTGAATGTTGCCGAGTTTGATGGCAAGGACACCGCATGTCATAAGCAGACGTGCATAGGACGCATCGTCACGCCCGTTTCGAGAGGGCTTTATTCCGGCGCCGGGCCAGTCAGAACCCAAAGCCGTTACAGCCGCTTCGTAATCGCCTAAATATAAAAGGCTTGTGGGAGTTTGTTGTACGGCAGTGAGCATTTCGCCACTTAGTGTCCAAGTGATAGACTTCGAGCCGAGTTGGAGGACTCTTTACCGATGAAAAAACTACTCGCAACAGTACTATTGACCCTTTGCTTTGCGGTTCCTTGTTTTGCCGGGGACATCCCCGGCGTCCCTGGCCCGCCGCCCAATTGCACTGAAGCCAATCCTTGCTTGACCGCTATCGGCGAGAATCTAGTAGCACAGCCTTCACCGCCAGGGTTGGCACCCGAGACGCAATTAAGCGGCCTCGCGTTCCTACTCGCGGACATTTTTATTTTTTAGGCTTCCCGCCAGCAGCATCCTACCTTTTCCGCTTCGCCTTCTTCGGGCGGGCTGGGGATGGTTTGCCCTTCGTTCCGTTGGGAATGTAGCGAATAACATCTGCCAACTCACAACCCAAGGCACCGCACACCTTGTTTAAGGTCTTTAGAGTTGCGTTGTGCCCGCCATCCCAAAGTCTCCCGGCCATTGCGTCCTTAACGCCCATCAGCCTCGCAAGTTCTGCGGGGGTTTTTATGCCTCGCGCAGTCGCCGCCTTCCGTATCGTGACTCGAATCATGCGGGCGAGTCTAACATTTAAGTTAGTCTGGTTCAACAAGATTTATTTTTCTAACGTAACCGTTAATGAACTCAATCGGTTAGGTAGAATACTGCCGACACAAGACAGAAAAGTGTTGACGTGTGCTAACTTTTAAGTTAGTATCCTTCCCATGAGTTGGGCAAACGAAGCGCAACAGAGAGAGTACAAAGCGGGACGCGTTGCCGCTGGTGGGTGCAGTCATTGCGGTCGCCCCACGTCGGGTCATAAGCGGTGTGAGGGCTGTCTTGAGAAGGAACGGCGATATCAGGCGGAGTCTCGCAACGCTTCGCGTAGGCCGAGCCGATCTGCACCACAGGGCCAAGAGACACCCACCCATCACAGTTGGCACTCCATGAAAACTCGATGCCTTAACCCTAGCTCAAAAAGCTATTGCAATTACGGCGGGAGGGGCATTCGCGTCTGCGAGCGGTGGTTAACGTTTGAAAACTTCTTGGCGGACATGGGCGAGCGGTCCTCTGGAATGACGCTTGAGCGAATTAACAACGACGGGAATTACGAACCGGGGAACTGCAAGTGGGCTACGTGGGAAGAGCAAGCACGAAACAGAAGGCCGTCGTGGCCGCGCAGACAAAAGGCAAGGTGATCGCTACATGGGCACAACAGACAACCGCAACTTAATCAACCAAGGAGAAGAAACAATGAAGTCAGAAGCTTTGCCAGTGCTGAGGGCTTTCAAAGGTTTTGATCAAGACCTTAAATGTCGAGGCTTTCAATTCAGTGTTGGCGGCGAATACGTTCACTCTGGTGCCGTGGTTCCCTGTGATAGTGGCTTTCATGCTTGCACGAAAGCAATTGATGTTTGGAACTATTACGAGCCAGCCATGAGCCGATATGCCGAGGTTGAGTTGTCCGGTGAGATCGTTCCGCATTCCGAAGACAGCAAGCACGCTGCATCTCACATAAAAATCATCCGCGAAATATCGCGCAAGGACTTTCTCGCACAGGTTATCGATGAAATGTTTTCCGAGACTAAGGCAGAACCTGTCCTAGGGCGAACCTGTCCCGCCTGTGATGCGCCCGCCGCAAAATGCAAGTGTGAGAAGAACGCGAGCAGCGGTGACTACGCCACGAACGCGAGCAGCGGTCACTCCGCCAAGAACGCGAGCAGCGGTGACTCCGCCAAG
>JBBPIC010000122.1:0-5652 GCA_038040525.1 Acidobacteriota bacterium | reverse complement strand
CGCGGTAGTGTTGAGCTTGTACGAAGCTCAAATGAGTGCATTGGCGATTTTGAGTCAACCGAGGAAGCGTTCTGTTGTCCAGATTTCAGAGTCACGACCTGGGGACTTTGCATCGATCCGCCGTTTGCCAAATTGATTCGGGGTTGCTGGTTTGCTACGGTCGTCGTCATGTTCGAGCGTTCCCCCGAGTCGAAACATGAGCAGATACGCGAATTGCTCGACTCCCTTTATCGCCAGGATTCGGGACGAATCCTGGCAACTCTGATCCGCTTGCTCGGTGATTTTGATCTTGCCGAGGAGGCGATGCACGAAGCCTTTGCGGCTGCGCTGAGCCTGTGGCCGAGGAGTGGAGTACCCGGCAACCCGCGACCATGGTTGATTTCGACGGCCCGATTCAAAGCCATTGATACTCTGCGTCGACGCGCAAGATCGGGCACTTGGGCTCGTTGGACGATGCAGTCAGTTCGGTCACAGTCTAGTCAGGCACACACAATATACCCTTAGCTATCAGCTCCTTTTTGGCTTTGAACTTTTCGGCTTCAGCTGGGCTGCTCGCATGATCGCTCGCAAACTGCTCCACTTCCGCTGCAAGCACCTTCGAGCCATTAGCTGCCAGCGAGCATGCTACCGTGTCAGCAATGTTGCCGTCATTGGGTTGCATCGACCAGGCACCAAGACCGTAAGCGACCGCCACGTTGGTCTTGAGCTTTTGCGTGTTGAAGACAGGGCGAGTGGCGTAAAGCCATGCAAAGTTATTAAGCGTTAGCGGGTGATGAGGCAACACTGCCACAGCCTCCTGAAAGAGGCGTTCGGCGGCCATAGGTTTGTCCTTGTCCGCTTTGGAGGCAATCAATCCAACGTAGTACGACCTTGCCTCCTTGATCTCAAAGCTCCGCAAGTACAGCTCACGCAAACGAACATCGTCAACGGAGCCGATCACGGGACGATACCGACTGTCATCCTTCGAGGTCCAGTAAGTCCAGTCCCAATTAACTTTGATTGAGTCGGAGAGGTGCCAACGAACAAAGTTATGATCAGGAACTTCAACTAGCCGGATATCCCAACCCAGGCGCTCGCCAACTGTCATTACGAGCTCAGCCCCCATGTCGCAATCAACGTAGTAGAACGGCTTGGTACGATCAATTAACTGCAGGCTACCGAACGATGACGCCTGATTGAGCGCGGCCGGCGTCCATTTGAGAGGGGTAAGAGCAATGCCAATCGTGTCTGGCCAGTCTGTCCGGTTGGCAGGTTGCAGGAAGTTATGCTTGACCAGTGCTAATTGGATTGCCTCCAATACAGCTAGCGCATCGGCTCTTGTTTGCGGATGCCGATTTGTGCGCACGGCTGCGTCGGTAGCATCAGTAATCGCTTCCCGAAACAGTTTCACGGCATCGGGCGGCAGCGTGCGGACGCCGGCCTCCAGCGTAAGTAGTTCATACGCCATCGTTGACTCGATAGACTTGACTTGTCCTTGCATCGCAAACGCTGCAGGCGACGCAGCGATTATGAGCAGGTAGAGACCGGCTAGACGACTGAAGCGAAAATTGATCCATACGGGTCTTTTCATGTTTGCCTCCAAGTTTCTCAAATGGTTCAGGCAAGGCGGCCAAGGGGACCCAAGTACTTAGATTTGTTAACCCACTGAAGAAAGATTGGGCGAGCGCTGAAGAAGCGAGAGCCCTACATCAGATGGCTCCAGCAGGGGAATTTCGTTTCGCCCCTTCAGGGCTCAAGAATCCGCGACGAAAGTAAACCAAGAGCGTTGCCCCTGGCTATTGCATCTCGCGCCTTCACTGCGAACGGACGTCTCATACCGTCAGCACGATAGGTGCCCTCCGTAGCGGTCGGGCCACTGCCCAGATCAGTTTTCACGTCGGACTGCCACCTTCTGAAACGCTACGCCTGGGGGCACGGCAATGGCGTGGCCCAAGGGCCGAGCGGACGTTGTGTGAGTTGGTGTTCTGATGAAACTGCTTACCTCTTCTTTGCGGCCTTCTTGGCCCCTCCACCCTTTGCCGGAACATCAATTTTCAGTTTCTTCCTCGCCCCGATGACCTCGATTCCTTTGGTTCCCAGGATTCCATCGAGCGGGATAGAAACAGAATATGGCGCGGTAGCGGGCAGGGCGATTCCCGGCAACGAGCCGACCACCTCAATTCCCCAATACGTTGGCCGACGCACGTAGACTAACGGGCTCAACTCAACTGTCATGTTGACGTACGGTTTAGTGCCGCTAACAATCAGGAAATAAGTGTTGGGGACAAAGCCAGCCACGACTTTGGCCTTGGTGAAATTTATGAGCCGGACCGATCCTGAGGGTGGCGCGTTCAAGAAACTCTTACTCATAGTGAAGCTCCTTTTCTTTTGGGGTTAATTGTTGCAGCCCGTTGCGGGGTTCAAGCGGCAGCCCGCCGGACCAAAAAGTTCAACGTGCAAACGACGCCAGAAGAATGCGAACCTTTAAATTAATTAATGGAAAAGTCGCAAAACGACCGCGCTAATCAGAGAAAGCGACTGAGTCGGTAGTTGTCTGCGAGGTCAACTGCTGTGAGTCAGTCATTAGACTTTAACGCGTAAAGATCTGTAAGGTCGGCGGCACCATATTCCAAGGTGGCAGCGAAGTCAAGAGTCACTGAACGCTGGCAATCTCAGTCCGGTTAATTGATTCAGCGTAGCTGGTTTGCTAGGGTCGTCGTCATGTCTGAGCGTTCCCCCGATCAAATAGATGGCCAGATACGCGAATTGCTCGACTCCTTTATCGACAGGATTCGGGACGAATCCTGGCAACTCTGATCCGCTTGCTCGGTGATTTTGATCTTGCCGAGGAGGCGATGCACGAAGCCTTTGCGGCTGCGCTGAGCCTGTGGCCGAGGAGTGGAGTACCCGGCAACCCGCGACCATGGTTGATTTCGACGGCCCGATTCAAAGCCATTGATACTCTGCGTCGACGGGCAAGATTCGATGCGACTCAAGAGGAGCTCGTGCGATATCTCGAAGCGCAATTGAGTTCGCCCGAAAGGTCCAATGAGGCAAGGTCCAATGAAAAGGACCATCTTCAGGATGGCCTTGAAGATGCCCTTGAGGATGCCCTTGAAGATGACCGCCTGCGTCTGATTTTTACTTGCTGTCATCCATCCCTGGCGCCGGAAGGGCGCGTCGCGCTCACATTGCGTGAAGTTTGCGGACTGACCACAGAGGAGATTGCTCGGGCATTTCTCGTTACACCGGCGACGCTGGCGCAGCGCATTGTCCGCGCCAAGTCAAAGATTCGAGAGACACGGATTCCGTACGAAGTGCCAAGCCCCCAGGAATTGCCAGCGCGACTGGGGGCAGTGCTTCAGGTCATCTATCTCGTCTTTAACGAGGGTTATTCGGCTGCGGCGGGAGCGGAGGTAATGCGGGCCGAGCTAACCGGCGAAGCGATTCGACTGGGCCGGTTGCTGGCCGAACTTCAGCCAGAGCCGGAAGTCCCAAATCCGGAAATCCCAGATCCAGAAATCATCGGGCTGCTTTCTCTGATGTTGCTACAGGAATCCCGTCACGCCGCGAGAACCTCTTCGACTGGAGAGCTGATCCTGCTTGAGAACCAGGATCGCTCGCTCTGGAACCGAGAGCAGATCGCCGAAGGGTTGGCGTTGCTGGACCAAGCCCTAAAGTCCGACCACTTCGGCGTTTACACATTGCAAGCTGCGATTGCGGCCGTTCATGCGGAGGCGGAATCGGCCGCTGCCACCGACTGGCGGCAGATTGTTGCGCTTTACGACCGATTGCTACGAATTCAGCCTTCGCCGGTTGTCCATCTCAATCGGGCCGTGGCAATTGCAATGAGCGATGGTCCAGAGGCCGGTCTGACGCAAATCGACGCGTTGTTGGAACATGGCGAATTGGCAAATATTACCTGGCGCATTCAGCCCGTGCAGATCTGTACCGCAGGCTTGGCAGGACAGCCGAGGCTCGGTCCTCTTATGAGAAAGCCCTGGCCCTGACCCAGCAGGAACCGGAGCGGCAATTCCTCGCGAGGCGGCTCGAGGAATTGGGTAGCGGCTTAGTCTGAAATAAAGGAAACCGCAACATCGGGCGTTATCCTGAGCGCGGGCCGGAATCCGATTTTTCGACGAGTGGAATTGGTGAACGTCCCGTCTGCCGCTGGTTTTCTCTGCGAGAAGCGGGATTTGTGATCTGTGCATAAGGCATCTCTTGTCGCGCGCTGAGAGCGATCAAGAGTCCTTCAGCCGCATCCCTCGGAGATCGTCGGAGGACAGCGCGGGCTTTGAACTTTCCTCAACCTTTCATAGCGCGACATTGAAGCATTAATGGCACGACGTTGCTCACGTTTGCAACCTGCCATCTCCAGATGTGTCGCGCGAGCCTGATTGGCCCACGGCTACTGACCTCATCCACTCCGGCAGTCCGGCGGGCCGAACTAAGTCTTTGAAGCGCGGATACCACCACGCGGTAAGGAGCGTGGTATCACCTTCCTGACGATTCCCGAGACAATGACTCGAGTTCTTTGGATGCCTTTTCGACAGTGCGTTCGGCCTCGTCCACCGCACTCGCCGCCCCTTCTACCTCTTCAGCAACGCTTCGCGCGCGTTGGGCCGCATCTTCAGAGGCGACTTTTGCTTTCTCCAGGCTCGCCTCGACGTCGCGCCTGAGCTTCTCAGCCCTCTTCGCCTCTGCGTCCGCCTTTTTCTGCGCTGCCTCCAAACGCTGTGCCTTGGCTTGGGCTTGGGCCAGAGACCTCTTTGCATCCCGCAGTGAAACTTTCGCCTCAGCTACCCGCGCCTTACGCGTCTCTTCAACGCGACGTACGTCGTCAGCCGTTGTCACCTTTCGCCGCGCGTTCGTGGCAGCACTGCTGGACTTCTTTGACGGCGTAGACCGAGGCGGTTCCCAAGCCGGTAACTTCGCCGGCTGCGTCATGCCTCCGCTTGGAATCCATGAGGCGAATGACTCGAAACCTGGGGGGTCGACGTCGTGGGTCAGACGCCCGGTACGTGGACCATCAGAACGCGATGCGTATGCTGAGATTCCCTCGAGAGTAGTTGTGATGCGACGGATAATATCGAGCGAAGGATTCTGACCTGGGTTCGGACCTGCATCTCGCAGTAACAAAGTCGCCAGATCCGTAAGGTCCGTAAGCGCTTCGCGTCGCTCGTCGAGGGCGGTACGCATATTCGAGACCTTTCCGCCACCTGGAGACGCCTGGGCCTTGTGGAAGCGCTCACCTGACGCTATCAGCCGGTCGAACGTCTCGCGATGATTCCAGTAGAGCTGGTTCACAGCCCACGCCGAGATCGGAGGCTTGGACAGTGCCTTCACGACCGCCGCCTCATCGCCACGTCCGCTCTTCTTTAGCTGCGCAGCCAGTGTATTGCGCGCGCCAGTGAACTCTGCCAATGGGAGCGTGAACAACGCGTCAACATCTGCCTCGAATTCATCGGCGCGCTTGCGCTTATGCTCGCTGAACTTGAGCACTGCATTGCTGCCCTGCTTTTCACTTTTGCTCATTTTCATCTAGTCTCTCACTGTTTTTGGCGCTTCATCAATTGCACGGGCAAATGGGTAGGGTCAGTTTGATGTCCGATAGCTTCTATTAGCTTGTCGAGGCGCCGCGACAAACTGAAGGAACCTCTGATCAAGTCCGCT
>JBBPIC010000091.1:0-19585 GCA_038040525.1 Acidobacteriota bacterium | reverse complement strand
CGGGGTCCCCGGCGCGGCAGCCGCGCTGGGGTGGCGTGGCGGCGCACTCCAAAGGGTTGACTCTCATCCACCCGGCACCAGTACCAGCTTTCCGAACTGCGCCCGATCCTCCATCAGCTCATGAGCGCGGCGGGCTTCAGCCAAGGGTAAGACCTGATCCACCACCGCCCGAAGCTTCCCGCTCTCAATAAACTTCATCGCCTCCAGCAGTTCAGCTTTAGATCCCATGAAAGATCCGAGGATCGTGATGTGACGGTAGAAAACCTGCCGCAGATCGGTCTGGGCGGCGAAGCCACTGGTGGCCCCGCAGGTCACGAGACGCCCATTGGTTTTCAATGACGCAATGGAGCCCGGCCAGGTGGCTGCTCCAGTGTGCTCGAATACAACATCTACCCCTCGCTTATTCGTCAGCCGCTTCACTTCTTGCGGCCACGCCTCGTCGCTGTAATTCACAACTTCGTCAGCGCCAAGTTCCTTCGCCTTGGCCAGTTTTTCCTCCGAGCTGGCGGTTGCAATCACGCGCGCGCCCCGAAGTTTGGCGACCTGGATTCCTATCGACCCAACGCCGCTGCCCGCCGCGTGAACCAGCACGTCCTCGCCCGGTTGCACAGCAGCGCGGCTGACCAGCATGTGCCAGGCGGTAACGGTCACAAGCGGCAATGCGGCAGCTTCTTCCCAACTCAGCTTCTTTGGCTTGGGAATCACGTTCACAGCCGGAGCGGCAACCAGTTCGGCGTAACCGCCGTTTCGACGATAACCAAGGATGTCGTAATCGCGGCAGAGATTGTCCCGTCCACTCAAGCATTCCAAACAATGCCCGCAGGAAACGCCGGGATGAAGCATCACTTCTTCCCCTGGGTTAACCCACGAAACTAAAGCGCCCACCTGGCGCACGATGCCGGCGATGTCATTACCGAGTATGTGAGGTAAAGGAATCTCGATGCCCGGCAAACCTCCGCGCGCCCAGATGTCCAGGTGATTCAAAGCGCAGGCCCGTACTTCGACCAGTACTTCGTCGGCTTTGATCGTAGGATCAGGCGCGTCGGTGTATTCCAATACCTCTGGTCCACCGTGTCGATTGAAGACAATAGCTTTCATGATGATGGCGAAAAAGCGAACGATCCACTAAATCACACTAAGCAACACTAAGTTTTCTTCGTGAAAGTTCGTGTGAGTTCGTGGATCGTTCTTACGCAGCCCCTTGCTCGTCCGAATACGTCGGCGGCTCGCTTTCAGCTTGCTGGCGCGCATGGTAAGAAGATCTCGTTAGCGGGCTTGATTCGATATGCTTAAATCCCATGTGGTTTCCCAGTTCGCGCCAGCGGTCAAACTCTGCGGGAGTAACATAACGCTCGACCGGCAAGCGACGCGCGTGAGGTTGCAGATATTGTCCAATGGTCATGATGTCGCAGGACACCGAGCGCAAATCCTTCATCAACTCAACAACTTCATCAAACGTCTCCCCGAGACCAACCATGATGCCGCTCTTGGTCTTCATACCGCGCTGTTCGAAGTCTCGACGTTGCGCCGCGCGACGCAATAGGGTTAACGATTGCTGATAGTGGGCATCTGGTCTCACCCTGCGGTAAAGCCGCGCGATCGTTTCGGTATTGTGATTGAGCACGTCGGGCTGAGCGTCGAGCACGATGTTGAGCGCGTCCGCGTCGCCATTGAAATCGGGAATCAAAACCTCGATCTTACATTCAGGATTGAGAAGACGAACCTGTCGAACTGTTTCGGCCCAATGCGCAGCGCCGCCGTCCGGCAGGTCGTCGCGATTGACTGAAGTAATGACCGTATGGGCCAGGTCAAGTTGGCGAACGGCTTCTGCTACGTGGCGCGGTTCTTCCGCATCGAGTGAACCAGGCATCCCCTTACCCACGGCACAAAAGCCGCAATGACGGGTGCAAATGTCTCCACCCAGCATAAATGTGGCTGTGCGGTCGGACCAGCATTCGAAAATGTTGGGGCAATGGGCTTCCTGACAGACTGTATGCAGATTCAGACCCTCGATCAGCTTCAACACATGGTTCTGATTCGCCGGATCACCCAGTCGAATCTTTAGCCACTCTGGCTTCGGCTGACGCGGCTTGACAGTATTGCTGATGACTCGTAGTTCGCGGGACACTGTTTTATTCTCGGTTTAAGTTTTCAGATTCTAACATTGCGAGGTTGATTAGGCACTAGGAGGCGCCTTTTTGGAGTGCGGCGGCCTGGCGCCGCTTTGGTCCAACCGCGAGACGCGGCTCTGCCGTCTTCCGTGCGGTAAGGCTGTGCCGGCTGTGCCTTACCGTCGGCATTTCATTCAAGGGAAGAGGCTACGCCTCGGATTGGGAGGCATAGCCTCAAAGGTCTCGGGATGGCCGCGGTAAGGCACAGCCGGCACAGCCTTACCGCACGGAAGGCGGCAAAGCCGCGGATCAACCTTTTCTTCTGCCAACTTTCTCTTATGACCGAGAAGCAAACGAACAGTTTGCTTTACACATTAGATTTGCGACGTTTGAGCCAGATGAGCAGAAACACCAATCCACCCGCAAACGCTACCGACAAAAGCAGTATCACAGCCAGCAGGATTACGATCGTTACCCATCCGACAGACTGCATCGGAGCAGCAGCCACATCCAGTAAAAACAAAAACTGAACCACCATCAATCCTCTTTTTCACTCAAGAGTTGCGACAGCAACTCCGAATCAATATTCCCGCCCGAGATAATTACCCCAACCCTCTTCGCGTCCCGTGGCACCTTGCGCGTCAGCACGGCGGCCGCTGCCGCTGCGCCTGATGGCTCAACCAGCAGCTTCATGCGAAAAAGAAAAAACTTGATCGTTTCAATAATTTCCTCATCTGAAACCGTCAAAACGTCTTCCGCAGTTTTCTGCAACACTGGAAAGGTCAATGTCCCCGGGGATTGCACCCGCAAGCCATCCGCAATCGTGGGCGGTGGTGCTATCGAAACGCGTTCACCCTTGAGAAACGATTGGCGAGTGTCATCGGCAGTCTCAGGCTCGACCGGAAAGCATCGCACGTTAGGATTCAACGCCTTTGCCGCAACACTAACCCCTGCAAAAAGTCCGCCGCCGCTGCAAGGCGCCAACAGACAATCAAGATCCGGAACCTCTTCGAGAAACTCCAAACCGCATGTGCCCTGGCCGGCGAGTATCAGGTAGTCGTCATAGGGCGGAACCATGACCCGCCCCTCCCGCTGTGCAATTTCGACCGCCACCGCTTCCCGGTCCTGCTTTTGCCGGTCATAGAAAATGATTTCGGCGCCATACGCCCGCGTGGCCGCGACTTTCGCCTTTGGCGCGTCGTCCGGCATTGCGATAACCGCGCTCACGCCGGCCTCACGCGATGCGAGCGCAACGGCCTGCGCGTGATTACCCGACGAGAAAGCGGCCACACCGCGTCGTTTTTCTTCCGGAGTCAGAGAAAGAATCTTGTTTGTTGCTCCGCGAATCTTAAACGCTCCGGCGCGTTGCAGGTTTTCACATTTGAAGAACACTTCCGCGCCCGCTCGTTCATTAAAGGATCGAGACGTCATTACCGGGGTGTGATGAATGTGCCCGTCTATTCTGGCAGCGGCTTCTTTGATTAGCTCGAGAGTTAACATTTGGGAAGTCTAACCGCCAAGACGCCAAGAACGCCAAGGAAGGCAAGAGATCAGAGGTCAGAGAGCGGGGGTCAAGGGGGAAGGGGTCAGGGGTCAAGGGTAAGAGGTCAGATGAGATTTCAGGTGTGCGATTGAAAGTCTGACTTCTGACCGCTGACTACTCCTGGCTCTTACCCTTGACCCTTGACCCTTGACCCCTGACCCCTTCCCCCCTTCTGACTTCTGACCTCTTCCGATTCATTGCTTGGCGCTCTTGGCGTCTTGGCGGCTATCTTCCCCCTGCTGCATGTCAAACACGTCAGCAAAGTGTGCGATGATGCGATCCTCGACTTCGCCCATATCAACTTCATGCCCGAGCAGATCTTCCATTGAGGTTACCTGCTCGCCATCGCAGGCGATGATCAAGTTGAAAAAACTGAGATCAGTATTCACATTCAAAGCGAACCCGTGCGTTGTGACCCAGCGCGCTATGTGCACTCCGATCGCCGCAACCTTTCCGCGTGCGGTGTGGACGCCGGTCAGCCCTTCGATCCGACTGCCCTGAATATCAAAATCCCTGAGTGTTCGAATCAGTACTTCTTCGAGGTCCCTGACATATTGGCGAACGTCTTCCCGTTTAGGGCTGAGATTGATTATCGGATAACCAACAATCTGACCCAACCCGTGATAAGTGATTCTTCCGCCCCGGTTCGTTTCAAACACCGAGACTCCCCGGGCCTTGAGCGAATCCCCTGACATCAGGATGCTCGAAGCGTCACCTCGCCGGCCAACGGTTAGAGTGTGGGGGTGTTCGAGGAGAATTAGGGTATCGGCTTGTTGGCCATCCTTAACAGCAAGTTCGGTTTGCCGCTGGATCTGGAGCGCCTCCCCATATTCCACGCGGCCTAACTTATTAATCGCGAGTTTTCTTTTCTCGTTCACCGATACAACCTAGCCGGAATGTTTCGCAGTATTCTAACAGCGTCAACCGCAATGAACGCAAAGCATGTATACGCAGATTACGCAGCGTCGCCCAGGCCGCAAGCAAGCGAAGATAAATACGATCCACGAAATCACACCAAAAGACCCTAACAATCTTTTCGTGCTGTTTCGTGTGGTTTCGTGGATCGTCTCTTATTCGCTCAAAGTCTTGCTCGAAAAAACAAGAAGTTGAACGTTTGCTTCGCAGATTACACGGATTTCTAAGTGCTGGTTATAATATCTGCTGGAACAAACATCAGAGGAGAAAACAACGTGCAACGAGTCGTAACGCTATTGCTGGCAGCGCTTATTGTTCTTCCCGTCACCAGTTTTTCGCAAACCAGGAAGCGCCCAGCTGCAAAAGCTTCGGCTCGTCCGAGCCTCGCGCAGCAGAAGGCTGCGGAGATTCAGCGTGAAGGAGCAACCCGAGTCGCCGATCAGATCAAGACCCTGACGAAGTTCATTTACCTCCTCGGCGGAGTCGCCAAAGGACTTGAAAGCGTTGACGATGCCGCGAGGCGCAATCAAGCATCGCCTGCTGCCATCGATCAGGCTGCAAAAAGCAAGCTGGTGGTGCGCAATAGTATTCGAAATGTCAGGGACGGCCTGGACCAACTCGAGTCTCACATTCGTATGACGCCGGAGTTACAGCGTTACTACATCAGGATTGCAGGCGTCGCCGCAGGGGCCGCCACTGCGGAACAGCAAGCGGCCGCGAATCAATTTGATAAGGCCGGCCGGTCGCTGCTTGACGTTGTGAGTCGATTAACGGATGCCCTACAAGAGATGTAGAACCTTTATCCGCAGATTACACAGATTTCGCAGATTCCAGCAAGACGAATAGTAAGCCAAAATCACTTCAGCTGCTTTTTTGGAAATCCGTGTAATCTGCGTAATCTGCGGATTACTTTGCTTTCGGGTAATAACCCTGGCGGGCACGAACACGGACTTGTGGTTTTGAAGGGATGGAAACTGCAATGCGGCGAAACTGTGTGCCTGCAGCTTTTGAGTTTGAATAATACTGAAGCAGGTATTGGCCGCGCAGCTCGGCAGCAACCTCACTAAAGACCCTTTGCAATTCATTCTCGCTATTTGGTACGTACGCAGTGCCTCCGGTCGCCGCGGCGATCGATTGCATATCGTTCTGCGCGCGTGTGCTTATCTGATTCAAGCGCAGAGAATTTCCGCCCGGATTGATTGAATAAAAAGCCGCATCCGCGCGCTGCACGGCCCGCTGAACAGCCGCCACAGCCTTTTGCCGGCGCTCATCCAAATTCACCTTCGCAGCCTTAGGAGTGACTTCTCCTTGTTGAGTCGCGCGCGCCTCAGCCCTGGTCAGGTCTCTGACAGCATTGCTGATATTGTCCTCACCATCGGAAATTACCAGAACCACACGACGGTGCCCATCCGTGGAATTCTCCGTCAGATACTTCGCCGCCGCCAGGACGGTGTCATAAAAAGCAGTCGCTACAGGAACTGTCGCGGCCGGAATGAGCAGGATGGTTGCAGCCGCAGCATCTGCGGAAGCGAGTGGCGCCACCATGGTTGGTTCACCTTTGATCGTGAAGACCGCTGCCCGATCAACAGGCTTCATGACCTGTTTCAAAAAGCTGGCCGCAGCCTTTTGCTGAAACGCGAAGAACCCCTTCTGACTAACACTGCTGGAAACGTCAAACAATATGGCAATGTCTAATGGCACTTGATCGGGATTGCCAATCTCGACCACTTCTTGTGTTTGCCATTCTTCGTCGATACGGAAGTCACCTTTCTGGAGCCCATGCACCGGTTGGCCCGCGTCAACTACCGACACCGGGACCATCACCAGGCTGGAATTAACCCGTACAACCTCGAAGTCTTCATCTTTCGGTACGGGAGGAGGTGTCGGCTTGGGAGTCGGCCTGGGAGGTGGTGGCGGAAGATCTCTAATCGTTTGTGCGGCAGACGGACCGGCGACGCAAAAAAGAGCCAGCACTGCAAATAGCAGCGCCGGCCCCAATTGTTTCCCCGCTCGAACACTCATCAGACCACTCCTCATGCCGCCAGACTTTAACCCAGCGGGACTGCCCCGCCGGGAACCCCTGGGTTGCTGGCCTTAGTTTGTTGTCTTAACAAATTTTCCGACGGCATGATTCATGGTGTTAGTGCCGGGCCACTTTTGCACCCGGCAACTTCCCCACTCATTCTTATTCACCTGAGCTGGTAGGCATCGTCGGGGCCTGCTGCAGGATGCCCTTGTTGACCAACAACTTCACTTCGACGCGCCGGTTTTGTGCACGGCCGTCGCGAGACGTGTTTTCCGCAACTGGATTGCTTTCCCCAAACCCGTACGGAGTAACGATGCGCCGCAGCGGAATGCTGTGGTTCTCCACCAGGTAACGAATCACGGCGTCAGCGCGACGTTGGCTCAAGGCGCGGTTTCTTTCCACACTGCCAGTCGCATCTGCGAAGCCCGAAACCTCCAGCACATAGCCCTTGGCGTTCAGTGCCTTGGTGGCAATTTCATCCAGCTTCGTTTTGGAATCCGGCGACAAGACCGCGCTTCCAGTCCTGAAATTAACTGCCAGAACCGCCTGCGGCATGTAATCGTCCAGGGCCGAGATACGCTCGTTAGTGACATTCACTCCGTGCACTGCCGCATCCGCTGTTTCCTGTGCAGCCCTCGCTCCACCTTTGGCGGTGTTGGCGACCGCGGCTAGTTCGTCCAATTGTCCGGAGAGACGCTGCGCGTTTTGTTCTACCTCGCTAACTTTCGTCTCCAGCGGCGCAGCACGAGATTCGACAGCGCGCGCTACGCGGAGATCCGATTCATTAAACCTGACCTTTTCGGCCAGCAGATTGCCCGACGAATCACCACGACCTTCGATTTCGAGATTGAGTCCGCGCAAAATCTGGGTCTGCCCATAGTTTGAGCCGCCGCGAAGGAATCCGCCCTTCGTTTTTACACTGGTACGGTCGTCTAGCCGCACGGTGGTGTCCACACCATTAATGTCACGTACGGTGAAAGTGTCGGCGTCGCGTCTGACTACGACACCCTTGATCTTCATTTTCTGGCCGCTGGCTACAGAGCGTGAACCGGCCGCGGGCGTTGTGTCCTGAGCTACCGCGAGCGACGCTGAGACAGCTAAAAGGGAGACTGCAAGAGTGAGGGAGGAAAACATTTTGAATTTCGGGCTTGGCATAAGTGACTATCTCCTTATTTTCTGAACTACTTTGAAGTGAACAGCTCAATCACTCGAGCCGCGGGGTCTTTAACTTCAGACGAACAATTTCAATCAACTGTTGCCCGTCCTCCGTAGCGATCCGACATTTCTTAGACCTATGAACGGCCTAAGTCAAGCTGTTTACGCTCCGTAGAAGCATTCATCATCTAATTGCCATTCGATCGCAATAACTCCTGCTCATTAAAACAATGCGCGGTGATAAACCTACAACCGTGGTCTACCACCGCAAACCCGAAAATTTGTAAAGCAAACTGTTAGTTTGCGGTCGTCGTGATAACGAAATTAAGTGTATTCCCAGGCCAAGCAAACTAACAGTTTGCTTTACTTAAAGCGAAAACTCGCCCGCCTCCAAAAGTTCTTTCACGTAGGCCAAAAAGCGTTCAGCGTCGGATCCGTCAATCACACGATGATCGAAGCTGAGCGCGAAATAGGCCATCCAACGAATCGCGAGGAAATCATCCCCATCAGCGGTGGTCAACACCTTGGCGCGTTTCTCAATCTTGCCGACACCGAGTATCGCAAGTTGCGGTTGATTGATGATCGGCGTGCCAAACAACCCGCCAAACACACCCGGGTTAGTAATCGTGAACGTGCCGCCACCCACTTCGTCAGGCTTCAGTTGTTTGGTGCGCGCGCGGTCGGCAAGATCGTTTGCCGCGCGGGCCAGACCCGAAATTGAGAGATCATCCGCGCGTTTAATAACCGGAACAATCAAACCCCAATCCAACGCAACCGCCATCCCAAGATTGATGTCACGCTTGTAAATGATCTGATCGCCGCTTACCTGGGCATTAAAGATGGGAAACTTTCGCAGGGCGTTGGTGACTGCCTGAAAAATGAACGGCATGAAGGTTAGCTTGGTGCCCGTGCGTTCGAAAAAATCCTCCTTATGTTGCTCGCGCAATTTAGCGATGCGCGTCATATCAATTTCGTAGACGGTGGTAACGTGCGCTGAAGTGCGGCGCGACTGGACCATGTGCTCCGAGATCTTCTTGCGCATCACGGTCATCTGCTCGACGCGATCACCCTCGGCTGGTTTCACCGGCGGCGGGGCATGAGGCTCCTGAGTCGCAGCGCTGCCGGTTGCGGGCGCCACCCGGGCGGGCGCGGCGGGGGCACCTGATTCAATAAAACTAAGAATATCGTTTTTAGTTACCCGGCCACTCATGCCGGTGCCTTCGAGGCTTGCAATATCAACCCCGTGCTCCTGCGCGATCTTCCGGACGAGTGGGCTCGACTTAGTGCGCCGCAGATCTTCAGCAGTAGCCTCTGCGCCGCTGCCATTGCCCGTTGCCGGCGCAGGCTTGGCTGACGAAGAATCCACTTCCGTCGCGGAAGATTCCGCTTGCCTGGCTGGCGGAGGCTCAACCGGTTTCGCTTCCTGAACCGCGGCCGGTGCGGCCGCAGGAGACTGCGGGGCTGGTGCGGCAGCTTTTACGGTCTCAGTCGCCGGTTCTTTTTGCGGCTTCGATTCTTGTGACGGCGTTTGCGCCTGGGCCTGCGTTTCAGCCGCTGCTGGAGTTGGGGCGCTGGCCGCAGCGCCGCCATCTAAGACCGCAACGGTGGTATTAATCTCCACCGTGTCGCCTTCGTTGAAACGAATCTCCGTCAAA
Organism: Acidobacteriota bacterium; assembly: GCA_038040525.1. Classification (GTDB taxonomy): domain Bacteria; phylum Acidobacteriota; class Blastocatellia; order Pyrinomonadales; family Pyrinomonadaceae; genus PSRF01. The sequence continues at coordinate 10,180 of JBBPIC010000091.1, read as the reverse complement.
GTGCCGGCGGCAGGCGAGGGAATTTCCGCATCGACTTTGTCGGTGGAAATCTCAAACAATGGTTCATCGCGTTCGACGCGGTCCCCGACCTTTTTCAGCCACTTGGTAATGGTGCCCTCGGCGATCGATTCGCCCATCTGGGGCATTACAACTTCTGTACTCATTTCTTCTCCGATACTGTGATTAGCCTTCAGTCCGGCGTTCAACCTGCTGCCGACTGCTGACTGGCTGCCGACTCTGTCGATTGCTCAGCCGTTGTCGGATCGATAATCGTCTTGATTTCTGAAATGCGGTTGGCCGGGAATCCGCCCTGGCTGGCGTGTTCGCGGATCATCTCTTCGTTCGGGGCTATGTAGACGCAGTAAATCTTATCTCCCGTAACGTAACTGTGCAGCCATTGAATTTCGGGCCCCAGGTTTCGCAGCACGCTGCAAGACTTCTGCGAAATGCCCTGAAGCTCTTGCGGTGACAAGTTTCCTGCGCCGGGAATCTCTCTCTCTATTACGTATTTTGGCATGGCCTTTCTCCTTTCGGGTGTCAGACAATCAGAAGACAGAAGACAGGAGACAGGAGTTCAAATTCTAAGTTCAGATTCCTAATCTCAACTAACTCCTTTGTTGAACACCTAACTCTTTAATACACTTTCGACATGTGACTCTTCTGCCTTCTGCCTTCTGCCTTCTGTCTCCTGTCTCCTGTCCCCTATTCTCAATACGCCGCAAGTTTCCTCGCCGCCTCGAGCACGTCTTTCGTCTGCGGCAGGTAATAATCCTCGAGCGGGGGCGAGTACGGCACGGGGGTATCAATTGAAGCAAGACGCAATACCGGCGCATCCAACCACTCAAAAGCCTCTTCCGCAATGGTTGCCGCAATCTCGCCGCCGATTCCGCCCGTGCGCGAGGCCTCGTGCAACACGATGACCTTGTTTATCTTCTTCACGCTTGCCAGTATTGCCGGTTTATCCAAAGGCGCGAGTGTGCGCAGATCGATCACTTCAACGTCGAGGCCTTCTTTTTCAAGTTCTTCAGCAGCGTCCATTGCCGTCAGAACCATGGCCCCAAAGGTAATGATCGAGAGATCACGTCCCTCGCGCACTGTACGGGCCTTACCAATCTCGACGATGTAATCATCGGCAGGCAGTTCTTCTCGCAGCCGTGGCAACCGGTAGAGCTTCTTGTGTTCAAAGAACAAAACCGGATCAGGATCGCGAATCGCTGCTTTGATTAGGCCCTTGGCATCGTAGGCGCTGGCAGGCTCAACGATCTTCAGGCCCGCCGTGTTCAGGAAAAACGATTCAGCGTTCAGCGAATGAAACGGCCCGGAGCGCACGCCAGAACCACATGGGCCACGAAAGACCGCGGGAATATTTGCACCCCAACGATAACGGCACTTCGCGGCGTAGTTTGTCAGCAAATCGAACCCGGCGGAGATGAAGTCGATAAACTGAAACTCGGCCACGGCCTTCATTCCCATCAGTCCCGCGCCACATGCAGCCCCCACGATCGCAGCTTCGGAAATCGGGGTGTCGATTACTCGGCCTTTACCAAATTCATCAATGAGCCCGTCGGTGACTTTGAAAGCGCCACCATATGCGCCCACATCTTCACCAATTACGAAGACGGTCGGGTCGCGCTCCATCTCTTCCCAGATGCCCTGGCGAATCGCCTCGACCATCGTGGCCTGACCGCCACGCTCAGGACGCGCTGACTTGTGCTCTTTCTTGGTTGCTGTCGACATTTATTTAAGTAACCTTGGACTTGGGTCTTTGGTCTTTGGTCTTTGGTCTTTGGTCTTGGATTCGTGTTGTTTAGTGTTTTTTCGTGGATCGTCCGTTGTCGTTTAGACAAAAATGAACCACGAACCCACACGAAATTACACGAACAAACAACCCGGTAGAAGACCTGGTCCGACACTAAACAGGCGCCGAATTCCTGCCGCCTGCCTCCTGCCTCCTGCCGCCTAGTTCTTCAGCACCTGCGGCCGGAACGCCGGAGCCACGATGTTGTTGTCAAAAACTCCGTACGCAGCTTTGTCCGCGTCGGGCATTGGTGACGACTCGGCCCACGCACAATCTTCTTCAATCTCGCGGCTCACGTCCGCCGTGATCTCTTCAAGCTTTTCTTTCGTGGCAACTTTATGCTCCAGCAGGTGCCGCTCATAACGATCCAGCGGATCGTTGTTCTTTTCCCACCACTCAATCTCGCCTCCTGGAACGTAGCGTTGATCGTCATGCTCGGCGTGTCCTTTGCGGCGATATGTCTTTGCTTCAATCAGGACAGCCCCGCCACCTCGCCGCGCAGCCTCCGCCGCGCGCCTGGTAACCTCGTAACAGGCAATCACGTCGTTGCCATCGACTATGTGGCCCGGAATTCCATAGCCGGCAGCTTTCTCAGCTAAATCTTTCACGGCAGTCTGTAAACTCGTCGGAGTCGAATAGGCATACTGGTTATGCTCCGCGATAATAATAAGAGGCAGCCGTTGGACCGCGGCAAAATTCAGCCCCTCGTGAAAGGCCCCCGTGCTCATACCGCCGTCACCGATGTATGCGACGGCTACAGTCCGCTTCTTTTGCATGCGCGCGGCGAGCAGGACACCATTCATGACGGGAATCATGTCACCGAGATGCGAGATGGGGCCAATGAAACCCTTATCCATATCGCCAAAGTGAATGTTCAAATCGCGTCCGCCGGACGGCCCCCAGGCCTTCGCCATATACTGCGCAAAAATGTCACGCGGTTTGATTCCTTTCACCAGTACAGAGCCCAGGTCGCGAATCAACGGCGTGATGAAATCCCTGGGCTCCAAAGCGTAAGCAGTCCCGACCGCGGTCGCCTCCTGGCCCAATGAACGGAAGACGCCGCCCACAACTTTTGTTTGCCGGTAAAGATTTACCAAACGCTCTTCCACGAGACGAGTGAGCTTCAAATAGCGATAGAGCTCGAGCATCTGCTCGGGCTTGAGCGTTGTCTCAGTAGTGCAGGCGAGGGGCTTGCCGTCTTCCGGTTTCGGTGGCGCATATTTTGTGCTGATATGCATCTGAAAACGCGACGGCCTGCGCGGTCCACGGCGGCGGTTCCCGTTTCCGGGCCGGCGTGGTCTCGATTCATTCGAAACTGGTTTGTTTGGTTGATCCATTCCGTTGTTCAAATAGTGAAGCGAAGATACGATCCACGAAATAACACGAAGTAACACTAATGAACTTTCGTGCTGGTTCGTGTGTTTTCGTGGATCGTCTCTTCAACGCCTCCGGGGTAACAACAACCGACTAAATGTGCACCGCTAAATCGTGCACGCCTTCCGCAGCTTCCATTACTGCTTCTGAAATCGTCGGGTGCGCGTGCATCGTTCTGCCCAATTCTTCCGAGGTCGATTCAAGCTGCATTGCCACACACGCTTCGGCAATCAACTCGGTCGCATGTGGGCCAATGATGTGCACGCCGAGAATTTCGTCATATTTCTTATCGGCGACGATTTTTACGAAGCCCTCTTCTTCCCCGAGGATGCGCGCCTTGCCGGATGCGGAGAATGGAAACTTGCCAACCTTCACGTCGTACCCCTGCTCCTTCGCGTTGGCTTCAGTCAACCCAACAGAAGCTACTTCGGGATCGCAATAGGTACAGTTTGGGACAAGCCTAAGGTTGATCGGGCGCACATCTTTCTGTCCGGACATGTGTTCTACGGCGACAATTCCTTCCTTTGACGCCAGGTGGGCCAATAGCGGTGTCGGCACCACGTCGCCAATAGCATAAACACCCTTCTCGGCCGTTTGCTGATACTCGTCGACGGTGATAAAGCCTCGATCAACTTTGATCTTCGTGCCTTCAAGGCCCAGGCCTTCGGTGAAAGGCATGCGACCCACAGCGACGAGCAACATCTCAGCTTCCAGGCTGACTTCTTCGCCTTTCGAAGTTTTGCCGGTAACGCGAACACCGCTGTCAGTTTTGTCGAGCTTCTCGAGTTTAGTGTCTACCTGCGACTTGATACCGCGTTTGCGAAACGACTTTTCCAGCTCTTTAGAAACCTCTTCGTCCTCGAGAGGGACCAATCTCGGTAACAACTCAACCAGCGTCGTCGCGGCTCCGAATCTTGAATAGGCCGAAGCAAACTCGACACCGACCGCGCCCGAGCCCATCACGATCAGAGACTTGGGCACATCTTTTAGTTCGAGGATGTGATCGCTGCTTACGACGTGCGCGCCGTCGGTTTCAAAGCCCGGTATGGGCCGCACGACTGATCCGGTGGCGATAATAATGTTCTTGCTTTCAATCGTTTGCTTTTTGCCGTCAGCGCCGGTTACTTCAACTTTCCCCGGCAGTGCCAGTTTCCCGGTACCTTTGAACACTGTCACTTTGTTCTTCTTCATCAGGTACTCAATGCCCTTGGAATTCTTCAGCACCACTTTGTCTTTCCGTTTTTGCACGTCGGCGAAAGCCAACTGAATACCTGTGGCCTGCACTCCAAAATCCGCCGCATGCTGCATCTGTTCATACACGTGGGCCGACATCAGCATCTGCTTGGTGGGGATACAACCGCGCAACGTACATGTACCGCCCAGGCGCGTGTCCTTTTCGATGATCGCCGCTTTCAGGCCCAATTGACCGGCGCGTATCGCCGCCACGTAGCCGCCAGGTCCACTGCCAATAATCGCCAAGTCAAACTGTTCGTTAGCCAATTTATTGAAGGTCCTCTCCTCGAAATGCGCAGCAAGCACAGGGGCGGTTACAGGTTCCGCCTAACAATTCCGGTCTGCGAATGCTTTCTTTTTTGAGTCTGGCATTATAATCATTCAACCGTATTTCATCCAATTGGGGCGGTTTTGGTAAAGCAAACTGTTAGTTTGCCGATCAGGGATGGGAAGAACGTGGGGCTCAACAACAGAACCGAGCGCGGTAGCGCCGGATGCTGGAGTCTACTGGGGTTCACGAAGTGGCCGATCTCCAAAGAAACAAGATACTTGATGAATGCTCGCATTACTTACACTGGTAACAAAGTAGCTTTTGGCATCCGGCGCTACCGCGCTCGGTTCTGTAACACAACTTCTTGCTTGAAAGACTCTCTGTGCGTCCTTTGTGTTCTCTGTGGCTCTGTGGTTGAGCTTTGCCACCTAAGAATCACCACAGAAGGCACAGAGTACACAGAGGTTGCACAGAGAAAAAGGCATAGAAAATGAAACACGCCGAAGGCTTTTTAAAACTCGTCAACGACGCCAAGACCCGCATACGCGAAGTCACGGTCGAGGAAACCCAACAACGCATGTCTGCCAACCCTGAGGCGAAACTATTTGACGTGCGCGAGGACAACGAATGGCAAGCCGCTCACGCCGCCGGCTCTGAACATCTCGGCAAGGGAATTATCGAACGAGACATTGAAGAGAAGGTGCCGGACAAGGCTACGGAAGTAATCCTCTATTGCGGCGGCGGTTTCCGCTCCGCCCTAGCCGCCGACGTACTCCAAAAGATGTGCTACACAAACGTGTTTTCTATGGCTGGTGGTTGGAAGGCCTGGAAGGATTCCGGCGCCCCGACGGAATCTGATTAACCCGGAGCGGTCGAGTTCGAGCTTTGCACAAAAGTCGGGAAACCAGTCGCGTCGAGCTAATCAGAACCGGAACGCAACTAACAGTTTGTGTTACAAGCACGCAGCCCGATCAATCTCCACCTAATCAGTCAGCCGCCTCACAATCTGCAGCAACTTATCCAGATCCAACGGCTTGGTTAAGTGTTCGGCAAATCCTTCTTCGAGAGCCCGCTCGATGTCGTTCGCACGTCCGTATCCCGTTAAGGCCACCGCAGGTACCTCTCCCATTTCCGGCAATTCGCGGAGACTCGCCAGCAATTGATACCCATCCATTTCCGGCATCGAAATATCCGAAATCACCAGGTCAAACCTTTTTCGGCCCGCAATCTCCAAGGCTTCCTCTCCACTTTTCGCTAGTTCGACAAACGCACCTTCCATCTCCAGTAACTTCCCGAGCATATCCCTCGTTTCCGATGAATCATCCACCACGAGAATAAACTTCTTCTCCAATGCCCCGGTGACCCCGGTGCGTTCTGAAGGCAAAGCGGACATCCCGGAAGTGTAGAGTGGAATCATCACTGTGAAACGCGCGCCCTTGCCAACGCCCCCCGACTCCGCCTTCACCTGGCCACCATGCAATTCGGCCAATTGCCGGACGAGCGCCAGACCAATTCCCATGCCACCCTGCCGGCGCACTATGCTGGCGTCGGCCTGGCGAAAAATCTCAAATACATGCGGGAGAAACTCAGGCGAAATCCCCTGACCACTGTCTGCGACAGCCAGCAGCGCGTAATCACCTTCCTGGCTAAGATTGATCGTCACGTGCCCTTCGGCCGGCGTGAATTTGATTGCGTTATTAAGAAGGTTCCAGGCAATTTGGCCCAGCCGTATGGGATCTCCTTCAACCACCACAACTTCGCTGTCAAGGCTCACGTCAAGCGAGATCCTTTTGGCAGTTGCTTCCACTCTTACGGTATCGATCGCGTCCGATATGATCGTGGAAAAGGAAACTGGTTGCCGTTCGAGCGAGAGCTTGCCCATCTGCAAGCGAGACAGATCGAGCAGGTCGCAAACCAACTGCGACTGGGCCAAAGCATTACGACGGATGGTTTCCGCGGCCTTCACGACAAAATCGGGTTTATGAAGTTCATCGCTGCGACGCAGTATCTCCGCATATCCGATCACCACATTCAACGGATTTCTCAACTCATGAGACAAGGTCGCCAGAAATTCGTCCTTCAGACGGTTGGCATTTTCAGCCTCGGCACGCGCCTGACGCTCGGCCTCCAAAAGACGCGTGCGCTCTGCCTCGGCATGCTTGCGGTCGGAGATATCGCGAAAGACAACGACGAGCCCGGTAATTTCCCCTTCACCACGAAGAGGTGAGGAGCTGTAAACCACGTCGAAGAAGCTCCCGTCTTTGCGAATGAAAACATCTTCAAACTCGCTGAGCATGGTGCCCTCGCGCAATACGGCGAGACCGGCACACTCACTAGCCGGAAACGGCGTCCCGTCAGGTCGGGAATGGTGCGTCACGTCGTGCATTCTTCGGCCCAGCATTTCTTCAAGCGTCCAACCAAACATGCGCTGCGCTGCCGGGTTCATAAACGTGAGCCGGCCATGGTTGTCGACGGTATAAAGACCCTCGCCCATGCTCAGCATCACAGTCTCATCAAACTGGAGTGCGCGTCGTAGTTGTTCTTCAGCCCTCTTTCTCTCAGTAATCTCGCGGGCGATCTTTGAGGCGCCCACAACCTCCCCGCGTTCGTTCTTTATTGGCGAAATCGTGAGAGAAATCTCAATGGGATGTCCGTCTTTGTGAAGTCTGATGGTTTCAAAATGCTCAATCCGCTCACCCTTGCGAACCCGTTGCAGAATCAGCGACTCTTCCGTCTGCCGCTCAGCAGGAATCAGAATAGTTATTGGTCGTCCGATAACTTCTGATTCTTTATAGCCGAAGAGGTGCTCGGCACCCTTGTTCCAACTGTTGATGATGCCATTGAGATCTTTGCTGACAATCGCATCGTCTGAAGACTCGATGATGGCGGCCAAACGCCGCTGAGCACTCTCAGAGATGTTACGAGCACGAACGGCTTCCGCCAGTTCCATTTCATACAAACGAGCGTTGCGTAGCGCGATCGCGGCCTGGTCGGCAAGGGCGGACAGCTGCCAGTGCTCATCCGCAGTGAGCGGTTGCTCACGCGCTATGACCAACAAGCCATTAAGCGCCTGCTTGTCGATTACCGGAACTGACGCCAGGTGTTCGTCCGCGCCCAGGTTCAGCGACTGTTTTAGTTGGTTGAGTACTTCCTCCTCCATCCGGCCCGAAAATTCTCGGACGACGTTTGCCTCGACTCCTCGGGCCGCGCGGATCGTCAATTTCTCCTCGCGATCCACGAGCAGAAGCAAACAGACTTTTGCATTCACTAATTGAGCGGCGTTTTCTACGATGAGATCCAGAACTTCATCGAAGTTGAGTGAGGTGGTGATGGCGCGATTGATTTCGGCTAAACGGCCGGAGGGTCCTCTTGCTGCAAGCCCTGGCTCGAACATAAAATCTCACCTACTCACTTTCTTAACGAGAATCCCTTTGCTGGTTATTTCAAGTCGATGTTCGCGGCTATCGTGAGCACTGCCTCGTGTTTTTAGTATCTGCAGGGTGCGCTGTATTTCGGTGCCCTGCCTATACCTCAGCAAGATGACGTTATCACTAAGGTTTGAAACGTCGTTACCACTAATCCCCTTCACTTCAAATAGATTGCTCATCTCATACGTCATCAGACAGGTTACGTTTTCCGCGGCAAACCATTGCGTCAGGGCGTAAATAAAATCCGCGAACCGTTCCGAATCAAAGCTCCCTCGTTCCAGGTCCCCCAACGCGTCAATTACTACACGCTTGATTCGCCCTTTCCGAACCCGGTGAAACAATTCATGAGCGATGGTGTCGAGCTGAACCTCCACCGGAGAAGAGTACATGAGCTCGAATCCGGGTTTGTCCGGCAGCTTCTCGTTATCCCAGCCGAAGCTCCGCATTACCCGCCCGAGCTGCGTGGGGTTCTCCTGGAAACCCAGGTAAAGACTCTGCTCCCCTCTGGTAACTCCCTCCCGAACAAAATGAAGACCGATGATAGTTTTCCCTGACCCGGTGGGCCCCGCTATCAGGGTAGTACTGCCGCTCAGGAAGCCTTCGGCGATCATATCGTCCAGGCCCGGGATTCCGGTGTGCACTCGTTCCGGTTTGGCCGCATAATCAGGAGCAGTTGTCGGCGTTAGCAACCGCGGAAAAACTTCTACCCCGTCCGTGTTTATCCTGAATGCGTGCATGCCCGGAATCGAGTCGGACCCTCGAAGCTTTTCGACCCTCAGGAAGCGTTGCTGTCTGACATTCGTTGCATATTTCATTAACTGAATTACCCCGTCAGCTATGGCAAACTCCGGAAGGTCAGTCATCATCTCGTGTGCATACTCACCCACTAGAAAGCTTGTGCATTCATAGGCCGAAAGCACGCTGGCGAGATCGTAAGCGACTGTGCGCCTTTGTTGGGGCCCCTCCAACAACTCAGTTATGGCTTTGAACGAGTCGATGAAAACGAACCTAGGACGACGCTCCAACAGAAGTCCGGTCACGATCTCAGGCAGCTTGTCAACGCTCGCCTCCCTCAACATGAGTCCCAGGTCTTCATAAAAGACCGACTCTCCAACCTTCGCCACATCAAAGAAAGTGTGACTCTGGCCGTGGACTATGAATTTCTCCAGTGGTTCGGACAGGGTAGTCAGATAGAGCACAGGCTCTTTAGGAGTCGCATTGGCGAAGGCAAGTTGCTCGGCAAGAATTGTCTTGCCGGTGCCCGGCGCGCCCATGATGACGTTTATCGTGTTGGTGGGGATTCCGCCCTTTAAGATTTCGTCGAGACCGAGACATCCGGTCGGTATCTTGTCCACAGTCATTGCATGTCTCCTGCCGACTGTCGCAAAGCCAGAATTCGCTCCAGGGTTTCAATTAACAGTTCGTCATCGAGAGGTTTAGTTAGAAAGGCGTCGGCCCCAGCCTCCAAGGCGCGATCCTGAGCCTGCAAGTGACTAAAAACCATAACGAGGATCTCTTTGGTCTCGGGATCCGATTTGATGGCCCGACAGAGACTTAGACCGTCCAACTTGGGGACTAAAATTTCGGTGACGAGGATCCTGGGTCGCAATTCCCGGGAGCGGGCTAGTGCGACGAGCCCATCGCTGACGAATTCAACGGCAAAGCCGGCCTGCTCGAGAAAAAACCGCTCGAGTCTTTGCACAGCAGGATTGCGCTCGACTACGAGTAGCAAGGCGCGGCCTCGTGAATTGTCAGCGGAGCGTGAATTGTCCTTAATGGGGGATTGCATTGCCACCTTGTTGCACCTTGCTCGAGGTTCCGGCCCGCCTGGAAATTGGGGATTCTCGTGTTTGAGGCGTTAGTCTATACCGCAAGAATCTGTCGATAGCAAGTTTGACCATTCACATTTCGGTTACGCGGTGGCAGACAGGCGTTTAGGGTACAAGCTAGCTTGCGGGGTTGGGAGGAGGCTAGCTTGTATGGTCACGAATAACGCAACCTGAAGGTTGTACTGGCCTTGGCCGAGAAGTCAAAGAAGAGTCCGGGTTCCGCGGCTTAGCCGCCGCACATCGCGGA
>JBBPIC010000186.1:0-1654 GCA_038040525.1 Acidobacteriota bacterium | reverse complement strand
CTATAAACGCAATATGAAAGGGGTGCCCCTTGGTGATAAGTTTCGAGTTGCGAGAACGAAACTAATTACCGGAAGGAGAACCCCAATGAAGAGAGACAAGTATGTAGCAATGGACGTGGATAGCGCAAACATTGTGGCGGGTGTATACGACAGTGAAGGCAAAACGGTGATGCAGTGCTGCATAAAGAACGAAGGCAAAGCAATACAAGAGTTTTTAAAGCTGCTGCCTGGGAGAGTGCACGTTACTTTCGAGGAGGGCACGCAGGCGGCGTGGTTGTATGAGGTGATCCGGCCGTTGGTGGCGGAAGTAATAGTTTGCAATCCGCGGGAGAACAAACTGTTGAAGGCCGGCAATAAGTCGGATCGGATAGATGTGGCGAAGTTAGGGAAGTTGCTGCGATTGGGTGAGCTGCGGCCGGTGTACCAGGGGCCCAGCTCCGGACAGGGATTAAAACAACTGGTGCACAGCTACGAAGCACTAGTGGAAGATACGACGCGAGTGAAGAATCGTTTGAAAGCAATCTACCGAGGACGTGGGCTAAACCCTAAGGGTGAGACAGTCTATGGGCAGGAGCAACGACCGCAGTGGCTGGGGAAGTTGGAGACCAGGGAGTTACAAACCCGTGCTGCTTCCCTCTATGAGGAATTGGATTGTGTGATGCGGCTGCGAGCGGAAGCGGAAAAGGCCATGTGCCGAGCGGCGCGTAAGCATGAGGCTTACAAATCCATCATCAGTGCGCCCGGGCTGGGACCAATCAGAACGGCCCAGGTTTTAGCGACGGCGGTCACGCCGCATCGCTTTCGGGGCAAACGGCAATTCTGGCCCTATTGCGGATTAGCAGTGGTGACGCGCTCGAGTAGCGATTACGAGTGGGTGGAGGGTAGCAGCAGAAGAAAACGCAAGCCAATCCAGACGCGAGGTCTGAATCAGAACTACAACCGGACCATGAAAGCTGTGTTTAAAGGAGCCACTGTCTCGGCCCTGCAGCGACAGCCAGAGGTCCATGAGTATTACCAAAGATTATGCACTCGGGGGATGCGCCCTGAGATGGCCCAGTTGACGGTGGCACGTAAACTGGCTGCGATAGTGCTGATCCTGTGGAAGAAAGGAGAACGCTACGACCCTAAGAGACTGAATCAAGCAGTACCAGGCACAGACCAGTGAAGGTGAGTTGCTGAGCAACTAGCCGATTCACCAACCGGCCTGGGCCAGGGATCGAGGGTGAGTATCAGAACCAAATGTGTGCCGGAAGCTAATCACCGCTTCAAGTACCCATATAAACCCTATGCCCCCTCGCACTAACCAGATAAAGCTGTAGCCCATGAGGCTCTAATAGGACCATGGTTGGCATTCTTTGACCGACCGCAAAACTGCTTGAAGTCTCAGGTAGCGTGGTGAGGAGTTCGGCTATGTGCGATCGAAACTCAGATTTAGAAAGTAGCACTATATTCTCGGCACTGAATTCTTCACTCCATCGAAGAATTGGTGAACAGACGCCGAACTCTGGACCGTCCGTCTGGCGCAGTATCACGGCTAAGCCGAAATGTAACTTGAGGGGCTGGCTGCCAAGAATTATTTTCGCTGCAGGCGGCACAGGTGAAGTTTTTTCTTGACAACCCCCTTTCATAGGACATTTGGCTCCGCTGGAGCCAG
>JBBPIC010000185.1:0-1656 GCA_038040525.1 Acidobacteriota bacterium | reverse complement strand
CGCATTGACTCACGAAAAATCTAAACGAAATTGATTCGTTGCCTCACGAAAGAAATCTAGACGAAATAATTTACCTCCTGAGACAAGCAAAGGTCTCAGGAGGTGTAAATGAGGCTAGATATGAAAGCGAGGCAATCACTGGTTCGAGTGATCGCGGGCAGATACCAGAGAGCCAGCAGGAATGAGAAACGCAAGATCCTGGACGAGTTCGTTCAGTCCACCGGCTACCACCGTTGTTATGCATCATTCCTGTTGAGCCGGCATGGGAAGCCGCTTCGAGTCGATTCCAAGACCACGCTGGTGGGAGACGTGAGCAAGCGGGTGCGTAAGAAGCGCGAGCCGATCTACGGGGCTGACGTGCTCAAGGCGTTAAAAATTGTTTGGATGAATCTGGACTTCATGTGCGGTAAGCGATTGAAGGCGGCGATCACCGAAACCGTGGCAGTAATGGAAAGGTGGGGCGAGATGAATGTCAGCGCCGAGACAAAAGGGAAGCTGAACCGGATCAGCGCGGCCACGATCGATCGCCTTTTAGGCCCTGAAAGAAAGCGCTTGGAGTTGAAGTCCAGATCGGGGACCAAGCCCGGTACATTGCTCAAGCACCAAGTGGAGATTCGAACGTTCGCCGATTGGGACGAGAACAAGCCTGGATTTGCGGAGACGGACTTGGTGTCGCACGGCGGCGGCGATGAGCGAGGCGACTTCTGCCAGACTCTATGCCTGACTGACGTGTGCAGCGCCTGGACCGAAGCTGAGGCCGTGCGCAACAAAGCGCAGGTATGGGTCTTCGAAGGGTTGGAGAATATCCGCCAGCGGTTACCCTTTGATTTGCTGGGACTTGACTCGGACAACGGCAGTGAGTTCATCAACGGACATTTGATCGCCTACTGCAAGCGGGAGGGCATCACCTTCACCAGATCTCGGCCTTACCGCAAGAACGACAACTGTTTTGTGGAAGAAAAGAATTACACGCTGGTCAGGCGAGCCGTTGGATACATGCGGCATGACACACCAGGAGAACTGCAGATCCTAAACAGGCTGTACTACTACGTATGCCTGCGGTCGAATTACTTCTTACCGACGATGAAGCTGACGAGCAAACAGAGGATTGGGAGCAAAGTCGTTAAGCGTTACCTCTTGCCCGAGACTCCTTACCAGCGGCTGCTTGGATCGCCTGACGTGCCCGATCAAGCTAAGCAGCAGCTCAAGCAGAAATATCAGGAGCTGAATCCTGCTCAACTAACCAGAGAGATTGCCCGGCTTCAGCAAACGCTGTGGAAGGCGGTCCAGAAGAAGCGCAAAAAGAAGAAAGCTGCTTGAGGACTGTTTTGATGAAACGATCAGCGATCGCAACAACGAGGATGGGTTTTAGGAGGCATACGAAATCTATCAAGTCTCCAAGAAGAATTGGAGAAGTATATGGAGGGCGAGATCATTGTGATATCGCCCTCCCTCATCGACTTGATGAGTTTCGGCTGGCTATTCCTTGGCGGGTTGCTCCCCAGCAGAGCCCGCCTCCGCTTCACCAGTTACGAAGATTGTGCAACACTGAAGTCCGCCAATCAAAATGGCGCAGCAAATCTAAAACGCTTCGTTTAGATTTCTTTCGTGAGGCAACGAATCGACTTCGTCTAGATTTTTACGTGAGGCAATGCG
>JBBPIC010000090.1:0-19666 GCA_038040525.1 Acidobacteriota bacterium | reverse complement strand
TGGCCCAGAACGCAAACCAAATCGGTCGTTCCTTCCACTTGAGTTCCGGCTTCATTGCCCGCAGACAAAACAGCATTAGTCCAAGACCGAGCGTGCCGTAGACGCCGTAGAGCGCACCATGCGCGTGCACCGCCGTCGTATTCAAGCCCTGCATGTAGTAGAGGGCGATCGGCGGATTGATCATGAATCCGAAAATTCCCGCACCGACCAGATTCCAGAACGCAACCGCGACAAAGAAATAGACGACCCACTTATACTGACTGAGCCAGGGACGTGCTTTGGAGCGGCGAATGTTTGCCACCGCTTCGTGTCCGACCAGGAGCAGTGGAACGATCTCGAGCGCACTAAACACTGAGCCGAAGGCGATGGCCACGGTTGGCGTTCCAGAAAAATAGAGGTGATGAAGCGTGCCGATAATTCCGCCGCTCAAATAGATCGCGCCTGATAGCAGTGCTGCCTGCGCGGCGCTCTCGGCCCGGATAACGCGCAGCTTGGCGAACAAGAACGCAATCACAACTGTCGCAAACACCTCGAAGTATCCTTCGACCCAGAGATGCACGACCCACCAGCGCCAGTATTCGACCACGGAAATGTGCGAGCGCATTCCCCAAAAAAGTCCCGGACTGTAGAACAGTGCGATTCCCGCGGTCGACAAAAAGTAGAGAGTTATCAGAGAACGCGGTGTGCCCTTCTTCTTGAGCGCCGGAATCGCCGCACGCGCAATCAGGAAAAGCCACAAAAGCAAACCAACAAAAAGTGCTGCTTGCCAGACTCTACCTAAGTCCACATATTCATAACCCTGGTGTCCAAACCAAAACCAAAGGCTACCCGGCAGCTTGTGCATTACCGACAGCCATTGCCCGGCCATCGACCCCAAAACAACTATAAGCAACGCACCGAACAATATGTCCACGCCCAATTTTTGACGCTTCGGCTCGTAACCGCATATGAAGGGAGCAATAAACAGCCCGGCAGCAAGCCACGCCGTGGCAATCCAGAAAATGCCGAGCTGTGTATGCCAGGTGCGTGTAACTACGTATGGCAGATAGTCGGCCAGCGGGAATCCGAAAAATCCTCCGCCCTCCACGCCGTAGTGTGCAGTAAGCATTCCCATCGCGATTTGTAGAAGAAACAGTAGAGTGACGACGAGAAAATATTTGACCGTAGCTTTTTGCGAAGGCGAAATTTGGGCGCCGATTAGAGGATCGCCATCCGGCACATCGTCCGAAACCATTTCCGTGTCGCGCGAGGCGTAATACCAAACCAACCACCCGATTCCCGCCAACAGCATGATTACGCTGACGCCTGTCCAGACAATCGCGCTGCTGGTCGGAACGTTGCCAACCAGAGGCTCGGACGGGAAATTACTGGTGTATGAAATTGTGTTGTTTGGACGATTGGTTGCCGAGGCCCACGATGTCCAAAAGAAAAAGGAATTTAATTGGTGCAGTTTTGCCGGGTCAGCTTGCGCGTTGCGCTGAATCGCGTAAGCGGTGTCACCCTTCGTGAAAATGGCCGCGTAATGCTTGAGGTTTTCTGCAAAGGCGCGGGCCCGAACCGGTTCGATAGTCAGCCGGCCGCTTGCTTCGTCATAGTTGTTCTTTCTCACCGTGTCCTGTAGACGTTGACGCAAGACAGCTTTTTGTTCAGAAGTCAGATTGTCATATTCGTTTGAAAAATCCTGCTGCGACCATTCGTTTAGGATGAATAGCGCTTCGCGATGTAGATAGTCCGCGGACCAATCGGGCGCAACGTAAGAGCCGTGTCCCCAAATCGATCCGCTCTGCATTCCGCCCATCGCCTGCCAGACGTTTTGTCCATTAGAAATCTCTTCCTCAGCGATCAGAACCTGGCCATCAGTCGTTACCACTTGGCGCGGAATCGGTGGGGCCTGGCGGAAAATCTCTGTGCCAACCCAGCCTAATATCGCAAACGAAAATACAAATATCGCGATAAAAATCATCCAGAGCTTTTTCATAATGATTCCTCTGCGTCACACTTCAAGCCCGACAGCTACCTTGATTAAGCCCTTTCAAGCGATTGAGAGCACAAGAAGTCCCAGGTTTATCGTTGGGGCGTAGTAGACGCGGAGATCACAACTGGTCTCTTAGGCCTCTCTGAAAAACTACGGGATCCAGAAGGAGGTTTTGAACCGATCCCCGATGTCGAAAGATAATTTTTAAGCAGAGCGCAGACCTTATAGCCATGAAGAAAAGGAAGGTCTGTGCGTTAACACACATAGCAGACTGCGGAAAATTGGGGGACCAACTCTCAGAACGGATAAGGCGATCCACGAAAGCACGCGAAACGACTCGAACAAGGCTCTTTTCGTGCTGCTTCGTGTAATTTCGTGGATCGCTCTGAGTTTTACAGCAGCTTGCCTGCGCGATGAGGACTGATGCCACCTATCCGAGCAGCCGATCAAACTCATCTTTCACGACCCGGTAACATTCGCAGACAGTCTCTTCCAGTTTCTGGCGGTCGAGGATCTTGATGTGACCGCGGACGTAACTAATCGCTCCCGAGTCTTGCAGGCGACCAGCCGCCACGGTAACGCCCTCTCGGCGCACGCCCAACATGTCCGCAATCAGTTCTTGCGTCATAATCAACTCGTCTGCCGGCACACGGTCGTGGCTTAACAACAACCAGCGGCAAAGTTGTTGCTCAACGGAGTGAAGACGGTTGCAAACTGCCGTTTGTGATATCTGAGTGATCAACGCTTGAGTGTAGCGGAGGAGAAGGTATTGGAAGCGTCCTCCCCGCGCGAATTCATCCTGCAGCACCTTTGCCTTCATCTTTAGGGCGCTGCCGGCGCTCTGTACTACGGCGCGGTTTGGCATGGTGCCCCCGCCCATGAAGAGAGCAATCCCGACAACGCCATCATTACCTGTCAAACCCATTTCAGCGCTGGTGCCGTTTTCCATGGTGTAGAGCAGGGAGACGATTGAATTCGTCGGGAAGAAAACATAATCGAGCTGTCCACCGAATTCGTAGACGACTTGACCGAGAGCAAAAGACACTGGCTGCAGCTCAGGTTGCATGCGTTTATATTCTTCAGGTGGAAGGGCAGCGAGCAGACGGTTTTCAACTGGCTCGTTCGGTCTGAGGGTTGCGGACATAAATCGTTCTCCAGGCTGTGGTCAACTTAGGGCGACCAATACGTGGATGATAACCCGAATTTTACCGGAAGTTGGAACTGGTTTCAATTGTAAAGCAAACTATTAGTTTGCTGATTCGCTTCGCAGGATTGTAGATACCAGCAAACAGTGGTCTCTCATTTAGAAGATAAGCGAACGGTCCACGAAATAACACGAAGCAACACTAGTTTTCTTTCGTGAAATTTCGCGTGGCTTCGTGGATCTCTTTAATCGGGCGAGAGCACCGAAACCAATCCAGGAGCACTCACCAGGTGAAGTCTTCCCTACCGCCAGCAAACTAACAGTTTGCTTTACTTGCACTACTGCCCATCACACGCGCTATATAGTGCTTATGTACTATATGCTCCCTTTGACATATAGCGCCGCGAAGCGTAAGGTTTGGTAGAACAGAGACCAGCTAACTCCATTCTCAGCTCTTCTGGACCCGCCAGATCGTCTGAAATCTACAGCTCAACTACCAGGTTCAGGGTGTTTACTGTCGCTGCATCAGTCTGACATGCGCTGACATTCATGGGCAGATAGTTCGAGTCTGTGAAGCAATGGAGTGCTAGTTCCCTACCCCGCGCACAACCGCCTGGTAGCAAACCACAAAGGAGATTGCAAGAAGTTATGACGACGAAAATCCAACCGCTCCACGACCGCGTGATCGTGAAACGAATTGATGAAGGCGAGCAGGTTCGCGGCGGCATCATCATTCCCGATTCGGCAAAAGAGAAACCGCAGGAAGGTGAAGTAATCGCCGCCGGCGAGGGCAAGTACAAGGAAGACGGCACGCGCCAACCGCTGGACGTTAAAGCCGGCGACCGTATTCTGTTTGGAAAGTACACCAGCTCCGAAATCAAGATCGACGGCGAAGAGCTTTTGATCATGCGCGAGGACGAGATCCTCGGAATTATCACGCGCGCGGGCGCAGCTGCCGGCGGCAAAAAGAGCAAATAGCTTCTGCTGTGAACGCAACTGTTTCCGAGTAACGCAAACTGTTAGTTTGCGAGACCGACCGAGCGAGCAGTTAACAGTAACGCTTTCGCGTTACAACGACTCCGCAAACTAACAGTTTGCGTTACAACTGATTGGAGAAAGAAAAAAGATTATGGCAAAACAAATAGTTCATGGCGAAGAATCGCGAGCGGCGATTTTGCGCGGCGTCAATCAACTCGCCGACGCAGTGAAAATCACCCTGGGACCAAAGGGGCGCAACGTCGTTCTCGATAAGAAATACGGCAGCCCGACGATTACGAAAGATGGCGTGACGGTCGCCAAAGAGATTGACCTAAAAGACCCGATGGAGAACATGGGCGCGCAGATGGTGCGCGAAGTTGCCTCCAGGACCAGCGACGTCGCCGGCGACGGCACCACGACCGCCACCGTGCTGGCGCAGGCTATTTATCGCGAAGGTGTGAAAACCGTCGCCGCGGGTGCGAACCCGATGGCCCTGAAGCGCGGCATTGACAAAGCAGTTGAGCGCGCCACCGCTGCGATCAAGAAGCTTTCCAAGCCAGTCGCGGGCGAAATGATCGCGCAGGTCGGTACGATTTCGGCCAACGGCGATGTAGCTATCGGCGAGTTGATTGCCGAAGCGATGGCGAAGGTCGGAAAAGACGGAGTCATCACCGTTGAAGACGCAAAGACGATGGAAACCGACCTGGAATTTGTCGAAGGGATGCAGTTTGATCGCGGCTATCTGTCGCCTTACTTCATCACCAATCCCGACACAATGGAAGCCATACTCGAGAATCCGGTGATCCTGCTGAGCGAAAAGAAGATTACTTCCATGAGAGACTTGCTGCCGGTTCTCGAGCAGGTCGCCAAGTTGGGCAAGCCGATTCTGATCATCGCGGAAGACGTCGAAGGAGAGGCCCTGGCAACACTGGTGGTTAACAAACTGCGCGGCACGATCAACGTGGCCGCAGTTAAAGCTCCCGGTTTCGGCGATCGTCGCAAGGCCTTACTTGAGGATATTGCAGTGCTCACCGGCGGTAAGGTGATCAGTGAAGACCTCGGCATCAAACTGGAGAACATTAAAGTCGAAGACCTGGGACGGGCCAAGAAGGTGACCATTAACAAAGATGACACGATCATCATTGATGGCGCCGGCGACACAGATGCCCTGCGCGCCAGAGTAAAAACTCTCAAAGCACAAATTGAAGACACCTCGTCGGATTATGACCGCGAGAAACTGCAAGAGCGCCTCGCGAAACTTGTCGGTGGCGTGGCAGTGATTCGGGTTGGCGCAGCCACTGAGACTGAACTTAAAGAGAAAAAGGCGCGCGTCGAAGACGCGATGAACGCGACCCGCGCAGCTGTTGAAGAAGGCATAGTAGCGGGCGGCGGGGTGGCCTTGATTCGCGCTGCCAAGGCGTTGGACAAGTTCAAAGTGTTCGAAACTGATGAAGATGGCGTGACCGAAGGCGATCCAGACGAGCAGATTGGCGTCAGCATCGTCAGGCGCGCACTGGAAGAGCCGCTGCGTCAGATTGTCGCCAATGCCGGCAAAGAAGGCGCTGTGATTGTCGAGAAGGTTCGGGCCAACAAGGACCCAAACTTCGGCTACAACGCAGCCACTGAAACTTTTGAGGACCTTGTGGCCGCGGGGATTATCGATCCAGCGAAAGTCACGCGTTGCGCGTTGCAAAATGCTGCGTCAATTGCCGGCTTGATGCTTACAACTGAGGCCCTGATTTCAGAACTCCAGGATGACAAGCCACGGGCCCTGCCCGGCGGCATGGACATGTAAACACTTCCACCCGGTTTTGGAAGGTTCCGAAACTGGAGGAAGATTAAGTGATAAAGATCTATTTGTACTTAGCCCGCGGAGCGCGGCGATAGCGTAAAGCCTGGGGTGGAGCGAAGCGGAACCCCAGGTCAGACATTTCAAAGAGAACCCAGCCCGCGGAGCGGGCGACAGAGTTTGTCTTTATGGCGCGCTGTCGGCCGCTTTGCGGGCTAGGTTGTTTTCAATAACTGGTTTCTGGAGTTCCGCTTCGCTCCACCCCCAGGCTTTACGCCATCGCCGCGCTCCGGGGGCTAACACAAAAAAACGTTTATCACTTAATCAGAGCTTCCTTTAGTTCGTCGAAATGCGACGCCTCCATGCGTTGTGGAACCTTGGCTAGTGACTTACGTAACGAGCACTAGCGTCGAGCCCCATTCTTAGACACAATAAGACCGATCCACGAAAGCACACGAAATGCGCGAATAGACTGTCTTTTGTGTCGCTTCGTGTGATTTCGTGGATCAAGTTCGTTTCACCTCGCAAGCGCACATCCAGATAGCGCTCAGTCTGCGCAATCGGGGTAATCTGCGGATAAAATAATGGCTCGCGAGGAAAATAAACCATGAACATCGCACTCTGGATCATTCAGGTGTTGCTGGCGCTCCTTTTTCTGTTCGCTGGTGGGACTAAGCTGGTGCTGCCGATCGAAGTCTTGATGGCGCAAGGGTCGCCGAATCAGATAGTGTTGCCCGCTCTGCTCATGAAATTCATTGGCTTATGCGAGGTTCTCGGTGCCCTTGGACTGGTTCTCCCTGGACTCCTGCGGATCAAGCCCGGTCTGACACCGCTGGCCGCCTCGGGGCTGGTAATCCTAATGATCGGTGCTATCGCACTAACTGTTGCGGCAGATGGTGTCGCGGCCGGGTTGGTACCGCTCGTAGTTGGCCTACTCGCAACGTTCGTCGCCTACGGCCGCTGGCGACTGGCGCCGCATCGCGGTAAGTGACTGATTACTGATTGCTGTTTGCTGCTTACTGCTCACTGCTTACTGCTTACTGCTTACTGTCTTTCGAAGGGGGTATTAACATGCCATACGTCGATGGATTTCTTTTACCTGTCCCGAAGAAAAACCTGCCGCTCTATCGCAGCGTCTCTCGAAAGGCTGGAAAGGTCTGGCGCGAACACGGTGCGCTCCAGTACGTGGAGGCCGTGGGAGACGACCTCGATAATAAGTTTGGGATCCCATTCACAAAAACGGCCAAGGTAAAACCCGGCGAGACGGTGGTCTTCTCGTGGATCGTATTCAAGTCGCGCGCGCATCGCGATAGCGTCAACGCAAAGGTGATGAAGGACCCGCGCATGGCTAAGATGATGGAGAAGGGGCCCATGCCCTTCGACCTTAAGCGCATGGCCTACGGCGGCTTCAAGTTTCTGGTGGACGCTTGAGCGACGAGAGCCGCGGACGAACGCGGATCGGATGTAAAGCAAACTGTTAGTTTGCGATGATTCGTTACCACTCAGTTCGCGTGTTCCAGGTGACGCAAACTAACAGTTTGCTTTACAACTCCGTTCAGATCCGCGTTCATCCGCAGCCAAATCTAACTGGTCTAAAATCGCGAGGAGATCTAATGTTCAAAGATACAAAAGCATTTTCCAGTTTTTCAGCAGACGATCTTGAGAAAGCGAAAGAGTTTTACAGCAAAACACTCGGCCTCGACGTGACCGAGACGGCCGAGGGGCTAGGGCTCCGGATTGCCGGCGGCGGCCAGATATTTATCTACCCCAAGCCTACCCATGTTCCGGCAACATACACCGTTCTCAATTTCCGAGTGGACGATATAGACAAGGCTGTGGACAGGCTTACCAGTCTTGGCGTGCAATTCGAATCGTACGAAGGTGAGATGAAAACGGACGAAAAAGGCATCTTTCGCGGCGCAGCCAATGGCAACGGCCCCAACATAGCATGGTTCAAAGACCCGGCCGGAAACATCCTGTCGGTTCTCGAGGAAAGCGCTGACGGCGAGTAGCGAACGGAGGACGTTGTAGGGGCGTCCCTCCGTGGGCGCCCACGGAGGGACGCCCCTACAGTCTTACCCCCTGCCCCCATGATCGTTCACTTAATCGACGGTACATACGAGCTCTTTCGTCACTTCTACGGAATCCGGCGCTTCAAGAAAACCGATCCTCCATATGGCGCAGTGGCCGGCGTTCTCGGGACGGTAGTGAAGATGATCGAGGACGGCGCGACTCACGTTGGAGTCGCAACCGATCACGTGATCGAGTCGTTTCGCAATCGTCTTTGGCCGGGATACAAAACCGGCGCCGGAATCGAGCCTGCCCTTCGTGCTCAATTTCATCCGCTCGAGGAAGCGCTGGTCGCGATGGGCGTAGCTGTTTGGCCCATGATCGAGCTCGAGGCAGACGATGCCCTCGCCTCCGCGGCCCACATTGCTGCGGCCGATGAACGGGTGCAAAAGATCTGCATCTGGACACCGGACAAAGACCTCGCCCAATGCGTCATTGGAGACCGTGTGGTCCAGGTGGACCGAAGGAAGAATCTGATTCGTGACGCGGAAGGTGTCCGCGCTAAGTTTGGTGTTGAGCCGGCGTTGATTGCTGACTACCTCGCGCTCGTGGGTGACGCCGCGGATGGCTATCCGGGAATCTCCGGTTGTGGCGCAAAGACAGCCGCCCAAATCTTAAACCGCTATGGCCCGATCGAGGACTTCCCTGCCGAAGTTCTCGGTAAAAACCTTGAGGCCGCATTACTCTTCAAAGATCTCGCAACCCTGCGAACCGATGCGCCGCTCTTCGATGATGTAGATCAACTCCTCTGGAATGGACCAACAGCGTCCTTTCCTTCAGTAGCCGAGGTGATCGGTGATCCACGTCTCGCAACGCGCGTACGAAATCTGGCGAACCGACTCCGCTCTGACCTCTGACCATATCCGAGTCTTTTAGTGATTCAGGACTATCCACAGATTACACTGATTACGCAGACTCAAAATCGTAATCGGCTTAGTCGACTTCTAAATCTGTGTAATCTGCGCAATCTGTGGATGTCTGTTTGGCGCACGGCTTCAGTCAAGTTTGAAGATCACCACCTCGCTGTTGTTAACGTTGACGGCAGCAAACGCCCCGGCATACTGACCTGTGGTGATGGCGGTCACGCCACCGGCCACACCGAACGGCAGGTCGAGTGGTTGGCGGTACGGAAAGCGGGACAACAAAGTCCCGTTAAGATCGAGGATCAGTGCATCACTTGCCGAGTCCATCACCAGCAGCTTGCCGCCGGTCGGGTGGGCCGGGTCGTAGTACTCCAGGTTTACTTCGATGATGCCGAATGGGTTCAGATCAATCGTCCGCTCGTAGACTCCCATGCGGTTCACGATCTTGATCAGATTGAAATTCGCCGCGCCGCGCAGCATGGTCGCGAATTGCTGTGTGGCGGAAAGATAACGGGCGCGGACGGGGCTGCCTACCGGCGTAGTGTTAATGTATTCGTGAAAGGCGCCGCTGTTGTCATATAGGAAGATGCCGCGCGGGGCGCGGGACGAAGCAAGACCAATTCGCTGCTCGTCGGGAAGATAGGTCAAGTCGCTGGTATTGAACGGATTGAACAGCGGCGCGGCGAGGTCAACAATCTGCCGTCTCGAATCAAGCGATACAGGCACCGCCTCGATGGAAGGTGGGCCAGCGAGGGAGATGAACATAATCTCGTTTGTATCCGGATTCCAGGACGGTGCAAACGGTCGGGAAAGTCCGAGGCCGATCTTGTAGCTCTGATCTTCTTTTGGCAGACGATTGAGGTTCCGGTCAAAATACAAGACCTTGCCTTCGTTGGCGGTTGCGACGAAGCGGCCGTCATTAAGCTGGGCCAGGCCCTCGGCCGACCCCGCAGAATCCAGCACGACCGGACCCTCGACGATATGCCCTTCGAGATCGGTAAAGAAAAACTGGTTGATGCAAGTTCCAACCAAAAGGCGGTCGGGGCCTGCAAACGCAAGGCCGCAGACACCTTGACCCTGTTGGAATGCGTCTTCGAGCACGATGTCATGCACCACTTCTCCGTCACGGCGTATTACAAGCACGTGTACGATGAAGCCCTCGTCGTAGACCACCTCCATGAGGTGGTCGGGGAAAAACGGCGAGTTGGGTCGGATGTAAGTCAGTGCCTCGCCGAAGATGGCGTTCAGGCCGGCCGGGAAGGTAATGGCACGCGTGCCCCTCGGGTTGCCTTCTTCGTCTGAGAAGATGAGCCCCGGTTGGGCCAAGTCGTTGAAAACGAAAAGTTGCTCAGACTCGACATACGCCATACCGGTCGGCCGGATGATGATCGGCAGCCGGTTCAAGTCGAACAACTTTTGGACGCCGCCGTGACCGTGCCCCTTCGCTGGAAGGGTGATGACGTCGTAGCCGTCAAGGATTGCGAGCCGGTTGGCGTAACGCCCGCTCTTGATAAACTCCATGTCCTCGGTGTTGTTGCCGAGACGCGCGCGCTTCAGCACCGTCTGGGCCGATGCGTCCGCGACAAATAGCGATGCGCAGAGAGCGATCAGCGCGATGGCTAATATGGCGTGTCTGTTCGTGTGGTTCTTTCGCATTGTTCTTCTCCTTTTGATTTCAGTCCTATTCCTCCAAAGAGCCGGAGCAGATCAGGAGCGTCCCGTCCGCCGTTTCAGTGAAATGCACGCGCTCGTCTTCGGCGCGGCGATAGATGGCGCGAGTCGTGACTCCGGTAAGAAGGCCAGCCTCCTCCGGCGTCAACATCGAGACTTGTCGGGCGCATGTTTCACACCAGGCTGATAACGACGTGTTGCGCCTCGTCATCAGCCGCACTCGCTTTGTCTCGACTGTGATCTCGATTCGTCTTTTCAATTCGTTGTCGCCTTTCATCCGAAATCAACAACGGCAGTCTCCGCGTCGACGGAAACTGTTTGCCCGGCTTGCGAGGGCTGCGCTAGAATTCGCGCGCGCCGACCTGTAGTAACGCTTCCGCTTCTCTCGAAAAGATCCGACCTTTGCCTGGCGCGGCGCGGACGTTACTCCCCCGCCCCGTGGAAGTCCTCCGGGCGGTCTCGTTTTGTTCTCCGAAAAACCTCTGGAGGATCTCCAAGCGCAACATGAGCGATAATTCGAGGCTTTTTTACGAATTCGGACCGTTCAGGTTGGACGAGAAAGAGCGTCGACTCTTGCGTGACGGCGAGGAAGTGATATTTCGGGAGAATGGCAGGGCCGAACGGCTCACTCCGAAGGCGTTTGATCTCCTGCTTCTGCTCGTTAAACAGAGCGGCCAGATGGTAGGACGCGAAGAGTTAATGGAGCGAATTTGGCCCGGCACTTTCGTCGAAGACAACCGGCTCTCCGACAACGTCTCAACTCTTCGTAAATTCCTCAGCGACCGGACCAGGAACCCTCAGTTCATCGAGACCATTCCCAAATACGGCTATCGCTTCGTTGCCGACGTGCGCGAGGTGCGCGACGAAGCCGTGGCTCTGGTCGAGCACACAAAGACACAAATCGTCATCGAAGAGGAAATCGAAACGCTGCCCGCAGACGCCGCGAATGCAATCGGGCACCGCTTTCGTGAGAAGGCTGTAGCACCCGCGCTCGCTGCTGCGGGCACCTCGCGGCGGTTGAATCCTATGGCCCTCGCCGCGGGCTGCGTACTACTTGCAGCGCTGATCCTTGCAACCTATTTTGGTTTGAAGGCCAGGACGGGACCGCCGGCTGGTAAGGCGCCGCTGGCCAAGTCAATCGCGATCCTGCCCTTCAAGCCTTTGGTCTCCTCGACTGGCGACCCGGCGCTTGAGCTCGGCATGACCGACGCGCTTATCACCAAGCTCAGCAACATCCGGCAAGTTGTCGTGCGACCCACGAGTTCCGTCTTGAAGTATGCGAGCGAGGGGCAGGACTTGCGCGCCGCCGGGGATGAACTGAAGGTTGACATACTGCTCGACGGAAAAGTGCAGAAAGTTGGCGACCGCATTCGTTTGACCGTCCAGCTTGTGAGGGTCGACGACGGGATGCCTCTCTGGGCAGACAAATTTGACGAGAAGTTTACGAATATCTTCGAAGTGCAGGATAGGATCTCTGAACGAGTTGCGTCTCAGCTGGCACTGAGGTTGAGCGACGATGAGCGGGATAGAGTTGCGAAGCGTTACACACAGGATGCGGAAGCTTATCAGTTCTATCTCAAAGGACGTTATGCGCTGGATCAAACCTCCTTCCTGGAAGAACGTCAAAAATCCGTAGGATACTTTAATCAGGCAATCGAAAAGGACCCCCGCTACGCGCTCGCGTATGCGTGGCTGGCTAACGCTCACACAATACTCGGGAACACGGGGCTTCCCCGTAAAGAAGCCGGAGCGAAGGCGAAGAGTTTAGCCTTGAAAGCGCTGGAAATGGATGGCGAGCTTGGCGACGCACATATGGCGTTAGGCGCCGTCCTGCTTTTTCACGAGCGGGACTTGCCTGCCGCCGGTCGAGAAATTAAACGTGCCGTTGAGCTGAATCCGCGGGAGCCGCAAGGCCACAATTTGTATAGCGAGTACCTCATCGACGTCGGTCGGGTAGGGGAAGCCGTCGCGGAAGTTGAGCGAGCTCTGGAACTCGATCCAACCTCATTAGGCCTCAACAGCGACATGGTCAAGAGCTTTTATTACGCCCGCCGCTACGACGAGGCGTTAACACATTCCCGAAAAGCCATCGCGTTACAACCGAACAACCTCTGGGTACACCACTTCGCTGCGTTAGCTTATGCCCAAAAGGCGATGTACGGAGAGGCCTTCGGCGAAATCAATAAGGCGCTCCCACTCTGTAAGTGCGCTAGAGAAGAAGATCCGACTCTGGGGTATGTTTATGCCTTGGCGGGGCGTAGGGAAGAAGCGCGGAATGTGCTCGCCAGATTGAGGAAGCAGACCGCACAGGGTGAGGGCGATCCGTTCAGCATCGCGCTCGTCCATACGGGTCTGGGAGATAAAGAGCAGGCGCTCGCATGGTTGGAACGGGCCCGCGCGGTTCGGTACCCCTGGTTAACGGAGCTGAATGCCGATCCCGTGTGGGATTCCCTCCGCGACCAGCCAAGATTCGCGCGGCTCGTCGCACAGACGAACATCCCGCGTTGAACGATACACGCTCGCAAGCTCCGCTACTCCGCGGTTTGTCCGCGACACTGAGCTTTCCGATATGAGTGAGCAACGCCCAAGACCCGTCTACGAGTTTGGCGCCTTCCGCCTTGATGCCGCGGAGGGACAACTCTGGCGTGATGGCAAGGAGATTCAGCTCACACAAAAGTCATTCAAAGTCCTCACGCTGCTCGTCGCAATCCGGGGCCATGTCCTCGACAAAGAATGAGTTAATGGAGAAGGTCTGGCCCGACGCTTTCGTCGAAGAGAACCGGCTCGCCGATAACGTCTCGATACTCAGAAAGCACTGGGCGAGGGCGGTGTTGTGATCTCTGAGGTGGGGAAGGGCTTGCCCCCGCTCTTTCGTTGGCTACCTCAGTTCATATAAGCGATTTCGCAACTTAAGCTACGTCTCCAGTACTTAGAGGTGCTCAATTCTTTTCATGATTGACTTGCCCAACGAAAGAGCGGGGGCAAGCCCTCCTTCCCTACCCGAGAGATCACAACGGCGCCTTTTTCCTTGCCTGACAGTTTGCACACAGTCTCTGAAGCCGCAGTCTTAATGAGATCGCTCCGCGACGATGTTGTCCACTGGAGCCAGTGCTCCTGTTGGCTGCGCCTGCCCATTAATCACCGGGTCGTTAGGCTCCTGCGTGCCACTTGCCGTTACCGGCGCCACCGGCGCTTCGGACCGCGCATATTGGTCCAGTCCGAATCCAAGGAAGATCGTACCCAGAATAAAAGCGGACGAAAAGAAGTAAGGCGACGACACACCGAGCGAGTCGAACGACCAGCCGAAGAAAAGCGGTGCAATGATGCGAGCGACGCCTCCATACGTTTGTTGCATTCCCATGTAAAGGCCGCGTTGTCGCGGAGCAATCACCCGCGAAAGAAGGGCCGTCACGCAGGGAAAGGTGAAGGCGGTGCCTAAAGGAATCAATGCCACCGCGATCCCGAGCATCAACAGATTTCGGGACAACGGCATTCCCAAAACACCGGCCGCCAGGAGCACGAGGCCCAGGCGCGAGAGTTTCGCCTCACCCAGCCAATCGACCATGCGTCCAAGCAGCAGCACACGAGTGAAGACGGAGATGGCGCCGACATACATGAAGAAATAACCGATGGTCAGTTCGGTTACCTGAAACCGCGCATTCAGGAAGAGTGCGAGAACGGAAAAGCTTCCTTGAAAAGCGCCGATGGCGATGGCGTAGATCCAAATTAAACGCGAAGAAGGCTCACTCGAATGCGAGATAACGCGCCACATAGCCTGCGTCGAAGTGTGGTGTATCTCTCCCGCCTGCGGTTGCTCATTGAAATCACGCGACTCCTTCAGATAACGAGCGACGAAGATCATGTTTAGCAGACAGAGGGCTGCCGCCATGAGCCCAGGCGCAGCATGTCCAATCTGAAACGTCCCCGATCCTGGCATCAGATCGCGTTTGCCCAATGCGAGAGCAAAGGAACCGAGCACCGGCCCCAGCGCCACGCCCAGGTTGGTTGTCGCCGAAAGCCACCCCAGCGCTCGGGCCCGATCCTTCGGATCAGTGGAATCGGCCACGTAAGCCTGGATCACCCCCACTGTTCCTCCGCCGGCGCCCTGTACGATGCGAGAGAGGAACAAAAGGAGCAGCGAATGTGCAAAGCCGAAAATCAAATAGGCGATCGCTGAAGCGCCTAACGCAATCAGAAGAGTGGGTCGCCGCCCGACGCGATCAGAAAACCGGCCCCACATCGGCGCGCTGACGAGTTGTGCGAAGGTGAAAGCCGCGACGATAAATCCAATGATGATTCCAACCCCGAAGTGCATTCCCAGAAAATCGATGCCCGATTCGCCGAGTGACTTTACGTAGAACGGCAGGAGCGGAATGATCATCAACAGACCCAGCATATCCACAAACGCGGTGGCCATCAGCGTGAACAGCTTCGCTGGAATCTTGCGGACTTCCCTCCAGAGGATGTAGAGAAGCCCAATCGCAATCGCAATAAGCACCGCGCGCACGATCGGCGATTGGAACGACTGGGCGATGTTCTGGTGCATTAACATTGAAGGGTTAGATGAAAACTATATCCACAGATTACGCCGATTACTCAGATTAATAAGACAAGATATCAGAGCTGGGACCGTCGCCCAATTGTGATTTATAACCACTGAACTTGGTAATTGGAAATCTGTGTAATCTGCGTAATCCGCGGATAATTCTTGCGGTTTACCGTTTCACTACCGTGATCTTCAGCTCAGAAGGATATTGTTTGGAGTGATGGACTGTGTTGTGCGCGACGACGCCTTTCGACTCGTCGTAGTTCTTTCCTCCAGTGTTGAGGTTCCGATCGAAGCGTGGAAAGTTGCTGCTCGAAACCTCAATCCGAATCCGGTGGCCAACCTCGAAGAAGTTGCTCGTCGTCATCGGCTGCAGCGTCACCTTGTACACCTTGCCCGCCTCCATCCACGCCAGAGGCTTATCGTATCCATTGCGATACCTCAGCCTCTGGATCGTCTCGTCGAGGTTGTAAGCCCGTCCGTCTGGATACACGTCGATCAGCTTCACCGTGAAGTCTGTGTCCTTCGCATCCGACGATACGTAAAGTGTAACCTCAATTGGCCCGCTTACTTCAATGCCCGCTTTCAGGGGCTCGGTGCTGTAGACCAGAATGTCGGGTCGAGCCTCGATCTTGCGCTGGTCGAATGCGCCACCCTGCACCGCGTTCCCTGTGCAGCAGACATTCCCGCCGTACGACGGCACGGGGTTCATCGGGTCGTAGTCGAACTTATCGGGGTTATTTGCTGTTGGCGGTGCATCGCTGAGCACCCCGTCGCCATCAAGAGTGTTTGCCTTCCCGCCACTCGACAAGTAAAAGCTCATCGTCTGCGCTCCTCGCGGCGGCCAGGTATCCGATGACTGCCACTTGTTTATCCCCATCGTGAAGTAGCGCACCTTTGGCATCGTCTCCAGAATGCGGTTGTTCTCACCCTTGAGGAAGTGATCAAACCAGGCGTAGGTCAGCTCGTCATAGTTCAACCGCGCGTCTCCCATGCTGCGCTCGCCGACGACGGTATTCTCCGTCGCGCGCTTGTAGGCGCAATGGAGCGTCGGCGCGATCACGGCGTACTGCTGGTTGGCGATTTCCGGACGGGCAGTTTTCCGCACATGCTTGTAAGCGGCGAGGTTGGGGCCAACCGAAACGTCGTACCATGACATGAACCAGAAGCCGGGCACGTTGATCTTTTGGTTGTCGTGCCACAATCCGCCCTTGTACCACGCGGGATCGTTGGGAGCGCGCTCGATCATCGCGCCTCCAGTGTCGACAGGCATCTTGTCGGCGAAGACCCCGTGTGGACCATCCACCGCCTTAATGATGTCCTTGACAGGAAGGTGTCTTAATGCCTGCGACCAATCGACGGGCGGCAACTGCTGTGCTAGATCAAACGACTTCGACGCGCGTATCAAATCCTCCTGTGACGTGTTCGGCGGAAACATTGGGCGCACCTGGTTCTGTTGCCCGTAGATCCATGCGATGAACAGCATCTGGACCGCGCCGCCGCGGTACCAATTACCCTGCTCCCAGTACGGACCCACGCGTCCCACACCGGCGCCGAATCCTTGAGCGATCATTGCCGCATACGCTGGATTGCCCTGCGCCGCTACCGCCAGCTGCCATTCGGCGGTCGAGGAGCACCCGATCGTGCCGACCTTGCCGTTAGACCACGGCTGTTTGGCCATCCACGTGAACGCGTCGTCGCCATCGCTGATCGGCGGGCCCAGAATGTCGTAGTTGCCCTCGGAGAAAAAGTGACCACGCTCGTTCATCTCGACGAAGACGTATCCACGCTTCACAGCTTCCAGCTCATTGCTCAGATCGCGCGGCGCACCGTTGCGCACGTCCCAGAAATTGAAGTTGTAAGGGGTGCGCACGAAGATCGCGGGATATTTTTTCGACGTGTCTTTCGGCCGGTAGACGTCGGTGGCCATGCGCTTGCCGTCTCGCATGGGCACCATGAGTTTGCGTTCGACGATCGCAACTGACTGCAGTTCTTTTTCAATCGCGTTTCGCCGGGCTATCAGTTCCGGAGTTGCCGCGCCACGTCCCTGGGAATGAACGGTTCGATTCGGAACGCTTAAAATGTCCACGCCGAATCCCACTGCAACAACTATCAGAATCCAGAGAATCCTCTTTCGCATGCACACGCTCCTTAGGAAAAGGCTGGTGCTTCACGCCGGAGGCGTGAAACAAATCAGCACCCCTTCCGAGTCTGTCGGGATAATCTTTAACTCTCTGTATAACAAGCGCTCAAGTTCTTGTTTTTCGAGCAAGAAAGTACGATCCACGAAACGACACGAACTGACGCGAAAGACGTTAGTGTTCCTTTCGTGTGTGTTCGTGGATCGCTTCAGATACTACCGGACTAGCTCTCCACGTAAATCCGCGCAGCCCAACCGCCGCCGGGAGCCATCCTGATCTTGAGCTTGGAAGACCTTTTAACGGTTGTCTTCGTCTTCTTGTAGTCAATGCCAATACGATCCGCGTTTGGTCCATCCTCGTAAGCGTCCATTTGAAAGTTGCCCACCGGCAGGAACGAAAACTCGACGTCCAGCGTTCTGGCCGTCCAGTCTGTCATTGCGCCAATATACCACTCGCGATCTTTGCGGCGAGCGACGACCACGTAGTCTCCGATCTTCGCATGGAGCACTCTCGTTTCGTCCCAGACGGTTGGCACCGGCGCCAGAAACTCCATTATTTCAGGTTCACGTACGTAATGTGACGGAGTGTCAGCCAACATCTGGAGCGGGGCTTCGTAGACCACGTACATCGCGAGCTGATGAACGCGCGTGCCCAAGCTCATCGGGCGTTCGAAGACGGCGGCAAAATTCCTTTCGCTACCGCTATTTACCATGGCGCCCGGCGTGTAATCCATCGGTCCGAGAAACATTCGGGTGAATGGCAGGGTTACGTTGTGTTCGGGGTTGGCAAACTTGCTCCACTTGGTTTGCTCCAGTCCCCTCACGCCTTCAACATTGACCAGGTTGGGCCAGGTGCGAGTCATCGTCGCAGGCCGGATGGCGCCGTGAAAATCAATCAGCATCTTGCGGCGCGCGGCTTCGCGACAAACCTTGTGGTAGAAGTTGATTACCGGCTGATCGTCGCGTTGCATGAAATCAACTTTCAGTCCTTTTACTCCCCACTTCTCAGCCTGGTTGAAAAAGGGATCGAATTGGTCGTCAAGCGTTTTCCAAACTACCCAAAGGATAATGCCCACATTCTTTTTCTTGCCGTATGCGATTAACTCTTCAACACTAATTTCAGGCACCACCTCGAGCAGGTTGCCGAGCTTGTACCACCCTTCGTCCAGGACCACGTACTCGATGCCGTACCGGGATGCGAAGTCGATGTAGTATTTGTAGGTCTGCGTATTAATGCCTGATTTGAAGTCGACCCCATAAATGTTATTGGCGTTGTACCAGTCCCAGGCTACCTTGCCAGGCTTGATCCACGACGTATCCTGGACCTGTGAAGGTTGGGCCAGCAGATAGACCAGTTGATTCGTGATCAGGTCTGCGTCTTTCTGCGCAATGCCGATGATCCGCCAGGGGTAGGTGCGTGTTCCTTTCGTCACGGCTATGTAGTCGGCGGTTTGAGTGACACGGAAGTCGCGATCCTTATTGCTGTCGTTGCTATGCTCTTGCTTGAGCGGGTAGGGCGGGAAAGTTGCAGAAAGGCTGTTGTTGTTATTGCCTCGCAGCCACAGCCCGGGATAATCGTCCACGTCCGATTCGCCAATAGCGATCTTAACGCCGTCACCGCTAACCACGACGGCCGGCAGGCTGGCCAGAGATGTTGGCGTAATGTCCTTCAAAGGAAGGTAGAGAAACTCTCTCTCGTTATGGGAAAAGAAACTCTCTTCTTTCGGGTAATAGACGTGGTAATCACCCGCGAAGTTTAGACTCACTTCTTCGGCATAGACCTTTACCTCACGCTGCGGCAGCCATGTCTCCAGCCGGTATGCCACCCCTTCGTTGTAAGCGCGAAACAGGATC
The DNA here is from genome assembly GCA_038040525.1 of Acidobacteriota bacterium. Taxonomy (GTDB): domain Bacteria; phylum Acidobacteriota; class Blastocatellia; order Pyrinomonadales; family Pyrinomonadaceae; genus PSRF01. The sequence goes on along the minus strand of JBBPIC010000090.1, from coordinate 636 downwards.
GCGTGGTTGCCTTCCAACTCCAGTCCCAGCTCATTGTAGTTCTCACGGATGCGAGCTGACTTCTGCGGAACCGGGGAGACGATCTCCTGATTGACTGCGCGTGGTTTAGTGGTTTTGATTTTTGACTGAAGACCCAGCGTCGTCTGATCTATCTTGATTGAGAATGAGCTGTCCTGTAGCACTGGCTTGCCATTAAACAAGACATCGTACCTGAATCGATCGCCGCTGCGAATCCTGACTTCGATTTTTTGATCGGGCGAGCGCAGACTATAGGTTTGCTGACCCAAAGCGTTCTCTGCCGAACGGAACATCTGCAGCAGAAGTAGAATTGCAAAAGTCCTCTTTCCAGTAACGAATGAAAGTCCACTAATCATCTCGCCTGTTACCTTTCCCCCGGTTTTTCAGAAATTGTTCAGAACTCGGGATTCTCAGCGCCCAAGGCGCGAAATGTAATAGCCTGGGGCAACGCCCCAGGTGAGCGTCCATGAAAGTTTGAAGCGCTGAAGGCGCGAAATAGGAAGGGTCGTCTGAAAGTATTAGTTGCGTCGAACATCATTTCGCGCTTTCAGCGCTAAGAAGCCTCAACTGGTCCCACCTGGGCCGATGGCCCAGGCTATTACATTTCGCGCCTTTGGC